>CAWHPT010000001.1:0-63091 GCA_963831225.1 uncultured Alphaproteobacteria bacterium
GCCAAATCCTGTGCAATGCGATCCTGCCGTCCTTCGAGTTCGGCGAGTTGCGCCTCGAGACGGGCTTTGGTGGCAACAGTATTGGGCATTGGGCGGGCTCCATCTCATTAAGGCACGTGCATAGCAAGAGCTGAAGCAGGCTGGCAATAGAACGGTCCCTTGGCCACTTCGGAAATGATGACGTGAGAATGCCGGACAGCGCGGCCTTTGCTGTTTCCGTAACTCATCAGGCCGCCGGCCGCCGCAAACTCGCGCAGGAAATACATCACCGGAATCGCGTGCCGCGCCGACAACGTGACGAGGTGTTCACGATGGAGGACGAACACTGCATCGTTGGCGACCAGGAGCGCACCTGCCCGCTGTTGGACAAGCGTTGCAAAGACGGTATCGAAGTCGCGTTCATGGCTTGCATTGAGGACAAGAATTTCCTGCCCGAACGTGCGAGCGGCCATTTGCATGTCTGCCAATTGAGTTTGAGCCTCCGGACTGCTTGGGTTCATGAGACAGGCGACAAGGCTCACTTGTGGAACCAGCTCGCGCAGCACTTCCAGGCGCTTTGCGGTCAGCGCTCCAGACAGAACATTCACGCCTGTGACGTTGCCGCCGGGTCGGTTGAGGCTCGCAACAAGGCCGAACTTAACCGGATCGCCGCCGATGATGAAGACGATAGGAATGGTCGAGGTCGCAGCCTTTGCCGCCAGTGGCGAGGGGACGCTGCCGACCGCGAGGATCGCCGCCACCTGCCGGTGCACTAAATCGGCTGCCAGCGCGGGCAGTCGATGGTATTGTCCCTCGGCCCAACGGTATTCAATCGCCACGTTCTGACGCTCGAGGAAGCCCAGCTCGTTCAGACCCTGTCCGAATGCGGCCAACATTTGCTTGCTGTCATCGAGCGACCTGGAACTAAGAACTCCGATCACTGGCACCGCCGGCTGCTGCGCGCGCGCCGCAAGCGGCCATGCCGCCGCCGCGCCGGCGGCCAGCGTGATGAAGTCGCGCCCTTCTCATTCGATCACCTCGTCGGCGCGGGCGAGCAGCGTCGGGGGCAGGTCGAGGCCGAGTTCTTTGGCTGTCTTGAGGTTGATGGCCAGCTCGAACTTGACTGGGCCCTGCACCGGGAGATCGTCGGGCTTGGTGCCCTTGAGGATTCGGTCGACATAGGCCGCGCCGCGCCGATAAAGATCGACGTTATCGACACCGTAAGACAACAAGCCGCCGCTCATCACGAAGTATCGAAACGGATAGACCGCGCGCAGCCGATAGCGCGCGGTGAGCGTAATGATCGTGTCGCGATGAACCGCGGAGACGGGGCTCGGTAGGACGATCAGACCGCTATTCGATTGGCGCGCGAAGGTGCTCGAGGCCGTGCTCGATCTCCGCGGCGTCGCGCACGCGCACGGCAGTCAACTGCACTCCAAAGGACGGCGCGACATCTTCGAGCGCACGCAGAAATCCGATATTCGGCGCAAGTCCATGTTGCAGGAGGACCGCGACCTGGTCTGCGCCCGGCGCGATCTCCTTAAGCAACTCCAGCCATTTTGACGACGTTCCGAACTCGAAGTCGCTGAAGCCGGTCAGGTTGCCGCCGGGTCGCGCCAGGCTTTCAACCAGGCCGCCACCGACGGGATCAATGATCTGGACAAACACCACTGGAATGGAGCGGGTCGCCTGCTTCAGCGCAGTCACAACTGGCGTGCTGTTGCCGACAATAACGTCCGGCTTGAACGCCACCAAATCCGCAACCTGCGCTGCGATGCGGCCAGCGTCCGCGGCACCAAAGCGATACTCGATCAGGACATTGCGGCCATCCGCCCATCCCCGGTCCTGGAGTCCTTGACGGAATGCCTCAATGCGGCGCTGCGCTTCCGGATCGCTCTCAGCAATCGCCAGCAATACTCCGATGCGGCGCACGGGATCGCTTGGCTGAGCGGACACGGTAAGGGGCCACGTGCCCGCCGCGCCGCCGAGCAGCGTGATGAACTCGCGACGCCTCATGGGCTTCCTCAGCTGCTTGAGGACCATCGTTAAAGCTCAGCATAGCACGTTCCAGTTCGGCGCGCGTTACGGTCAAAAAACAACGGGGCTCGCAGTGCCCCTCGCCCGCCCGGTTCAGTCGCGAATTCATCGTTCGCTGAGCAAGGATGCCCCGTTCCCTCGCGCGATTGAGCGCCTCGGGCGTCATCACATCGCACCCTGTCCTCGGCGGTCTTCATCACCGTTACTGCAGAATTTGATTTTCGGTACACACAGGTGAGCATGGACAGGATTGGCACTGTGAGCCAGTTAAAGAAACGGCGAAAGATCACATACTGGCGCGGAGTTGGGGCTGTGGGCCAACCGAACCGGTAGTTGATGCCCAACTTGACGACATGGAGGTCAAGCTCATTATCGAAACGTGAACCCACCTGTGTGTACCGAAAACCTCATCCGTATTGATTACGTGACAGAATCGCCTAACGTCAGCGCGGGATGATCGCGCTGTTATGCTTTTTCCTGACCCTGTTCGCCTCGCCGTTCAAGTCGAAGAGCCGGCTTGCGGCAGAGAACGCGGCGCTCCGGCATCAGCTGACCGTATTGCAGCGGAAGGTGCGCGGTCGCGTCCGGCTCACGAACAGCGATCGGTTGTTCTTGGTGCAGCTGTACCGATGGTTTCCGTCGGTCCTCAAGGCCATCACGATCATCCGGCCCGAGACCCTCGTGCGTTGGCATCGGGCCGGCTTTCGCGCTACTGGCGCTGGAAGTCGCGTTCATTTGCGGGCCGGCCACAAATCGACACGGACCTGCGCGCGCTGATCCGGCAGATGAGCATCGAGAATCCGCTGTGGGGCGCGCCGCGCATCCATGGCGAACTGCTCAAGCTCGGCTTCGAGGTCGCTCAGTCGAGCGTCGCGAAATACATGGTCAAGCGACATGGACCGCCCTCCCAGGGATGGCGCACCTTCCTGCGCAACCACGCTCCGGACATCGCCGCCATGGACCTGTTCGTTGCTCCGACCATCGGCTTCGATCTGCTTTATGGCCTCGTCATCATTCAGCTAGCGCGCAGAGACCTTGTGTGGATCAACGTCACACCAAACCCGACCGCGGAATGGATCGCACGCCAGATCACCGAGGCATTCCCTTGGGATGAGGCTCCGCACTACCTGATCCACGATCGGGATCGCGTCTACGGCGCCACCGTCACGCGTCGAATGCGCGCCATGGGCATCCGTGACAAGCCCATCGCCCCAGCCTCGCCGTGGCAGAACGCCTTCGCTGAACGATTGATCGGATCGATCCGTCGCGAGTGCATGGACGATATCGTTGTCTTGGGCGAGGCGCACTTGCGGGGGAACCTACAAGCCTATGCACGCTATTATAACGACATGAGAACGCACCGATCATTGGACAAAGATGCCCCGCGCTCGCGCCCTGTTCAGCGGACCGGGAGCATAATGTCACATGCGCTCCTCGGCGGCCTCCACCACCATTACGTCCGGGTTTAGGTCCTCAGTACACACAAAAGAGCAGGCGGCAGGGCATCGCGGCGCAGCACAGATGCGCTCTTCACTCCACTAGCTGTAAACGCGCAGATGGTTGTTCACCGCCTGGACACCGGGGGTCCCCTCGGCAGCAACACGGATTGCGTTCTTCTCTTCTTCATTGCAAACTACGCCCCAGAGATTAACGACGCCGCGGTCGACGATCACGTCGACCATTGTCATTGCAGCTGTCCAAGGCAACTTCCGCAGATTCAACACTACGACTTTCCGTAAGGCTTCGTCTGCTTCCGCGATGTCGACGGAAGCCAATCCACGGGTCGCCAGCGCCTGCACGAGATTGGAGCGGCTCACGATGCCGACCAGCCGACCGTCCTTGAGTACCGGCACTCGCTTGATGCCGCGCTTTTCGAGGAGATCAGCGATCTCTTGCAACGACGTGTCGGGATCGACGCTGATTACTTGACGCGTCATCACATCTTTGGCCTTATGCCCATGTGCTTTGGCAAAATCGGCCATTAGCTGTTCAGCGGACGTGAAAGTCTCAAGCCACCAGGAGCGCTTGCGCTCGGCACCCGAAGCGCGGCGCATAAGATCACCCTCTGAGATGATCCCCACAATGCTACCGTCGATGGCAACGACTGGAACCGCACTAATGCCATTTGCTACCAGCGTGTTCGCAACAGCCTTTACATTTAAATCTGGACCGACAGTAATGACATGCGAAACCATAACATCGCGGGCTTTCATGACATCGCCTCCTCCAAAGATTGCCGTGCCCAGGACCTGTCCCTGCTCAAAATGCACAAGCCTGAGGACATCGCTTCCCGACGAGCGGAAGAGCAACTCTCAGTAGTCACACGCACACGCAATTCAGGGGGAACACGTGGTGCGAAATTCATTTGTAGCATGCCTGCTCTTGTCCAGTTTAGCCTGTGCCCAGGCAGAGGAGCGCATCAGCGATTTTACACTTCATGTTTGGACAAGGACGGCGGCGATACACCCTCGATGCAGGACTTCTCAAGAAAGAGCTTGACGTCAAGACCGCAGGCTCAACACAGCCTACCGGGCGCTGATGGGTTTGGATCTCAAATAAAGCCGGAAGGCCCGGCATCTTCGCCGCCAAAGTGAAAGGTTGGCATGTCTGGATGGTCGACCATCAGGCGATCCCGCAGGCGGTCCACGAAACTGTCAAGATCGACACGGCGACCGAGGTCGCGGCCACGGGCGCGGCCGTGTTGCCGGCCGTCTCGCCTATCCGGCGCGGCGGTGCGCATTATTGTCGGCTATGCCGCTGGCGGCGGCACCGACATCAGCGGCCGCGTTGTGGGGCAATGGCTGTCTGAACGGCTCGGCCACAATTTCGTCGTCGAGGAACCGGCCAGGCGCGGCGACCAATACGTCACCGAGGCAGTCGCGGCGGCCGTCGGAGAGTTATCCCTTACCAATTGGAATCTTTTTTTGCGTCTTGGCGGCCTCGGGCCGTTTCGGAACTATGATGCGGAGTACACCCTTATCGAAGTCAGCCTTGATTTTCTCCTGATCGGCGCTGTCGGGCAGCTGAAACGACCGCTCGAACCTCCCATAGCTGCGTTCAACCAAATGGTAGGTATCCTTCTTCTCGTCTCGCTCGGCTTTCTTTTCGCCTTTCAGTGTAAGTACTCCGTCTCGAACCACAACCTCGACGTCTTTGTCGTCGATGCCAGGCAGATCGGCTTCAAAAACGAACTGATTTTCGTTCTCACGGACGTCTACGTTGGAAGTCGCCAAGGACGTCGGTTCAGTTCTGCTTAGCCAAGGTGATCGGCCAAAAAAGCTGCGACCGAGAAACGAATCAAACACGCGATCCATGTCTGCACGCATCTCGGCGAACGGATCACGATAGCGTGTGGCGGTGCCACCGGTCTCCTGCTTTTTGATCTCCTGTGCCATGATCTCCTCCTCTTTGACGTAGCGTGTCGCTCATTCCCCCGTGCAAATCCTAACCGCAGTCCCGTGTCAGTGACGTGACTGCGACGGGCTTTCTCTCTTCATCCTCACCAATCGTTCAAACATGCGCTGCTCCTAATAGCCCTGATTTCCTTCCCCCGGTAGCTCCCACGAGAGCAAGTCTCAATTCAACATGTCTTTGGCTTAGAGGCCAGATTTGGTTGCGGATAACAGGTCGTCCCGCAGAGATTACGGGCCCCGCCGTCCGTCACGTCAAGCAGCGGCCGGTAACATTCGACGGCGCGAACTTTGCGAGTGGACTGAACGGAGCATCGCACCCGGTAGGCATCCCTCTGCGGGTTGCCGGCGCAGCGAAATCCAGCCGATCACCTTTGCGAGACCGATCGACCATGCCGTCGTGCGTGATCGATCTGGATTGAGCCACCACCATCGTGTGAGACGCCGCTGCCTCCAACTTCGTCACCCAATTCATCGCAAGGATAACAAGAGCGGCGCCCGCCGCCGCCGCAATGAGATACTTAGTCATGACCCACCTCCCATGATGGTTGATGGATAGAGCCAACTCCGACGATCGAAAATTCAGATATTGCGCGTAAGGCCAGCCCCCTAAGGTGAAATACGGAAGGCGCGGTCCCGGCTGATTGACCAATGCGTGGCCAGTTGCGGGGTTCAGCTCGAAATCGTAGGTCAGCAGCCCTTCGGTCAACAGCGAAGGGTCGGCCGGGTTGGTCAGCGTGACAAGGGTCGTCGGTTCCGGGTCGACGACCAGGGTGAGCGTACGCATTCGCGTGATACTGCGGAGCGGACGAAAACGAACTGTATCGGGCGGCCGCGGCGACCTCATTTGAGACTGAGGATATAGGCGATGATATCCGCCTGCTCATCGACGACGAGCATGTTGTTGGGCATCGTGCGATGCGATGTATTGAGCGCGGCGGCTAATGCGATGGCGGTCATTCCGGGAACGGACGCAACGACTTGGAAGCGGGGCGCAAGCGTCGTTGGGAGACCGCGCCTGCTGTTTTTCGACCGCATGACATTGCGCGCAGAGCTGCCGAGCCAGCACCAGGCCGCGGCTCGGTTGGCCGATGTCTTGCGCCTTGCCGTGCGCGATCGGCACCGCCGAGGCAATCGCTGCCGCAAGCAGTATTGTCTTTCTTGTCATACGGGAACCTCCCACAAAGATTCGTTTCTCAAAGCCGGCTTCATACCTCGCCGGGTCCGGCCAGCAATTGATCTAGAGATCACGGCCGCAACACTCCGGGCTGTTAGTGTTGAGTTTGATGTTTTCCACAAAGGGTGGTGTCATGAACCTATCCCGGACGAAGCCGAAGTGGCCCTGGAATATCCGGACAAGCTCTATATGGGACGTTCGAGCGGATGGCACGCTTCGACGCCCATCTCGATGAAACGGGAATTCGCTCAGCCTCCATCGCACCGCTAGCGCCGACGTGCGCAAATCCGTTCGGATGCACTTCCACTATGAGCTGTTTGCGACATCCTGCGCGATCTAGCGACAACCGTGGCCTGCATGCCGCCGGACGACGTCTCGCATCGGGAAGCGGTCCGGGAAGCGGCCAAGGAGCTGTATGTCTTGCTGGGCGGCGGCGAACACAATGCCGATGAACTTGTTGGTCGGCGCGCTGTAAAAAAAGGCCGCTCGCCGGAGCGCAGACGACATGAATATGACGCCCGAAGAGGAAGTTCTGCGTTGCATGTTCTCGAGTGAGATCGGATTGATCGCGATCGGTCTGAAGCCCCTGCCAGCTGTGACGTCCCTGCGCCGACCGATGCGGAATTGCAGCAGGTCGTCTTCATGGCGCGTAGGATCGGATCAGCGGATTGCCGGTGGTCGATAAGGAAGGCCACCTGATCGGAATCGTAACGGAGGGCGACTTTCTGCGGCGGGCCGAGACAGGAACAGATCGTCGGCGTGCGCGCAGGCTCGAATTCCTGGTGGGGCCGGGACGGCTGGCGGAGGAGTACGCCCGCTCCCACGCTCGCAAGGTCGGCGAGGTCATGACGGCGGACCCGCTGACCGTCACCGGCAACAACCTTGCTCGAGCAAGTCGTGAAGTTGATGGAAAAGCGCCAGATCAATTCATCAGTCTTGCCAAACTGCTGCACGCGCTGGCGACCGTTTCGCGCGAAACCAGGCCCGTGGAGCAGAGCGATGAAGGGATCCGCACGCTCCTTCTGAAGGAACTCGAAGACAGTCGTGGGCGCCGGTTTCTTCAATCCGATCGTGCGCAACGGCGTGGTCGAGCTCTGGGGTACGACCACCGACAAACGCGAGCGGCAGGCGCTGGTGGTGGCGGCCGAGAACGTTCCGGGCGTGAAGGCGGTCCGCGACCAGTTGGTTTGGTCGATGCCACCTCGGGCCATGGTCATTTCATCCTCGAGCGAAGCGCCGGTCCAAGCGATCGACAAAAAACTCGGCGCGCGCCCCGTGATGACCCCGTCGACATGATCGGACGGCGCCACCATGCCCCAGGTGTCCTGTTCGCGGCTTACAATCGCACGGTCTGGCCGGCGGTTACTGATCGCCTATGGGCTTGGCTGGTCACCGTCGCGTTGGTCTTGCGACCGGGACCGCGACATGGCCGCAGGCAATCATCGCCGTCAGCGAGCACGATGACCTGCTGCAAGTGACCATGCCACTCGCGCGTCAGCAGGGTGCCGGGCCTCAACTCCGTTCCGAGCCGGCCAATCCCTTCGGAAGGTCCTGACCCAATCCGTTCAAGCACACGCCGAGTGTCTGCATCCAGGTCGCCGAGCTGATCGGCTTGGAGCCGATAAGCCAGAATGCGGAACAGCAGGTGGCGGGGCAGGTGAGGGGGCGCTGCCCGCCTGAACACGGTGTGCCATCTGGCTCGGAGTTCCCCAACATCGAGACCGCGCAGACGCGCGATCTCGTTGTCGAGCAACTCCCTATCCGGCAGCGCCGGATCGATCACCACGCGCGGCATGGCGTTCAAGCTGCGCGACGACGCGATCGACGGGAGCCCGAACGCGCACCACCGGTATCGACGATGGTAGATCCGGTCACCGTGGACCTGCTCCGAGCATTGCTTCGAGGCCGTTTCTGGTGATGCGCAACGCCATCCATCCGTGTTCGTCATTGCGTCGCCAGACCGGAAGCGAGCCACCGGCACGGACCTCCTCCAGCAGGCCTGCGCGGATGCGTTCGGCGCATACCGCGATCTCAGCCGTTGACACCAAGTGGACCGAAGGCGTCGAAAGCCCCGGCGTGGAGGACGTTTGATCTGGATCATGGCGAAGAACGGGAAGGCTGAGGAGATCTCGTATCTTAAGCACTGGAGCGTGTGGCTATGCGGGTACGGCGAAAACCGGGCACGGCGCATGGCGGATGACGCGCTCGGTTGTACTGCCACGTAGTGCATCTAGGACGCCATGATGCCCCGCAGTGGGCATGCCTATGAAGTCAACGTCAAATTCGATGGCAGCGTCCACAATCGATTTCACGACATTACCGGATCGAAGTATGACCGACGGCAAGGGGAGCACATTTGACTTGACGATATGTAGAGGTGGCGCCGAGCTTCCAACGTGAAGGAGGTGCACAATGATATCTGCACCCGTGAGAAGTCTACCGAATTGCTGAATGGTTTCGACCGCTTGGCCCGTCACCGGCGAAAAATCAACTGGAACTAGCACGCGCCGGAGCCGGATGTCGCCACTGACCTGACTGACAAAACCGCGTGCACCTTGCGCAATGAATAGAGCCGGAATAGCCAAGCGGCGGAAGACGGCTTGGGATACCGACCCTTTCAGCCAATGCTCAATGCCATCTCGACCGTGGGTAGCGAGCACCATTAGATCGCTCGAATGCTCCCTCATAAACCCTAAAATACCTTCCGTTGGTTCTTGCCAGTTGATACGAATATTATCGACTTCAAGTCCGAGTTTGCTCGAGATCACCCATGGCGGATCGTCCTCTTCTGATAGCCCCCATTGCACGAGTAAGCGTCGCGCGTGCGGGAACGCCAGTGTGCCACCAGCGTCGTGTTGTACGATATGAAGGAGGCGCAATTTACACTTGGCCGCCAAGGCAATGCGCAACGCATGGGCAAAAGCTACAGCGCTCAGATCAGAAAAGTCTGTCGGATGCACAATGGAGCGAATTGAGGAGTTCATGGGAATGCGTCTACAACTGCACAAGGAGCTGATCGAGCGCGCGAACTAACTTTTGCCTCATGTGCCTCATCGTCCCTTGGCCGCGCGAAAGCGAGATGCATGCCAACCGCAACAGCTCACCTGCGACAGTTGCTGCCTACTAAATACACTGCCCCACTTTTTGATGGTCGGCGCTGCTGCCTGCCGCGAATGAACTACGAGCTTGATTGGTCTTGCCACCTGCGGGATGGCCCGTCGTCAGGCCTCGTCTGAGACAGTTCGGGAAGGAATCGAAGCTCCAGTCGCCGCTCCAGCTTGGAGAACGCCGGAGGGCGTGCGCACTTTGATACGTGCTGCGATCGCGTAGCATTCCGCGCACAGGCTCATAGCAACTCGCCCCGCCGGATTCGCGCATTTCCTCCGCCATGCGGCAGGCGGAATGGTCTAGCGAACGATGAACTGCCCATAGGTCAGTTCGCTCGCTGCAGGCTCAGAAAGTAGGCAATGATGTCGCCCAGCTCATTGGCGTCGAGCATAACGTTCGGCATCGTTTGATGGGAACTCTGCAACGCCGCAGAGAGCACCGTGGCCGTCATCCCCGGGACATTAGCGATCGTCTCGAAGCGGGGCGCGGCGGTCTTCGGGGAAGGAGTCTGCGCCTTTTCGATGGCGTGGCACTCGGAACAGATTTGCCGCGCCAAAATGGGCCCTGCTCCGGGATTGCCGACCTTGTGTGCCCACGCCTGACTGGCGGCAAATGAAGACACAAGCGCGCTTATCGACCCGATCATTCGTCCGATTTGCTTCAGCGTCAAGGAGCGCTGCATTTTTCAACCGATTTTGCTCACAGGCAACAGTGTCTAGAATTTCCATTCATTTCGTTTCGCAGGCGGCTGCATCCCGTTTGCGCGTTGCTGACCGATGTGTCGGCTGTTGGCGCAAATGGCCGTCGGAAGGCCGGTCCGTTGGGCATGTCATGCCACCCGAGCTCCGAGCCCCGGCCTTCGACCCCGGTTCCATGGCTCCCGCAGGTGGAGGCCGTTTGCCGGTTCGCCGAACGGACCGGGTGCATTTGTGCCCCTGGCAACGCATGCGCAATGGACACGAGCGAATGTCAGACCGAGCTGTGCCGCGGGTGATTGTGCGAGCACGGTTCCGGTTGCGCACGAGAGAAATGCTGCCAGGGAGACGAGACCCAACGCCATGGGGCAAAGAAATTGCGTGTCATTTAAGCCGCCTTCGTCTTGCTGGAGTTGGCGCGTTCCGCGACCAAGGCCCTGAGCGTCGTCGCGTTCGGGCAATAGTCCTGCCAAGCCGAATCGGACGGGTAACTTGCGAGATCGTGCTCGCATTTGCGCTTGCTGGCACAGAACGTGCACACGCGCTGGAGATCCCGCATTACTTGGGGCTCGACACCGACAATTTCGGTTGCGTCGAGCCTGCTCTCTCCCATCCGGCGAAGCAGCAGATTCGTCGAGTCTGGCCATTTTCCGGCGAGCACGCATAGATCGGTGCTGCTGACGCCGATGTCGTGCGCCATGCGCGCCACTTCGGCTGGACCGCAGCAATCAAGCTCGACCAGCGTCCTGCGCCTGCGGCCCCAGTCTCGACACCAATGGGCGAGCCGCCGAGCAATGCCGGGCGGATCGTTGATCTGTGCAGAGAGCGACATGCCGTGTCCTCCTATTTCCTTCGGTACAGGTCGGTGATCGTGCTGCCGTGGTTCAACTTCGGCTCGGCGCCTGCCTATGCATCCAAGCGTCTGAGGACGAAGCGGTTGCGCAGCACGATTCGCCGCGAGGTCGGCACTTCGATCGCCGAAGATTTTTGCAGCTGCGAGAGCGTCCGCGAGACGGTTTCGATGGTGAGGCCGAGATAGTCGGCGATGTCCTGGCGGGACATCGGCAGCTCGACGGCGCCGTCGCCGGACGCACGATCGGCCATTTCCAGAAGAAAGCCGGCGACCCGCTCCCGAGCGCTCTTGATGAGCACCAGGATATGGTCCTGGACGCGTTGCAGCTCGCGGGCGGTCAGCGCCCACATTTGCCGGGCGACGTCATTGTCCCTTGCGGCGAGCGCGGCCACCGCGCTGCGCTTGATCACGATGATCTTGCAATCGCGCAATGGCTTCGGCGGAGAACGTGTGCTCATCGCCGGTCTCGAGACCGAAAATGTCGCCGGGCAGATAGAAGGCTCCGATCTGGCGGCGGCCGTCGAACAGAACCTTGTAGGTCCGCACGGTTCCGCTGACGATCTTGTAGAGGTAATCGGCCGGCTCGTTCTCGCCATAAATCTCGCTGTTGCGGGCAAACGGCATCGAGGGCGCCCATCATCTCGATGGTGCCGGCTTGCGGAGGATTCCCTGCGCGGGGCGGCCGCCCTGCTGCCGCTGGCTGCTTGAAGGGACCAGTTCGGATTGCGGTCTGCGTCAGCATGGCTCATGACCTCCACCAGTTGATGGGGCATTGGTAACCGCTGAGCGAAAGACCGAAAATTCAGATAATGTCCCTAAGGGCTATCCCGGAGGGCTCGTGGGACAGTCGATAGGTCTCCAATGAAGACGTTTGTGACGGATTTGGCCGCCAAAACGAGCGAGGGCGGCCATCTCGGCAGCTTCAAGCGCAGGCTATTTCGGCAGCAGGATGCACTGCGCTATGGCATCGCTCCTCTTGCCGTGGCCATTGCATCTCTGATCAGGCTTGCTCTGACGCCGATCCTCCAAGACGAATTCGCCCTACCTGTTTTTCGTGCCGGCGGTCTCTGGTCGCCGCCGGCTTCGGTGGATTGGGGCCGGGACTGATGGCAACCGCGTCTCGGCGCGCTGCTTGGCCTCCTTTTCATCATGCCTTTTCCCAGCATCACCGTGCCGGAGATCGTCAATGCTGTTGCATTCACACTGATCGGAGTTGGCATTGCCTGGAGCGGAGAGCAGCTGCAACGCAACCGCATCCGTGCCGCCGGCAGCGCACGCGACGCGCTCGCTCGGGAGGCCCACCTCAAGTCGATCCTCGATACCGTGCCGGATGCGATGATCGTGATCGACGAGCGCGGGATCATGCAATCGTTCAGCTCGGCCGCCGAGCGGCTGTTCGGCTATACCGCGGCGGAAGTCATCGGCAAGAACGTCAAAATGCTGATGCCGTCGCCCTACCGGGAGAATCACGATGGCTATCTGGAGCGCTATCTCCGTACCGGGGAACGGCGAATCATCGGGATCGGCCGGGTCGTGGTCGGCGAGCGCAAGGACGGCTCGACCTTCCCGATGGAGCTTGCCGTCGGGGAAATGAGATCGAGCAATCAGCGCTTCTTCACCGGGTTCATCCGCGACCTGACCGAGCGGCAGCAGACCGAGGCGAGGCTGCAGGAACTGCAATCCGAGCTCGTCCATATCTCCCGACTGACCGCCATGGGCGAGATGGCCTCGGCGCTGGCCCATGAGCTCAACCAGCCGCTGTCGGCGATCGCGAACTACATGAAGGGCTCGCGGCGGCTGCTGGAGAGCAGCACCGACGAACCGCTCGGCACTGCTGCGCGACGCCATGGACAAGGCCGCGCGAGCAGGCGTTGCGCGCGGGGCAGATCATCCGCCGCTTGCGCGATTTCGTCGCGCGCGGCGAGAGCGAGCGCCGGGTCGAAAGCGTCAAGAAGCTGGTCGAGGAAGCCAGCGCCCTGGCGCTGGTCGGCGCCAAGGATCAGGGCGTCCGCGTCCGATTTCAGTTCGATCCGGCAGTCGATCTCGTGCTTGCCGACAAGGTGCAAATTCAGCAGGTCTTGATCAATTTGATGCGAAATGCCGTCGACGCGATGGAGGCATCCGCAGAGACGCGAGCTGGTGATTTCCACGGCAGCCGGCGAACGACGATATGATCACCATCAGCGTGGCCGACACCGGATCCGGGATTGCTCCCGAGATGGCGTCGCAGCTCTTCCAGCCCTTTGTCACCAACAAGCGCCATGGCATGGGGGTCGGCTTGTCGATCTCCCGTACCATCGTCGAGGCCCATGGCGGGCAGATCGATGCCGAGCCCAATCCTGCCGGCGGAACGATCTTTCGCTTCACGCTGCGGGCCGTGACCCAGGAGGATTTCAGCGATGCCGTCTGACAAGGCCGTGGTCCATGTGATCGACGACGACGAGGCCATGCGTGAGTCCCTCGCCTTCCTGCTGGCGACCGCCGGCATCGAGGTGTCAAGACATACGACTCCGCTGTGGCATTCCTGGACGTCGCGCCCGGCGTCAAGGCAGGTTGCGTCATCACCGATGTCGAGAATGCCCGGCATCAGCGGCATCGAGCTTGTTGCGGCGACTGCGGGAGCTCAAGCTCGGCGTGCCAGTCATCGTCATCACCGGTCATGGTGACGTTCCGCTCGCTGTGGAAGCCATGAAGATCGGGGCCATCGATTTTCTTGAAAAGCCCTTCGACGACGAGGTTTTGCTGGCATCGGTGCGGTCCGCGCTCAACCAGCTCGATCGCGACAGCAAGCGTCAGGCCGAACGCAGCGACATCGAGAGCCGACTGGCGGCGCTCTCGAACCGTGAGCGCGACGTACTCGAAGGGCTTGTGGCCGGACACGCCAACAAGCAGATCGCCTACGACCTCGGCATCAGCCCGCGGACGATCGAAATCTACCGTGCAAATCTCATGACGAAGATGCAGGCCGCAAGCCTGTCCGATCTCGTGCGCATGGCTTTGATCGCCGGCATTGTGGGTCCGGGTTCGGACGGCCCCAAGCCGTCCTGATGACGGGTTGCCGGCCGACCGTAGGCTGGCCCCCCGTTCACTGGATTTGCGTCAAATCAAAGCGGTCTGCCGACCTTCCTGCTTTCTGGGATATCGGCAACGATCATGAAGCCAGCGAGTTCACGCGAAAAGCAATGAAGACGCATAGCGAATCCTCAGTTCCACGCCTGGTCGTCATCGTCGCTGACGATGATCTCGCCGTTAGAAATTCTCTCAAATTCTCACTTGAGATTGAAGGCCTCATTGTCCGCAGCTACGCGACGGGGGCTGAACTGCTGAGGGCGGGCGACCTGGGTGTTTGCGACTGTTTCGTCATTGACCAAAAAATGCCCGGAATGAGCGGGCTGGAACTGATCGCGCAGCTGCGCGATCGTCACATTTCGGCGCCCGCGATCCTCGTCACAAGCCACCCGAGTCTATCGCTGTGCGAGCGAGCCAAGAATGCCAACGTGCCCATCATCGAGAAGCCTCTGCTTGGGAACGCGCTGCTCGACAAGATTCACGATGTGGCTGACAACAAACAAGGTTAGCCCGGCCCATGCAGAGCATAGTTCCACACTGCTTCCTCGTCGGTTTTGCCGCAATGAATGTGATGCATATGGCGTCGGTGTTTGGACAGGAAAGCGCCTCGCCTGTAAGACGGGGAGAGTCGTTGTTGGCGACGAACTGTGCTCGTTGCCATGCTATCGGTCGCGCCGGCGGCAGCCCGCATCCGGCCGCCCCGCCCTTCCGAATCCTTTCGCGCAAATATCCGATCGACGGCCTTGCCGAGGCGCTGGCAGAAGGCCTGTCGGTAGGCCATCCAGACATGCCCGAATTTACCTTCGAGCCCGATGATATCGGAGCTATACTGGCCTTCCTCAAGTCGATCCAAGAGCGCTGAGCAAGCCGCCAATCGTAACCGGAATATTCCTTTTGACTTCGATCATGGCCGTACGCGGCGATGGCGCAATATATTTTGCCGTCCCGGAGCGAGAGGGAAGTCGATGTCCTTTGCAGCGATCATGGTCCACGTCGACGTCGAGCGCGACTCCGAACAGCGGATCCAGCTCGCGCTTGGACTGGCAGACCGTTTCGAGGCGACACTCATCGGCGTTGCTGGCATGGCGCTGCGGCCGGCGTTTGCCGCCGGAGGCATGGTCGTCTATGCCGAACCCACAGGAACTGACTGTCGGCAGGTGGCGGCCCGGCTTGATGATATGGGCAAGAAGTTCTGCGCCCAGGGCCAACGTCTCAAGCAGATCGAATGGCGCTCCGCCCTTGATCTCCCGTCCGAGCTTGTGTCACGGGAGGCGCGAGCGGCGGACTTGATCATTGTCGGCTCCAGGCACAAGCGGGCTAACCTGCACGACCTCGTCGACCCCGGAGTGATCCTGCTGCGGGCGGGACGGCCCGTCCTGGTGGTGCCGGAGATTGCCGCTCCGTTGCATCTTCGCCGCGTGGTGGTGGCATGGAAGGACACGCGTGAATGTCGCCGGGCCGTGCGCGACGCGCTCCCGTTCTTACGGCAAGCCAAAGAGGTCGTGGTCGTCGAGTTCGGTGACGACGAATTCGAAATCGGAAGCCAAGAAGAGGCTTGCTGATGTCATCGCCTATCTCGCCCGCCATCAAGTGATCGTGGCGGACGAGGTCTGGCGGCGATCGCGGGGGCCGGTGGCAACCGAGCTGCTCGATTTAGTGCGCGAGCAGAACGCTGATCTGATCGTCGCCGGCGGCTATGGGCACAGCCGGTTGGGTGAGTGGATCTTCGGGGGCGTGACGCACGAGCTGCTGGCAGGAATCCCTGTGTGCTGCTTGTTGTCACATTGAATTGGGATCAATCTGCCTCAGGCGCCACGTTTCGGGCCAGCGATTGACGTCCAGACCATTTGGCCTAAGTGGCGGGCTCCACTCTCGTAACCCGAAAGGTGTGCAGCTCATCATCATTGTTGCGGATTGAAACGTATTCGCCGGGCGCAAAGGCGTGCACGCCGAAGCGGTGTCCGGCTTCGTCATCATCAGTGCTGGCGGCATCGTAGTCGAACACCCAGCGGGCGTGCTCGGCGCCGCCGGGTTTGTGGATGAGCCGCCCGATCTGCTCGTCGTCCCCGTTCCAGAACCTGCGGACGCCACAATGCTCGCGGTACTTCTGCCAGAGATGCGCGTCTATGTATCCTTGGCGGTCGAGCGGAGCCACGAACTCATAGCCATGGCTGGCCGAGCCGGATGGAAATTCTTTCGATCGAGCCAGATGGAGCGTGATGCGCTTGAGGACGTGCGGCAGTATCATAAGATTGCTCTCCGGTCGGGACACTCGGGCGCTAATGGTATTCATGGAGCCCATCGTCGCATTTTGGACCACCGGACGAGCGCCATCTTTGACTTGCATCAAGACCCAACGACCGCGACGGAGCATCTTGCCGGCGGCGCGCGGTAGGCGGGGCGGGCCGGATTCTTCCGGGATGGACGAGAGCGCTTTGCAACGCTCACGACACATTCACTTGGGTGGGCTTTTCGTCCGATCGATAGAGCACCATGCCGGATAGTGCGTCGACCCAGGCCAGGTTATCGTTCACGTGCTTCACCCCCGGCACGTTTTCCGCCGCCACGATGATCGCCTGCCGCTCACGTTCATCGGTGATTGTGCCCCAGAGATCGACAACACCGTCCATGACGATGACTTCGATGAGCGCGACCGGCGCCCACGGCTGCTTTGCGAGCTCTGCCAGCAATCGGTCGCGAATCGCGCGATCGTCGGCGGCAACCGGCTTGGTCTCGCGTGCCACGCCTGCCAGCGCGTGCATGAGATTGGCACGGCTGACGATGCCGACAAGCTCCTGGCCGCGCACCACGGGCAGGCGCTTGATTTGCCGCTTCTCCATTACCCGCACCACCACATCGAGCGGAGTCTCTTCGGTAACGGTCGCAGGGTCGGCCGTCATGATCTCGCTGACCTTGCGGCCATGGGAGCGCGTGTATTCGTCGGCAAGCCGCCCAGGCCCGACGAGGTATTCCAGCCAGCGGGCCCGCCGACGCTGTGTCCCAGTTTCGGCGCGGCGCAGAAAATCGCCTTCCGACACGATCCCGGCCAGACGTCCGTCCTTGTCGACCACAGGCAATCCACTGATGCGTCGTTGCAGCATGATTCGAACGGCTTGCAAAATTGTTGTGTCCGGCTCGACCGACAAAACCGGAGACGTCATCACATCCCTGACTTTCATGGCAACGCTCCATTCCTATGTTTCTGACCTGCCGCCCGCTGAAACCGCGGGTTGTGGAGGTTGCTTCCCCATAAAGGGGGATCAATCATTCCATGATGTGCAGCAGGAGCACCTCTTCCTCAGGCGTCATTTGGGCAAGGTCGTTTTCGTCATTGCGACGACGATCGAGCGCACGATAGAGAGCCTTCGCTGCGCCCCGGAGCGCGTCCCGGTGTGCAGCATCGGCGGGCGGTACCGAAGACACCGTCGTTGCCAGAGCTTGGAGGATCTCCGCGAACAGCCCATAGTGGAAATGCATGCGGACGGACTTGCGCACGTCGGCCTCACCGGACCGGTGAAGGCTAAGCGAGATTCCGGCTTCATCCAGGTGAGCGTCGAATCTCGCACTCCTCTCGAATGTTCCGATGTAGAGCTTGTCCGGATATTCGAGCGCTACTTCAGCCTTGTCGGGGATCGGCTTGGTCATGACAGGACAACCTCCAAAGGATCACTGTGGGTATAACAGATCATGTGGGATACTAAGGCACCGCTGATCTCGGGCTATGACGTAGATCAAATGTTGAACGGGTATGAACGCGGCGCAGCAAGAGGGCAGCGACGATATCCAGTCCGACATCGCTCCCCGCGCAAGGTGACGATGATCTTGGTCCGGAGGACGAGCAGGGGCCGCCATCCGATCGCGCGCGGCGTCATGTTGTCCGGTCGGCTGGTGCCTCAATGCGACATCAGCGTTGGCACCGTCATCTTCGCGTTCTCCATCTCATGGTGACGCTGAAGGCCCGAAGTCTTCCGGTGGTGAGCGCCCCCGATCGATTGATCGGCATCATCTCTCGAGAGGACGTCATGCGCGCGCTCAAATGGGCAACCCGGGATGCTCGCTAGTGGGCTAAGCCGTCGCTGGCACCATCAGAAAGCGGTCAAGGACTGTGAGCCCGGTACCGGCCGCATTGTGCTATAACCGTCGGAGCCTTCACTTTGACCGATCCTCTGCAGCGGAAATCTAAGGCTGTGGAGTGGTATCGGGCCGACCGTTATTCCGATGCTGAAGTACGACGGCAGCAACAGTGAGGCAGATTGCAGCCGCGATTGCGAGAGCAAAAACCGAGAGCCACATTGAGCCCTCCCCGGGGGTCTGAAGATCGCACGGGCCAGAGCTGGGGACCCTATCGGAGCATCGACCTACTGAACCATTTAGACGATTTGATCACACTTTAAATTGATCTGGATCATGGGCTGCATGACGTCCGAGAAAGAGGTCTTGCTGCTACACATTCTGGTAACATCAGGCGTGAGATTCGGGATCAAGCTTTGAGCCTTGGCGATGACGAGCCGCACGACGTAGGTGTCGGGTTCATCGGGATCGGGGGCAATCTCGAACCCGAGTTCTTTGCACATTGCCAGCATCGCGGTGTTTTCTGCCAGCACTTGGCCCTCGATGACTTGCAAGCCTTCGGCACGGGCATATTCCAGCAAGAATTGCATCAGCACCCATCCAAGTCCGCGTCCCTTCAGGTCGGAGCAAACAAGGACGGCGTACTCGGCTCTGTCGTAATTCGCATTGGCGTGCATCCGGACAACGCCCAGCATCCTGCCGGAAGGCTGTCGATGGCGACGAATGCCATGGCGCGGGCGTAATCGATCTGGGTCAGGCGCGCAATAAAGTTGTGGCCGAACTCCTTAACCGGCGCGAAGAATCGCAGCCGCAAGTCACGCGGCGTCACCGCTGCGAAAAACGGCTCATACAATGGTTCGTCTTCGGGGCGCACCGGGCGCAGAAGAATGCTGGTTCCATCGCGAAGCGTCACCTGCCTTTCCCATTCCTTCGGATAGGACCGGATTGCCATGCGAGGATGAGCGGGTGAGCGTTCCGCTCGGCGGGAGCTACTGCCACGCGAGCATCGACCACAACGATGCCATCGCTCATCGGCCAGCACCGGGTTGAGATCCAGCTCTCGCACCTCGGGCAGATCGGCCGCGAGTTGCGCCAGCTTGACCAGCAACAGCGCTATTTTGTTTTCGTCGGCTGCCGCAACATCGCGGTAGGCCTTGAGCATACGCGACACTCGGGTGCGTGCCATCAACTCGCGAGCGAGGCCGAGATCGAGGGGCGGCAGTGACAGCGCTTTGTCGGCGATGACCTCGACCCCCGTGCCGCCGCGACCGAAGACCACTACCGGTCCGAAGGTAGGATCGTCGGCGATCCCCGCGATCAGCTCGCGCGCTTTGGGACGCAGGACCATGGGATGGATCGTCACCCCGGTGATGTGAGCGTCGGGTCTGGCGGTTCGTGCTCGCGCGAGAATATCTGCGACCGCTTCGCGCACGGCGCGTTCGCTGGTCAGATTCAGCCGCACGCCTCCAACCTCGGATTTGTGAACGATGTCGGGCGACAGAATTTTCGCCACCACGGTAGACCCGTCCGCCAGCAGCGGGGCCGCGATGGCGGCGGCTTCTTCGGGAGTGCGGGCGAGCAGCGCGGGTGTGATCGGAATTGAATAAGCTGCAAAAAGCCGCATGACCTCGATCGGATCGAGCCAAGTGCGTCCGGCCCGCACCACACCCTCGACGACCGCGCGGGCAGCAGCGACATCCGGCTTGAAATCCTGCGGCAAGCTCGGTGGCGTCGCCATCAAGGCTTCGAGTGCCTCCCGATAATGCACAAGGTGCATGAAGCCGCGGACCGCATCGGATTCCGTGCCGTAATTGGGAACGCGGGCCGCGTCGAAAATGTGGGTAGTCGAATCGCCGCTTCCGACCCAGACCGCGAATACTGGTTTGGGTCGGATCACAGTAGTGCGGTGTTCCTGTGCCATCGCGGCTATCGATCGCGCGGCAGCTTCTGATGAAGCGACCCCCGTCGGAACATTCATGACCAGAACCGCATCGTTCTCCCGATCTGCCAGAAGCTCCTGGAGTCCGGCAGCGTAGCGAGCGGCGTCGGCATCGCCTGAAATGTCGACAGGGTTTGCACGTGACCAATTCGGCGGCAACCTCGCGTCGAGCCGCTTCATCGTTGCCAGCGAAATGCTGGCGAGCGTTCCCCCGAGATCCGCGAGCCGGTCTACCGCCAGCACGCCGATGCCGCCACCGTTGGTGAGGATCGCCAGCCTGTTGCCGGGAAACGGGCGCAGCCGTCCGAGCGTCCCCGCCGCAGCGAACAATTCGTCCAAATCAAGGACCCGCAAGAGGCCGGCGCGGCGAAATGCTGCGTCGTAAACGGAATCTGCACCGGCAAGGGCCCCGGTATGCGTTTGTGCGGCTTTCGCGCCTTGCACATGGCGCCCGGACTTGATCACCACCACCGGTTTGACCCGAGCGGCAGCGCGCGCCGCCGACATGAATTTGCGCGCGTTTCTGACCGATTCGATATAGAGCAGGATCGCCCGGGTCGCTCTATCCAGTGCAAAGAAGTCCAGCACGTCGCCAAAATCGACGTCGATCATGTCGCCAAGCGACACGGCGGCAGAGAAGCCGATATCGCGGGCCGCGGACCACTCGATCAACCCGGCAGTGATCGCGCCCGACTGGGACAGGATGGCGAGGTCGCCAGCCGGCGGCGTGCGGGCGGCAAAGCTGGCATTGAGCTTGGCAGGCGGCGCCAAGACACCAAGACAGTTCGGCCCGACGAGCCGCAGGCCAGTGGCACGAGCTGCCTTCTCGCAAGCGTCGGCCAGCGAGCCCGGACCGTGGCCGAGCCCCGCGGTAATGATGATTGCAGCCGCAGAGCCTTTTTCACCGGCAGCGGCAACGATCCCCGGTACAGCCGGTGGCGGCGCGGCAACGACCACCAGGTCGGGCGCCTCGGGCAATTGCTGCAAGGTCTTGACAGTCTCGATACCCTCGATCTCATCGTAGTGCGGATTGATCAGACTGATCGGGCCTTTGAAACCGCCAGCGCGAAGGTTCCTCAATATGGCGCCGCCAACCGATCTTTCGCGCGGACTCGCGCCAACCACGGCGACTGATCGTGGTGCAAACAATCGATCCAGACGATAAGTAGACATAAACGGGCTCGTAGCCGGGGCCTGGGACGGCACCACACCATGATTCCGAAAAGCCGCAAAACCATCCCGGTAAGATCGTGCGACCGAAAAGTATTTAGCGCGGAATCGCCCTTTAATCAGTTCGACCGTGCGAGACTCCTTATATAGTCGGCGATGTCGGCCGCCTCGGTTCGCGTGAGCGACATGTTGGGCATCTTGGGATGGGGATCCAGCAAGAACAATGCAAGTCGGCCCGGATCGAGGCCCGCTTGGCGCCCAATGGCGGAAAAGGCTGGCGCGTCGGTACTTCCCTGGCGCTGATCGGGTGAAACGACATGGCACGAAGCACACCATCGTTCGGACAAGCGCTTGCCGTTGTCCGGATCGGCTGCGTGCACCGGGACGCACATAATAACCGTCGCAATCAGAAGCGTCATTTGCGCCGAACTCTTCATTAGGGACCTCTTTACGGGTGATCGCCACCCTCAGCTGGCTTCTATCAGGAGGTTGCGAGAGAGGCCACCTCGCTCCAACCGGCGTCGGTGAGCTCGCGCCGGATCAGCTTGACTGCCGGGCATGATCCCCGTACTCTGCCAACAGGCGTCGAGCACCCGCTGGACGTCGCCGTCCCCTGAGCTTCCAGCCGCATGCCGGGGTGCCCCGTGGTCGACCGCGGGACCGCGCGATACGGAAAATTGATCCGCGTCTGGCGCAAGGTATCCGAACAAGGTGCAGTGCTGTTGCTTGTCTTGGCGTGCCCATATGCATCGGCGTGGAAACGCCTGTGGACGAAATCATCGAGCTGATCGAGCGTCATCGTGTGAAGCGGCTTCCCGTCGTCGCCAACGGCAATGTTGTCGGTATCGTCAGCCGCGCAAATCTTCTGCTGGCCTTGACGCGCAAGGCCGGTCGCGTTTCGGGCTCGGGGGGCTGACAAAGACGCCGAGCGGCGGGCTGGACGAGATGAACTTCACCGGCCGGCGTTCCTGTTACCATCATTTTCCGGTTCATCGGGTTCGATCGAGAAGGTCGCCAGGCGGAGGTACATCCGGTGGATTTGCTGGCGGCGCCCACTGTCGATGCTGGGTGGATCCTGGTCGAGGAAGGCTTCACGCTCGCGCGCGAGCACGAGCTGGAATCGTTGTTCGCGATCGGGAACGGCTATGCAGGATCGCGTGGGTCGCTTGCCGAGGGCAGCGCGCTCTCCGCACCCGCGACCTTCGTGGCGGGGGTATTCGATTCGGAGACGGGCGCTGTGCCGGCCCTCGCGCCGGTAGCGGACTGGACCCGATTGTCCGCCGTGATCGACGGCTACCCGCTTCGGCTGGATCAAGGCCACAACCTGGAGCATCGCCGCATCCTCGACCTCCGGCAAGGCATCCTCTGGCGAGAGTGGCGGCATCAGGACGGAGCAGGTCGGGTCACGCGGCTGCGAGGGCTGCGCCTCGCTTCCTTGGCCGACCGTCACCTCCTGGTTCAGTCTGTGGCACTCACGCCCGAAAACTACAGCGGAAGGGTGTCTGTCGATGCCATCCTGACCGGTCCCCTCATGCAGCTCACAGCCAATGGGACGACCGTCAGCATGGCAGTGCGCAGTCGCGTCGTGGATCCCGGGGGCCCCTGGACCGGTTCAACCGAGCTGCCCATTGACGAGCTGAACCTCGAAGTCAGGCCCGGTGAAACATACCGGCTGGATCGGGTCGTCGCCGTGCGCACGTCCCGGGACACGGACGAGCCGCGCGGGATGGCGCGCAGGCATGTCGAGCGCGCGATCGAGGACGTCGCAGGCGTCGTCGGCGCACACCGTGATGCCTGGCTGGCAAGATGGAAAGCGTCCGACCTTCGGATCGAGGGCGATCCTGCGGCCCAGCAAGCGTTGCGCTTTGCCATTTATCATCTGTCGAGTGCGGCAAACCCGGAGGACGAACACGTGTCCATTGGCGCTCGCGGCCTGAGCGGAACCGCCTACATGGGGCATGTGTTCTGGGACACCGACATTTTCATGCTGCCGTTCTTTATGCTCACCTATCCCGAGGCGGCGCGCGCGCTCGTCATGTACCGCTACCACACGCTTGCTGGAGCGCGAGCCAAGGCCGCCCGGCTCGGGTATCGCGGCGCACTCTACGCCTGGGAATCAGCCGATACCGGCGAAGAGGTGACGCCCCCGTTTGTCGTCGCCCCCGACGGCGAGATCATACGGATCCTCACGGGAGAGCAGGAGCAACACATCAGCGCGGACGTCGCCTTCGGCGTGTGGAAGTATTGGGAGGCTACCGGCGACGAGCGCTTCCTCGTCGATGCGGGCGTCGAGATCCTGATCGAGACCGCCCGCTTTTGGGCAAGCCGCGCCGAGCGCGAAGAAGATGGCCGCTACCATATCCGTGGAGTTATTGGGCCCGACGAATATCACGAGACGGTAGATGACAACGCGTACACCAATTGCCTGGCGCAGTGGAACCTGGAGATCGCGGAGGAGGCTGCAAGGTTTGTTGCGGAACGCTGGCCGGAGCAATGGCGGGCGCTTTCGCGCCGGCTCGATCTCGAACCGGAGGAGCCCTGCCGATGGCTGCGTGTGGCTCGCGATCTCTACACCGGGTTCGACGAGCAGACCGGCTTGTTCGAACAGTTCCAGGGCTATTTCGGCTTGGAGGAGATTGACCTTGCCGCGTTCGCGCCGCGGACCGCGCCGATGGACGTGCTGCTCGGTCGCGAGCGCATCCAGCGGTCCAAGATCATAAAGCAGGCGGATGTGGTGATGCTCGTGCACCTGCTCTGGGACCGCTTGCCCGCGGACGTCCGAAAGGCGAATTTCGACTATTACGAGCCACGCTGTGGGCATGGAAGCTCGCTGAGCCCGGCAATTCACGCGCTTGTGGCGGCGCGGCTTGGAAAAATCGCGCTGGCGGAGCGTTATTTCCGGCAAGCAGCTGAGATCGATTTGGCGGACAACATGGGGAACGCGGCTGGTGGCGTTCACGCCGCCACCCTTGGCGGACTATGGCAGGCCGCGGTGTTCGGCTTTGCCGGCTTGCGTCTTGCCGAAGAGAAGCCTGAGCATCGCCCGAACCTGCCGCCCAGCTGGCGCAGCCTCTCGATGCGGTTTCAATGGCGCGGCCGATGGCATGAGCTCACGCTTCCGGAAGGTGGCGGAGAGAGTCCGAAGACACGGGATGATCCATGAGCGAACCGGTCATCATCGTCGCGCTCGACGGCTCGGAGCGTGCGCCGGCGGCGATGCCGGTGGCAAAGGTGCTCGCGGGGATCGAGCAAGCGGCCTTGCGCATTGTGCGCGTCGCCGAACGTGCCGAGCAGCTCGAGTCCGAGGCTTCGGTGCTCGACGGCTTCACTGTCGACGCCCGCATCGGGGAGCCTGCCGCGGAAATTCTGCATGTCGCAGAGGAGACGAAGCCACGATTGATCGTCATGTGCACGAGCACCGCCGCCGATCGGGAAAGGATGCTGGGTAGCATGGCGACGAATGTGCTTCGAAATGCTCCTTGCCCTGTGGTGCTGGTCCCCTCGGAGCGTGGTGCAACCCCATGGCATCTTCAACATGTTTTGGTGCCGCACGATGGGACGCCCACCACCAGCGCCGCGCTGCGACCTGCTGCAGAGATCGCGGAACGTGCCGGCGCCGAGCTGCTGGTGGCTCACGTGACGGACATAAGCGCTGCTCCTGCGGAGCCTGGTTCGCTCACCACACCACTTTATGTTGATCAGCAACAGCATGAGTGGCCCGCCTGGACCAGCGAGTTTGTCGAGCGCCTCGCATGCATTTGCCCGCTCGGCCACTTGCATGTGCGGATATTCCTCGCCCATGGAAATCCCGCGGTGGAAATCGTGCGCTTGGCCAAGAAACAGACGACGGACCTCATGGTCCTCGCATGGAGAGGAGAATGGGAAGCCCCCCGCGCGGCGACCCTGAAGGGCATCCTGCGTGAGGCGCATTGTCCCGTAATGGTGGTGCGTGCCTGAAACCCGAGATGAGACTTCACCGAGTCGCGACGCCCAACGCGAGAGAAAGTCATGCCCGTCGAGCCGGCAGTCACGATAGATCGGCGCGACTTCGACGCGGCGATCTTCGATCTCGACGGCGTGCTGACCGATACGGCGCGCGTCCACGCGGCTGCGTGGAAGGCCGTCTTCGATGCTTTTCTTCAGAGGCGGGCGGAACGGCAGGGCATGTCGTTCCAGCCGTTCGACATTGCCGCCGACTACCTCGCCTATGTCGATGGGAGACCGCGCTACGACGGCGTTCGAAGCTTTCTTGCCGCGCGCGGCATGCAACTTCCGGAGGGATCGGAGCATGACCCTGAGGACGCGGACACGGTCCGAGCGCTCGGTGAACGCAAGGCGCACCTGTTTCGGCAAGCGCTGCAACAAGGGATCGATCCCTCGTCCGGTGCGCAAGCGCTTCTGAGAAAACTACGACAGGCCGGCATCAGGATCGCCGTCGGCTCATCCAGCAAAAACTGCGCCGCCATTCTGCGCGCTGCCGGGCTCGAGCATCATATCGACGCCCGTGTCGACGGGCTCGACGCGGAAGAGCTCGGGCTGCCGGGCAAGCCCGACCCGGCACTTTTCCTCGAGGCCGCACGCCGCCTCGGCGTTCAGCCGTCTCGCGCAATCCTGTTCGAGGACGCGTTGGCGGGGGTCGAAGCCGGCCGGCAGGGCGGCTTCCGACGCGTGGTCGGCATCGATCGCGGCCGGCAAAGCGCGGCGTTGCGCCAGCACGGCGCCGACGTGGTCATCCAGAGCCTGCTGCAGGTCGAGGTAGAGGAAAGCTAGCTCGCTGCCTGGTCGCCGTGATGGCCGTTGCCCGGAGCCGATCGAGCGGTGTCGCAGGCGTCTAACTCCGGCTCGGGCTCTGCTGCGGCCTGTGGAGTCACGCGGCTGACCGACGGGGCCGATGCCGTCAAGGAAATCTCCTCGCCGTCGTGATGGATGGTCAGCCGCTCACCCTCGATCAGGCGATAGGTGGTGGCGGCGTGATCGATATCGATCCGGAGCCTCTGACCTCGGATGGTCAATGGAAAGCCGAGCCGTGACCATTCCTCCGGCAGGCGGGGCCGGAACGAGATGCGGCCATCGGTGTCGCGCATGCCGGCAAAGCCATAGACCAGCGCCAGCCAAGTGCCGCCGATCGAGGCGATGTGGGCGCCGTGCATCATATTCCCCCCAACGTCGGAAAGATCCATCACCGCCGCATAATTGAAGTAGCGCATCGCTCTTCGCCGATAGCCGATCTCATTGGCGACGATGCTCTGGATGCAGACTGAAAGCGACGAGTCGTGAGTCGTGAGCGGATCGTAGTAATCGAAATTGCGTTTTTTGCTCTCGAGCATGAACTGATCGCTCAGCAGGAACATGGCCAACACACGCCGGAAGGAGAGGATTTCGGCCTTTGTCAGGACAAACGGCTCGTCATCGACGAACAACTTCAAGGTCGTGCCGTCTGGGCAGTTCAAGATGCTCTGGCCGACCCGCGGAAAACCATAGGCGTGCTCCCCATAGGAAATCGGGCGATGCTCGTAGAAGCCGTTGAGGAACACGCCGGGATCCTTGACCGGGGTGCCCTCATCGATCATGCCGCGCATGCCCAGATAACCGTTCGAGAGCGCGAACATGGTTTCGGCTTGACCGACGAACTGGTCGGCGAGCTTGGAATCGAAGCGGACAGCCCCGAAAACCCAAGGGTCAGTCGGAAAGATGTCGCGGGGTGGATCATAGCGTGTCCGCAACATGAGTTTCCCTCTTGATCGACATCGGTTGAATTGTGAGCGGAGCTGGTCAGCCGGTTTTCGTCTCGATCCGGCGCGATAGCCAGCCTGCGAAGCTCAGGGCATCGTATTCGAGCCGCCTTGCTTGATTCCTTCGTAGATCCGCTCGACGTCGGCGCGCCGACAGAGCTCTGTTCCCATGGTCAGAACCGCGGCGGTTCCGGCGGCGACCGCCAGGGCAAAGGCGTCCTCGGGATCTCGGTCTTGCGCAAGGCCGAGAGTCATCGCGGCCAAGAAGCTGTCGCCTGCGCCGACCGCGCTCTTTGCCGCCACCCTCAAACCCTCGAGCCGACGCAACGTGCTGCGCGTCGCCAGCAGCGCGCCGTCCCGGCCGAGCGTCAATGTGACGATATCAGCCGCTCCCGCATCTATGAGCCCTCGCGCCGCTGTCTCCTGATCGGCAGGTTTCGAGAGTTTCCGGCCCATCAATTGCTCCAATTCACCGAGGCTCGGCTTGATCAGGTGCACGCCTCCGCGATCGGTGGCGTTGCGGAGAGCGTCGCCCGATGTGTCGAGAACGAGCTTCGTTCCCTTGCGCGCGGCGACGCTGGCGACCTGCACATAGAAGTTGTCCGGAACGCCTCGCGGAAGGCTGCCGCTCGCGACCAGATACTCACAATCGATCTCTTCCAAAGCCGCCAGGCATGCCTTCCACTCCGAAGCCGCCACGACCGGACCCTCGGGCACAAAGCGATACTCCAACCCGCTCGACCGCTCGTGCACGGTGTAGCTGATGCGGGTGTGATCGGCGATGGAAATGCATTTGCTTTCGATACCGGCGGCCCGCACCAGCGCATCGAGCACGGGGCCTGTCGTTCCGCCAGACAGATAGATGGCGACGGCCGAGCCGCCCATTTCCTGGATCACACGCGCGACGTTGATGCCGCCGCCGCCAGGGTCGTAGCGCTCTCCCCAAGTCCGGATCTTGCGGATCGGCCGCACGACTTTCGCCTCGGCGGCCCCATCGATCGCGGGATTGAGGGTAATCGTTACGATCTCCTTCATTGGTCTCTTCCTTGACCGGGCGCCCTTGTCCCTCATCGACGGCGGTCTCACGACCGTTATGCCGCAAGATCGCTCACCGTTTCGACCGTCTTGATCACTTCCTTTGCCGCAAAAGTGCTGCTCGGTCTCGGTCACATGCTTTATCACCTTTGCAGCGGATGAATTGATCAAAGCGAACGAGACGGCGTCGGACCGTCCGCGAATTGAACTCGTAACACCCCAAACCTGGCAGGTGTCGGCGGCATCGCTCTCGCTGCAAGTGCCGCGGCGATCGTATACGGCTCCTACAGCAACGAATTTTCGGCCGCGACCGATGCGACCGATGCGACCGATGCGAGCGGGCGACTGGTTGCCTGGTGCAGCGGTGGTAAGCTCCAGTTGCGCGAGATTACTGCGCGGACCACAGCTCGCAGCTCACGAATTGAGACGGTGAAAATGCGAAACGGCGGACTGCTTGTCCCGGGTCGGAACTGCTGGCGCATCGAACGCGCGCAGCGGCTCGCCTTTCTCATCGACGCGGCCGACTACTTCGCGGCCGTGCGTTCCGCCATAGCGCAGGCGAAATGCAGCGTCTTCATTCTCGGCTGGGATTTCGACAGCCGGATCCGGCTCGTGCCGCAGGGCGCTAACGACGGTTATCCAGAAGAGCTTGGCGAATTTCTGAAGGAAGTGGTCAGGCGTCAGCGCGATCTACGCATGTACGTGCTCTCGTGGGACTTCGCGATGGTGTTCGTGAAGGACCGCGAATGGCTGCCACTTTACAAGCTCGGCTGGCGCACGCATCCGCGTCCGCGCTTGAGCTTTCGACTCGATGGTAAGCATCCGTTCACCGGCTCGCACCATCAGAAAGTTGTCGTCGTTGACGATACGGTCGCGTTCGTTGGCGGGCTCGATCTGACGCACGGCCGCTGGGATACGCCGGCGCATCGTCGAGATGAACCTTATCGTCTGGATGCACAAGGCAGGCAATCACGACCTAATCACGATGTGCAGGCAATCGTCGATGGCGCCGTTGCGCGTGCGCTCGGCGAGCTTTGCCGCGATCGCTGGCAGCGCGCGGCCAATCGACGACCGCCCGCTGCCGATGCAGCTCCGACGAGCGATCCGTGGCCGCGCGGGCTCGCAGCCGACATCACCGACATCGATGTCGCCATCGCGCGCACCGACCCGGGCTGGGTGAGCGGGCAGCCGGTTGAAGAGATTCGCAGACTATATGTGGATGCCATCTATTCGGCGAGGCGCTTGATGTACCTCGAGAACCAATATTTCAGCTCGAGCGTGGTAGGGGCTGCGCTCGCGGCGCGCCTGCACGCGGCCGACGCACCCGAGGTATTGGTCGTCTCGCGGCTGACGGAGGAGGGCTGGCTCGAAGAGCAGACGATGGGAGTGTTGCGCGCGCGCCTGCACAAACGGCTCCAGGAAGCCGATGTGCATGACCACTACCGCCTGCTTTACCCGCACGTGCCGAATCTCGAAAAGCCGAATTTGCTGAACGTGCATAGCAAGGTGCTCGTGATGGATGACGAGCTGTGCAGCATAGGTTCCGCCAACTTCAACAACCGATCGATGGGTTTCGACACCGAGTGCAACATCGCATTCGAAGCACGCGGCGAAGAACGCACGCGTCGCGCCATCGCCGGCCTGCGATCCCGGCTGCTCGCGGAGCATCTGGGCACTCAACCGGAGGAAGTTGCGTCGGAGATGGCGCACCAGAGCGGCAGCCTCATCAGAACGATCGACGCGTTGAGGCGTCCGGGCCGCACTCTGAAGCCGATCAATCCGGCGGTATCTGCGGAGATCGATCGTTTCGTTCCCGCGAGCGCGCTCATCGACCCGGAACGTCCGGTGGACCCGGAGGCGCTGGCAAAGCAGCTCGTGCCGCCGGAAGCGGGCAAGCCCATGGCCGGCCGTGTCGCGCGCTTCGCCGCTGCGCTGCTTGTGCTTGCTATCGTAGCCGCGGCTTGGCGATGGACACCGCTGCGCGAATGGATCGACTTGGATTTGCTGGTAAGAGTGACGACCGGCATGGCCGACTCGTCTTGGGCTGCGTTCGCCGTGCTCGCCGTCTACATCGTCGCCGGATTGCTGGTAACGCCCATTACCGTGCTCATCGTCGCGACCTCCGTGGTTTTCGGTCCCATCCCAGGCGGCGTTTACGCTCTCAGCGGTGCATTGCTGAACGCGGCAGTCACCTATTGGGTGGGACAGCATCTGGGTCGTGACTTGGTACGGCGGTTCGCCGGGTCGCAGCTGAATCTCATCACGTTCAGGTTGGCCAGGAAAGGAGTTCTGGCCGTCGTGATCATACGACTGCTGCCGATCGCACCCTTCTCGATCGTCAATGCGGTCGCGGGCGCGTCGCACTTTGGTCTGCGTGATTTTCTGCTGGGCACGGCGATAGGCATGGCGCCTGGTATCGCGCTCACCGTAACCTTCGTGGATCGCGTGAAGGCGGCTCTGAGCCATCCCGGTCCCGTTACGTACGCTTTGCTGGCCGCTGTCTCCGCTATGGTCGCCGCGCTTGCCCTGTTCGTATGGCGTCGATTTGGCCGAGGCGACGTCGGTCCGGCAGATGCGCGGGCGTAGTCACACCCATGCGCGATGGCATGAACTTGGTCGCGAAGGAATACGTGGCGGCTTTGGCCTCGGGCTTTTCCGTGGAATAAGGTCTGACTTCGACATTGGCATCCGAAAGACGGCGATAGAGGTTTTGCTGGCGTACCAGCGGCCACCACTCATAGAGGAATATCTCCATCGGCCTCCAATTGGCTACCCAGCCGAGGATGATGAGGCCCTCATTGAAACGATGGGTTGGCTTCTCGGCAACTCACGTGCCCAGCCGACGATGAAATCCTCGGCCGACTGGGCCAAGTCTCTCCTTGGATAGGGAAATGGATCGAGCGTGTCGAAAAGCTGAGTGATCTTTTCGACGCGGATTTCGATAGCGGCGCGCGTCCCCCCGCAAGTCCGCCGGTATCGGCCACGAGAGGTCATATGGCTATTTCTCACTCGTGCGCGTAACGACTTTGCTCAATTCGCGCAGCCACAGCACCGAGCTTGCGATCGCCGCGCAATACAGCCAGTCGCTTCGACCCAATGCCACGGTCGAAAACGCCTGTTGCAGGAACGGTATGTAGATGACCGCTGCGTGAAGCGCGAGCGATAGTGCGACGGCTGCCAATAGCCAATTATTGTCGAAGAGCCCCGCAAAGGCGCTCCGCTCGTCGGAGCGCGCATTGAAGACGTTGAAGAGCTGAAACATCACCAGCGTGGTGAACGCCATTGTCTGGGCGTAAGCTATCGTGCCAGAGCCTTCGATCAGGCCACCGGGGAGCGAAGCGTCGAGCACGAGCAGCGTTCCGGCCGTCATCACCGCGCCGACGAAGAAGATGCCCGCCCACATGCGGCGCGTGATCACTCCTTCGTCTCGGGGGCGCGGCGGCTCGTTCATGATTTCGTCGTCGGCAGGATCGACGCCGAGGGCGAGCGCCGGCGCGCCGTCCGTGACGAGGTTTATCCAGAGGATTTGCGTAGCCAGCAGTGGAAGCACGACGACGCCGGCGCCCGCCGCGGTCAGCCCGATCAAATCGGCCAGCAGCACGCCGAAGAACATGGTCATGACTTCCCCGATGTTCGACGATAGCAGGTAGCGCAGGAACTTCCTGATGTTCGAAAAGATCGCGCGGCCCTCTTCAACGGCAGCCACGATGGACGCAAAGTTGTCGTCGGCGAGCACCATGTCGGCGGCTTCTTTGGAAACGTCGGTTCCGGCAATGCCCATCGCCACGCCGATGTCGGCGGTCTTCAGGGCGGGCGCGTCGTTGACGCCGTCGCCCGTCATCGCAACCGTCATCCCCGCGCGCTGCAATGCTCTTACGATGCGCAGCTTGTGCTCGGGATTGACGCGCGCATACACCGATACGTCGCGGACCGTCCGGTCGAGCGTCTCGTCCGGCATTCTTTCGAGCTCGGCGCCGGTAGCGGCTCGGCTGTCGGCCGCGATGCCGAGCTCGGCAGCGATGACTGCGGCCGTCCTCGGGTGGTCGCCTGTAATCATGATCGGGCGGATGCCGGCGCCTTTCGCCCGGGCGACCGCATCGCGTGCTTCGTCGCGCGGCGGGTCGATCATTCCGATCAGGCCAAGGAAGACGAGAGCTCGCTCCACGCCCTCGTCGAACGCCTCGCGCTCGGACTGGTCCTTCGGCAGCCGCCGGAAGGCGACACCGAGCGTGCGCAGCGCCTCGCCGGCGAGGTCGTCGTTATTCGACAGAATCTCGGCGCGGCGCTCGGCGGTCAAAGGTGTCGCCTCCTCGCCGACCAGTTCGTGCGAGCAGCGCGCGAGCAGGATGTCCGGCGCGCCTTTGGTCAGAGCGAGCAGATGCTCCTGCCTCTCGGCGTCGCTGTGAATTGTGCTCATCAATTTTCGCTCGGAGGAGAAGGGCACCTCTGCGATGCGGGAAAAGCGGGCATCGAGCGCTTCGGCCTCCAGCCCGGCCTTTCGCGCGGCGACGATCAACGCGCCTTCGGTTGGATCACCCTGCACTGTCCAGCGGCCGTCGCGCTCCTGCAGCGCGGCGTTGTTGGCGCGATCGGCGGCGGCGAGCGCACGCAGCAATTCAAACCGCAATGCGCCGTCGATGGCCTCTCCGCCGGGTTGCCGCACCTCGCCTTCCGGTGCGTAGCCGGTGCCGCTGAAAGTCACGCGCCCGCTCGCCGTGACGATTTCGCGCACCGTCATCTCGTTCCTGGTGAGCGTCCCGGTCTTGTCGGACGCAATGATGTTCGCCGAGCCGAGCGTCTCGACCGCCGCGAGATGGCGCACGATGGCGTTCCTCTTCGCCATGCGTTGCACGCCGAGGGAAAGCACGGCTGTCACAACCGCCGGCAGGCCTTCCGGCACCGCCGCGACCGCCAGCGCCACGCCCAGGATGAGCACGTCGAACAAGGCGGAGAAACCGCTCACATCCTCGACCAGGATGATCGTCGCGATCATCGCGACCGCAATGACGACGACGATTATTCCGAGCAGCTTGCCGACACGATCGAGCTCCTTCTGCAGCGGTGTGATCTCGTCCGGCGCCTCTTTGAGCATTCCGGCGATGCGTCCCATTTCGGTATTCATCCCGGTGGCCGTGACCACCGCGCGACCGCGCCCGTAGGTCGCCGCCGTGCCGCTGAAGACCATGTTGGTGCGATCGCCGAGCCCCGCCTCTTGCGTGATCGCTGCGAGCTCCTTTTCGACCGGCAGGCTCTCGCCCGTGAGCGCCGCCTCGGCTGTTTGCAGCGCAGTGGATTGGATCAATCTCGCGTCGGCCGGAACGGTGTCGCCTTCTTCGACGAGCATGACATCGCCGGGCACCAGCTCGCTCGCCGGGATGCTCTCTCTGGCACCCTCCCGGATGACATGAGCGTGGGCCGCCGACATCTGGCGCAAGGCGGCCACTGCCTGCTCCGCTCGCGCCTGCTGGACGTAGCCCATGATTGCATTGAGCAGCACGATGGCGAAGATCGCGATGGCTTCGTAGGGCAGCGCGGAGTTGCGCTCGTAGAGCCACAACCCTGCGGATATCAGCCCGGCGGCGATCAGCAGGAGGACGAGAACATCCGTGAATTGGCCGAGAAACTTCCGCCATGCGGGTATCGGCTTTTCCGCCGTCAGCTCGTTCTTGCCGTATCGTTCGAGCCGCGCGCGCGCTTCCTCCTGGCGCAGGCCGGACCGTGCATCCGTGTCGAGAGCGCTCAATACCTCGTCGACGGTCTGCCGATGAGGCTCCATCCCGGCTGGCCAAACGGTATCGTTGCGCATTGATTCAGCTCGACTTCGGTAGGCGACTGCGATGTGGGTAGACATCGGAAAGCCCAGCTCGTCATCTTCGCTGTTCCGCCGACGAGCCCATGGGCTTTTCTCCTGCCGGACGATGTGCTTGCGCCCGACGAGATCCGGTTGCTACGGTCTCACCGGCCGCGCGCGCCACATCGACGTTGACGCTCGTGCAAAATAGCGGCAGTGGCGACGATCGTCGAAGAGCAGGGACCTCCAAAAACAAGGTCCGATGTCACAGAGACCGTAGCGGTGGCTCCCTCCTCTCGAGAATTCATTCGCTCTCGGGTTCTCGCCTGTTCCTGAACCAGCCCTGCAAAGCTGGCCAGAATGCTGCAAATGAGACGAAGAAGGCTATCAACAAAAGCGCAACCACCATTTGGATCACGCTGAAATTCGGAGCATCGCGAGCCACGAACCAGCCCGTGATTGCAGCCGCTATGGACATCAGTATGCGGACGACCCAACCCATTGTGTTCAATCCGTTCCGAACATGATGATCGAGGAGGCGCAGTTGACACCGGGACCGAAGATCAATTCAACGGCGAATGCAAGCAATGCAGAAATGATCAGCGCCGCCGACAGCATGAGCAAGACACGTCATCGTGACTCGGACTGACGTTCTGGCGATCGGTACGGACCAATGTGGCGTATGCCGACTATGCGACGGCCGGAATTCGCGTCAACGCCCTCGCCCCCGGGCCTGGTGGAGACGCCGATGACGCAGAGCTGGCTGGGACGATCCCGAGATGCGGGCGGCGGTGCTCGCCGGGCCGCTGCTGAGCCGCGGCGCGTGACCGGAGCAGATGACCGGATGGTTCTGTATCTCTGCTCGCCGCTCGCGTCATCCGCCACGGGTCGGACCTTCATCGTGCACGGCGGCCAGACCGCACTTTGAAATGTCGCCGGCGTTCGGCGGGCCGGCAAAGGAGCAGCGAAAATGAACAAGCAGCAGCAATGGAACATCTGGTACCTGGTCGGCGCGTTCGCACTGCTGATGCTGTTCCAAAGCGTGTGGACGACTTGGCGCACCGTCGAGCCGATCCCTTACAGCGAATTCCTGAAATTGCTCAACGAGGGGAAGCATCGTCGAGCTCACGGTGCATCAGGAACAGATCACCGGGCGCCTCAAGGAGCCGATCAACGATCGGCAATTTTTCGTCACCAATCGGGTCGATCCCGCTCTCGCCGAGCAGATCGAGAAATCGGGTGTCACCTTCACGGGAACGGTTCAGAACACATTCCTCTCCAACCTCCTGTCCTGGGTGTTGCCTGTTCTGCTTTTCTTCGGCATCTGGATGTTCGTTTTCCGCCGCTTCGCCGAAAAGCAGGGCTTCGGGGGATTGGTGAACGTCGGAAAATCCAAAGCGCGCATCCTGGTGGAGCGCGATACCGGCGTGACCTTCGATGATGTCGCCGGCGTGGACGAGGCGAAAGCCGAGCTGCAGGAAATCGTGTCGTTCCTGAAGGACAAGGACAAATACGGACGGCTCGGCGCGCGTATCCCCAAGGGCGTACTTCTGGTCGGTCCGCCCGGGACCGGCAAGACCTTGCTCGCCAAAGCCGTCGCAGGACAGGCCGGCGTTCCCTTCTTCTCGATCTCGGGATCCGAGTTCGTCGAGATGTTCGTCGGCGTCGGCGCCGCGCGGGTGCGCGATCTGTTCGAGCAGGCGCGCAAGGCTGCGCCTTGCATCATCTTCATCGACGAGCTCGACGCGCTTGGAAGGGCCCGGGGCGGTGCGGATGGTTTACGGCGGTCACGACGAGAAGGAGCAGACGCTCAACCAGCTTCTGACCGAGCTCGATGGCTTCGATCCACGCGAGGGCATCGTTCTGCTCGCCGCCACCAACCGGCCGGAAGTGCTCGACCCAGCGCTGTTGCGGGCCGGCCGCTTCGACCGTCAGGTCGTGCTCGATCGTCCCGACAGGAAAGGGCGAGCAAGCGATACTCGCGGTCCATATCAAGCGGGTCAAGATTGCCGCCGATGTTCATCTCGAGGAGGTGGCGGCAATCACGCCCGGGTTCACCGGCGCCGATCTCGCCAATCTGGTGAACGAGGCGGCGATCGTCGCCACACGCCGTGGTGCCGACGAGGTCACCATGTCCGATTTCACCGCCGCCGTAGAGCGGATCGTGGCGGGAGCGGAGCGCAAGGGACGTCTGCTCCACCCGCACGAGCGCACCGTCGTGGCCTATCACGAAATGGGGCACGCGCTCGCTGCGGCGAGCCTTCCCGATACCGATCCCGTGCACAAGGTGTCGATCATTCCGCGGTCGATCGGCGCGCTCGGCTATACCATGCAGCGCCCGACCGACGACCGTTTCCTGATCACCATGCGCGAGCTGAAGGATCGCATGACGGTCCTGCTTGCGGGTCGTGCAGCCGAGCAGATCGTGTTCGGGGAGGTGTCGACCGGCGCCGCCGACGATCTCGCCAAGGTCACCGATATCGCGCGGCAGATCGTGACACGCTTCGGCATGACCGAAGCCCTCGGACAGGCCGTGCTCGAACGGCAAAGCTCGACCTATCTCGGCGATCAGAAGATCGGTGTGCGCGAGAAGGATTACTCGGAGGAAACCGCGCGCGAGATCGACATTACGGTCAGAAAGCTCATCGATGAGGCCTATGCCCGCGCCAAGCAGCTCCTGTCCGAACGGCGATCGCTGTTGGAGGAGGGAGCAAAGCTCCTGCTCGAGAAGGAGACGCTTACGCCTGAGGACTTCCCCGCACTCGTGCAGGTGAAGCCAACCGCCCCCGCAAAGGAAGCAATGAAACAGCTCGCTTAACGGAGTGACGCATAACCGCGTCTAACACCTCAGTGAGGCGGCAGGTCCGTCCCGCCACGTGTCTATTCGGCAGCCTCGCGATTGACTGCGGATTCAGCCAACCGCGAAAGTACCTCGTCGGTCTTCTTTTCCTCCTGAAGCGTGGTGTCGAGAAGCTGCACGGCTTTTTGAAGTCCGAGCTGTTCCGCCCATGCCTTCAGCGTGCCGTAGCGGGAAATCTCGTAGTGCTCGACCGCCTGCGCTGCGGCGAGCAGCCCGGCATCGAGCGCCTCGGTGCCTTTGAAGTCCTTGATGATCCCCTGGCCCTCTTTCACGATGCCGTTGATGGCATCGCAAGTCTTGCCTTTGGGCGTTTCGCCGATGAGCTCGAAGACCTGTTCCAGGCGCCCGACCTGGTCCTCGGTCTCGGCCTCGTGCTTCTCGAAGGCTGCGCGAAGCTCGTCGAGACTGCGCGGCCTTTGCCATCTTGGGCAATGCGGCGAGGATCTTCTTTTCGGCGAAATAGATGTCCTTGAGCGTCTCGTGAAAGAGCGTGTCGAGCGTCTTCTCTTTTTTTGCCATGGTGGCCTCCTATGCGAGAGATGAATGGGTGAAGGGAACTCCGTCAACGCGGCGTGATTCCCTTGCTCGGACATTGGCTCACCGGGCGCCGAGGCTCCGATCAGGGCGATGTTTTCGCCTGGATCCCACGCTGCACCGGTACGCTGCACCGGTCCGCTGAACGACCGGGAACCGGTCGTTCAGCGATATCCGCTACCTGGCTCGCGGCGCCGGCGTTCCGCTCGTTGCGGGCGCGTTTTCCGGCATCCATGCCATGGACGAGCGGTCGTACTTGTAGCCCGGGGCGTTCTTCAACGCGTCCTTGGTAGAATTCATGACCATGTACCACTTGTTGTTGTCTTTGGTCGTGGCCCGCACCGCGTTGTACGGCACGGCAACGTGCTTCTCGCCGATGCCGAGGAAGCCGCCGACGCCGACCACCAGCGCGACGATCTTGGCGTCGCGATCGACCAGCACATCCTCGATCTCACCGATCCGGTTGTCGGACGGATCGTACACAGGCTGCTTGTACCAATGCGTGATTGTCGCGGCATTGGCAGGCATGGTCTTCAGCACTTGTGCAGCAGGGATGTTGGCCCGCGGCGTAGGCTGCGTCGTCTGTGCGCCGCCGACGGTCGTCGCAAGCGCGAGCAGGAAGGCTGCTGATCCCAGCGTCCTCATGACTGCTGATTCCTCTTCGAGGGATGAGGAATTCATCCGTCACATGAACGTGATTGCCGGTCGTAAGTTCCTGCGCGACGCGGAATTACTTGCTGCTGGTCAATTTGGACGCGTTGTCAATTCCACCATGGCACTACAATGCTCAGCGCTGCACGCTGTCACGTTGCTTTTGCCACTTGACATATTCCTGGAACAGCACCTCGCGCTGTGCCTGGGAAAGATTCATCGCGGGGCTCGGCGACCGCTTCGGTGATGCAGCCCGGAGCACCTTCCCGCCTACGGGCCCCAGATACCAACAGCTGCGTTTGGTTGTGCGATCCACGCGGTAATACCAGTGGCTACCCTGGGGCGGGGCGGAGCTCGGTTTGGCGATGCAATCATCGGCCGCGGGTTCGGCATGGCTCGATCCGGCAGTCAAAGAACCAGCTGCGACAAGAATGGCGAGGATCGGCAACCATAGTATCGTTCGCTTCGGCATTGTCCCTCCTCGGCGTGTCCCATCAATCCGCCGTCCGCCGTACATCCTCGTATTGTTGGTGCTCAGGCCCAACGGTCAAAAGGGCCCGACGCAGGTTGCCGGGGCCGCTCTTGTACAATCACCTCAATCTCCATGAGCAACTGACGGACGTATCTCGAACCACCAGCGATGCTCCAAAACCCACGGCTGCTCGACGGCGGCGATTCCGTAGTCCTCCTCGGGATCGGTGCGGGTCGTCGCGGCAGGCACGGAGGCGCGCGCCACTGATACCTGCGATGGTGGCGCTTTTGCGAAAACAGGCTTTTCGCCGGAATACCAACATCGCTCGCGGTTAGGCCCGTACGTCCATTTCGGCCAGGCCTTTGGCGTCAGTTTCCGCACTTCCTCGGCTGAGGCCAGGCAGGTGGCTGCTTCGGCTATCGAGACCGATAGAACGGTGGCAACCAACGCCGGGATGATGGTTTTCGCGCCAACGCAGCGAGGGCGCAGCCGCAGATGGCGGCGGCCCTGAGAGGAGGTCATATGCATCACGCACTCGAATACCAGGCCAGCAAGGCCGTTTTACGCGCACGCGCCAGCATATCTTTACCTTTTGCGCCAAAATAATGACTTGTCTTGGAACAACTCCTGATGCGGATAGCCGTTGCGGGCAAGAAATGACATGTCGGTCGCGCAACAGTGCCGAATGGGTCGGCTTATGCCGTAATTGCCTGAGGAGAAAAGGTTTTTCCTGTCAGCTCGGGCGATCTTTCGACCAGAATGATCGCGTTTTCTCGCTTCGGTCGGGGCCATGAGCAACGCGCGCTTACATTTCGACAGCGGAAATTTCTCGAGCGGGTTCAGCACCTTCTTTGGTATGGACCGACCAGCCGACACCGGGATGTCCGACCGGCTCGATTTTGCGCTTGCATTTGTTACAGAGCTGGGGCATAATTGCTCATTATCTACAATTGCGTTCTGACCTGACAACGGTTCGCTGCAGCCGGCTCTCCCGCTGCATCGAAGCCGGCGGTCGTGGCTTGCGCGTCGCATCGCGCAGGGCGGCCGCCGGCAGGGAAGCTGTTGCGGATCGCCCATAGCCCTTGAACACGGAGAAATCGACATGAACAGCAAAGCCAACGGATCCGGCGCTCGCACCTGCGATACCATGATGCGCGATGCGCTGTTGCACGCCTTGCAGCAGGAGCTCGCAGTCGATGGATGCATCATGAGCAAGATGCAGGCCATCGCGCGCCAGCTGGTCGCGATGGCGCTCGTCGGCGACATGCGGGCGATCAAGGAAGTCTTCGATCGCATCGACGGCAAAGCAAGGCCGGCCGTGGTCGCGCGCGAGCAACCGACGCAAGCGCAAGCCGGCATTGCATTGAAAGAACAACTGCGGCGATTGACGGCATGGGATTTTCCGCCGCCGGCCGCTGCCGGATCGGATGAGCAATGCACGCCATCGGTGGATATGCCACCACCGTGCGAGACCGGCAACGGCATTGCCTCCCCGCATCCGATCGGCGAGCCGCCCGCTTCGCCTGTTTCGTCACCGAACGTCGAGAGGAAACTTCCGCCTGTCTCGCCCTCCGATCTGGCGCGGGCAAGCCGGTTGGCAGTGGACGTTTTGGCCCAACGGGAAAACCCTCGAGCCATGCCGGATGTCGATCGAGAAAGCGCCGCGCGGTCCGAGGCGGCGAGGAATGGCCGAGGTGACGAGATGGCGCTTACCGGATTTGCGGCACGCGCGGATGCTCCCCCCTCGCCTTTGTGGCGGGCAAAAACCTTGGAAGGGCCGGACCCTCGTTGCTTCGCATGACTGATCTGGAAAGACCTTTCCCACGCTCTTCATAGATCTGTCGGCGACCGAGGCCGCGCAGACCATCGCGCTCGCGGCAGTGATCATGGCACTCGGCGGCGTATATTGGCTGGTCCGCGACCAGGACCGGCGGGGGTTGGGCACGGAACGAACCCTGACCAGCCAACGCCGTCTATCATGCGACCGGCGTGCGTGTGCGCGAATTGCCCATCACGGTCGACAAGCTGCTTCTGCACGGGATTTGAAGCCGGCCCGTCGTGGGGTGCCGCAAGCCCAGCTGAGCGGCCGGCGTGAGCCCGCCGTCAAGTCTTCTTGCCCCCCATCCATTGCAGGTCCATGCCGGGCGTGATCAGCTCCAGCCCCTGCTTGTGACTATGACCGATGGGAAATCGCTTCATGCCCGGTGGCTGCACTCGACGTGCCGTGCTGCCCCGCATGCCGTGCGTGCACGGCGCGCTGCGCTGCTCCACCGTCAGGTCGGGGAATTCTCGAGCAAGGCTTCGATCTTTGCCGTGCTTCGCACGAAGCTGCTGAATTTGTTTCAGACGATTTTTCCAGTTCACCAAATGCTCTCCTTACCGACTTGGTAAGTCCTGAAAATCAGGTAAGCACTATGGCACCGGATGCCAACTGGCGTCTCCTGAACAATGCTGGCCGGAGACGATCTGCGGCGCTCGTGCCGGGGCGAAATTGCACGAACATTGACGGCGATCGAGACGGCGCGACCGCGCCGGAACCACTCAGCGGCGTTCAAGGCGAAGGTGGGCTCTTGCCGCCATCAAGGGCGATCGGACGCTTGCTCAGCTTGCGGAGCAGTTTAGATATCCACCAACGGAGCGGCGCAGGCGGCGGTCGACGTGTGAGCCGGCTCCGCTCGGAGGCGGACCCCTGATCGCCATCGCAGGCGGCCGGGGTGTGTAGGATTGAAAAGCTTGTGCCAACGGATGCTGTGTTGCACGCCGAGATGCTGGATTGTCTCATCGTCGGAGGTGGCCCCGCGGGCCTGACCGCCGCAGTGTACCTTGGGCGCTACCGCCGTCTCGCGCGCCTGGTTGACGACGGGGCAAGTCGGGCGGCCCTCATTCCGGCCAGTCACAACTATCCCGGATTTAAAGGTATCGGGGGTCCCGATCTGCTTGCCCGTCTGCGGGACCAGGCATTGCTGTACGGGACGGTTTTAGAGACCGGCCGGATTACGAGCCTAATCCGTTCACCGGATGGAAGCTTTGCCGCGCGCAGCGGTAATCGGGAAATCCTTGCGCGATCAGTGCTGCTGGCGACAGGCCTCGTCGACGAAAACCCAGCTGTCGGGGGACTTCGCGCAGGCATGTACACAGGCGCCATACGGTACTGCCCGATCTGTGACGGCTTCGAGGCAATGGACCGGCGCATCGGCGTGATCGGCAACGGGGAGGAGGCCTGTAAGAAGGCGCTGTTCTTGAGAACATATTCACAAGAGGTCGTTCTGCTCGAAACCGGCCAAGAACCAAAGATTGCAGGAAAGATGCGCGAGGCCTTAACTGAGGCGGGCGTGAAGATGGGACGTCAGGCGGTGCGTATCGAATGCCTGGACGACATGGTGACGGTGATCGTCGAGGATGGGACACGCGTTAACCTCGATGTTCTTTATCCGGCGCTGGGGTGCGAGGTCCGCTCGGAGCTCGCGACGGCGCTGGGCGCCAAGTGCACTGAGAAAGGCAATCTCGAGGTCAACCACCATCAGGAGACGAGCGTCGATTGGCTGTACGCCGCCGGAGATGTGGTCAGCGATCTTCACCAGCTCAGTGTGGCTACCGGCCACGCGGCGATTGCCGCGACAGACATCCATAACAGGCTCGCACGGAATTACGCTAGCGGACCGTCGCGCACGATGGCGCCGCAGCCGGGCTTCAACTAATCGAGGGATGGGAGTTCACCGGGCTCACCACCACGCTGACCTCCTCGACCTCTTTCCAGCTGACCGCTCGCGGGCGCTGGATCGACGCGCCGCTCTCCGCGCCTTTCCGAATCGGCACGACTTCGCCCATGTCACGCCCCCGTTTGGCTGAGCGAACGGGCCCGTCCCGGGTTGTTCGGAAGACGGGAACTTTCGCGCGCAAATTCGCTTACTGTTCTGCTTACTCTGGCCGACGCCCGAAGGTCGCTTCGCTTTATGCTGGATATGCTCGAGGTCCTTGGCAAGCCTTCAGCCTTGACGCCGCCTCCGCCGGTACCGCCAGGGCCTTTTGGCGGTGCTCATACCGATATGAGCTCGGCCGACCGGGCCCTCCTGCAGCTGGGACAGGCGCTGAAGGAGAATGGCTATCGCTTTACGACGATAACGCCGGCTAGCCATCGCCGGGTCAACGCCCGCGACGTGAAGAGCCTCTCGTCCCGGGAGGACATTTTCGGCTGGAGCCGCCCCTTCCGGAGAAGCGATGCTCCGGAAGGCATGCTCGGATACCTGGTACAAGCGGGCGAGCTCGAACCCGCGGGATCGCTACTTCGGAGCGGCGTACGTTTTTCAACGCTGGACGATCAACTCTTCGTCCATTCGGCATTTCCCACCGAACAGACGGATGCGGTGTTCTTTGGGCCGGATACCTACCGCTTTGCCCGGATAGTGCGCCACTCGCTCGAGACGCTGAAACCCCGCAACCCGTTGCGCATCCTCGATGTGGGTGCCGGCAGCGGCGCCGGCGGCCTGCACGCCACGGCTTTGTTGGCGGATGCTTCACCGACGCTTGTGCTGACTGACATCAATCGCCGCGCGCTGCGTTGTTGCAGGATCAACGCCGCACTCAATGGCGTCGGCGGTGTGCGAATTGTCGAAAGCGATCTCTTCGCCACAGTCGATGGGCTCTTCGATCTGATCATCTCCAATCCGCCTTACCTCGTGGATCCGCTCGTCCGCGCTTACCGGCACGGAGGCGGAGACCTGGGGTCCGAGTTGTCCCTGAACATCATCGAACAAGGGATAGACCGGCTCGCATCGGGAGGGCGTCTTGTCCTCTATACAGGTTCGGCGGTTGTGGCAGGCACCGACATCTTTCACGAAATCCTGTGCTCGCGATTGGCCGCGCGCGATGTGCGGTTTGATTACGAAGAAATCGATCCCGACGTGTTCGGCGAGGAGCTTGAACATCCGCCTTACGACCGCGTCGATCGCATGGCCGTGGTGGGAGTTACAATCGATGTCCCTTGAGGAGACTGCGCTATGAGTGCGGCGCGCGTTGAATGGACTCGCTGGGCCGGCGAGTTGGAAGGCTCCCGCTTCGCTGCGTTTCAATCGAAGCTTGCAAAATACAATGCACTGCGCTTCAAGCCAAGTCTTCCGGACGAAGCGCCCGAGGACGAACTCGCGCGCGAATCCGCCGTGGCGATCGCGGAGATCGCATTCGTCGAATCATTAAGACGCGCGATTGCGCCGCTCACGACCGATATTGCGGACGATGTCGACGGTTTCATTGCGTGGTTCGAGCAGCTCAAGGAGACGGGGCCCGGACAGGGCGATCCGCTCTTTCCCTGGCTTGCCACAACGGCGAGCGTCGAACAGATGAAGTGGTTTCTCTTACAGGAGGTCGCAGGCGAGGCCGGATTCGAAGACCTTCTCGCCATGACCCAGGTGAAGATGCCCGTGCAGGCCAAGCTCGAGATGGCGCGCAATTTCTGGGACGAGATGGGACGCGGGGCTGGCAAGGGCATGCACGGGCCAATGCTGGAACGTCTCGCCAGTTACTTTGAACTGTCGCCGACGCCGGCCAACGTCGTTCCGGAATCACTCGCGCTTGGCAACACAATGATCGCTTTGGCAAAGCATCACCGCTACGCGTTTCATTCGGTGGGTGCCCTCGGCGTCATCGAGATGACGGCGCCGATGCGAGCCGGATATGTGAACGAGGGAATGCGCCGCCTCGGTGTACCGACAAGAAAGCGGCATTATTTCGCCGTGCACGCCGTACTGGACGTGAAGCATTCGGAGGCATGGAATCGGGAGGTGCTGCGGCCGCTGGTCGCCGAAAACCCCCGGCGCGCCCGGGCGATCGCGGAAGGCGCCATCATGCGGCTCTGGCATGGCGCAAGAACCTTCGAACGCTACCGGCGCGAGTTTGACTTGGTGCTGCCCCGCAGCAGGGCCGCGTAGGCCGCTGAACTCCTTGGCCAACAGAACATGCGGTTCCTGGGGATCGGAGATTACTGCGATCTGAGCGCGCTCTATCTGCGGCTTCTCGCTGAAGGCCACGAGGTCAAAGTCCACATTGCGAAGCCGCTATGTCAGGACATCCTTGCAGGTCTGGTCGTGCACGTCTCCGACTGGCGAGTAGAGCTGGACTGGCTTCGCGAATCTGGAGACGAAGGCATTATCCTGTTTGAAAACGCCGCCGAGCATCGCGGGCAGCTTCAGGACGAGTTGCGCCGGGACGGCTTTCATGTCATCGGCGGCAGCGCCTATGGAGATCGCCTGGAAAACGATCGTGCCTTTGCTCAAGGCGTGCTGGGGGAGCTCGGGCTTTCTATCTGCCCAGTGCATGAATTTACCGACCGGCGGCGGGCGATTGCGTTCATGCAGAGTCATCCGGGACGCTACGTCCTGAAATTCAACAGTCCGAGGGAAAGCTTCGTTGGCCGTCTGACCGACGGCCGGGATGTGCTGGCGTTCCTCGCCGGTCTTCCATCATCAACGGAAAGTTTCATCCTGATGCAGCATGTGGAAGGCATCGAAATGGGGGTCGGCGCTTATTTCGACGGCGAGAATTCCTGAAGCCGTCTTGCCTCGACTGGGAGCACAAACGCTTCTTCCCCGGCGATCTCGGCGAGCTCACCGGCGAGATGGGAACCGTCGTCACCTATGAGCGAACCATGCGCTTTCATCGATCTCACGCTGGGACATATGGAGCCCTTGCTGCGAGAGGGAGGATATTGCGGCTACATCAACCTGAACACCATCGTCAATGAGCAAGGCATCTGGCCGCTCGAGTTCACCTGCCGCTTCGGTTATCCGGGCTACGCGATCCTCGACCCGTTGCAGCAAACTCCCTGGGGCGCTCTCTTCCACTCGATGGTGACGCGTTCGAGCAGGATTTTTATGACGAGGCCGGGATTTTCAGTTGGAATCGTCATGACAACGCCGCCGTTTCCCTATGCGCGCCCAGCCGTTGACGAGCCTGTGGGCTTGCCCGTGCTGTTCGATGAGGGTCTTACGGAGGACGACCGGCGTCATCTCCATTATGGCGAGGTGGGTATGCGCAGCGGCCAGCTTGTCACCAGCGGCGCGTATGGGTGGACCATGGTGGTCACGGGAACCGGCGAGACGGTTAAGGAAGCGCGAGAAGCGGGCCAACCGCCTCGCGGATCGCGTGGTCATCCCCAATGTCCGCTACAGGCGCGACATCGGTGATCGCCTGATGACGGGAGATCTTGAACGCGTCGAGGCCCTTGGATTCCTTGACGCCCTATAGCGCGCGGGTCGGTCGATCTTCGAAACCGTTCACCGCCCGGGTGTTGCGGCAATGCTACGGCGTGATGGCCTGCCGTGCGCGGGCGACCACGTCCTTGGGCGTCGCATACAGCGTCTGCACCAGCTCCTGCACCTTGGTGCCGGGCAACGGGGAGATATCGATGCGCAGCTTCTCGGCATCCTCGATGAATTGCTTGTCGTTCATCGTGGCATCGAAGGCCGAGCGCAAGGCGCGAAGCGGCTCCTCCGCGATGCCGGGAGGTGCGATATAGGAGCGTTGGAACACCTGCTGGCTGATCACCAGCTCCACCACTTTGCGGGCCTCCTCGCTCTTGACGTAATTGAACACCGACGGAACCCCCAGCCGCGTGAGCTCGGGATTGGGCTCGAGCCCGACCTGCAGCAGCAGGTTGACCTTGTTGTCCCGCAGCCAGCCCGGCCGTTGCGACTTGAAGCTCGACCAATCCCAGCCGCAGACGCCGTCGATCTCGCCGCGCTCCATCGCCAGCGCAATCTCGGCGGTGCCGCTATAGCCGGACACCACGTCGTACTGCGCACCGGAGGTCTTCTTGTGCATCAACCCGTATTCGCGTGTCGAATCGTTGGTCGAGACGCCGCCGAACGCCGCCTTCTGCGTGAGCGTGTCGTCGAAGGTCTTGATCCTGGAGTCCTTGCGCGACACGCAGATCCGAGTGCCGGTATTGGCGGTGCCGAGATAGAGCACCTTGGTCGGATCGAACAGACCCTCGGCCTTTTCGTCGAGCAGCGGTCCCATCACCGCCCCGGGCATGATCGCGGCAATCGCGGTGCCGTCCTTGGGAGCAATCGAGCTGATGAAGCCTGCCGCCCGCGCGCTGCCGGCACCCGGCATGTTCTTCGACACGATCGTCGGCTGGCCGGGGATGTGGCGGCCGATATGCCGGGAGAGCGCGCGTGCATAGATGTCGTAGCCGCCGCCGGGCGGCGCCCCGATCAGCAGGTCGATGCTCTTGCCGGCGAAATAGTCCGCGGCAGCGGCCGGAACAGCCGGGAGGGTGGCGAGCAGCATCGCGCTCAGGCAGGCTTGCAATCTCTTCGGCATGGCTCACTGGTCCTCCTGCTCCGGGCGGCCGCGATGGCCAGAAGGTAGTGCATTTTTTCCGCGAAAGGAGAAGCGGCTCGTCCTGGAAAGCTCCGATTTGCAATGCCATGCCCGGGAGCCCCTCCGATCCATGTCAGGGGCGAATACCGGCTGATGTGGCCGATTGCCTCTGCCGGTCGGCTCTCGAGCTGTTGCCCTCGCTCGCCTCTTGACCATACGATATCCGGACATCGCCTCTGTGGGGACATGAATGCCGACTCGCACCGACAATATCGACGATCAGAGCTTGCGCGGATTTCTGCACATGGTGGAGTCCACTTATCCTGACGAGATCATTCGCATCCGCGAGCCGGTTGATCGCCGCTTCGACATGACGGCGCTGGTGTTCGAGCTCGAGAAATCCGGAAAGAGTCCGGTGGTGGTGCTGGAGAAAGTCGATGGTTACAGCATGCCGGTGGTCACCAATGTGGCCGGCAATCGGAAACTGCTGGCGGCCTGCCTGGGCGTCGAGCCACGCGATCTGCCGACCGCGTTTCGCGAACGGTGCCAGAAATACGTCCCCTGCGAGAGCGTGCCGGAGGCGGCATGGAACGAGGTCGTGATCGAGGGTGACGACGTCGATCTCGACAAGCTGCCGATCCCGCTGCAATTTTCAGTCGACGGCGCGCCCTATATAACGGCCGGGCAGATTTCTGCGCGCGATCCGGTGACCGGCGTCGATACCACCGGCTTTCACCGGCTGATGCTGAAAGGAAAGAATCGGCTCGGCGTGTCGCTGCATTCGCGCCGGCGCATGTTCGAATTCCACCGGCGGGCGGAGGAGCAAGGAAGATCGCTTCCCGCCGTGATCACCATCGGGACGCATCCTCTGCATTACATGGGGTCGATGGTCTATGCGTACCCGCCGCAGGTGAGGAAGTTCGAGATAATCGGCGGGCTGTTCGGCAAGCCCTATCGGCTCGCCCCATGTGGCGTCGACGACCTCGAAGTCCCGGCCGGCGCGGAAATGATCATCGAAGGGGAAATCCTGGCCGGCGTCCACGAGCCGGAAGGGCCGTTCGGCGAGTTCACGGGGTATGCGTCCTACCGCAGCACGGAGAACGTCTTCGTCGCGCATCGGATCCGCATGCGCAGCGATGCGATGTACCATGCGGTCACGTCCGGGATGTCACGGGACCACATCCTGGTCTCCTGCATCACGCGCGAAGGCGAGATTTTGAACGCGCTTCGGCGCAATTTGCCGAACGTACGGGCGGTGCATGTCCCGCACACGACCTGCGGCGCGTTCATGGCCTTCGTGTCGATGAAGAAGACTGCTGACGGCGAGCCGCAAATGGCCGTCATGGCTACGCTCGGCACCGAGCTTTATACGAAATACGTCATTGTCGTCGATGACGACGTCGACGTCTTCGATTTGCACGACGTGATGTGGGCCGTTGCAACGCGGGTGCGGGCGGAGAAAGATATCTTCTTCATTCCCGGAGCGAAGGCAGCGATCCTCGATCCCACATCCGACCCGCAGAATTTCACGGTGACGAAAATGGGAATTGATGCCACCAAGCCTTCGGGCCGAGACTTCGCCGAACGGCTGGTCATATCGGACGAGCAACGGGCGCGGGCGCGCTCGATCCTGGCCGCGGCCGGAGTTGATCTATCTGCCGCAATATAGCTTAAACCAGGGAGAACACGATGAAACAGCTACGCACACTCACATTGACGGTCGCCGGCGTGTGTCTTGGAGCGTTGCCGGCTCTCGCGCAGCAGAAGGCGGCGGATCTCCGCTTCGGGACCGTTGGCCTCGGCTCGGCCTGGTACAATTACGGCGCCGGCATGTCGGACATGATCCAGCCGAAGCTTCCCACGGGCTCGGCCATCTCCGTCCTGCCCAAGGCCGGCGGCGTCGGCAATCTCAAGCTCATTCAGTCCGGTGAGATGGAACTGGGTTTCAGCTTCTCGGTCTCCTCCGCAGAGGCGTGCGGCGGCTTCGGCACCTTCAAGGAGAAGCAGGACAAGGTGCGCGGCCTGATGGGCGGCTTGGATATCTATTATTTCGGCACCTTCGTGCGCAAGGATACCGGCGTGACCACATGGGATGACATCATCGCCGCCAAGGGCAAGTTTCATCTGCTCACCACCAGACCGGGCGGCACCGGCGAATTGGCCGTGCGGCAAGTGATGGCGACGCTCGGCTCGAGCAAGGAGGAGATCGAGAAGAAGGGCGGCACGGTCGAGGCGCAGGAGCGCACGGGCGCGGCGGAAGCGATCAAGGACCGTCAGGCCGACGGCTGGGCCCAGGTGGTGACCAAAGGACACCCGGCGGCGACGCAGATCGTGACCATCAACGAAGCGACGGTGGTGCCGCTGCCCGATAGGGCGATCAAGGGCATGATCGAAAAGTACGGCTGGAGCCCGGCAACCATCCCGGCCAATACCTTCAAGGGCCAGACCAACCCGGTGCAGACCGTCAAGACGGCTACCAATATCGTGGTCGCTGCTTCGGTGCCCGATGACGTCGTCTACACCATCACCAAGACGATCATCGAGAACCAGGACAAGCTGCCGAAGATCCACGCCGCCCTTGCCGACTTCGACCGCAAGGAGGCCGCCGATCCGGCGCTCAACGGCAACTGCCCCATGCATCCAGGCGCGGTGAAGTACTACAAGGAAGCGGGATTGATGAAGTAGCCGGCGCGGGCCTGACGACGCGCGCAGGAGGAGGCCGGCGCCATGGCGGTCCCGACGAGGCTCACGCATGCCTTGATCGGCGTCATCGCGATCGTCCTCACCTTCGTCGAGTTTCTTCCGCTCATGCAGGGGAGGTCGGTGTACGAGCTGACCTTCCTCGCCACCCATGTCGGGGCCACGGTCGCCATCAGCTTCCTGACTTTCGGACTATGGGCGCGCCGCGAGCCGGTTGGGCCGGTTCCGCTCATCGATGTCGTTCTGGCGCTGCTCACCATCGTCTGCGCAGTCTATTTTGCGAGCCAGGGCGCGCGCGTGGCAGCTCGCATCGAGGGGGTGGACGAAGTCTACACCGCCGACATCGTGTTCGGCCTGCTGCTGCTCGTGCTGCTGCTCGAGTCCTGCCGCCGCGCCACCAGCTCGGTGCTGGCGCTGCTCGCGGTTGCCTTCATCCTTTATATTTTCCTGGGTCCCTACCTTCCGGGCGCGCTCCAGCATCGCGGCATGAGCCTGGAACGGTTCATCGATCTGCAAGTGCTTTCGACCCAGGCGATCTTCGGAACGCCGATCTCGGCTTCCGCCCACATGGTCTTCTACTTCATCATGGTGGGGGCGTTTCTCGAGCGGTCCGGCGCCGGGCAGCTGTTCGTCGATCTCGCCTATTCGATCACGGGGCGCGCCTGGGGCGGCGCCGGCAAGGCGTCGGTCATCTCCTCGGGCCTGTTCGGTACCGTTTCCGGCAGCGCCGTCGCCAACGTGCTCGTCGACGGGATCGTCACCATTCCGCTCATGAAGCGCACCGGCTTCAGCAAGACCATGGCGGGCGCCATCGAAGCGACGGCATCGACCGGCGGCCAGCTCGCACCCCCGGTGATGGGCGCAGCCGCTTTCATTCTCGCCGATATCGTGGGCATCCCCTATGCCGATGTCGCGTTGGCCGCGGTCGTTGCCGGCCATCCTCTATTATCTGTCGCTCTACGTCGTGGTGGACAGCTACGCGCGGCGGCTGGGATTGGGGCCGAGCGCCATGTTGCCGTTCCGGGAGTCGCTCGCGGGCTTGCGTGAGCGCGGGCACATGCTGCTGGCGCTCCTGCTGATGATCTATCTGCTGATGTCGCAATACTCGCTGATGCTGACCGGCGCAGTCACGTTGATCTTCATCATCGCGATCAGCTGGTTCCGGGCCTCGACCCGGATGGGGCCGGTGGCGATTTACGAGGCGATGATCCGCGGCGTGCGCGCGACCGTCGAGGTGGCGGTTCCCTCGGCCGTGGCAGGCATCATCGTCGGCACCCTGGTGCAGACGGGAATGGCGCTCAAGCTGCAACGCTGGCTGCTGGATGTCGCCGGCGGGTCCCTCATGCTGTCGCTCGCCGGGGCGATGATCCTGACCATCATTTTCGGCATGGGCATGCCGACTGCGGCGGCGTATCTGGTTTCCGCGGTTCTCGTCGCTCCGGCCTTGCAGGAGCTCGGCGTGCCGGCGCTCGCCGCGCATTTGTTCATTTTCTATTTTGCGATTCTGTCGATGGTGACTCCGCCCGTGGCGCTCGCGGCCTACGCGGCGGCGGGGCTGAGCAACGGCAATCTCTGGAACACGGGCCTGATGGCCTTCGTCCTCGCCATACCGGGGTTCCTGATTCCCTATGCTTTCGTCTTCGATCAGGCAATCCTGTTGCAGGGCGAGCTGCTGCACGGTGCGATCGTCTTCGGCGCTGCGGCGTTGGGCATCGTCGCGCTTTCTGCGGCGACCGGCGGTTATCTCTTCGGGCCGTTGGCCTGGCCCATACGCGCCCTTCTCTTCGCCTCGGCGCCGTTTCTGATCGACCCCGCCATCACCACGTCGCTCATCGGTGGCGCCGGCGTGCTTGCGGCCACCGCCTATCAGGTATGGCGCTTCCGCATGGTCGAGAAGCCGGCGGTCCAGCCGTGCGGTCCGGAGAATAGGGCGGCCTTCTCCCGAACGTGAGGATTGCGGTGCGCGCGTCAACTTATTTTACACAATCATAGCGGAGATCGGTTCTTATCCATGAAATGTTGGATTATTTGGGGTTCGAAGCCTCTCACTGGAGCGCCTTTGTGAACCTGATGTCTGAACTTGATCGTCTTGCATGCCGAGTGATCGATGTCGACGAGGCTCGCACGACGACGCATCAGGAAGTTCTACTGACCTTGGCCCAAACCTTCAATCGGATCGGAGCAATCCTTCTTTGCGAACCGTCCATCGTAGGCGGTCGTTCGGGTTCGCCGGACATCGCCATTCTTGATCCCAACTTCGGCCTCCATGTAATCGAGGTCAAGGGCGTGGATATCGACCAAGTGCGATCTGTTGTGGCCGGGGGAGCGATTGAGATTTCGTATGGAACCCGAACCTCTCGCAGAGATCCGTCGAGACAGGCGAGGCAGGCGATGTTCGACATCAAGGATTCGGCGTCTCGCCACTTCAACGGTGAACTGAACGTCCCCTTTCAGAGTTGGGTCGTCTTTCCGCGCATAAGACGGAGCGAATGGGAGCATAAATTTGGTGAGGCCGTCAGCTGTCGATCTGACGTGTTGTTCGCCGAAGATCTCAATTCTTCGGAGCTGGGGAGCAGGCTGCGCGGGGCAGGCATCAGCAGGTTGGCAAGTTGCGGGCTCCGTGAGTGTCCCACTCAGCAGCTGCAGAGCGTGATAGCGGCCTTTGGCAACTCCGAAGTCCTTCGACCGGCGCCGAGACCAGGTCCACGGCCGCCTGCATGGGTCTAGAGGCGAGCGACTGGATGAGGCATTGGCCGAGTATCGCGTCCTGACCGAACAGCAACAGCGGCTCACGCTACAAGGCTGGAATGATGGCCCTCGTCTCGTGCGTGGCGTGGCCGGCTGCGGTAAAACGGTTGTGCTGGCCGCCCAGGTTGCTCGAATGATCGAGCGGCTTCAGACGAAGACCCGAGACCTCTTCGACGCGAATGCAACGATACCGCCCATTTTGGCCGTCTGCTTCAACCGGACCCTCGTTCCGTTCATTCGTCAACGGATCGAAATTGCATACAGGCAGCGGACCGGGGAGGAAGTTCCGGAAAAGGCCGTTGTCGTGACGCACTTCAACAAGCTCCTCTTTGACTTGTCGCGCCAGGGCTTTTTTAGATATTGGCCGATAAAGGAGGTGCCCGATTCCGAGCAGCGAGCCGCACGTTATTTGTCGGAGCTGGAAGCTCTCACTGGTTTCAATGCGAAGCGCCTGTCGGATGGTGTATACTACGGCATCTTCGTCGACGAGGGACAGGACTTTCACGAGCACGACTATCGGCTGCTCCTCCAGTTCTGTGCCCGGACGCCGAGGGGACTGCCTCGCGCGTTCGTGTTCTATGACGATGCCCAGAACCTCTACGGACGGCTGCGTCCGACCTGGGCCAATCTCGGGCTCGATGTCCGAGGCGGCAGGTCGGTCGTCATGGATGAATCATTTCGCAATCCCAGGCAGGTCATTGAACCCGCGTTGAACGTCTTGCTTGGTACCCATGCAGCCAATCCCGAGTCTGTAAAGACTCGAGGTTTTGCCGACATCGCGACACTCAGCGACAAAAACCTGATTTCAATGGAAGATTGTCACATCCGAGTTCATTTCTCCGCACGCGAAAGTGATCCGGTAACGCTGAGCTTATGCGATGACAAAGAGGCGGAACAAGCTCTCTTGGCAAGCCGTTGCAAATCCCTCATGCGTCTTGATGGACTGCTGCCGCAAGACATCCTCGTTTTGACATTCAGGAAAGCCCGCGCTCGCCAACTTGCAAACGCGATCGCCACTCGCATCGGTTCTAATCTAGTTCGATGCGCCTTCAACGAAATAGACAGCCTCGCGCTTCAGCCGAACCGGGTGACGGTCTCGACAATTGCATCGGCGAAGGGTTACGACGCGCCATACGTCCTGCTGGCCTCGCTTGATGACTTCCCCGACGACGTGAAAGGCCGCGCCTCACTTTACGTTGGCTGTACGCGCGCCCGTGAGTGGCTGGACGTGAGCGGATCAAGCGCAACCCCTCTTGTTCGCGAGTTTGAGACTGCGCTTGCAGCCAGTGCCGGCGAGTTCCGCCGAGGCGTTTGATGGCACGGTGACCGAGCATCTTGCACTTGGTTCTCGCTTCTTATTTCGGGAACACTTCGCAAAATTCGGCGTAATGGGCGTCATGCGAAAGGGACGACACGGTGGTCATCGGCGGAGCGAGTTGGGCAGCTTCCGTTTTAGTGATAGGCGGCAGGCGCGTCGATCGCGACGGCGCGGCGGATGCGCTTGATGCGATGCTTCTGGTAAGCCGCTATCTCGCGCGCTACTGGGAGCCTACGATCAAAGGCAAGGTGGGTGATCGACACGAGGAACACCTCCGCCTTCTCTTCCTCGTCAAAAGTCAGGTGGCACATGATGCCGCCCTCGTCGCCCGCATACATGACCTCGATGACCTTGCAATCCAGCGTGATCCTCGCCGCGGACGATCGTCCGCGCAAATTGGTTATCAGAGCCGGGGTCGCGAGCGCCGATAGCGGCAGTGCCTCCGACAGCTTGTGAAGGAGCCGTTCAACCTGATCTCGATTGTCGATCACTTGGCGGGCCTCATGATTCGGGTTCGCTCGGATCGTACCAGCTTGGCAGCCACGGCCAAAACGCAGAGATGAAAGGCCCGCGCTTGGCCGCTTGCCTCGTGCACTGACGACGAAGGCCGGTCGTATGCCTATTCCGCGGCAGTCCCAACCGATTCGGTTCCGCGCGTATAAGTCCGCACCCCTGGCCCATGTTCGACTAAATCATGGGCGCGCCCCGCGGAGCGGCGAAGCGGGCGACGAACGGCTGGACTGCCAGCGAGTGGCTTGCAAAGCTGCAGGATCGGCGATCATCGGCACAGTGCAGCAGGAGTTGGGAATGGCGGACGTGAAATACATCGCTCCAAGATGCATAGGCGGGACCGATATCGAATACGCCCAGGGCGTGCGGGGAGGCTCGTGGCTGTTCTTCACCGGGCACATGGCCACCGATTTCGAGCACGGTCTCGCAGCACCGGTCGCGGGCGAGCCCGGCCGTCCGCTCGGGATGCCACCGCGCTATCGCCGCGAGGGCGACTTCATCATCGGGCGCTTCGCCAAGCTGATTGCCGGCGAGGGCGGCGACCTGCGTCACATCGTGCGCGTCGATCAATACTACCCCGATGCGCAAGTCGTGAACGCCTACCAACGCGCGCGCAAATCGGTGCTCGAGGAGTTCGTTCCTCCCAGCACATCCGTGCTGATGGACGAGTTGCTCGTCCATGGCGCCAACATGGACGTCTCCATGGTGGCGGTTCTGCCGGGCGGAGGCCGGGAGCCGAAGCCCGCGCAGCCCGAGGGCGTTCCCGTTCCCCGGCACTCCGGCTTCATCGCTTCGCTGGTTTCCGGCGACTACGTATTCGTCGCCGGACAGATGCCGAACAACGAGGAAATGACCGGCATCGCCAAGCCCGCCTATCGCGCGCCCAACGCGGTATGGAACGGCACAGACATCAGGCTGCAGACCGAGTTTCTGATTCGATCGCGGCTCGCGCCGGCACTCGAGGCCGGCGGCAGTTCGTTGCAGAACGCGATCAAGGCGCAGGTCTATCTCACCAACATCGGTGACCTGCCGGAATTCATCGACGTCTGGAACGGCTACTTCGGCGACAATCCTTGTGCGCTTACGGTGGTCGCGACCAAAGGCCTCGCCCTCCTCGAGTTGATCATCGAGATCAACATTTTCGGCGTGCGCGACAATGCCGCCGCCAAGAAGCAGATTGTGGAGCACAAGGCATCGGAGCACATGCGGCTCGGCCCGGCGGCAGTCCGGGCAGGAGATCTGCTGTGCCTGTCTGCGCTCTATGCCGCCGATGCGCACGGAGCGCTGCCGCAGGTACGCAATACGGCCGGCCTGAAACATTTCGGCGCGCCAGCGCATCACGAGATGGCGGCAATATTGGCAGCTGCCGATGAGATCTGCCGCACGGCGGGCGCCTCGCTCGTCGAATTTGCTTCGCGTCAATCATTTCGTCGGCGATCTCGATGTCGTTCATCCTGCGCTGCGCGCGTGGCAAGAGAAGCTGGCAGGTGCGCCGATCCCGTTCGGTGCGGTGCGGATGCCGTCGCCGATGCCCGTGCCCGGCTGCAATACCGTGGCGGATATGTGGGTCTATCAACCGTAGCGCGCCGGCGCCGAGCGGCAGCACTTACTGAGCTTCCGACCCGAGCGTGAACGGAACTGCGCAGGGCGGAAGTGGTTTAACAAATCGGCGTGGCTTCCGCTCGGTCGCAGTCGCTGAGGGGTGGCCGCCGGCTTTTTGCCGCGGCGCACGAATCAGCCGCAGCGTTGCTTGTGGTTCGATACCGCGTTGTTCGTGCGCACTGACCTGCTTCGCGTCTGCGCGGCGAGCGCATGATGGCTGCGTGTCGGGCAGCGTTGAATGAGATCTTCTTGCGAGCCATGCATTGCTATCCAGAAACATGCCCCGGCAAGTTGCAGCTGATCCGCAGCTGCTGAAGTGGAATTCGCATGAAAGTTGAAGGGGAACTCACGGTGCGCGCGCCCCGAGAGCAGGTTTTCGAGCGTTTGTCGGACGCACGATTCTTCGCGTCCTGCGTCGAGGGTGTTCAGGATCTGACGGAGATCGATCCGACCAATTACGAAGCGCTGTTCGAAACAAAGGTCGCTTATATGAAGTTCCGGTTCAAAGTGACCGTGCAAATCGCATCGATGCAGCCGCCCGAAATGATCGAAGGCCGGGTTCAGGGAACGCCCCTCGGCATCGTTGGGAGGCTCACGGCGGTCACTAAGACCTGGCTCACTCAAGAGGGTGATCAGACGAAGATCACGTACGCCGTCGACGCCAATTTGGCGGGGCGATTGGGCTCCATCGGGCAGCCGGTGCTGAAGTCGAAAGCCAAGGAGATGGAACGCCAGTTCGCGCAGCGATTGCGCGCAGCCTTCCAGCCGGAGGTTCCTGCATGAAGCCGTTCGAATTTGCGGAGCCTACATCGTTACGAGGAGTGCCTCCGGCGATCGCCAATGCCATCGACGATGCGATCGGCGTGCGGCTCACATCGCTGCCCATGACTCCAGAGGTGATCTACCGGGCCTTGCGCGGCAAACAACCAGCCTCTGGAGGACTGACGTGGACGCGCCTGCATCCTCCCGCATCATCCGTTTCATCCAAGCCGTGAAGCTCGCCGCGCGCAAACGAAACGCGAAAGCCGCAACACCGGGAGCGTCGCATATCTGAGACGAGGACCTATGCGATCTTCAGCAATGGTTAGTACACCTGGATGCCGGTATGGCTCCCCGAGCTTTTCCCCACGCGCGTTCGCGCGACTGCGCTTGCGTTCGCCTTCAATGCACCCCGGTTCATTGCGTTCCCGGCGATATTCGAATCGACAGCATGGCGCGCTAAAAGCGATGGATTACCTGAGGGCGCGTACATCATAAATCCGGTTCGGTAAGCACGGCTCGCTGAATGTCCGCTTCGTTACGAAAGCGACTGAATTCCTGCGTCGCCGCGAAATGACGCGAAGTGCCGATTTTGTTGCAAAAGTCTCCGCAGAGAAGCTGTGAAATGGAAATTTGAAACAATCAAATCGGGACAAATGACTTTCTAAATCAACATTGCAAATTGGCACCTGATCTTAAATCAATATTGCGCGCTCGGATTAATAAAGTCGTTTGCAACAAAATCTGCCAAAACCTGACTCATGCACTGCAGCAAACGAACTGCGGGGGGTGCAGTGCCTTACTCGATCACTCGATCCGCGATGGCGATCAGTGTCGGCGGGATGTTGAGGCCCAGCGATTTGGCGGTCTTTCCGTTGATCACAAGCTGGAATTTCGTCGGCTGCTCTATAGGAAGTTCGTTCGGTTTTGCGCCGCGCAAGATCTTATCGACATAAGCTGCCGCGCGCTGCATGCTTGCGTCGGTGTCGGGCCCATAACTGAGGAGGGCGCCTTCCCTTGCCCACGGCCCAAAGCCGGATGCAAGCAACAGTTGGTGTTGGCTTGAAAACTCCATAATGCGCGGACGATTCGTCAACATCAGCCGTGACGTAATCGGGATGAGAGCCTGAACCCCTGCGTTCGTTGCGGTCTGAAACGCCGCGTCAAAATCTTCTACGCTTCTGACTTCTAACGATTGAATTTGTATCCCCAATGTCTTGGCGGCAGTTTGCGTTTCCCGATACTCCGGGTCGACGTGATCGGGATTCCAAATGACCGCCACGCGGGCGAGGTTCGGAGCAATCTCGCGCAGGAACTGCAAGCGCTTGGCGGCGATATCGGAGGAAACGAAGGTCACACCCGTGATGTTGCCTCCGGGACGGGCGAGGCTCGCCACAAGGCCGGCTTGAACAGGATCGTTACTCACCGCCACGACGATGGGGATCGTACTGGTCGCAACCCTTGCCGATGGTGCTACGTCGCCACCAAGTGCGAATATCAGATCAGGTTTGATCGCAACCAGCTCTCCCGCAAGGCTGCGCAGCCGGTCCGGTTTGCCCTCCGCGTATCGATACTCGATTACGATGTTCTGTGATTCAATGTATCCCAAGTCCCGCAGACCTCGGAGAAATGCGCCGAGGTTAGGGTCGGTGTCAGGGGTTCCAAACAACAACACGCCGATGCGCTGCACCGGGTTGCGTTGCTGTGCGCGCAACGAGAGCGGCCATGCTACTGCCGTCCCGCCCACGGCGAAGATGAACTGTCGCCGTGCAATTTTTTGGACCGTCATGTGACCTCCAGCAGGGGTCATGCTGACGCAATGGGGGATTATACCACGCCTTCATTGCACGGTCTGTGACTATCCACGCGACGAAAATCCTTTGGAACTTCGCAAGTCGGGTGAAAGTCCCAATGACCGCTCGGGGTCATTCGCGACGGGGACGAGGCCAGCAACAACTCCCGCCATGTCGGCTATGTCCCTGAAAGCGGAAGTGAAATCAGGGTATTGGCATCTGCCACGATGGGCCTTTGTGGGTTGATGGCGTCGCCCGGCGCGTGATTTCAAGCTCCCAAACTGGAGCCTCGAATTCATGCGCTATGAACATGACAATGCGTAGGGCTGGCGTGTGGCGCCGTATCATGAACGCACTGTCTGCTGCCCATGATGCAGCCGTCCAAATGATCGACACGTCTATTGTGCGCGTTCATCAACACGCCGCTTGCATCGCTCGCAACAGGAGACAGTCCATGGGCCGGTCGCGAGGGGGTCTAACCAGCAAGATACATGCGGTGGTCGATAGCAGCGGCCTGCCTGTCCGGCTCGCGCTCACGACGGGCGAAGCGCACGACAATCGGCTCGCCGAGAAGCTCTTGTCCCGCCTGAAGTCGGGATCAATGCTGCTGGCTGACCGCGGCTATGATGCCGACTGGATCAGAACTCTTGTCCGCCAGCATGGAGCCTGGGCGAATATCCCTCCAAAGAGCAATCGGAAAGACGCGCTCAGCTTCAGCCCCTATCTGTACCGCGCTCGAAATCTGGTCGAACGGTTCTTCAACAAGATCAAGCAGTGTCGGCGAGTGGCAACACGCTACGACAAGCTCGCGGCCAACTACCTCGCCTTCATTCAACTTGCGTCAATCCGGTTATGGCTGCGCGTTAATGAGTCCACGCCCTAAGTCAAGCTCGCCAATAACGAATTGGAAGGTCACTGTCGCGGGCTCTTGGGGTACGGACAACCTTGGTATTGTCGGAATCAGTCCGGCTTGGCGCCCGAGAACTTGACCACCTTGCCCCACTTCTCGGTTTCTTCGGCGACGAGCTTGCCGAAATCGGCGGGCGAGCCCGGCAGCAGCGATGCGCCGAGGTCCGCGAACCGCGCCTTCGACTTGGGATCGGCGAGGATCGCGTTGATCTCCTTGTTGAGCTTGTCGATGATCTCGGCGGGCGTGTTCTTCGGCGCGCCGATGCCGTACCACGCGCTCGCCTCGTAGCCGGGCACGAAATCGGCCACCGTCGGAAGGTCCGGCAGCACCTCCGAGCGCGTCGCGCTGGTCACCGCCAGCGCGCGCAGCTTGCCGGCCCTGATGTGCTCGGCCGAGGTAGGCACGTTGTCGAACATCACCTGCACCTGCCCGCCGATCAGGTCGGTCAGCGCGGGCGCCCCGCCGCGATAGGGCACGTGCACCATGTTGACGCCGGTCATCATCTTGAACAGCTCGCCGGACATGTGGATCGTGGACCCATTGCCGGACGACGCCATGTTGAGCTTGCCGGGATTGGCCTTGGCATAGGCGATGAATTCGGGAATCGTCTTGACCGGAACCGATGGGTTGACCACCATGACGTTGGGAAAGCGGATGATGCCCGCGACCGGCGCGATGTCGCGGATGAAATTGAAATTGAGCTTGTCATAGAGCGTCGCGTTGATCGCGTTCGCCGGCGCGACGAGGAGGAGCGTGTAGCCGTCAGGCGGCCGCGCGCACGACCGCTTCGGTGGCGAGATTGGTGCCCGCGCCCGGCCGGCTTTCGATGACGAACGGCTGGCCGAGCCGCTCCGAGAGCCATTGACCCATCAGACGCGCGGTGATGTCGGCCGAGCCGCCGGGCGGATAGCCGATGATCATCCGCACCGGCCGCGTCGGATAGGCTTGCGCCCTTGCGATACGCGGGACGGCCGGGAGAGCGACGGCCGCCGCCGCCAGACGCAGAAATCGACGGCGTGGAAGTTTCATGGCGTTCCTCTCGCAAATTCAGGCTTGGCAACCTGGTTGTTATTTCATGCTGGCCGACCCGCACCCGATTTGCGGCGGGGCAGAGGAGAAAGCTACAGCACGTTGTGCCGGAATGCGAGCTTAAGGCGGGCGCTCATTCCTCCATTCAGAGTGCCGTCCACCAGGTCCAGGCCAACTTGCCTGCGGCGACGGCGACAACGCACCCAATGAGGAACAGAAAGATCGTGACAGCCAAGTTGGCTTGCTTCTTGAATTCCTTGAGGCCGTCGTTGATCCGCGTCGTTCGCCGGAAAAAGATCGAGCGGACGAAAAGGAAAATTGGAATAGCGGCGGCGATGAAGGCCATGATCTTGAAAATCATTGTGCACTGCCAATCCTGCTGTTCAGCCGCGCGGACGCATGTCCGACTTGGCGATGCACCCGAAAACGTTTGCCTTTTGCGAGCTTTTCACAGTTTGACCCAGAAAGCAGCTTAGCGTTGCATGAACGGTCCCATCTCGGGGCTATAGCAGCATCGAGAAGATCACCCCCGATTGACGATCGGATTGCGTGCCAGTCGATCGCCTTGAGACCTCCCAGGCGCTCAGCACTGCGCCTTCCTGCCAGGCGCGGGCACGCTGCTGGCAACCCCCTGCGTTGCAGACATTTGGACGACCGATGCGAGTGCCTTGGTTCTCCTCCTGCTTGCGTCATTTCCTCTCCACGTTCGGCAGCTTGTAGGCGCCATCGAGCACGGTTGCGTCGGCACATAGGCCCGCACGATCAACGCGAACTGCCCGTCGGGCGCCGGCAGCCAGTTGGCCTTTGCGCTCCGCGTCGGCGGGCTCGCTCGCCGACACGTGATCGTCAGCGATCCGTCCGCGCGAACTTCAGCTCGTCCGCATCGAGGCAGACCGTGCCGATATTCGTGCGCCCGTTCGGCAGTCCGGCAGCATGAAGTAGTCCTTGTCGTACATCGTCAGCGACCAGAATCCGCCGCGCTTGCGATCCAGGGCGGCAGCGCGTCCTTCGGGAACGTCATCGTGTAGCGTGCGGCCCTCCAGCAGCGCACCCTTCGCATCGGTGCCGCGAATGAAGTAGATCGCCTCCTGATAGTCGTTGACGTAGATGTAGATGACGGGGCCTGCGCGCGGCCGAACCAGTCCGTCCCCAAGGCCGCCGTTCTCCTGCGCTGCCAGCCATTGCCGGCGTCGACGCCGACCTGGGTCGTAGCGGCCGCTGTCGTGCAGCGAGGCGTCGGCCGCGATCGCCGTGCGATCGAGCAGCGCCTGCCATCGGGATCGGACTTGCATAGGGCGATCAGCGTGCGCGCCTGCTCCGCCATCGCGGCATCGCGCGGACCGACCTCCGGGTTCGCATCCAGCATCTTTTCGAGATCGTCCAGAACGTTTCGGATTGACCCACTGCGGTCGACGGCATCGGGATCGGCCGCCAGCATCTCGGCCGTCATGCCAGGCGGGATAGACCTTGTTCCGCGCGATGGCCTCGCATCGAAGTCTGCCGTCCCGTCTTGTCCTTGCTCAACGGATACATCCCGATCTGATTCAGCACGGCAACGAGCCTTGGCCTTCGCCTCCGGCGTGCGCGCCGCAAAGCTGCGCCCGAAGCGCCTGCGAAGTTGGTCGGCATGCGCAGAACATCGATGAAGCCTTCGGGCTTCTGTCCTTCCAGCGGGTCCGACCAGCAGGAACTTGCCGCCCGGTGTGTTCATCGCCGAGCCGAGTTGATGAATCACGGTGGTGAAGACATCGGCGATCTGGATGGTCCAGTAGTGGCCTTGCGGTGCATTGTTCGGGTCTGGACGACCGCCGGTTCCGGGCCGAGATCGGCAAAGCCCGCGCCATAGATCGTGTCGTTGTTCGGCGTGACGACTATCCGCTGCGACGGTGGCATGTAATCGGCGAGCCGGCCCTTGTATTCATCGGCGCGCCGGGCGGGACCCCAGCATGGTCCGGGCCCTTCTTCATGATCTCCCACATGTTGGGGCGGCCGAACCGTCCACGGCGGGATAGCCCCAGTGATAGACGACTGGCCAAGCGCCTCCACGTAGGCCTCATTCGCGAGCTGCGCCGGCACGCCGGCCGAACTCACGAGGTCCGGTTCGCGGGCTTGAAGGCACGCGCCCGTATGGTATCTGCGGGTTAGTCTGTGCCTGGACCGTGCCCGCGGTTGCAACCGCGATTAGCAAGCGATACGAGTGTTGCTTTTTTCATGGCTTTACTCTCCGGTCTATTGCGCCGCGACCTTCTCGATGTCCGGCAGCTTCCACGTCTTGTCGAAGAACGCTTTGGTTGGGGCGTAGACGGCGGAACATAGCCTCAAATCCCGGCGCCGGGCTTCGTCGGCACCCAGTTCAACTCCTTGCCGGCCGGCGCCGCAAGGCCGAAGTAACGTTCGACCGAGCCGTCGGCGTTCTTCTGCATCTCGGGGATCTGTCGAGGAGCGGCTCGCCCGCGGCAGGTTGCGGACCAGAGCGTGGTTCGCGCGGTCGTAGACTGTCGCTGACCAGTATTGCTCGACCGGCGGGTTCACCGGCACCGTCAGGCGATAGGTCTTGCCGCCGTCGAACGCGTTGCCGTCCTTGTCCTTGATGCTGATCAGGTAGAACTGGCGGGCGCCCAAGCGCCTGAGGCCGATATAGGCGAAGGAATAGGTGAAGCCCCGCGGGCGTCGACCGGGTAATTGTCGGGGTCGGAGAAGTCCACCTGCACGGCGGCGAGGAGCTCGGGCAGGGCCGGCACCGTCCATCGGCTGCCCGGGTAGAATGGCGGGAGACCCGCGTCATATTTGGATTCGAGCCAGGCCTGCGCCTCGCGGATG
>CAWHPT010000002.1:0-28943 GCA_963831225.1 uncultured Alphaproteobacteria bacterium
GTGGCCGCGACTGCCGCCACCGTTCTGGTGGTCGATCGCTCCCCGCAAGGGGCCGAGCACGTAAAGAAAATGCTGGTGGGCGGCATTCTATCGGTCACCGTTGAAGAGGTCGTAAAGATCGCTGTGCTGTACGCTGCCATCGGCTTGGTGCACTGGCTGATACGGCGCCCGTTGCTGGCTGCTGCCGACGACACGGGCGCAGAATCGGGCGGCCGTAACACCGTATTCTGGGATCTTGTCTTCTACCTGTCCTTCGGCGTGGTCGTGACTTCCTCCGTGGGGATCGCCGGCGTGTTGCTCGTATTCTGCTTCCTCATTGTACCCGCTCTGATCGGAACCCTGTTTTCATCGCATATCGGGGCGGCGCTGCTGATCGGTTGGATAGCTGGCGCCGTTGCCAGCGCTACCGGCATATTCGGGTCCTTCATGCTCGATGCGCCGACCGGCGCCATGACAGTGGTGGCATTCGCGGCAATGCTGGTGATTGCCGGCGGCTTGCGCGCGTTCATGACCGGCTCCGCCGAGCAGCGCCGTCGCAACTGGCGTATCGGGCTGCATGCAAGCGGCGTGTTGCTTTTCCTGACGTTGGGACTGTCGGGAATATGGGTAATCATGGCTCCCGCTGCCGACCATCCGATCCTTGCGGGGATGGAAATGGTAACGGGCATCGGCCCGGAACGGTTCATGACTGCACGCGAGCGCGCCGATTATCTCGATGCCGCGATGGTGGAACGTCGCCACCAGGCAGAGGTGGACCGGCTCTACGACCTCGAACGCAAATCACGCTGGCAGGGTGACGAGCTTACCGGCGACCAGTTGCGTCGGATCGGTTCGGTGCAACAGACGTTGACGGAAATGGGCCGCGGCGAGCGCTTCGTCGTAGGCTATCTACGCACCCGCGCGCGCGAGCGCGAGCGCTGGTATGTCGGCCTGCCGTTCACGGTCCTCGGCCTTGCCGCAGGTGCAGCCATGATCTGGCGAAAACGCCCATCCCGCGAGCAGAGCTGAAATTTGCTTCAGTGCCCGTGTTTAGGCGATGCCGGCGACGCGGCACCGAGCGAACTCGACCTGGTATTCAATCTCGATCTTTCCAGCTGTTTCGAATTCCAGCGCTCCCTTCACCTTCTGACCTGCCTCGAGCGGCAGCTTGAGACCCATCAGCATGATATGGAACGAGCCTGGCCTGAGCTCGACGGTCTCGCCGGGCTTGATCTCGAGACCGCCTGCGACCGGCCGCATCTTGGCGACCCCCTGCTCCATCACCATGCTGTGGACCTCGAACCGAGCGGCGAGCCTCGGTCGACCCGCCGACCAGCCGGTCGGGCGCAGTGCCTCTATTGGTGATCCTCATATAGCCACCCGCGACCGATGCCCCCTTCGGCGTCGCACGCATCCACGGCTTGGCAATCTGCAGTGCCCGACGCTGTAGTCCTCCGCCCATGCGGACGCGGTGAAAGACGCGGTCGCGCCGACGGGCGGCGACCAGCACGATGAGAGCAGCGGATCGGCGGTAATGCATGCCGCTCATTTACGAGATGAATGCGCAGACGTCCAGCCTGGGCGAGATCGCGAGTGGTTGCGCACCTCGGCTCGTGTCATAAAGCCACGAAATCCTGGAGCGAGATCGCAATTCGGCAGATTTGCTCCAGGAGCGCCGGCGCGGGCTTTGCGCGCTTTAGTGGTGCCAGCGCAAGCTCAGCTGCGAGGTAGAATCGCGATGCCGACGAGTGAGCTGGCACTGTCCGGCCAGGGCCTTCAGGGCGACCGCGCATGCCAGCGGCTCGAAGCCTCGCTCACGGTTCTTCGCCCCGACCAGGAACATGATTCGCTGCCGATCGGTCGAGCGGCGGTAGATTTCGGCCATGGACAACGCCGGATCCCAGACTTCACTGGTGCCGCTAGCAATCCCGTCGATGTCGATCACGGACAGATCTTCTCCCCGCATGAGCCCCTCGCATAAAGCAAAGCGCAGATGGAAGCGGCCGTAGTGGAATTCGCGCATGCTGCGCGCGATTCCATCAAGTCTTGCTTCGAGTAGCGTTGTCATGCAACGCGAGCCATCCCGGTGAGGCAGTCCTCCGTCCCTGATCATGTCGGTGTCCTGCGGGAAGACGACAGACAGGACGCGTCCACTGTCGGCCCCCGGCATGCGAGCGTAGAGCACCACAGCTTCGCCCACACCGTCCACAAGACGCTGAATGATCACTTTCTCACCGCCAGGAAAATGCCGGAAATATTCGAGCAGAGCCGATGCATCGTTGATTCGCCTCGCGTTGCGGCAGCCGTTGTCCGACTTGGCCACGACGGGAAACGACAGTCCCGCGGCGGACATTGCCAGCCGGGCCTGCTCGAGGTCGACATAGAGCGTACGAACCTCCTGGCTGCGCCTCACCATCACGAATTCCGCGACCCAGCGCCGCTCGGGGCCGGCGACGTCGAGCAAATATTCGCTTTTGGACTTGCCCCAAATACCTCCCGTCGGTTTGCGCGGATTGGCGGCGGTAGGCAACGTCAACGATCGGTATCGCAGCGCAAATCCGACCCAGCTCAGAATCATCGCGAGATAGAGCAGGACACGCGGGATGCATTGCCACCATGCCAACTGGCGTGATGCACGAAGGGGCGCCGCGGCCGCAAGCGACGTTTGCGTTTGGGGGCGATGGACCGGCTCCTGGAAAAAGAACACCTGCCGACGAACAAAACCAATTCCTACCAGCACGCAAAGCAGGAAAGGCCATGCCCACAGTCCAGCATGGTCGTGCAGTGTGGCGCCGAAAAAGACCATGATGCAGAGCATCAGTGGCAGATAGAGCGCCGAGACGACGAGGCTCGCGAGAGTGAACCGGGCCAGCGGGACCCGGGTCCAGCCGCAGGCGACGAACGCAATGAATACGACACCTGGCACGACCCGACAGAGTGCCATGGTGCCGAACAGGTTGCGTTTGAGCCCGTCATCGAAGCCGCGCACCCGATCATTGACCGCCAGGCGCGTGAGCCAAGGCAGGCGTCTCGCACCTGCACCAATTCCGTACAGGACGAAGTCGCTCGCTACCATGCCGCCGTAGATGCACACGACGACCAGGGTTGCCGGCATGATGTTGTGCACGACGATGTAGGCGCCGAGAACGATCGCGAGATCTTCGTGCGCAAATGGCAGAACCAGCAGCGAGAAAAACTGTGCCAGCCACGAATAGTCGCGCTCGAAATCGTGTAGCAAGACTCGCAAACCTTCAATCACAGCCGCCTCGACCTCGAGCCTCGTTCCTCCCCGGCGGATCGAGCCGGGTCGTGCTGGCGGCGAGCCGCCGGACCGCGCTTCCGCGGCGTTATTTCTTGTCGCACCAATGTTTCAAGAACGGCTACTGATGCGTCAATTGCGCTGATGACGTAAATTACCCATGAAATTAGCCCAAAGTTGCCGCATTCGGCAAGAGCCTCAGCCCAGATACATCCCCTACAGCCTCATCCTGCGCTACAAACTTCCGGGCAGGCTGCTGGTCTGACCTTGAAATTTTGCTGGCGAGCGCCGATAGGAGCAGTCTCAGCCACGGCACCGGATCTGGTCGTGAAACCCAACGGTTCTCGAGCAAGCGACGACGACCGCCGTGTGATCCCATTCCGGACGCCGGATACCAACGGCAGGCATGGGTGGCGACGGCCGCCGCGGCAGGCCGAGCCGGCTGCTTCCCCTGCACAAGGCTTCGGCAAGTACGAGGGCGCCGACCGCGAGGACAGTTACCGGCACCGGATGGCGGTAAACTTTGCCGCGCTGGCGTTCACCGTGGCGCTGTCGATGACGGGCATTTGGCTGGTGATGCAGATCGCCGACATGCGAAAGAATCAGGACTGCGTTCTGTCCGGGCAACGCAACTGCACCCCGATCGATGTGAGAACGCTCGATCGCTAAGTGCCGGCACGCATTGCGATAGATGCACTGAAGCGGTTCCGCACGCATAGCGGAACCGCTTCATGATGCCCTGCGCGCTCTCCGGGGGCGAAATAACTTCGCTTCCCGGCGGCCGGAGAGGCTACCCGCCAACGTTGAGAACAACCTGCGTCAGCCCGGAAAACCCGAGTGCACGTGCACCGGCGGGAGTGAGGTCGATGACCCGGCCGCGCACGAAGGGACCGCGATCGTTGATGGTGACCACGACGAAGCGCCCGTTTTTCTTGTTGGTTACGCGCACTTTCGTGCCGAAAGGAAGCGTGCGATGCGCGGCGGTGAGGGCTCCGGGGTTGAGCTTTTGACCACTGGCCGTTCCGGTTCCGCTTTCGGTTGAATAGGTCGAAGCAATCCCGGCCTGGCCTTGCGCTAGAGCGTAACTCAGATGATGGGGAAGGAACTGATACGCGGCGAGGGTAACACTGAAGAGCACAGTTTTGTTCAGCAAGTGTCGCTCCTTTTCGTTGCGGCTCGGCGCCGTTTGGTCGTCCGCTTCGCGGCGACCGTTTCGTTTTGCAATTGCGGCGACAAACGGGCACAGATCTGACCCATTCGCCGGAGTTTTGTGCGACAATCAGCAAGTGCCACTTTCGTTCCGTGCCGCCTGCGCTTTTGTTGGCGGGCCCAGTCCACCGCGCGATCGCGTATGTTCTTCGATGGTTCGTTGCCGTAAGGCACAGGGGCCCGTATCGTCCGCTATTGAACTACCCGAGCACGGCGATTCCGCCCGAGGAGGATGAGATGATTGACGTGAGCTGCCGGTTCGGCTCGACAGCAATGGCTGCGATGGTGGGCTTGGCGCTGGCAGGAGGCTCATCCGCAATGGGCCAGGAATGCAAGAATCGCGGTCAGCTCGATACGCTTTATTGCGACGAGAACGGCGATCTTGTCGCCGATGTGCCGACCGATCCGAGGAAGCTGAAGGATCCCGCCACTCTGGTCTTCGCCTATACTCCGGTCGAAGATCCGGCGGTGTATCAGAACGCGTTCAAGCCGTTCACGGACTTTCTCTCACAGTGCACGGGCAAGCGCGTGGTCTACTACCCCGTGCAGTCGAACTCCGCGGAGATCGAAGCCATGCGCTCGGGCCGGCTGCACGTCGCGGGCTTCTCGACCGGACCGACCGGATTTGCAGTGAACATGGCAGGTGCGGTGCCGTTCTCGGCCAAGGGCACGGAGAAGGGGCCGCACGGCTATCATCTCATTTCGCTGGTGAAGAACAGCAGCCCGTACCAGAAACTCTCCGACCTCAAGGGTAAGCGAGTCGCCCATACCTCGCCCTCGTCGAACTCGGGTCATCTGGCGCCGCTCGTTCTTTATCCGCCTGAAGGGCTCAAGCCGAACGAGGACTACAAGCCGCTGATGTCGGGCGGCCACGACAAATCGTCACTCGGCGTCGCCTCAGGCGATTATGACATGGCGGGAGTGGCCTCCGACGTGTTCGAGCGGATGGTGACACGAGGAACCCTCAAGGCGGTCGATTTTCGCATCATTTTCACGAGCCCGGTATTCCCGACCTCGTCCTTCGCCTATGCGCACGACCTGCATCCCGAGCTCGCAAGGAAGGTCCGAGCCTGCTTCTTTGCGTTCGATTTCCCGCCTTCAATGCGCAAGGAATTCAACGGCGATGATCGCTTCTTTCCCATCACCTACAAGGACACCTGGAAGGTCGTGCGCGAGATCGCGGAATCGTCCGGCACGCCCTATAACAAGGCTGCCTTCGACGCGGAAGCGAGACGGGAGGCTGAGGCACAGGCGAAGAAGCAGCAGCAAAATCAGAATCAGCCGTCACCGAAGCAGTAAGACGATCGAGGCGGAGATCATGGATGCGTCGCCGGGGGTGAAGCTGCCGCCCGCTCCCGAGGTCGACCGTTCGCTCGTCATCCGTAATCTGCGCAAGGAATACCGTGCCGGCCATTCGGTGCTCCGGGATGTGTCGGTGACGGTCGAAGGCCGCGGCCTGACGGCCATCATCGGACCGTCGGGGACAGGCAAATCAACCCTGGTCCGCTGCATCAACCGATTGGTCGACCCGACCGCCGGGGAGATCCTGTTCCGAGGTCAGGACCTGGCACGCCTTTACGGCCGCGAATTGCGTGCCGCGCGTCGCCGCATCGGCATGGTATTCCAGGAGTATAATCTCGTTGAGCGGCTGTCGGTAATCGAGAACGTGCTGTGCGGGCGTCTCGGCTACGTGGCGGTATGGCGCGCCTGGCTGCGCAAATTCCCACCGCAGGACGTGGACCGCGCCTTTCATCTTCTCGACGCGGTGGGCCTCGGCGAGTTCGCCACCCAGCGTGCCGACCAGCTCTCGGGCGGCCAGCGCCAGCGCGTCGGCATCGCGCGCGCGCTGATGCAGGAACCCGACCTCGTGCTCGCCGATGAGCCGACCTCCTCGCTCGATCCCAAGACCTCGGTCGAGATCATGGAGCTGATCGCGCGGCGCGCCGGCGAGCACGGCATCCCGGTGATCGTGAATATCCACAATGTCGATCTGGCGCGCCGCTTTGCCGACCGCATCATAGGCCTGGCAAAGGGAGAGATCGTTTTCGATGGCGCGCCAGGCGCGCTCGAAGATCGCCAATTGGTGCAGATCTACGGCGGAGAAGGATGGTTGGAATGAGCGTGATGCGGGGCATGGGAGGGCGATGACGACCGCCAGCTCGACCGCGCGTCGCATCGCGTTCCCGCCGAACTGGCCGGCGCAAATCGCCCTGGTCGCGCTTGCGGTCTATGCGCTTTATGCGAGCACCATTCTCGACATCACCTGGCCACGCTTTATTGCCGGGCTTGGCCACGGCTCGCGCTTCATCTCGCGAATGTGGCCGCCGAATGTGGCGCCGGACAAGCTGGAGCTTCTCACCACTGGCATGATCGAAAGCCTCCAGATCGCGATCATTGCAACTGTGGTCGGCGTGCTGCTGGCGCTGCCGCTTGGGCTGGCTGCCGCGCGCAATCTTGCGCCGCTGCCGCTGGCCTGGACGGCGCGCGCGTTGATCGCGCTGTTTCGCACCTTTCATCCCGTGATCGTCGCCATCTTGTTCGTCAAGGCGGTGGGATTCGGCGCGCTTGCCGGCATGCTGGCCTTGATCGTCGCATCGCTGGGTTTCCTCTCCAAGCTCGCTGCCGAGGCAGTCGAGGAAATGTCGATGAAGCAGGTCGAGGCGGTGCGCGCGACCGGGTCGCCGTTCCTGTCCCTGGTGATCATGGGAGTGCTCCCGCAGGTCATGCCGCGCTTCATCGGATTTTCCGCCTATCAACTCAACTCGAACCTGCGCAACTCGGCGCTTGTCGGTCTCGTTGGCGGCGGCGGCATCGGCTCTACCCTTTTCACGGCCTTCCAGCGATTCGATTATGATTTTGTGCTGACGATCGTGATTGCGATCATCGCAGCCGTCATGGTGGGCGAGATCATTTCGGGTTGGATGCGCAGGCTGTTTCAATGAGCGCAGCAGCCCCGGACGCATCTGATCCGGCCGGTGTCCGTGTGCGCCAATGGCAGCGGTTCACCTGGTCGAGCGCGTGATGCGCTCCGCCTTCTATGTCGTGGTGCTGATCGCCATCATCTGGTCGCTGCGAACGATCGAGATCATCCCGGAATTCTTGTACGACGCGCCGCAGCAGACAGTGGATCTGTTCGCCCGGATGTGGCCGATCGACTGGGGCTGGTATCCCAAGGTGGTGCAGCCGCGCATTGATCGAGACGCTGCACACCGCGACGCTCGGCACGATCCTGGCGGTCGCCTTTGCGAGCTTGGTTGCGCTCATGGTGGCGCGCAACATCACACGCTCGGTCATCATCAATACGATCGGCCGCTTCATTCTGGTGGCGACGCGCTCGGTTCATGCGATCATCTGGGCACTGTTCTTCGTCGCGGTGTTTGGGCCGGGCGCTCTCGCCGGCACCCTGGCGATCGCCGTGCATTCGATCGGCTTCACCGGGAAATTCCTTTCGGAAGCCGATCGAAGAGGCCAAGGCCGGGCCGATCGAGGCGCTGGTCGCCGCCGGCGCACCGCCAACTGCAATCCTGCTCAAGGGTTATTGGCCACAGGTCAAGCCGGCGTTCCTTTCGATCGCCGTGTTCCGTTGGGACATAAACGTGCGCGAGTCGGCCGTGCTTGGTCTGGTCGGCGGTGGCGGCCTGGGCATGGCGCTCGATAGCGCGCTCTCCAATCTCTATTGGGACCAAGTCGGCCTGGTGCTGATCGTAATTTTTCTAGTGGTCATCATCACCGAGATCGTGACGGCATGGATCAGGTCGCGCATCATCTGATCGCAGCCATCTCGACAACGGCAGGACCGCGCGGGGGAGATGCAAGGCACCTCGGCGGCGCAATCTTGCAGCACTCAACTTCTGACGCGGGCCGACGCGGGGGAACCATTGAATTGGCGCCGTCTCTTCGCTATACGGGCACCCAGCCTCCCGCGGGGAGACGGGCCGCTACGGGGGCGATCCGACCCGCAATCGCAAACACGTCAGCTCGGTTTCCGAAAAGCGTGATTGATCAGGGATTTACTGATGCCTTCGACCTTTGATACGGTGGCCAATATCATCTCCGAGACCTGCGATATTCCGCGCGAGACGATCAAGCCGGAAAGTCACGCCATCAATGATCTCGGCATCGACAGCCTGGATTTTCTCGACATCGCATTTGCGATCGACAAGGCGTTCGGAATCAAGATGCCGCTCGAGCAGTGGACGCAGGAGGTCAACGACGGCAAGGCGACCACCGAGCAGTATTTTCAATTGAACAATCTTTGCACCCGCATCGACGAGCTTGTCGCTGCCAAGAGCGCCTGACGCGCGCGCATGCGCCTCGACTATTTTCAGCTGATCGATCGCATCGTCGACATCAATCTCGCCGATCAGACCATCCGAGCCGATGCCCGCGTTCCTACGGCATCCACCATCTTCGAGGGGCACTTTCCCGGGCTATCCGCTGATGCCTGGCGTGCTGCTGATCGAAGCAATGGCGCAAACCGCCGGCTGGCTCGTTATCGCAGTCACCGGATTCACGCGCATGCCGTTCTTCGCCGCAGTCAAGGAGGCGAAGCTCCGCTCGTTCGTTACGCCCGGGCAAGAACTTTCGCTGTTCGCGAAGCTGCTGCATCACGGTTCGGGTTTCGCAGTGGTCAAGACCGAGATCAGATGCGAGGACAAGCTGACCTGCAACGCCCAGCTCACTTTCCGCCTGGCCGAGTTTCCGAACGCCGAATTCCGCACCAGCATGGAGAGATTTGCCGCGAGCATCGGGTTCCCAATGGGAGCGGTGACTCATGGCTGATGCGCCCCGCGACGGCTGGATCACCGGAATCGGCATCGTATCCTGTCTCGGCGAGGGCGCCGACGCACACTGGCAGGGTCTCATGGAGCAGCGCTTGAAAGTTGATGCGGAGACCTTCGCGCCTTACCCGGTTCATCCACTCGCCCCGCTCGATCTCGACCAGCAGATTCCTAAAAAAGGCGATCAACGGCAGATGGAGGCGTGGCAGCGGATCGGCACTTACGCGGCCGGGCTGGCGCTATCGGATGCCGGACTAAAGGGCAACGCCGAGTTGCTCTCTCGCATGGACATGATCGTGGCCGCCGGCGGCGGCGAGCGCGACGTCGCCGTCGACGGCGCCATTCTCAGCAAAAGGAGCAAGGCTGCCGATCCCGGCGCATTCCTCAACGAACGGCTGATGAGCGATCTGCGGCCCACACTGTTCCTGGCGCAACTCTCCAATCTGCTCGCGGGCAACATTTCGATCGTCCATGGCGTGACCGGCTCCTCGCGAACCTTCATGGGGGAGGAGGCGGCCGGCGTCGATGCGGTGCGCATTGCGCTGGCACGCATCGCGGCCGGCCAAAGCGACCTGGCCCTGGTCGGCGGATCCCACAACGGCGAACGCGAGGATTTGCTGCTTCTCTACGAGGCCGGCGGACATATGCTGCGCGGTGCGTTGCGCCGGTCTGGGAGCGCACCAAGTCAGCCGGCATGGTGCTCGGTTCGCTTGGTGCATTTCTCGTCCTGGAGGCGCGCGAGCACGCCGAGGCGCGCGGCGCAAGGCCGCTGGCCCGGCTTTCAGCCGTCTTGTCGGACCGGTCGAGCCGACCACCCGGCGCGATTACAGTTGCGTTGGCCGGATGTGGCAAAGCCTCATGTCACGTTCCGGCTCGCGGCGCATTGCCGTGATCTCAGGTGCCACCGGAGCAGAGCCCGCTACCAGCGAAGAGCGGGCCTGGATCGAAACCATTTCCGACGTGCCGGTGCGAGCGACTGGAACCTTGCTGGGTCACGGCATGGAGCCGCAATTCGTCATGAACATTGCGATTGCCGCGCTCGTGCTTGGTCGCAAAAAGTTGTTTCCGCCCTCGGTCTTTCCGGTGGGGTGGAGCGAGAGTATGAAGGCCCCATCGACGCAGATCGCCGTTACCGCGGTTGGTCACTGGCGCGGCGAAGGCATGGCGCTGGTCGAGGCGGTGAAGTGAAGGAGGCTCGAAATGGCATCGTCGCGCGACAAGCAACGGCCGCCCGATCGTGGTCGTCACCGGCATGGGCGTGATCACGTCACTGGGCGCAGGCAAAGCAGACAATTGGGCCAAGCTCACGGCCGGAGAATCGGGCATCAGGCGCATCACGCGCTTCGCCAATGACGGCCTCAAGACCACGATCGCCGGCACGGTGGATTTTGTGCCGATCGAGCCCTTCTGCTCGACCGAGTTGGGCGAGCGCATGGCGGCCATGGTGGCCGAGGAAGCCATCGCGGAGTCCGGCATCGGTCGGAAAAGCGATTTCCCCGGCCCACTGTTCCTGGCCGTCGCGCCAGTCGAAATGGAGTGGCCGCATCGCGACGCACTTGCGGCCGCCTCGGGCGCCAACGACGCAGTCGGCTACGACGATCTCCTGCGCGCCAGCTCCTCCGGCCGTTTTCACGCCTTTCACGAACGTTGCCTGTTCGGCTCTGTCGCCGATCATCTTGCCCAGCGCTTCGGAACCAAAGGCTCTCCGATTTCGGTCTCGACCGCTTGTGCGTCCGGTGCGAGCGCAATCCAGCTCGGCGTCGAGGCGATCCGGCGCGGTGAAACCGACGCGGCGCTGTGCATCGGCACCGATGGCTCGGTCAATCCGGAAGCCGTGATCCGCTTCTCGCTCCTGTCGGCGCTGTCGACAGCGAATGACCCTCCCCAAGCCGCCGCCAAGCCCTTTTCCAAGAACCGCGACGGCTTCGTCATGGCCGAGGGAGCCGCCGCACTCGTGCTCGAGAGCTATGACGCCGCCAAGGCGCGCGGGGCGAAGGTTCTCGGCGTCTTGGCGGGATGCGGCGAGATGGCGGATTCGTTCCACCGGACCCGCTCGAGCCCGGACGGCAAGCCGATCATCGGCTGCATGCGCAATGCCATCGCGGATGCCGGCTTGGTGCCCGACAACATCGACTACATCAACCCGCACGGCACCGGGACACCCGAGAACGACAAGATGGAGTATCTCGGCGTAGCATCGGTGTTCGGCGAGCGTGCGAAGTCGATTCCGGTCTCGTCGAACAAATCGATGATCGGCCATACGCTTTCGGCGGCCGGCACGATCGAGACCATCATTCACCCTGCTCAGCCTCGATCGCCAGCGCCTGCCCCCGACGATCAACTATCAGGTCCCCGACCTTGCGATTCCTCTCGACGTCGTACCGAATGTGGCGCGCGATGCCAAAGTCCGTCACGCCCTTTCGAACTCGTTCGGTTTCGGCGGGCAGAACGTCTCGCTGGTCATGAGCCGCGAGCCCGCGTGACGCATGCGGGCGCTCTCGCTGATCGCCGACCGCAAGCTCGAGCTCGCCGATCTTCCTTCGCCTCCGACGCCTGCATCTGACGAAGTGCAGGTCAGGATCAAGGCGGTCGCGCTCAACCATCTCGATCTCTGGGGCTATCGCGGCATGGCCTTCGCCAAACGCCAGTTGCCGGTCGTGGTGGGGGTGGAGGCAGCCGGCGAGATCGTTGCGACCGGCCCCGGGCGCGCTGCGGCCCGGCGATCCGGTCGTCATGTATGGGGCGTTGACGTGCGGCGTCTGCAAGGCTTGCCGGGAGGGCCGCGACAATCTTTGCGAGAATGTCGGCGGCATCATGGGTTTTCATCTCGACGGCTTCGCTCGCGATCTGGTCAACGTTCCGGCCCGGCTGGTGATCCCGGTCCCGCACGGCCTCGCGCTGCGCGTATGCCGCTTGCGCTCCCACCGCGTTTGCGACCGTGCAACACATGCTGTTCGACAATGCCAAGCTCGAGCCCGGCGAGACCTTGCTGGTTCATGCTGGCGGATCCGGCATCGGCACCGCCGCCATCCAGATGGCGAAGGCGATCGGCTGCACGGTCATCACCACGGTTGGAGACGAAGCGAAGGTAGCAAAGGCCAAGGCACTGGGTGCCGATCACGTGATCAACTATCGAGCCGATCGCTTCGAGGGGGTGGTGCGCAAGCTCACGCGCAAGAAAGGTGTCGACGTGGTGTTCGAACATGTCGGGGCAGAAACCTTCAACGGCTCGCTGCTCTGTCTCAAGCGCGGTGGGCGCCTCGTCACCTGCGGCTCGACTTCGGGGCCTTCGACGACCATCAATCTGATGCAGCTGTTCCAGCAGCAATACCGCATCATCGGCTCGTTCGGTGCGTCGATGCGCAATATCCGCGAGAGCCTTGCCAAGATGGCGAATGGCCTCCTGCCGGTGATCGACACCGAAGTGCCGCTCGCGGATTTCGAGCACGGGCTGGCGCGCATCGAGAGCCGCCAGGTCTTCGGCAAGATCATCGTGCATTTCTGAATGCCGTAACTCCAGACGCATGAAAGCCGGACTGACTCGCATCCGCCGGACGCTCGCGCGACCCCTCGAGGTGGCCGGCGACGCCACGCTCGCCGGGCTTGCCGTCGCGTTCTTCAGGGGGGTACGGCTCACCGACCCCGATCGGATGGCCAACCTCGCCGGCAAGACCATGCAACGGATCGGCCCTCGGCTGCGCGAGCATGCCATCGGGCGAGCCAATCTGAGCGCAGCCTATCCCGAGAAATCGGCGGCCGAGATCGAGGACATCCTGCGGGGCGTCTGGGACAATCTCGGCCGCGTCGGCGCGGAGTTCGCCCATCTCGACCGGCTGTGGGATGGTGATCCAAGCGGCCGGTTCCGGGGCTCGGACGAGAGCCTGAAGCGCTTCTTCGACCTGCGAGACGACGGCAAACCCGCGCTGATCTTCTCGGCGCACCTCGCCAATTGGGAGCTGCCGGCACTGGCAGGGACCGCACTCGGACTGAACACGGCGATTCTCTACCGTCGGCCGAACCTCGGACCGGTCGCCGAGGCGGTCGCCAGGGTCCGTTCCGGCAGCATGGGCACGCTGATACCAACCAGTCTTGCTGCACCGGTCAGGCTCTTGCGGATCCTCGAAGCCGGCGGACATGTCGGCATGCTCGTCGACCAGCACAGCGAGCAGGGCGTCGAGGTGACCTTTTTCGGACGCCGGTGCAAGGCCAACCCGCTGGTCGCGAGGCTTGCACGCCACGCCGAGTGCGCGATCCACGGATCGCGCGTGATCCGTCAGCCCGGCAACCGGTTCCGCCTCGAGCTCACCGAGGCGATCGCGCCGGCACGCAACGCCGACGGCAGCATCGCCGTGGGCGCCACCATGCAGGTGATCACGTCGGTCATCGAAGGCTGGGTGCGCGAACACCCGGAGCAATGGCTATGGCTGCACCGGCGCTGGCGATGATGAGCAGAAGCTCGCGGCCGCTTTGTGCGCGACGTACAATACGGAATCCGGAGCAATGCCGGCGCGCCTGAACGCCTCGTTGCCGAACGTCGCAATCCCCAACTGATCGACCTCGAAGCCTGCGGCTGTGAGCCGATCGACGAAATCAGTCTTCCCGTACTGGCGGAGATGGTCATCCAGCCCGTAGTACCTCCAGCGCAGCTCGGGCGTATCGATCGCCGGATCCTCGTGCGTTTCCTGGACACCGCGGATGATCGGCACCATGATGACGGCGATTCCGTCGACTCGCAATATGCGGAAAATCTCCCGCATCGCCTTGCGATCGTCGCGAACGTGCTCGAGGATATGCGAGCATAGAACGAAATCGACCGAGCTGTCGTCGTAAGTCCGCATGTCCGTGATATCGACACGGTCATCGACCGTGCTCCGAAACAGATCGGCGCTGCGATATTCGATGAAGTCATACGTCTGCAATCGCCGGCTCAGTGCACGCGAAGGTGCAAATTCCACCAGGCGGTACCGGCGCCTGCGGTCGAGCGGGTGAAACACCCGGTCGAAATACAATGCGTAGAGGCGTTCGCGATCCGACGCATCGCAGGCCGGGCATGCATATGCGTCGACGTTGAACGTTTCGATCGAAGAGATTGGATAGACGTACCCGGTTTCCTCGATTTTGCGCCGGAACGATTTCCATATCGGTTTGAAGGCGTTCAACCGCGTATCGCACACGGCGCATTGGAACTCGCTCCCGAGATATCTCGGAAGCTTCATCCTGCGAAGCAGGGATTTTCTCGCCTCCTTGAGCGTGACGTAGAATGCCGAATGTTTCAAGCCCGAGTACATGAGTGTCCGCTGATCTCGGCGAGCCGACTTCGCAGCTCAATGTGGCCGGCGGGAAGGCGGCACAGAGCCGGAAGCAGGCACCCTGGACGGTTCGGTCGCTATTTGGCGGTCTTGACCCTCGTCCACAGCCGGTTCATCAGCCGATCGGTCCTTTGATCGTGAGCATTGATGGTGTAGAGCCTGTTCATCATTGCCTCGCCCGGATAGATCGTCTTGTCGTCGAGGATGGCCTTGTCGATGAATTTCTGGCTCGCCAGGTTGCCATTGGCATACGAGATGTAGTCCGAGTTCTTGGCAGCGATCTCCGGCTTCTGCAGATAATTGATGAGCTCGTGGGCCTCGGCGACGTTTCTGGCATCGCGGGGGATCGCGAGATTGTCGAACCACAGTTGCGCGCCCTCATGCGGGATCGCATAGGCGATGTCCACTCCATTCTTCGCCTCGGCTGCACGCTTTTGCGCCTGCTTGATGTCGCCTGAAAATCCCACCACCAGGCAGATTTCACCACTCGCGAGCGCATTGAGATATTCGGACGAGTGAAACTTTCGCACCGATGGCCTGATCTTCATGATGAGATCGGCGGCCTTCTGCAGATCGGCACTCGTGGTCGCGTTTGGATCGAGGCCGAGATATTTGAGCGCCGCGGGCAGGATATCGGTTGAGGAATCGAGCAGGTGCACGCCGCAGTCCTTGAACTTGGCGAGCATCTGCGGGTTGAAAACCACCTCCCAGCTGTCCATGCTGGCCTGCGGCCCCAACGCCTCGCGCGCCTTCTTCATGTTGTAGCCGATCCCGGTCGTGCCCCACATGTAATTGACGGCGTGTTCATTGCCGGGATCGTACTTCGCCAGCCGCTGCGCGATCGCCGGCCACAAATTGGAGAGGCTGGGCAACTTCGATTTGTCCAGCTTCTGGAAAATACCGACTTTGATTTGCCGCTCCAAAAAGTAGGCGGTGGGAACCACCACGTCATAGCCTGATTTGCCGGCCATGAGCTTGGCTTCCAATGTGTCATTGGAATCGAAGGTGTCGTAGCGGACGTTGATGCCGGTCTCCTTGGTGAAACTCGTCGATCACCGTGGGTGCGATATAGTCCGACCAGTTGTAGACATTGACGACCCGTTCGGCGGCCGGCTGCGCGGCCGCAGGTGCAACTGCGAGCGCGGCAAGAAGAGCAAGGCACGTTGATTGGCGCATGGATGAAACCTCGAGCTTTGAAAGTGTTCAGCTCTCGGTCGGCAGACCGAGCGCCTTCCAGGCCTTGATCCCGCCGGCGAGATGGGCGTCGTAGGGCAGCCCGGCCGCCTGCGCGGCGAGCGAGGCCGTTACCGAGCGGTTGCCCGACCGACAGGCAAAGACGACTTGGCGGCCCTGCGGATCGGGAATCGCGGCAGGATCGAATTCCGACATCGGCATATAGAAAGCCTGCGGATACCGCTCGACCTCGGTTTCGTTCGGCTCGCGCACATCGACGAGCAGGATGCTGCCGTCGGCCAGTCCCCGTGCCACCTCCTCCGCGGCCAGATCGCGTACATTTTCCCTGCCGAGCTGAGCAGACATCGACTCTCCTCCCCCTGTTTTCGCCGGCGGGACGCCACGGTTAACAGGTCGCGCCTTGCGGTCCAGGAATCAAGAGCTTTCATTGCCGCCTCAAACTGTGACCTGGGTGCCGACCTCCACCACCCGCCCGGTCGGAATTTGAAAGAAATCAGTGGCGTCGCTTGCCGATTTCGCCAATCCGATGAACAGACGGTCCTGCCAGCGCGGCATGCCGGAATGGGCGGCCGGCTTGAGCGCGCGCCTGGAAAGGAAAAACGACGTCGACATGATGTCGAACAGCCAGCCGTGCTTGCGCGCGATGGCCAGCGCTTTCGGCACGTTCGGCGATTCCATGTAGCCGAACTTGAGCTCCACCAGGCTGAAGTGCTGCGAAAGCGCTGCGATCTTCACGCGTTCGTCATCCTTTACCCTTGGAGTATCGGTGGTGATGATCGTGAGAATCACATTGTGCTCGTGCAGAATTTTGTTGTGCTTGAGATTGTGGAGGAGCGCGGTGGGCGCGAATTCCGGTTGACTGGTCAGGAACACGGCCGTGCCGGGCACCATATGCGGCGGCTTTTTCTCCAGGCTCGACAGCAGCGTGGCGACAGGCACCTCGCTGCGCCGGGTTTTCTGGGCGAGGATCGAGGTGCCGCGCCGCCATGTCAGGATCAACAGAACCATGATCGCGCCGAACAACACAGGGACCCAGCCCCCTTGCATGAATTTGAGGAAGTTGGCGGAGAGGAAAGAGACGTCGATCACGACCAGCGGAACCACGAGCAGCGCCACCCGCCAGAGCGGCCAGTGCCACAGCTTCCAGATCACGATGAAAGCCAACACCCCGTCGACCACCATCGTCGTGGCTACCGCAATGCCATAGGCGGAAGCCAACTCGCCCGAGGAGCGAAACAATGCAACCAGGAGCAGAACGCCGATCAGCAGCAGGCCGGTCACGCGAGGAATGTAGATCTGACCGGCCTGTGATGCCGAGGTGTGCAGGATCGCGAGCCGCGGCAGCAGGCCGAGTTGAATGGCTTGGTGCACCAGAGAATAGGCTCCGGTGATCACCGCCTGACTGGCGATCACCGTCGCCGCAGTTGCGAGCACCACCATGGGCAGCAGCAGCGTTTCCGGCACCAGCCGATAGAACGGGTTCTCGATCGCGGCCGGGTCGGCCAGCACCTTGGCGCCTTGGCCGAAGTAGTTGAGCAGCAGCGCCGGCAGCACCAGGCCGAACCAGGCGGTCCGGATCGGCTTGCGTCCGAAATGGCCGAGGTCGGCGTAAAGCGCCTCGCCACCGGTGACGACCAGGAATACGGCGCCGAGCGTCACCAGACCGATTACGCCGTACGACAGGAGAAAGCTGATGCCGTAGAGCGGATTGATGGCCGCAAGCACGCCTGGATCATCACGGATGTGCAGAAGTCCCGCCGCCGCGATTGCGACGAACCAGACCACCATGACCGGAGCCGAAGAAAGTCGAAACTTTTGCCGTTCCCCGGCTCTGCACGGCGAACAAGCCGAGCAGGATGACAATGGTGAGAGGAACGACGTAGTGCTCGAAGGCGGGAGTGACGAGCTTGAGGCCTTCGACCGCCGACAGGACGGAGATTGCCGGCGTGATCATTGCATCTCCCAGGAACATGGCGGCGCCGATGACGCCGAGCACGAATACCAGGGTCGTGCGCCGCCCGAGCGCGCGCGCGGCAAGGGCGGTCAGCGACAGCGTGCCGCCCTCGCCATTGTTGTCGGCGCGCAGCAGCAGCAGGACATACTTGATCGTGACCACGACGATCAGCGCCCACAGGATCAGCGACAGCACGCCGAGCACGATCTCGCGCGTGACCGGTTCGGGCCCGGCCGCTGCCTTCGCCGCTTCCCGGAACGCGTAAAGCGGGCTGGTGCCGATATCGCCATAGACGACCCCGACGCTGCCGAGCGCCAGCGCCCAGAGGCTCGATTTTTCCTGGAATATGCTTGCGGTAACCGACGTCCCGGAGGCGGCTTTGTCGTTCGCTGCATTGGCCATCGGCGGGATCAGTCTCGAACCGTCGCGAAAAGACGGCGCGTTATATCACCGCCCACTCCCAAGCAACATGCCCGGGCAGGACAAGTTCCGCGAGCTTAATCCACTGCCCCCGAACGGACCCGCCGCCGCAGATGACAAACCTCTTCGGGGAGAACGTCGACACCTGAGCGACAAAGCAGTGGCGCCAGCCGGCGGCGTTCCCGTATTCCTCTTTCAACAGGCCAAGGCGGGGATCGAGTTGCACAAGGAAGCAGTCGATCAGCGCCATCGCGGCCCCCCGTTGAGCGGGTTCAATTGACTGGCGGACAGGCGGCATTAGTATGCTGAAAATCCAAGCATCACCGGCCGGGATCGCGACGCCAGCGAATTGGAGCACGGCACGACATGCGTTTCGGTGTGCAGTTCTTTCCCGCGGTCGATCATACCGACAAGAGCGCGGCCGACTATTACACGGAATCGCTGGCGATCGCCGAGGAAGCGGAGCGGCTGGGCTACAGCCATGCGCGCACGGTCGAGCATTATTTCACGCGTTACGGTGGCTACAGCCCCAATCCGATCGTTTTTCTGACCGCCATGTCGCAGCGCACCGAGAGGATGCGGCTCGTTACCGGCGCGGTGCTGCCGGTGTTCAATCATCCCTTCAAGCTCGCCGGCGAGATCGCGATGCTCGACGGCATTTCCGGCGGGCGGCTCGATGTCGGATTCGCCCGCGCGTTCCTGCCGCACGAATTCCGCCGCTTCGGCATCTCGCTCGATGAATCGCAGGCGCGGTTCCGCGAGGGCGCTGGAGCAGATCGAGTTGTTGCTGACGCAGGAGAGCGCCACCCATCGCGGCCAATTCCATTCCTTCGAGAATATGACTTCGCTGCCGCGTCCGACGCAGAGACCGCGCCCGAAATTCTATATTGCCGCCACCCAGACGCCCGAAATCGTTCGAGTTCGCCGGCAGCAAGGGCTATTCGCTGATGGCCATCCCGATCGGTCCCATCCGGCCGCTGCTCGAGCTTTATCGCAAAGCCTGGCGCGACGCCGGTCATCGCCGGCGACGGCGAGGTGATGGTGGCGTTCCACATGTTCTGTCACGAGGATGCGCGGCGCGCGCGCGAGATCGCGCGTCCGCCATTCGAGGAATATTTCCGCGCACTCAACGAAGGCGTCGGCGACTGGCCGCGCGGCACCGCCTCGAAGGACTACCGCGATTACGACAAGTCGATGCGCCGGCTGCGCTCGTTCACGCTCGACGACCAGATCGAATCAGGCGGGGCCTGGGTCGGCACCCCCGACGAGATCAAGGCCATCATCCATCGCGTCATCGCAACGATGGGACCCTTCGAGCACGCCTCGCTGCAAATCAACTTCGGCACTCTCGATGTGCGCGAGGCGCAACAATCGATGCGGCTGTTCGCATCACGGGTGATGCCCGAATTCGCCGAAGCGGCCAGGACACGACAGGCGATCGCTGCCGCGGTTCCTGCCGCGGCTCGCATGCCCGTCAGCAACCGGACGGAACCATGACCAGGATCGCACTGGCCGCGCTCGCAGCGGCAACCCTGATGTGTGCACCGAGCACCGAGTGAAATCGAGAGCGCCGTTTCGTTGCAGGCCGGCTTCAATCGACTTGCTGCGCCCGCGCCGCTTCCCGCGCCTCGCAAGCTGCGCTATCTGAATACGGACGGTGCCGCATCGCGAGGGCCAGCGCTGCGACGTATCCCAGGGAGAACATCATGCGCGAGATCGGCCATTTCATCGGCGGCAAGCAAATCGCGGGCACCTCGGGCCGTTTCGGCGACCTGTTCGACCCCAATACCGGCGAGGTGCAGGGCAAGGTTGCATTCGCCGGGAAGTCCGAGGTCGAGCAGGCGATCGCCAATGCCGAGGTCGCGCAACCGGCCTGGGCGGCGACCAACCCGCAGCGGCGTGCGCGCATCCTGTTCAAGTTTCTCGAGCTGGCGCAGAAGGAATTCGACAGCCTCGCCCGCCTGCTCTCCTCCGAGCACGGCAAGACCATCGCGGACTCCAAGGGCGATATCCAGCGCGGGCTGGAAGTGGTCGAGTTCGCCTGCGGCATTCCGCATCTTTTGAAAGGCGAGTTCAGCGAGAGCGCCGGCCCCGGCATCGATCTGTTCTCGATCCGGCAGCCGCTCGGCGTCGTGGCCGGCATCACCCCCTTCAACTTCCCCGCCATGATCCCGATGTGGAAGTTCGCGCCGGCGCTTGCCTGCGGCAATGCCTTCATTCTCAAGCCATCGGAGCGCGACCCTTCGGTGCCGATGCGCCTGGCCGAGCTCCTGATCGAGGCCGGTCTGCCGGCAGGCGTGCTCAACGTCGTCAATGGCGACAAGGTTGCGGTCGACACGCTGCTCACCGACCCGCGTATCCGGGCGATCGGCTTCGTCGGCTCCTCCGCGATCGCCGAATACATCTACACCACCGGCTGCGCCCACGGTAAACGCGTGCAGTGCTTCGGCGGCGCCAAGAACCACATGGTGGTGATGCCCGACGCCGACATGGACCAGGCCGTGGACGCCCTCATCGGCGCCGGCTACGGCTCGGCCGGCGAACGCTGCATGGCGATCTCGGTGGCGGTGCCGGTCGGCAGCAAGACGGCAGACATTCTGGTCGAGAAGCTCATTCCACGCGTCGAAAGCTTGAAGGTCGGGCCATCGAGCGATCCGCAGGCGGATTACGGTCCGATGATCACCAGGACGCACCTGGAGAAGGTGAAGAGCTATGTCGAGCTCGGCATCGAGGAAGGCGCCAAGCTCGAGGTCGACGGCCGCGGCTTCAAGCTGCAGGGTTACGAGAACGGCTTCTTCATGGGCGGCTGCCTGTTCGATGAGGTCACTCCCGACATGCGCATCTACCAGGAGGAGATTTTCGGCCCGGTGCTGTCGGTCGTGCGCGCCAAGGACTACGAGGAGGCGCTGCGGCTTCCTTCCGAGCACGACTACGGCAACGGCGTCGCGATCTTCACCCGCGACGGCGACACCGCACGCGACTTCACCAGCCGCGTCAATGTCGGCATGGTGGGCGTGAATTTCGCGATCCCGGTGCCCCTCGCCTACTACACATTCGGCGGATGGAAGCGGTCCGGCTTCGGCGACTTGAACCAGCACGGTCCCGACGCGGTGCGCTTCTACACCAAGACCAAGACCGTGACCTCGCGCTGGCCCTCGGGCAACAAGGAAGGCGCCGAATTCGTCATTCCCACCATGAAGTGAGCAGGCGGCAATGGTCACGATGCGCATCGGCTTGCTGTGTCTCACCGCCCTTTCTGCTGCGGCCGCCCATGGCGACAGCCGCGCCCAGGCCGAGATCAGACTTGCCCTCACGCAGTGGACGCACGACTTCAATTCCGGCAACGCCGGCAAGGTATGCGGGCTGTTCGCCCCTGACCTGATTGCGCAGTTTCGCGGCGCGCCCGAGCGCGGCTTTGATGCGATCTGCGATCAGCTCGAGCGCGCGCTCGCTGATCGCGGCAAGTCCTATGCCTACGCGCTGGCCATCAAGGAGATTTTGGTTGCAGGCGAGCTCGCGGTCGTCCGCCTGGTCTGGACGCTGACCGTTCGCAGCAAGGATCCCCGGGGCAGACAACGTCCGACGAGCACGGAATGGATATCTTCCGCCGGCAGCCCGACGGCAGCTGGCAGATCATTCGGTATATCGCCTACGACGCTTCACCCTGAAGCACGATTGCCTGCCGCCACTCCGCAAGGAGTGGCGGCATAGCTCAGGCTGATCCCAGCTTTACGGCGGTGTCGACACCCGCCGATGCCTTCACCACCGGCGCCAACGCCGGCGACGCCAGTATCTCCGCCGCCACCGGCGACGCCGACGCCAATATCTCCGCCCCCACCGGCGACGCCGACGCCAATAGCGGCGGCGGCGGCGGCGCCAATATTGCGCAAAATGCGTGAGGGGATCGTCGGGGTCGACCTCGCCCCCGGCGGCTTCGACCAGCTGGGCTTGCTCCTCCTTCGCCGCTGCATCTTCGCCCGCGGGCCCGGTCGGTATGACCTCGGCGGCTGGCGCGTCGCGGGCATCGGCATCCCGCGCGCCCAGCACGACCACGGCGCCCAAGCCGAGGCCGGCGATTTTCAGCCGACTGAGGAAGCCGCGGCGAGACAGCCCAGCTTGGCTGCGCTCGTCTTCTGGCGTCGGTCCTTGTTGTTTAGTCTCCGGATCATCGCTCATGTCATGGGGTCCATTACTTTGTGTTGCGATGGAACTTGGAGCAGACATTCTCCCCGAGGAGAAAAACTCTCACAACCCGGGCCGCAGAGCAATCGTATATTCAACATTTCAGCCGATGCAGATTTCGGCTGGCGGCTGCATCGGTTCCGCTTGCCCTGCCGCACTGGCAACGCGGCTGCCGGCTCGTTAGCGAAACGGTGACGCTGGTGATGCGGTTCTTCTTCACCTCGATGGTGCAGAGCACCGAGAGCGGACCGCCGTCGCCGTCGGTCTGCAATTTGGCCGCGCCCACCTTCTGGCGCAACACGGCGTTGCCATTGCGCAGCGGCTCGAGCTTGACCGTGTCGAGATAGAGCGGCACCGCCGCATTGGCCGGCATCGCCTTGATCTCGACATAGCCCATGCCGCCGTCGAGGTTGCAGGCCGCCAGTGCGGGCAGCATCAGCACGGCCGCCGCTGGTCGGAGCAGCCAGCCCGCGAAAGCGCACACCTCAGGCTCCCGGCGTCTTCACCGCGCCGAGCAGCTTCTTGAGCTTGTCCGAAGCGTCGCGAATGCCTTCGGAGAGCTTGTGGATAACTTCGAGTGCGCGCTGGTGCTCGCGGATCTGCAAGAGCTCGTCGATGAAATCCTCGCTGGTCTGCAGCTTGCGAAGCAGCTCGGCGAAGTCCTTGCGCGCGCTTTCGAGCTCCCGGATCGCGCTCTCGGTCGCCGCCTTGAGCTCTCGCCAGCGATCGATCAGGAACTGCCGGTCGTCGGGCTTGTAGCGGGTCTCCCGCTCGAGCGACTTGAGCTTGTCGTCGGCGCGGCTCAGGGCCTTGGCGCCGAGCCCCCAGACGATGCCGTTGTCGGCGACCGCGCCGAGCAGCTTGCCGACATGCTCGCGCAGATCCTCGATCTCCTTGCGTGCGGCATCGGCGCTGTTGAGACGATCGATGTTCTGGGCGCTGTCCTCGAACTTCCGGCTCAGGTCGGCGAAGGTCTTCTTGAGCTCGGCAAGCTGCCGCGAGAATTCGTCGTCCGCGGTGGTCACGTCGGCGGCGTTGCGCTCGGTCTGGGCGGGTGCCGGAAGCGGTGCCGTGAGGGCGATCGCAAGCAGGGTGGCCACAAGCAGGGCGCTCATTTGCCGGGCGCGACCGACGGATACGGGCCTGATCATGGCGCAAACCTCTAACGCGAACGCACCCCCGTTCATTTTTTGGCGACAGTCGTGACGGAAGTGTGGCAACAGCCTCGCTTTACCGTCAGTGCGACAGCAGAACGGCGACAGGAGCTCCGATGGCCGAGCACCAGCTCTACTGCTTCGCCCAGTCCGGCAATGCCTATCGTGGCTTCGACATTCCGGCGCAGCACAAGAGCATCGCAGCCTGGCTCGACCGCATCAGATCGCTGCCCGGCTGGAGGCATCCCTACGATCTCATGCCCGGGCGTCCGCTGCCGGCTCGGTAGTTCATCCTCTTCCGATCGAATCCCTCGCGACAGATTGAATTGATTGAGGTATCTTGCGTTAGCTTCGTTCCGCCAAAATGGCCGACGCTCGGCTGTTGTGTTTCCGTAGCCCGGATGGAGCGAAGGCGAAATCCGGGGAACCATTGCCTTGCGGCACGTTCGCGCCGCATTGCGCTGGCGCTCCATGCCGGGTACGCGCTCGGCCGTCGTTCAGATCAGTCATGCGAAGCAACGAGGGTCCGGCCCTTCCAAGGTTTTTGCGCGCCACAAAGGCGAGGGGGGAGCACCCGCGCGTGCCGCAAATCCGGTAAGCTCCATAAGTTTGGTAAGCTCCATCGCGTCACCGCGGCAATTCATCGCCGCCTCGGACGGGGCGGCAATGTCTCGGTGAGCATCCGGTACGGCTCGAGGGTTTTCCCGTTGGGTTCGTTCGGCCAAAACGTCCACTGCCAACCGGCTTGCCCGCGCCAGATCGGAGGGCGAGACAGGCGGAAGTTCCCTCGCGACGATCGGTGACGAAACAGGCGAAGCAGGCGGCTCGCTGATTGGAAGCGGGGAGGCAATGCCGTTGCCGGTCCCCGACGGCGGTGGCATATCCACCGACGGCGTGCATTGCTCATCCGATCCGGCAGCGGCCGGCGGCGGAAAATCCCATGCCGTCAATCGCCGCAGTTGTTCTTTCAATCCGATGCCGGCTTGCGCTTCCATTGGTTGCTCGCGCGCGACGGCGGCCGGCCTCGCTTTGCCGTCGATGCGATCGAAGATTTCCTTGATTGCCCGCATATCGCCGGCGAGCGCCTTGGCGACCAGCTGGTCCGCGATGGCCTGCATCTTGCTCTTGATGCATCCATCGAATGCGACCTGCTGCTGCAAGGCGTGCAACAGCGCATCGCGCATCATGGTATCGCAGGTGCGAGCGCCGGATCCGTTGGCTTTGCTGTTCATGTCGATTTCTCCGTGTTTTAGGGCGATGGGCGATCCGCAACAGCATCCCGGCCGGCGGCCGCCCTGCGCGATGGGACGCGCAAGCCACGATCGCCGGCTTCGATGCAGCGGAGGAGCCGGCTGCAGCGAACCGTCGTCAGGTCAGAACGCAATTGTGGATAATGAGCAATTATGCTCGATCTCTGTAACAAATGCAAGCGCAAAATCGAGCCGGTCGGACATCCCGGTGTTCGCGGGTCGGTCCATACCGAAGAAGGTGCTGAACCCGCTCGAGAAATTTCCGCTGTCGAAAAGTAAAGCGCGCGCTGCTCATGGCCCCGACCGAAGCGAGAAAACGCGATCATTCTGGTCGAAAGATCGCCCGAGCTGACAGGAAAATCCTTTTCTCCTCAGGCGATTACAGCATAAGCCCGAACTCACTTGCGCGACCGACAACGACGCCGCACAGCAAAACGCCAGCGGTCAAGGGTATGCGCGAGAGTGCGGTTCTCGAGGGGTGCTCGCTCCAGCTGCCGCAAACCCGGCGCGCGCCCATTACGTCAAAGCCAACGTCACGGTGCGCGAATATCCGGACGGCACACTCGCGATTTTCCACGGTCCGCGGCGGCTCGCGCGCTAATCATCGAAGCCCTCGCTCACCGCGCTATAAGCCCGCCATCGATCACGAATTCCGCACCGGTCACGAAACTCGATTGATCGCAGAGCAGGTACACGCACAACTCGGCAACCTCCGACGGATCGCCCAAACGGCCGAGCGGAATGTCGCGGGTGATCTGCGTGCGCGCCATGTCGGGTCTTCCGGTCTGCGCGAGAATGCCGTCGACCATCGGTCCTTCCAGGAACGCCGGGTGCACCGAATTGCAGCGCACCGGCGGCGCGAGGCGGGCGCCATGCAGGGCAACCGACTTGGTCAGCAGCCGCACGCCGCCTTTGGACGCGCCATAGGCCGCGAAATTGTGGCCGCCGACGATGCCCGCGATCGACGACAGGTTCACGATCGCGCCGCCGCTCTTCTTCAACAGCGCGAGCGCGTATTTGCAGCCGAGAAAGGTGCCGTCGAGATTGACCGCGAGGACGCGGCGCCAGGAGGCATAATCGGTGTCCTCGATGGTCGCGAGCAGCGCGATGCCGGCGGCATTGACCAGGCCGTCGAGGCGTCCGTGGACGCGGCCGATTTCGTCCAGGACGCTTTGCCAGTCATCTTCCGAGGTTACGTCGAGGGCATGATCCATGCCGTCTTGCTGCTGGAGATCGGTCGCGATGGCAATTCCGGCCTCGCGCTCGACCGCGGCAGCCACGGCTCGGCCGATCGCGCCGGCAGCGCCGGTGATGAGCACGATCTTGTCTCGGAGGCGAACCATGGCGTGAATGGGCGATTCATCGGCAATTGCAGTTGGGCAGGCGATAGTGCCCGGCCAACGGAATCGGCGTCAAATCACCGCCCAGCCGTCACTTGATCAGTCGCGCCCGCCGGTCGGGAGGCTGGTCGGTATGGTTTGGGGGCAGCAATGTCGTTTCGCCTTTCTCGGGATCGTGCCTCCCGGCCTGGGCGTCGCCGGGGCCACCGGCTTGCGCCACGGCAGCCGCGTCCCTGCGCTCATGGTTTCGGTACGACATCAAGCCCAAGGGCAGGCTGGCGAGGTAGAGCACCGTGCCGATCGTGAGCACCACCCACGGATACGAAACGAGCAGCGCGAAGAACAGCACCACCAGCACGAACACCGGCAGCACCATGTCCGGTGCGACGCGTTTGCCGACGCGCTTGCCGGAGAACACCGGCAGCCGCGAAACCATCAGGAAAGCAATCGCCAAGGTGTAGAGAAGGGTGACGGGCGCCACGAACGAGAAGCGCGGCATGCCGAGAAAAAAAACGTAGATCGGCAGCAGCACCGCGATCGCGCCCGCCGGTGCCGGCATGCCGACAAAGAAGTTGCCGGCCCAGGCCGGACGATTGGGATCGTCGATCATGACGTTGAAGCGGGCGAGCCGCAGGCTGGCGCAGATCGCAAACACCATCGCGGCGATCCAGCCGACATTGCCGAGCTCGTGCAGTCCCCAAAGATAGAGGATCAGCGCCGGCGCGACGCCGAAGTTGAAGAAGTCGGCGAGGCTGTCGAGCTCGGCCCCGAAACGGGAGGTCCCCTTGAGCATGCGGGCAATGCGGCCGTCGATGCCGTCGAGCGCCGCGGCGAACACGATCGCGTAGAGCGCCCATTCGAGCTTTCCCTCGATCGCCAGCCGAATCCCGGTCAGCCCGGCACAAAGCGCGAGCAGCGTGATCAGGTTGGGGACCAGCGTGCGAAACGGGATCTGCCGAAAACGCCGTCGCTTCGGCTCGGGTCGGTCAGGCTCGAACGGCGAGAATATCATGGCGACACTATAGCGAACGGGATGCGGCACTTCCATGCCGCGCCGGGATTATTCTCGGGAACGAGTTCCTGTTGCGCTCTGATGAAGATGGTCGTCGAGCGGCCCGGCGGTCGGCGCAAAACGATGAGATCATGGCCGGGTGACGTGTGCCAAAAATGCGAGTACCTGGATTCATGCGGCAGCGGCCACTTGGCGCAACGCTGGTCGCCCGCGCGGGACGCGGCGCCCACATTACGGAGTTACGCGCGTCGAAGCGTCGCCGTACGGCATCGACGCGCTCGCGGTTGGCGACTGCCCAATCGCCGAGCGGCCTTTACCGGGACGAGAAGGTCCGCGCCCCAGCGCTGTCAGCTCGTATTCGACGCGCGGCGGTACGGTCGGAAACACCTTCCTGGTGCAGAAACCGTCACGCTCGAGGATGCGCAGCGTTGTGGTGAGCATTTTCTGCGAAATGTTGTCGATCGCTCTGCGCAGAGAAGCCGCTGATTCTGGACGATACCGACGGCTCGAACCACGTCACCCCAGCGCTCGCCCCGCAGCAACAGACATATGTGGTGATCGCCGGCACGGCCGTTGCGTGCCAAGAACCCCGCCGCTCCTGTCCCATGTCCTTTGTCCCCCCTTCCCGGCTGCACTTGAGAAGAGTTACCGTGCAATCATCCAGCTTCAGTGTGGAGGCTCCGATGCGCCGAGTGAATGTAGTCGCTGTCGCGGCAACCGTTGCCCTTGGTGTCCTTGCCGGATTGGCTGTTCCAGCGCGCGGGCAGGCGCCGGCGACTGGCGTCACGGTGTTCGAAGGCGCGCGGCTCATCGTGGGCGACGGAAGCGCCCCGATCGAGAACGCGACGCTGGTCGTGGACGGCACGAGGATCGTACAGGTCGGCAGGGCCGCCGACGTTCGCGTGCCCGCGGGCGCCACGCGCGTGAACCTGGCCGGCAAGACCGTCATGCCGATGCTTGATCGACACGCACGTCCATCTCAGCCCGACGCGCGAAGCGCTCACGCGGGACCTGAGACGGCGCGCGTATTACGGCGTGAGCGCCGCGCTGAGCCTGGGCACGGACAACTACGAATTGCTCGATATGCGCGGCCAGACGATTCCCGGCGCCGCGCGGTTCTTCACCGCCGGGCGCGGGATCACGATGCCCGAGCCGGGGCGCATCACGGTGCCGTACTGGATCACGACCGAGGCGGAAGGCCGCAAGGCGGTGCAGGAGCTCGCGGCGCAGAAGGTCGACATCGTCAAGATCTGGGTCGACGACCGCGACGGCAAGTACAAGAAGCTGACCCCCGAACTCTACGGCGCCATCATCGACGAGGCGCACAAGCGCGGGCTCCGCGTCACCGCGCACATCTTCGATCTCGAGGACGCGAAGGGGCTCATTCGCGCCGGGATCGACGCGTTCGCGCACGGCGTTCGCGACAAGGACATCGACGACGAGTTCGTGGCGATGTTCAGGCAGCGTCCGAACCTGGTCCTCACGCCGAACCTGCCGGATCGCGGCGTGAAGGCGGACTTGAGCTGGTTGCGAGCGGGCCTCCCGGCCGCCGAGCTGGAGAAGCTCGAAGCGGCCAACACCGACCGGCCGCAGGCGCAGCACTTTTTCGGGATTCAGGCGCGCAACCTGGCGAAGCTGAATGCGGCGGGCGTGCGCATCGCGCTCGGCACCGACGGCAACAGGCCGTGGGGTCCGCACGTCGAGATGGCGGACATGGTGGCCGCCGGGATGACGCCGATGCAGGTCATCGTGGCGGCGACGCGCAACTCGGCCGAGTTCCTGCGGATGGCCGACGCGGGCACGCTGGAAGCGGGCAAGAGCGCCGACTTCATCGTGCTCGACGCGAACCCGCTCGACGACATCACCAACACGCGGCGGATCTCGGCGGTGTATCTGCGCG
>CAWHPT010000003.1:0-112335 GCA_963831225.1 uncultured Alphaproteobacteria bacterium
AGCGCTTGGGGGTCGAGGTTGTATTTCGGCCCGCGCTCTGGCATAACGCCGCCCTTCCGCCGCCCGGCCGAAAGGGCTGCCGTGGCGACGGTGAAGTGCTCAACCAGCACGCTCAATCGAGCAATATCCGGCCAGCCGGGTCTCACCCATGGCTGCGGCCGCGAAAGGAGAGCCAAATGCCCAAGATCAAGACCAAGTCGGGGGCCAAGAAGCGCTTCAAGGTGACCGCAACCGGAAAAGTGCTCTATGCGCACCGCGGCAAGCGCCACGGCATGATCAAGCGGACGAACAAGCAGATCCGCCAATTGCGCGGCACCGCCGTGCTGTTCAAGACCGACGGCGACAAGATCAAGAAATATTATCTGCCCAACGACTGATCGCAAGCGGCCGCCGGCGGCGGCCGTCCGCATTCAAGCGTTGCGCTAAAATCTGTAAGGAGATTCAGCCATGGCACGCGTCAAGCGCGGCGTCACCGGCCACGCCAAGCACAAGAAAGTCCTCAAGGCCGCCAAGGGCTATTACGGGCGACGCAAGAATACCATTCGCGTCGCCAAGCAGGCTGTCGAGAAGGCCAACCAATATGCCTACCGCGACCGCAAGCGTCGCAAGCGCACGTTCCGGGCGCTCTGGATTCAGCGTCTCAATGCGGCGGTGCGGCCCTTCGGCCTGACCTACAGCCGGTTCATCGACGGCCTGGGCAAATCCGGGCTTCTGGTCGACCGCAAGGTTTTGTCCGATCTTGCGATCCGGGAACCGACGGCGTTTGCGGCAATCGTCGAGAAGGCCAAAGCTGCGCTCCCGGCCTGACCGGAATATCGAGGCTCACGGTCGCTCCGGCGCGGTGGCCGGTGCCGCTGCAACCGCCGGGAGGCTTGGGCCGCCCCGGGACAGCACGATGCAGGATCTCAAAGCCGAGCTTCTCCGCGGGTTCTGGTATGTCGGGCTCGTCGGCGCCGGATTGCGGGCCGGGCGGACCGTGCACAAGACGCTGCTGGGCGAGCCGATCCTGATCGGCCGCAGCCGCGGCGGAGAGGTCTTCGCGTTGCGCGATATCTGTCCGCACCGCGGCGTTCCGCTGCACTACGGCCGGTTCGACGGCGACACCATCACCTGCTGCTATCATGGCTGGCGCTTCGACAAGGGCGGCACCTGCGTGGAGATTCCGTCGCTGCGCGAGGGCCAGGAGATCGATCTCACGAAGATTTGCTGCGGCAGCTATCCCTGCGTCGAGAGCCAAGGGCTGGTCTGGATTTATGTTCCACCACCGGATACGCCGGCCGCGAGCGAGCCGGAAACGCCGCCGCGCATGCCCTTGTTCTCCGACGACGAGCAGCCCGCCGCCGCGATCATGCAGCCGTTCCCCTGCTCCACCGACCACGCTGCTTTCGGCCTCATGGACCCTACCCATGCCGGCTTCGTTCACACGTCATGGTGGTTCAAGCATCAGGCAAGCAAGCTGCGGCCGAAGGAAAAGCGGTTCGAGCCGATCGAGCTGGGATTTCGAATGGTGCGACATCAACTGCCGCCGCAGAACCTGATCTACAAGCTGCTCGGGAGCAAAGTGGAAACCGAGATTTCCTACCGGCTGCCCGGTCTGCGGATCGAGGAGGTGCACGGCGACCGACACGCCGTTGTCGGCCTGACCGCGATTACGCCGATCACCGACGAGACGACCGAGGTCCACCAGATCTTCTGGGCATCGCCCGCCTGGGTGGCGCCACTTGCGCCACTGATGAAGCTCTTCATGCACAGCTTTTCTCGACCAGGATCGAAAGTGGTGATCAAGCAGCGGGAAGGTCTCGCGCACAAGCCGCGGCTGATGCTCATCAACGATGCCGACACGCAGGCGCGCTGGTGGATGCGCATCAAGGATGAATGGATCGCGGCGCAGCTCGAAGGACGAGCCTTCGTCAACCCGCTCAACCCAAGACGCTGCGCTGGCGCAGTTGAAACGGAAAAAGATGACTGACCTCAGCGTCACTCGAAGCCGAGCTCCTGTCGGCAATCACGGCGGCCAGCGACGAGAGCGACGCTCGAAGCGGTCCGGGTGGCGGCTCTCGGCCGCACCGGTTCGGTGTCCGCGCTGTTGAAGACGCTCGGCAGCATGACGCCCGAAGCACGCAAGGAGCAGGGACCGCTGATCAACGGCCTGAAGGACCGCATCACCGCCGCAATCGCGGGCCGCAAGGAGGCGCTGCAAGGATGCTGGCGCTCGATCGCGCGGCTCAAGACCGAGACGGTGGATGTCACGCTGCCGGTGCGCGAGCCGCCGGCCGAGATCGGCCGAATTCATCCGATCAGCCAGGTGATCGACGAATTGACCGCCATCTTCTCCGACATGGGCTTTGCGGTCGCCGAAGGGCCGGACATCGAGACCGACGACTACAATTTCACCAAGCTCAATTTCCCGCTCGGCCATCCCGCGCGCGAAATGCACGATACCTTCTACTTCAATCCAAAGCCGGACGGCTCGCGGCTGCTGTTGCGCACCCATACCTCGCCGGTGCAGGTCCGGACCATGCTGGCGCAGAAGCCGCCGATCCGCGTCATCATTCCCGGCCGCACCTATCGCAGCGACAGCGACCAGACTCACACGCCGATGTTTCATCAGGTCGAGGGCCTCGTGATCGACAAGGCCTCGCATCTCGGCCACCTGAAATGGATCTTGCAGGAATTCTGCAAAGCGTTCTTCGAGGTCGATCAGGTGAAGATGCGGTTTCGGCCGTCTTACTTCCCGTTCACCGAGCCTTCGCTGGAGGTGGACATCCAGTGCAGGCGCGAGCGAGGCGAGATCCGGTTCGGCGAAGGCGAGGACTGGCTGGAGATTCTCGGCTGCGGGATGGTGCATCCCAACGTGCTGCGCAATTGCGGCCTCGATCCCGACGAGTATCAGGGCTTCGCCTGGGGTCTGGGGATCGACCGCATCGCCATGCTCAAATACGGAATGCCGGATCTGCGCGCTTTCTTCGAGGCCGATGTGCGCTGGCTCTCGCATTACGGCTTTCGCCCGCTCGACTTCGCGACGCTGGCGGGAGGACTTGAGCTTCATGAAGTTCACTCTCGCCTGGCTCAAGGAGCACCTCGAAACGGACGAGCCGCTCGACGCGCATCGTCGACAAGCTCACCATGATCGGGCTCGAGGTCGAGAGCGTCGACGGACCGCGGCAAGGTGCTGGCGCCGTTCACAATCGCGCGCGTGATCTCGGCCGAGCAGCACCCGAATGCGGACCGGTTGCGCGTCTGCATGGTCGATACCGGCGCCGGCGAGCCGGTGCAGGTGGTGTGCGGGGCGCCGAACGCGCGCGGCGGGATGAAAGGCGTGTTCGTCGCCGCCCGGAGCCTTCATCCCGGGCAAGAACATGACGCTCGGCGTCGGCACCATCCGCGGCGTCGAGAGCCGCGGCATGCTGGTGTCCGAGCTCGAGCTGCAAGTCTCCGACGAGCACGAGGGCATCATCGAGCTTCCGGACGACGCGCCGGTCGGCGCGAATCTACGCGCAATGGGCGGCGCTCGACGATCCCGTGATCGAGATCAATCTCACGCCCAACCGGGCGGACTGCACCGGCGTCAACGGCATCGCGCGCGATCTCGCCGCCGCCGGCATCGGCAGGCTCAAGGGCGCACGCCGTCAAGCCGGTCGAAGGCCGTTTCCCCAACCCGGTGACGGTGACGCTGGATTTCGGTTCGACGCCTTCGCTGTGCCCGGCCTTTGCGCTGCGGCTGGTGCGCGGCGTAAAGAACGGCCCTTCGCCGGCCTGGCTGCAGCGCCGGCTGACGGCGATCGGCCTTCGCCCGATCAATGCGCTGGTCGACATCACCAATTTCATCACCTACGACCGCGGCCGGCCGCTGCACGTGTTCGACGCCGCCAAGGTGCACGGCAATCTCACGGTGCGCCGCGCGCGCGACGGGCGAGAGCCTGCTCGCGCTCGACGGCAGGACGCTATGCGCTCGACGAAACCATGTGCGTGATCGCCGATGAGAAGGGCGTGGAATCGCTCGCCGGCATCATGGGCGGCGAGGCGACCGGCTGCTCGGAGACCACCACCGACGTGCTGATCGAATCGGCGCTCTGGGATCCGCTCAACATCGCGCAGACCGGCCGCAAGCTCGGCATCAATTCGGATGCGCGCTACCGCTTCGAGCGCGGCGTCGATCCCGCCTTCATGCTGCCGGGGCTCGAGCTCGCAACCGCAATGGTGCTCGAGCTTTGCGGCGGCGAGCCGTCGGAGGTCACGGTCGCCGGCAAGGCGGAGGTGCCCGAGCGCATCATCGATTTTCCGCTCGACGAGTTGCGGCGCCTCGCCGGGCTCGATGTCGACCTCGCCGAGATCGAGCAGCGTGCTCGGCCGTCTCGGCTTTCTCCGTCGCCGGCGCCAGGACAAGAACATCAAGATCGCGGTGCCGTCCTGGCGGCCGCGACGTGGAGGGCAAGGCCGACATCGTCGAGGAGATCGTGCGCATCGTCGGCGTCGACCGCATTCCTTCGACCCCATTCGACCGCGGCGAAGCGCCGCGCAAGCCGGTGCTCACGCCGATCCAGGTGCGCACCCGCAAGGCCAGGCGCGCGCTTGCCGCGCGCGGTCTGGTCGAGGCGGTCACATGGTCGTTCATTTCGCAGGCCGCAGGCCGAATTGTTCGGGGGGGCGAGGCCTGAGCTGGCGCTCGCCAATCCGATTGCATCCGAGCTTTCCGACATGCGGCCGAGCCTGATCCCCGGGTTGATTGCGGCCGCGCAACGCAACGCCGATCGCGGTTTCGGCGACGTGGCTTTGTTCGAGGTCGGACAGATCTTCAGGGGCGACCGGGCGGAGGATCAACTCACCGCCGCCGCCGGCGTACGCCGCCGGCTGGCCAAGGCCACCGGCATCGGGAGGCACTGGTCGTCGCCGGCGGCTGAAGTGGATGCCTTCGACGCCAAGGCCGACGCACTCGCTGCGCTGATCGCGGCGGGCGCGCCCGGCCAGGCGCTGCAAGTCGATCCCCGGCGGCCCCCCTTGGTTCCATCCCGGACGGAGCGGAACCATTGCGATCGGTCCCCAGAACGTGCTGGGACATTTCGGCGAGCTGCATCCGCGTACGATCGAGGCGCTCGATGCGCAAGGTCCGCTGGTCGCGTTCGAGGTGATCCTGGAGAACATCCCCGAGTCCAAGGTGAAGGCGACGCGCACCAAGCCGACGCTGGAGCTCTCGCAGCTCCAGCCGGTCGAGCGCGACTTCGCTTTCCTGGTCGATCGCACCGTGCGAGCCGCAGACATCCTGCGCGCGACACTAAGTGCAGACCGCAAGCTGATCGCCAACGTCACGGTGTTCGATGTCTACGAGGGCAAAGGCATCGAGCCCGGCAAGAAATCGGTGGCAATTGCAGTGACCTTGCAGCCACGGGAAAGAACGCTGACCGAACAGGAGATCGAGGCGGTGGCCGCGAAGATCGTCGGCGAGGTCGGCAAGCGCACCGGCGGAGTGCTGAGGGCGTAAGGATTGCGACCCGGCACGCGCAGCGCGTTACCGCCGTCAAAAAAACCGGCAAGGCGGGATCGGCTCCGAAGCACCAAGCACCAGATCGCAGTACGCAAAGCCGTCCCGCGTGATCGTCGCGCCGACCGCGACCGGAATTCTGTCCTTCAACATAGGCCCCGCCGCCACGAAGCTATGATACTCGCCCAGCTCCCCGCAGGGGTCGACGCTCGGCGGCAACTCGGCGATCAACGCGTGATCGAGGCGGCGGCCGGCGAAATCCTGCGAAAGCTGCTTGGGATCGACGCACACGAGGTAAGCCTCGACGCCGGCATCGATCATTTCGCGCACCAGGGCCGCGGTCGGCCGCTGCCACAAGGGAAATACCGGCGTTATGCCGGTGCCCGCAAGCTTCTGCTCCCGATAGGCGCGCACATCCGCGAGGAAGAGGTCGCCGAACAGCACATGGGTCACTGCTGCGCGCCTCGCCTCGGTGAGCGCCGCGGCCATCCGCGTCTGGTAGAGCTCGTTGGGGCACGGGAAGGGAATGCGCACGAAAGTCGGAGCAAGCTCGGCGACCGCGAGCTGCACCATCAGCAGGTCCTCGCGCACGCCATGCATGCTGACGCGGCCGAATGTCTCGGTGACGGTCGTGAGCGCGCCGACGATGTCGTAATCGCCCGCACGCCGCACCAGGTGCAAAGCCCAGGCGCTGTCCTTGCCTGTCGACCAGGCGATGAGCGCCTTGCGGCGGCTCATATGCGCTTGCCGCCGAGCATCCTGATCGCCGCGTCGGCGGCGCGCTCGCCCGATTCCCAGGCGCCGCCAACGGTGCCCCAGAGTGTTTCGTGCGCGGCCTCGCCCGCGAAGAATATGCGGTTGTTGAGCGGTTCCATCATCACCTTGCGCGCGGACTGGGCGCCAGGGACTGCGGCGGAAGCTGCCCCGAGCACCCACGGCTCGTTGTTCCAGCGCGTCGCGTGCCGTCGCTTGACGGCGTTCTTCATCTCGGTGCCGTAAAGTCCGCTCAGCCAGGTGATCGCGAAATCGTGCATCGCCGCCTCGCCCTTGGCGGAGAGATCGCGTCCGAACGTTCCCGCCGACGTCGATCATGCACAGCGTCGAGCCGCGATACGTTGGCGAAGATCGCAGCGGTCTGCTTGCTCTCGCTCTTCTCGAACACGAGCTCGTCGGCTCTCAGCCCGAGCGGATTGCCGGTCAATTCCAGCGCGATGTGGTCATAGCTTCCGAGCTTGAGCCTGGTGGCGGCCTCGATGTGGCGCTTGGGCAAATCGGGGTTGAACTTGATCTTGCCGGCGGCGAGAACGTTGGTGGAAACGGTGACGATGGCGGCGCGCGCCTGCAACTGTCCTTTGCTGGTTTCCACCATCGACGCTGGTGCGGCTCCACCAGTCGATCCGCGTGACCGGCGTTGCAACCTGGACCGCGCTGGCCGGGGGCAAGCCTTGCAATCAGCGTGCCCAATCCCTGCCGGCAGAACGCGTTGTTGTCGCGCTCCACCGCGCGGGAGAGATCGGCCGTCGAAACCTCGGAGAGATCCTTGCCGCAGCCGTAGGGTCCCAGCACGAAATCGATCGCAGGGCGCCATTCGCCGAGGTCCTTCGGCAGCGCCTGCGCGCAGGCGACGTCGCCCTTGCGCGCCGCATTCCGCAATGGCGTTGTTGGCGCGCACCAGACCGGCGAGGAAATCCTCCATCTCGCCTTCGCGCGCATAGCGTCGGCCGATGCGCATGCGCTGGCCGGGCGGCGCCGGATAAATGTCGAGCCCGGTCTGGGCCGCAAGCTTGGCGACCGGGTTGAGGTCGGCCATGTAGATCCAGTGGGCACCCCGATCATACGGCACGCCGAACGTGCTCGTATCGGTGATGCAGCGCCCGCCGACACGGCTCGCCGCCTCGATCAGGACAAAGCGCCGCCCCGACGCGGCCAGACGGCGCGCAGCGGCGATGCCGGCGGCACCGGCACCCACGACGACGACGTCGATGCTGGCTGACTGCGGCGCATCGGGCGCAGGCGCCCGCCGCGGCGCACCGAATGCCGGCCCTGCAGGCGACGAGGCCCGAGGCGGCGAGAAAGGAGCGGCGGCTCAAACGTTTCATGGGTTGCAGATGCTGCGCGTCCTGCCGGGATCGGGTGCTTGGTGCCGATGCTTCGCATCAGCGTCAGTATCGACACCGAGCCCAGTCCACTAGCATGGAAAGGCCGAGCGCGCGGCAAATCAATTGCCGGCGTCACAGACTTGTGTCCATTGGCGCCCGATGGCTAGCTCTGCGGCAATGGAGAAACCGACGATGATCGACGCGGCCGTCAAGGCGCTCTCGCAGATGTTCTCGCCGGCGTTCCGGCCGGTGCTGCTGAAATCCGCCGGGCTTGCGCTCGTGCTGATCGTCCTGCATCGGGATTGCGCTCCACCGCTTGCTGGCTCTGGCTCGCAACCGTCGGGGCCGATTGGGCCGAGGGCTTGCTCGGCGTCACCGCACACACGCCGCTCTTGGTCCTGGCCTGGATTTTTTCGGTTGCCGCCGGGCTCGGCATCATCGTCGGATCGATCTTTCTCATGCCGGCAGTGACCGCGCTGGCCGGAAGCTTGTTCGTCGACGACATCGCGCTCGAGGTGGAACGCGCCCATTATCCCGAGGAGCCCGTCGGTTCGCCGCTGCCGCTGACGCGCGCCGTCATCGAAGGCGCAAGACCGCTCTGTTCGCCATCCTGATCTACATCCTCGCAGTGCCGTTCCTGCTGTTCGCCGGATTGGGCGCCGTCATCTTCTTCCTCGCCACCGCCTATCTGCTGGGCCGCGAATATTTCGAGCTTGCCGCGATGCGGCACCGGCCCCGCGCCGAGGCCAAACTGCTGCGCAAGAATAACCAGCGCACGGTCCTGCTCGCCGGCCTGCTGATCGCCGCGTTCGTGTCGATCCCGATCATCAATCTGGCCACGCCGCTGTTCGGCACGGCGTTCATGGTGCATGTGCATAAGCGGATGACGAGGAGACAGACGGCGCAGGACAAAACACGGCGACGGCTCGACGTTCCGGACCGATAGTGCACGATGCAACAGTTTTGCCCTGCAGGCGTCAGGATACCGTCTTTCCCGGCCACTTGCAGAGGTCGGCCATCAGGCACTTCTCGCACAGCGGACGGCGCGCGACGCAGACATAACGTCCGTGCAGAATAAGCCAATGATGGGCGTGACGCTTGAATGTATCCGGCACCACCTGATCGAGCTTCATTTCCACCTCGAACGGGGTCTTGCCGGGCGCGAGGCCGGTGCGGTTGCCGACGCGGAAGATATGGGTGTCGACGGCGATGGTCGGCTCGCCGAAGGCGATGTTGAGAACCACATTCGCAGTCTTGCGGCCGACCCCGGGCAAGCGCCTCCAGCGCCTCGCGCGTGCGCGGAACTTCCCGCCATGCTCCTCGACAGCTTCTTCGACAAGAGCCACGACGTTCTTCGCCTTGGTGCGGAACAGGCCGATGGTCTTGATCAGGTCCTGCACGCGCTGTTCGCCCGAGCGCCGCCATTTTTGCCGGCGAGTCGGCGGCCGCGAACAGTGCGGGCGTTGCCCGGTTGACGCCGGCGTCGGTCGCTTGCGCCGACAGCACCACCGCGACCAGAAGGGTGAACGGATCGATGTGCTCGAGCTCGCCCTTGGGCTCGGGGTTGGCGGCCGAAAAGCGGCGGAACGCCTCCTCGATCTCGGCACTTGTCCATTGCGGCATCGCCGCCGGCGGCGGCCTTCCGGTCGGCCGCGATCTGCCGCTCCGGCGCTCTGAGCTGGGCCGCCTTGCCGGCACGCGCCTTGCGCAGGCTTTGCGCGGTTCTGCGGCGGCGTCTTTCGAGCCGGCTCGCGGGTGGTTCTGCGAGGTGTCTTGCGAACCATGGTTCCCCTATAGTGAGCGCCATGACGGCCGACAACGATCCCAGCCAGGAACCCACGATCTTTTCAGCGGTGCTCACGCCCCACCGGTCGCTCGAGCCCGACTGGCTTCCTGCTGTTCATGCTGGTGCTCGGCGGCATCAGCTTCGCGACCGGCATCATGTTCCTTGCTGGCCGGCGCCTGGCCGGTATTCGGCTTTTTCGGCCTCGACGTCCTGCTGGTCTATTGGGCGTTCCGCCTGAACTACCGGTCGGCCAGAGCCTACGAGCAGGTGACCGTAACCCCGTCCGAGCTCACCATTCGAAAAGTGAGCCACCATGGCCGGATCAGCGAATGGACGCTCAACCCGCTCTGGGTGCGGCTCGATCGCGTGGTGCATGCGGAGTTCGGCATCGAACGGCTGTTCCTGGTCTCGCGCGGGCAGCAGCTTGCAATCGCGGGTTTTCTCGGCCCGCAGGAGAAGGAGAGCTTTGCGCTCGCACTGTCGGCCGCACTTGGCGAGGCGAAGCGAGGGCCGACCAGGACGGTGTTCGAGTAGGTCGATTCGGTGCAGAAATCGGGTGGGCGGACTCGCATTCGACGCCTAGATAGCGGGCAGATGATGGAGGCAACCATGCTCTCGCCCGATCGAGTTCACGACCTCACGCCGCTCAGCCATGCCGCCGCCGACTACGAGATCGTGCGCCGGGCGATCGCGTTCCTGTCCGAGCATTGGCGCTCCCAGCCGGAGATCGAAACCATCGCAGCGGCGGCCGGGGTCAGCGCCGGCGATCTGCACCATTTGTTTCGACGCTGGGCAGGAATTACTCCCAAGGCATTTCTGCAGGCGCTCACGCTCGACCATGCACGGCGGCTCTTACGGGATTCGGCCAGCGTGCTCGACGCCTCATTCGAGGTCGGATTGTCCGGACCCGGCCGATTGCATGATCTGTTCGTCACCCACGAGGCGATGTCGCCCGGAGAATGGAAATCCGGAGGTGTCGGGCTGTCGGTTTCCTATGGCTTCCACCCCTCCCCGTTCGGCATTGCATTGGTGATGGCAACCGAACGCGGGCTCGCGGGGCTGGCCTTCGCCGATGCCGGCGAGGAACCGTCCGCACTCGCCGACATGTGCAGCCGTTGGCCGAAGGCGAGTTATGTTGAGGATGTCGCGCGCACGGCACCGCTGGCGCAGCGAATCTTCGACCCGAAATTGTGGTGCGCCGACCGGCCGCTCCGCGTGGTGCTCATCGGCACCGATTTCGAGCTGCGGGTCTGGGAGACGCTGCTCGAGATCCCAATGGGCCGCACGATCACTTATTCCGATATTGCCGCAAAAGTCGGTGCAAGCAAGGCGGCACGCGCGGTCGGCGCCGCTGTTGGAAAAAACCCGGTCTCGTTCGTGGTGCCTTGTCACCGCGTGTTGGGAAAAAGCGGCGCGATCACCGGCTATCACTGGGGGCTCACGCGCAAGCGTGCAATGCTGGGCTGGGAGGCGGGCAAGATCGTGGCTTGAACAAAGTCGTGCGCATCCGAGCCAATCAGATTGACTGCACGATCAAAGAGCGGAGTTTGGGGATGCCGCGCAGACGGATCATCGGAGCAATCGGTGGGTCCCAATGGGACACGCTCTTGCCACCTCGTTCCGGGACAACGACGAGGCGTGCTGCAGACCGGTCTAACAAACTTCGCCCGCGACCCGATCACTGGGGCGGCGGCGGACGTTGTCGTTGTGTTTCGGGGTGGTGTCGGAACATTGGTCGAGCTCGCTTATGCGGCATTTGAAAATCGACCAATTGTATTCTGTGATTCCCTTGAAGATCTGAGACGAGCGCGGCACGAGCACGAAGATAAGTTGAGATCCAAGTTGGAAGAGGCGATCGCCGGATATCCACTCATTGCCGCTAATCAGAATGTTCTGATGGAAGCGTTGACTGTCAGCGTGACGGATCAGAGCCGAGTTAGCGTGAGCTCAGCCGAAGAAGCCGTCGCAGCAGCACTTCGCTTAACTGACGGCATCCGTTTGCTTGGCCAGACACACTTCCGTGGCCTGCCGGGTGACGCAGATATCAAACAGGCGTTTGAGCAAATGGTCATCGCTCTATCCAATTGAACCGGAAGCCGGTCTTGCTCGAGGTGAGAGTGACCCAGCTACTTTAGTGAGTAGTGCACAAGCTCAACCAAATTCAGAGCCGGCGCGTTCGCCCGCGCAAACTCGCCTTTGCGATAGGCCGCAAGAGTTTCTGGGTTCTGCTGGTCCATGAAGTCAGCGAGCTTGGCATAGGTCACGCAGCGCACTTCCGGCAGACCGCACACCACACGCGCGAAGGATTTCAGTGCCTCGTTGTAGGCGCCACCCTGCATGGCGGTGAAGTGATGACCTATGTGCAGCGGCGCACGGTTGCCGGCATAGTTGGACTTGAAATAGTTGAGATAGGTCGCGAGCGTCTGCTCGCGCGCGCTTTCATAGCGCCGCGGATCGGTGACGGCGCCGGAATGGGCTACAAAGAGATTGTAATCCATCGACAGGGTGTTCTTGCCCGAACCGGCGATCCTCAGCATCGCCAGATTGAATCGCCAGATTGCATCCGTCCGTTCGGGCCAGGCATTGGATGGGCCAACGCCGCTGGTGTCATAGCGGTACCCATTGCGCTCGAGCGCAGAGTAAAGCCCCGCGCTCTTGGCGAGGTAGGGCGCGCGAAATCCGGCCACCTGCGTGAGTGGGAACGCGAGCCTCACCTGGTCGGTCAGCCCGTTGTTGGGTCCGACATTGCGCAGAATGTCGTGGAACGAGCGCAGCTCCTGGTGCCAGTCTGCCGCCGACCAGGCGCCGCCGTGGAAATGGCCGACCGCATGCGAAGCGATCTCGTGTCCGCGGCCATGCAAGTCATTCACGTAGTCGACGCGCCTGTGCACCTGTTCCGGCGAGCCGCCGAAATTGATACGTGAGGCGCCACGGGGCTGCTGCGGACCTTGGTAGAGCTTGCGGCTCGCGTCGGCGATGAAATTGATCCCGCTGACGAAGAAGGTGAAGTGAACGCGCTCACCACCGCTGTTCATCTCGGCCGCGAAGTCGCTCAACTCCTGCCAGCGCTCGAGCTCGGTGCAGTTGTCGAACGCCATGACGACGAATTGCGGCGGACGGTCGACGCTCGCCCGCGCCGGCGCGACGACAGCGCAGGCCGACAACAGCCCGAATAGGGCGACAGGTTTCAGCGCCAACATTGAGCCCCCGAGCAGCGTGACGGCGACGCCAGTCTAACGGGAGCACAGACGCAATGGATGCGGCTCGGATTAAATTGCGGCAGTGTGACATGGAAAGCACGGCCCAAAATCGAACGCGCTCTATGCGGCGAGATCCTGCTTTTCCGCCACCGTCGAATCCGGATTGAGCCGATAGATCAGGGGTACCCCGGTGCCGATCTCGCGCTTGATGATATCGCTGGTCGAAAGCCGTTCCAGCACCATGACGAGTGCCCGCAGCGAATTGCCGTGAGCGGCGACCAGAACGCGCTGGCCGCGCAACACCCGCGGCAGGATTTCCTGAATGTAATACGGCAGCACCCGCGCCGCCGTGTCCTTCAGAACTCTCGCCGCCCGGCGGCGGCACATCGTAGGAGCGGCGCCAGATATGCACCTGCTCGGCGCCCCATCTGGCGCGGGCATCATCCTTGTTCAGGCCGGAGAGGTCGCCGTAGTCGCGCTCGTTGAGCGCCATGTCCTCGAGCACGGGGATCGTGCGCTGGCCCATCTCTTCGAGGATGAGCTCGAGCGAGTGCTGCGCACGAACGAGCGCCGACGTGAACCCGACATCGAAACGAATGCCCTGCGCCTCGAGCTTGCGGCCGGCCGCGCGCGCCTCGGCAATTCCTTTCTCGGTGAGCCCGACGTCCTTCCAGCCTGTGAACAGGTTTCTCAGATTCCACTCGCTCTCGCCGTGGCGCACGAGCACGAGGAGTCGGTCGGTCATCGCGTCGCTCTTTCCACCAAATGGTCAGATATCACTCAGGCCCAGCACGTCGGCCATCGAATAAAGTCCGGGCGGCCGGCCGCGCGCCCACAGCGCCGCGCGGACCGCGCCGCGGGCGAAGATCATGCGATCCTCGGCCTTGTGAACGAGCTCGATCCGCTCTGCCGGCCCCGCAAATATCACGGTGTGATCCCCGACGACGGAACCGCCGCGCAGCGACGCGAACCCGATGTCGCCGGCACAGCGCGCGCCGGTATGACCGTCGCGCCCGCGCACGGAACGCTGGCCGAGATCGATGGCGCGCCCGGCCGCCGCCGCATCGCCCAGCATCAACGCGGTACCAGACGGCGCGTCGACCTTTTTGCTGTGATGCATTTCGAGGATCTCGACGTCGAACTCGTCATCCAGCGTGCTGGCCACGCGCCGCACCAGCGCGGCAAGGAGGTTGACGCCCAAGCTCATGTTGCCGGACTTGACGATGACTGCGCGCCTGGCCGCTTGCGCGATCAGCTCGTCGTTCTCGCCGGTAAGTCCGGTGGTGCCGATCACGTGGATCCGCCGTTTCCTTGCCGCGAGCTCGGCGAAAGACAGGGTTGCGGCGGGAATCGGTGAAATCGAGAAGCCCGTCAGCCTGATCGAGCAGCGGCTCGACGTCGGCCGTAACTTCAACGCCATTGTTGCCGAGCCCGGCAAGCTCACCCGCGTCGCGCCCGATCACCGCTGATCCGGTGGCTTCCACTGCTCCCGCGAGCGTCGCGCCCTCCATCGCCGCAATGGCATGGATCAGCGTTCGCCCCATGCGCCCGCCGGCGCCGGCCACGATCAGCCGCAGGTCGGACATTGTGCACCTCCCGGCATTGCGCTGCGATATAGCGGGACAGCGACGGGAATGAAACCCGGCGCGGAGTTATCGCCTCCTCGGCCTCACGGCTGCGCGCCGTCATAACCATCCAGCACCACCAGCTCGGCAGCGGCACTTGCCTGTCGCGCCGCAATGGCCTCGCCGTATTCGGGGGAGCGATAGCAGTCGAGCGCTGCCTGGTAGCTCGGAAACTCGATCACGACATGACGACTACGATTGTGTCCTTCCATGGATTCGAACGTCCCGCCGCGCGCGAGGTAGCGCCCGCGATGCTTGCGGAAAATCTCTCCGAGCATCGCCACATACGACTTGTAGCCGTCCTGATCGCGGACATCGACATGCGCAATCCAGTAGCCTTTCGCCATGACATGATCCTTTTCGGTTTGCGGTGTTGCGCGCAAGCGCGTGCGATGTCATACCAAGTCGGCTGCCACTGCCACCTCATCTCGGTCCGACCAGCCGGTTTCCGCCTAGCCTTCGCCTAGCCTGCAAGCGCGCTGTTGATTTCAGCGACGATCGCATCGGCCGCGGCTTTCGGATCGGGCGCGGCCACTACCGGACGTCCGACGACGAGATGATCGGCCCCGGCCGCAATGGCGGCAGCAGGCGACATGACACGCTTCTGGTCATCGGCTTCGGCACCGGCCGGTCGGATGCCCGGCGTCACCAGCACCATGCCGGAGCCGATGATCGTGCGCAGCAGCCCCACCTCGGCGCCCGCGCAAACGAGACCATCGATCCCGACGTCACGCGCCTGCGCGGCGCGTTCGGCGACCAGTTCGGGCACGGTGAAATCGTAGCCGGCAGCCGCAAGGTCGCCATCGTCATAGGAGGTGAGCACGGTGACGGCGAGCAACCGCAGATTCGAGCCCGCGCGGGCATCGACGGCGGCGTGCATGGTCTGGGGATAGGCATGCACGGTAAGGAATGAGGCGCCGAGCCGGGCGACGCTCTCCACCCCAGTTGCAACCGTGTTGCCGATGTCGTGAAGCTTGAGGTCGAGAAAAATCTGCTTTCCGGCGCTGGCAAGCACGCGCGCGAAATCGATCCCGCCCGCGAAAGCAAGCTGATAGCCAATTTTGTAGAATGTTACGGAAGCTCCGAGTCGCGCCACCAACGCCTCCGCCTCGGCCACCGATGGCACATCGAGGGCAACGATCAATCGCTCGCGCGCGTCGAGCTTCACAGCCAGCCTCTTCTCTCTTTTGGCAGATGCCGAGCTCGCGAGACGGTCATGGGATGGACCACGACGATCGAACCGAAATCGGTTTCGGCTTGCGCCGTCAGTCTCGGCGATAGACCCAGACTCGCGCGGGAGGAATGTTCATCCAAACGCGCTCGGACGCCTCCGCCCGCACACGGTCGAGCCGCTTCGGGATCGGCGGTACCGCATTGTAGGTGAACTGGACGAAAGGCGCCCCCGGCGACATCAGGCCAAATGCCTCGAACAACAGGCGCAGGCGCATCCGCAGCGGCTTCGTGAACAGCGGCAAGCCGGACACGACCGCGGCGGCCGGCTGATCAAGCAGGCTGGCGAGCAGCCGCTTGAGACCATATGCATCGCCCTGCACCACCGTGGCCGTCGGATAACGCGCGCGCAACAGCCCGCAGAAGATCGGATCGAACTCGACCAGGACCAGCCGCGCGGGATCGATTCCCTGCGAGACCAGCGCTTCGGTGACCGGCCCGGTGCCGGGACCAAGCTCGATGATCGGGCCCGGCACGCTCGGATCAATGTAAGCCGCCATGGTGCGCGCAAGTGCCCGACCGGAAGGCGTTACTGCTCCGATCGCCAGCGGTTTCTCGAGCCAGCTGCGGATGAAGCGTACTTCGTCGTCGAGGCGGATACCCTTCTTTTCCTCGAGGCGACGGATTTGAGTTCCCGATCCTCTGCTTTTGCAGACTCGAACCTCTGCCCGAACCTTTTCTTGTGATTCTCGAAATGCTGCTCGAACTTCTTTTCGAACGCCCCCTTCTTCAGCTCGAACTGCGCAATGTGCCGTTCGATCTGGCGCTCCAGGGCCCCCTTCTTGAGCTCGAAAAGACGCTTCTGCCTTTCGAGCTTCTTTTCGAGGACCTCCAGGGCGGGGAGCGACATTTCGGGACAACGCTACGGAATGACTGCCGATCTGAACGTCAATCGGTAAGCCGGGGGATCGAGGGGGTCAAGCGGCAATGCTCAGCCGGTCCCCGCCCGACCCAGGAACTCCTTGACCTTACCAAAGAAACCGGCGGCTTCAGGATGCGTCTCGCGGGAGGACAGCCGTTCGAACTCGCCCAGCAATTCACGCTGGCGCTTGGTGAGCTTCTGCGGGGTCTCGACCAGAACTTGAACGTACATGTCGCCGGTTTGTTTCGAGCGCAACACCGGCATGCCTTTGCCGTGCAGGCGGAAACGCCGCCCGGACTGAGTACCTTCGGGCACTTTCACACGGCTGTTGTTGCCGTCGATTGTCGGCACCTCGAACTCGCCACCCAGCGCCGCCGCCACCATCGAAATGGGAACGCGGCAATGCAGGTCCGCGCCCTCGCGCTGGAAGAATGGATGCGAGCCGAGCGAAAGAAAAATATAGAGGTCGCCCGCGGGTCCGCCCCGCACGCCCGCCTCGCCTTCGCCGGCGAGTCGGATGCGGGTGCCATCCTCGACTCCCGGCGGGATGTTCACGGACAACGCACGCTCGCGCGTCACGCGTCCGGAACCCGAGCAGGACGGGCAGGGATTGTCGATCACCTGGCCGCGGCCTTGGCAGCCCGGACAGGTCCGCTCCAGCGTGAAGAAGCCCTGCGCATGGCGGACGCGCCCCTGTCCGCCGCAGGTCGGGCAGGCCTTCGGCCTGGTGCCGCTCCTGGCGCCCGAACCCGAACAGGACTCGCAGGTCACCGAGGTCGGAATGCGTACCTGCGCGGTCTTGCCGGAATAGGCTTCTTCCAGGCTGATCTCCATGTTGTAGCGCAGGTCCGCGCCGCGCTCGCGGCCGGAACGCGTGCGCCCGCCAGACATCCCGAAGATACCTTCGAAAAGATCGGAGAAAGCGGAGCCGAAATCGCTGCCGAAGCCGCCCGGACCACCCTGCCCTGCGCGCTCGAAGGCCGCATGGCCGAAGCGATCATAGGCTGCGCGCTTGTCCGCATCCTTGAGGACCTCGTAGGCCTCGTTGATCTCCTTGAAGCAATTCTCGCACGCCTTGTCCCCCGGATTGCGATCGGGATGCCATTTCATCGCGAGCTTGCGGAACGCCGATTTCAACACCCCATCGTCGACGCTGCGCTCGACCTCGAGAATTTCGTAATAGCACCGCTTGGCCATCCCCGCGTCCCACCCCGTCATTCCTGCCGCAGCGTCCTCGCCGGACCCTACCCGTTCATTCATGGCGGTTCAAAAAGATGCACCCCCGGATCGGCTCCGGGGGTGTCGGTTGCAATGGAAGGCAGGCATGCCAGCAGCCTCCTGCCGCGGTTCAGGCCGACTTCTTGTTCTTCTTGTCGTCGTCGACCTCGGTGAACTCCGCATCGACCACGTCCTCCTTCTTGCCGCCGGAACCTGCATCGCCTGTGCCGCCCGGCCCACCGGACCCGCCGCCCTCTTGCGCCTGTTTGTACATGGCCTCGCCGAGCTTCATCGAGGCTTGCGCCAGCGCATTGGTCTTGGAGGTGATGACCGTGGCATCGTCGCCTTTCAACGCTTCCTTGAGATCGGCGATTGAATTCTCGATGGCGCGGCGCTCGTCCTCGCCCACCTTCGAGCCGTGCTCGCTCAACGCTTTCTCGGTGCTGTGAATCAGCGCCTCGGCGTGGTTCTTCGCCTCGACCTCGGCCTTGCGCCTCTTGTCTTCCTCGGCGTGGGATTCCGCCTCCTTCACCATGCGCTGGATGTCGGCCTCGGAAAGCCCGCCAGAGGCCTGGATGCGGATTTGCTGCTCCTTGCCGGTGCCCTTGTCCTTGGCCTGCACATTGACGATACCATTGGCATCGATGTCGAAGGTGACCTCGATCTGCGGTACGCCGCGCGGCGCCGGCGGCAAACCCACCAGATCGAACTGGCCGAGCATCTTGTTGTCGGATGCCATTTCACGCTCGCCCTGAAACACGCGGATCGTCACCGCGTTCTGGTGGTCTTCGGCGGTGGAGAAGACCTGGCTCTTCTTGGTCGGGATCGTGGTGTTGCGATCAATGAGGCGCGTGAACACTCCGCCGAGCGTCTCGATCCCGAGCGAGAGCGGGGTAACGTCGAGCAGGAGCACGTCCTTGACGTCGCCTTGCAGGACGCCGGCCTGGATCGCCGCGCCAACCGCGACGACCTCATCGGGATTGACTCCCTTGTGCGGCTCCTTGCCGAACAACTGCTTCACGACTTCCTGGACCTTCGGCATGCGCGTCATGCCGCCGACCAGCACCACCTCGTTTATCTCGGCTGCGGAAAGGCCGGCATCCTTGAGCGCCTTCCGGCACGGCTCGACGGTTTTCTGTACGAGATCATCCACCAGCGCCTCGAACTTGGCGCGGGTGAGCTTCAAGGTCAGATGCTTCGGACCCGATGCGTCGGCCGTGATGAAGGGCAGATTGATTTCGGTCTGGGTGGTGGAGGAGAGCTCGATCTTCGCCTTTTCCGCGGATTCCTTCAGCCGCTGGAGAGCGAGCTTGTCGCGACGCAGATCGATGCCCTGCTCCTTCTGGAATTCGTCGGCAAGATAGTTGACGAGGCGCATGTCGAAGTCCTCGCCGCCGAGGAAGGTGTCGCCGTTGGTCGACTTCACCTCGAACACGCCGTCGCCGATCTCCAGGATCGAAATATCGAAAGTGCCGCCGCCGAGGTCATAGACCGCGATGGTGCCGGTCTTTTGCTTGTCGAGGCCATAGGAGAGCGCAGCAGCGGTCGGCTCATTGATGATGCGGAGCACTTCGAGTCCCGCGATCTTGCCGGCGTCCTTGGTCGCTTGTCGCTGGGCGTCGTTGAAATAGGCCGGGACGGTGATGACGGCCTGCTCCACCTTCTGGCCGAGATACGCCTCGGCCGTCTCCTTCATCTTCTGCAGGATGAAGGCGGAAATCTGCGAAGGCGAATAGGTCTTGCCTTCGGCCTCGACCCAGGCGTCGCCGTTCGAGGCGCGCACGATCTTGTAGGGGACGAGCTTCTTGTCCTTGTCCACCATCGGGTCGTCGTAACGCCGGCCGATCAGGCGCTTGACCGCGAAGATGGTGCGCTCGGGATTGGTGACCGCCTGGCGCTTGGCCGGCTGGCCGACGAGCCGTTCGCCATCATCAGTGAAGGCGACGATCGAGGGCGTGGTTCGCATTCCCTCTGCGTTCTCGATAACCTTCGGCGTCTTGCCTTCCATCACGGCGACGCACGAATTGGTCGTGCCGAGGTCGATGCCGATGACCTTGCCCATGGCTCCTGCTTCCTCTTTTCTGCGGCAGGTCGGACGGGTCCTTTCGGCACCCGATCGGGAAATTCCGCGGAACCCGCGGCCCCTGATCCGACCCCCTTTCGTGTTCGTCGATGCCGCCCCCTGCGGCGTCTTCGCTCATATAGGAGGGGGAGTTAGGGCCGCAAGACATGCGATCACGGATTCGCGAGCGCCCCGGCGGAGGTCCGTGGCCCCTCCGTGAATGGCGTCAGCCATGCGATGATGGCACCTTGCGGCCATATTCCGCGCCGCTCAATCAGGGTAACATCTCGACGGACATGATACCGATCCGCTCGCTCTTGCTGCTCGCCGCACTCACTCTGGGCGCACCCGCTCTAGACGCGTCCGCAGCGCGCGCGGGCGATGTCACCTATCCGCCGGGCTCTCGCGTCGGGCTCGTGCCGCCCGCGGGCATGGTGGCGAGCAGAAATTTCTTCGGGTTTGAAGACCCCGAGAACAACGTCGTCATGATATTGCTTGCCCTGCCCGGCAACGCTTACGCGGACTTGGACAAGAGCGTCACCGCCGACGCGCTCAAGCGCCAAGGCGTCGCACTCCAGAGCCGCGAACCGCTGTCGCTCTCGATCGGGAAAGCCTTTCTCGTGATCGGGCGGCAGGAAATCGAGAAAACCAGAATTCGCAAATGGATCTTGGTAGCCTCCTCGCCGGCGCTGACCGCCCTCGTGACGGTGCAGGTTCCCGATGCCGCCAAGACCCGCTATCCCGACGCGGCAATCCGCACCGCGCTGGCGAGCCTGGCGGTTCGAGCGGCCGTGCCGGTCGAAGAACAGCTCGGATTGTTGCCGTTCACGGTGCGCGAACGAGCCGGGTTTCGCAGTGGGCGGCGTGATTCCGGGACGCGCTGTCATGCTCAGCGATGCGGCCGGCGAGGCGCAGGCGCCCGCAACCGGCTTGGAGCCGCACATTCTGGTAGCGGTCGGACCCGGCGGGCCTTCGCAAACCGCCGATCGGGACGGCTTCGCCCGCGACGTGTTTGCGACAACGCCGAACCTCAAGGACGTTCGCATCACCACTTCCGAGCCCTTGCGCATGAGCGGGCAGCACGGCCACCAGATCATTGCCGATGCCAAGGGCCCTGGCGGCGACGCGCTCACCATCGTGCAATGGCTCCGTTTCGGCGGCGGCGGCTATCTGCAGCTGACCGGGGTGGCCCGCGCCGAGGCCTGGAAAGACGCCTATCCGCGCTTTCGCATCGTGCGCGACGGCATCGAGCCGCGCTGAGCGCTCAGGCGCCGCCGCGCGGATCGTCGGAGGCCGCGCCGGCATTGTCGTTGGCCGGCGCCTCCGCGCGGGCGCAGCCTTCGGTCCGCCTTTCGCCACCGCTACCAGCGCCGGCCGCAGCACGCGCTCGCCGATCATGTAGCCGGGCTGCACCACCTGGGCCACGGTGCCCGCCGGCACCGAAGGGTCCGGCATCTCGAACATCGCCTGGTGCAGATTGGGATCGAACTTCTCGCCCAGCGGGATCGAACTTCTTCACGCCGTGCTTCTCGAGCACCTTGGCAAGCTCGCGCTCGGTCAATTCGACGCCGTCGAGCAGCGCCTGCACGCCGGCGTCGGCGCTCTCCCGCAGCTCCGGCATTGAGCGCCGCGACGCCGCGCGCCATGTTGTCGGCAACACCCAGGATATCGCGCGCAAACGCCGAAATGCCGTAGGAGCGGGTATCGGCGATCTCGCGCTCGGTGCGCCGGCGCAGATTCTCCATTTCGGCCAGCAGCGCGCAGCAGCTTGTCCTTGTACTCGGCGGCGACAGCGGCGTGGTCGGTCGGGTCGATCGTCTTCTCCTCGGTCGCCGGCGCGGAGCTCTCCGCGGCTTCGGGCTCGGCGCCCGCATCGACGGATGGGCGGGCATTCGTATCCGTCATCACTTCGTTCCCGACTCTTGTTGGTGTCCTCCCGGGATATCAGGGCTGAACTGCGAAAAATCAAGCTGCAACGCGCGATCGGCATGGATCGATGCACGCCTCGCTCACCCGCCGATCAGCTTGCTCACGACCTTGGCGGTGTAGTCGACCATCGGGATCACCCGCGCATAATTGAGTCGGGTCGGGCCGATCACGCCGATGACGCCGATGATGCGGCCGGCGCCGTCGCGATAAGGCGAGACGATGGTGGAGGAGCCCGACAGCGAGAACAGCTTGTTCTCCGATCCGATGAAAATGCGCGCGCCTTCGGCGTGCTCGGCGCGGCCGAGCAGATCGACCACGCCGCGCTTGGTCTCGAGGTCGTCGAACAGGAGCCGCACACGCTCGAGATCCTCGAGCGCCTTGAGATCGTCGAGCAGGTGGGCTGCGCCGCGCACGATCAGCTTGCGCTCGTCGCTTTCCCCGCCCGACCAGCTCGCGAGCCCGGCGGCGACGATTTTCTGAGTGAGCTGGTCGAGCTCGGCCTTGCCGGCCGTGAGCGCCTTTTCGAGCTCGGCTTTGGCCTCGGCGAGCGTGCGGCCGCGCACATGCGCGTTGAGAAAATTCGACGCCTCGGTGAGCGACGACAGCGGCAGGCCGATCGGAACGCTGATGATGCGGTTCTCCACCTGGCCATCCTCCGCCACCAGAATGACCAGCGCGCGCTCCGGCTCGAGCCGCACGAATTCGATGTGCTTGAGACGCACGTTGGACTTGGCCGCCAGCACGACGCCGGCCGCACGGGTGAGGCCGGAGAGCATGCCGGAGGCTTCGTTGAGCACCGCCTCCATCGACTTGCCGGCGGCGGCGACCTTGGCTTCCATTTCGCGACGGTCGGCTTCGCCGAGATCGCCAATTTCCATCAGTGCATCGACGAAGAAGCGCAGGCCGGTCTCGGTCGGGAGCCGGCCGGCCGAGGTATGCGGAGCGTAGACCAGGCCGAGCTGCTCCAGGTCCGACATCACGTTGCGCACCGAAGCGGGCGACAGCGGCGTCGTGATCAGGCGTGATATGTTGCGCGAGCCCACCGGGTCGCCGGTTGCAAGATAACTCTCGACGATCTGGCGGAAAATATCGCGCGAACGCTCGTTGAGCTGGGCGAGGCTCACCTGCGCGGCGCCGATCGGGACGTCCTGGGCCAATGACGCCCTCCGTTCAGCGGCAAACAATTGTCCATCCGGATGCGCGAGCGCAAGCCCGGCAGCCTGGCAGGCAGGTCTTTGCCGGTGCTGCACGGACTGTTAGCCTGTCACTGTGGGCAATTATGGGAGGATCGAATGACAAAGCTGCACAAGCTGCCGCTGGGCCTTGCCGCGGCCGCCGCTCTCGTGTTCGCGTCGTATGCCGGCTCGCAAGCCCAGACGCTGGTCGAGGAATGGGCCAGCGCGAAGCTCCCTCCGCCACCTGCGCTCAAGCCTGCCACCATCGTTGCGAACGAGACCGCTCTCCTGGTGATGGATTTCACCAATCAGACCTGCAGCCAGGCGCGCCGCCCACGCTGCGCCGCCTCGGTTCCGAAAGTGCTCGAGCTCGTGACCGAAGCGCGCGCCAAGGGCGCCTTCATCATCTACAGCGTCGCCGTTCCCGGCTCGGTGCCGGGCGATATCGTCAAGGAGCTGACACCGGCGGCCGGGGAGCCGGTCCTGCCGCCGCTCGGTCCGGACAAGTTCATCGGCAGTGATCTGGAGAAGACGCTCAAGGACAGAGGCATCAAAGCCGTCGTTGCAATGGGCACTCAGGCGCAGACTTCCGTGCTGCACACCGCCGGCGCAGCCGCGCTGCGCGGCTTCAAGGTCATCGTGCCGGTCGATGGGATGTCGGCCGATGATCTGTTCCCGGAGCTCTACACTGCGTGGCACCTGGTCAATGCAGCACGGATCGGCCCGCAGGTCACGCTGACCAAGCTCGAGATGATCGGCTTTTGAGCTGATCCGGAAAGCCGTAGAGCCGGGCTGATTGTCGACCACAAGATGATCAAGGACGCCGGCATCGAGCCCGAGCGAGCTCAGTCGCCTCTTGTCGGGCCTATTGGGGCACCTAAAAGCTTGGCCCGCGCACCTATCGCGCCGCCAGCAGGAGAACAGCATGCGGCCGAGCCGCCGACAGCCCGACGAGTTGCGCGCCATATCGCTCGAGCGCGGCGTGGTGAAATATGCCGAGGGTTCCTGCTTCGTGAAATTCGGCGACACCCACGTGCTGGTGACGGCGACGCTCGAGGACCGGCTGCCGCCCTGGCTCAAGGGGCAGGCGCGCGGCTGGGTCACCGCCGAATACGGCATGCTGCCGCGCGCCACGTCGGAGCGCACGCGCCGCGAGGCATCGGCCGGCAAGCAGAGCGGCCGCACCATCGAGATCCAGCGTCTGATCGGCCGCAGCCTGCGCGCGGTGCTCGATCTGCCGGCGCTCGGCGAGCGGCAGATCACGGTCGATTGCGACGTGATCCAGGCCGACGGCGGCACCCGCACCGCCGCCATCACCGGCGCCTGGGTGGCGCTGCACGACTGCATCACCTGGATGAAGACGCGCGACATGGTGAAAGGCGAGCCGCTGCGCGATCACGTCGCCGCCGTTTCCTGCGGCATCTGCAGCGGCACGCCGGTGCTCGATCTCGACTATGCCGAGGATTCGGAGGCCGACACCGACGCCAATTTCGTCATGACCGGCGCCGGCCCGGATCGTCGAGGTGCAGGGCACGGCGGAGAAGATGCCGTTCACCGAGGAGCAGTTCTCGATCTGCTCGCGCTCGCCAAGAAGGGCGTGATGAAGCTCGTCGATCTGCAGAAAATGGCGGTGATGTGAGCTGGCGCCGACCGCATGCGCCGATCTGCAAATGCACATCCGCAGCCGATTGTCGGATCGTCGCCATCGGCGACGATTCAGCCTGGCATCGCAGATCCGTCGTCGTGATCGCGACCCACAATGCCGGCAAGTTGCGGGAAATGCGCGAGCTGCTGGTGCCGTATGGAATCGAAGCGGTCTCGGCGGGCGAGCTTGGCCTGGCGAGCCCGACGAGACCGGAACAAGCTTTCGCGAAAACGCACGCATCAAGGCGATGGCGGCCGCGGCCGGCATCGGGACTGCCGGCATTCGCCGACGATTCCGGACTGGCGGTCGATGCCTGGGCGGCGAGCCCGGCATCTATTCGGCGCGTTGGGCGGGGCCGGAGAAGAACTTCCGGCACGCCATGCGGACGGTCGAGGACAAGCTGCGCGCGCGCGGCGCGATCGGGCCCGAACGGCGCCGGGCGCATTTCGTCTCGCGCGCTTTGCCTCGCCTGGCCCGACGGGCACGTGGAGGAATTCGAGGCGCAGGTCGACGGCACGCTGGTATGGCCGCCGCGCGGCAGCGCCGGGCTTCGGCTATGATCCGATGTTCCTGCCCGGACGGCCATGCCCGCACCTTCGGCGAGATGACGAGCGAGGAGAAGCACGGATTGCCGCCGCGGGGCAAAGGGCTGTCGCATCGCGCCCGTGCCTTTCGCAAGCTCGCAGAGGCCTGCCTGCGCCCCCGAGACCGGTAGTCGGAGATCATCAGCCGACGTCGCGATCGACGTCGTGATAGCTGGCCTCCTGATTGCGATGCTGAATCATGCTACCACGGAAGCGGACTCGATTCGTATCCGGCTGGAAGGCTGCACAGGTCGACCCATGACGACGCTGCCCAATGCCTTCGGCGTCTACGTGCACTGGCCGTTCTGCCTGTCGAAGTGCCCGTATTGCGACTTCAACAGCCATGTGCGTCATGCCGCGATCGACGAGGCGCGCTTCGTGCGCGCCTTCGCCGCCGAGATCGCGGCGACCGCCGCGCGCGCGCCGGGCCGGACCGTCTCGACGATCTTCTTCGGCGGCGGCACGCCGTCGCTGATGCAGCCGGCGACCGTCGGCGCGATCCTCGATGCCATCGCACAGCACTGGCCGATCGCTGCCGACGTCGAGGCGACGCTCGAAGCCAACCCGACCAGCGTCGAGGCCACGCGCTTTCGCGGCTTTCGCGCCGCCGGCATCAACCGCGTCTCGCTCGGCGTGCAGGCGCTCGACGATGTCGCGCTCAAGGCAGCTCGGGCGGCTGCATTCGGCGCGCGAGGCGCTCGATGCCATCGCCATCGCCCGCTCCAGCTTCGATCGATATTCGTTCGACCTGATCTATGCGCGTCCGGGGCAGACGCCCGACGCCTGGACGGCCGAGCTCGAGCGCGCCATCGCGGAGGCCGGCGATCACCTCTCGCTCTATCAGCTCACCATCGAGCCGGAGACGCCGTTCTTCGCGCTGCACGCAGCCGGCAAGCTCGCCATGCCCGACGAAGACACCGCGCGCGCGCTCTACGACACCACCCAGTCGGTGTGCGCGGCGCGCCGGTCTTCCCGCCTACGAGATTTCCAATCACGCGCGGGCGGGCGCGCGAATGCCGGCACAACCTCATCTACTGGCGTGCGCACGAATATGCCGGCGTCGGTCCGGGCGCGCACGGCCGGCTCGACATCGACCGGCGACCGCGCTACGCCACCGCCACCGAGCGGCGGCCGGAGGCATGGCTGATGCGCGTGGAGGCGCTCGGTCACGGCCTGGTGACCGACGAAGCGCTCACGCCGGAGCAGATGGCCGACGAGTTTCTGCTGATGGGCTTGCGGCTCGCGGAAGGCGTCGATCCCGCGCGCTACGCGCGGCTGGCCGGGCGCCCGCTCGATCCCCGCCGCATCGCGCTTTTGCGCGAGGAAGGCGCGGTCGAGACGACCGACGAGCGGAATGTTGCGGGTCACGCTCGCCGGCTTTCCCGTGCTCGATGCCGTGGTGCCGTGGCGCTGATCCTCGCGCCGCGTTGAGCAGATCTAGAAGTTGGTCCCGACGCCCCGAACGCCTTCGGCGGCGGGCTGACGATCTGACCGCCGGTCGGCGTCACGCTGCAGCACCGCCAGACCGCGCTGGTTGGTTCCATCGGGACGGAAGCGGAACAGGCCATCGATGCCGGTGAAGCCGGAGGAATTGGTCAGCACCTCCTCCGAGAACCGCTGCCGGCCTTGGGTCTTTACCAGCGCGGCAACCAGCGCCACGGCGTCATAGGCGAGCGAGGCGGTGCGCACCGGATCCTGGCCATATCGGGTGCGGTAGCGGCCGGAAAAATTGCGAAAGCCGGTCGAGTCGGGGCCGGCATACCAGGCCCCCTCGAGCTGCAGGGTTCGAGAACAATCTGCGCATCTTCCCAAAGCCCGGTGCCCAGCGGCTGGACGCGCTTGGTGTCGATTCCGCTGGCGTTGAGCATCTGCACAATCGTCGGCACGGCGTCGGCGCCGTCCGGGATGAAGATGGCATCGGCCCGGCTCGCCGCCTGTGCCACATTGCGTACTGATGCCTGCATTTTTTCGCGGTCGACAGGGTAGCGCTCGAGCGCGACCACGCGCCCGCCTCGGCGCGCGACCGCCTGCTTGAAGGCGGCCTCGACCACGGTACCGTAGGCGTTGTCCGGAATCAGCGCAGCGAACGACCGGCGTCCTTGGCCAGCGGCATAGCCGATGATGCGCCCGACGTCGGACTCCGGCAGGAAGCTCAAGAGATACACCGCGCGGGCCGCGACATTCGTGTCGGTGGAAAATGCGATCACCGGGACGCCGCGCCCCCGTGCGAGCTGTCCGACCGGACCCACGGTGAGCGCAAACAGCGGGCCGAGGATGATCTCGGCGCCTTCGTCGAGCGCCTGTTGCGCTCCCTGCTGGGCGCCAGGGGCACTCCCGCCATCGTCTTTGACCAGGAGTTGGATGTCCGGGCTGTTGAACTCGGCGAGCGCCATCTCGGCGGCATTGCGCATCGCTTGGGCCGCCACCGCCGCATTGCCGGTTCCCGACAAGGGCAGGATGAGCCCGACCTTGACCTGGCCGCTGCCGATGCTGGTCGATTGCTGCGACGGTGCGGACGTCGAGCCCGGCAACAGGTCGCTCATCGAAAAATTACCGGAGCAACTCGCGAGCAAGACCGCTGATGCCAGGGCCGCCAGCCACGGTGCGCGCGCAACCGGAGCTGTCCAGGCCTCGAGCACTCGCAACATTGGCCGGTCTCCTCGTGGAGGAAGGATCATCCTGCCGCCACTGATGCCTGCAATCAGGCATTTTGTCGTTCAGCGGTAACCGAATGAAAATGATAGTGATCTTGAAGCCGCGTCAAGAGCGCCAAGGGCACACTAAGGGCACACCGGTGTCCCCGGCGATGACGGGAGTAGTCTGGCTCGCTAGACTGCGGGGCATCATGAGAATCACAGGACCTGCCGTACCCGCCGGCCCGCGCGCGCAGGAGCTGCACGCGCCGGCCGCCCGGCACTTTGTTCTCCACGACCAGACGGTCCTTGCGCCGGCGCTGGCCGGTGGCCTCCATCTGGTCGCCACCCCTATCGGCAATTTGCGTGACGTGACGGTTCGGGCGCTGGAGGTGCTGGCGGCAGCCGACCTGATCGCCTGCGAGGACACCCGGGTCAGCCGCAAGCTGCTCGACCGCTACGGGATCACCAGGCCGCTTACTCCCTACCATGAGCACAACGCGACCGAGGCGCGGCCAAAGCTGATCGCGAAGCTCGCGCAGGGCTGCGCACTTGCGCTCGTATCCGACGCCGGCACTCCGCTCGTCTCCGATCCCGGCTATCGGCTGGTGCGCGAAGCGCTTGCGGCAGGCCACGCTGTGAACACTGTGCCGGGGCCATCTGCCGTGCTGGCGGCTTTGATGGTTTGCGGGCTTCCAACCGATCGATTCTTCTTCGAGGGATTTTTGCCCAACAAAGAAGCACAGCGGCGCTCGCGCATCGTCGAGCTCAACCGGATTCCAGCAACGCTTGTTCTGTTCGAGACCGGGCCGCGTATTGCCGCTTCGCTCGCGGACCTCGCCGCGGGCCTCGGCAATCGTGAGGCTGCGATCTGCCGCGAGCTCACGAAGCTGCACGAGGAGGTGCGGCGGGGCGAGCTCGGCACCCTCGCATCGCAATACGCGGGTTCAGCCGAGATGCGCGGCGAGTTCGTGGTCGTGATCGGACCGCCGGATCCGCAGGCTCGAACCAGCGAGGCAGAGCTCGATGCTCTTCTGCACCCAGCCCTCGCCCGCCGCTCACTCAAGGAGGCAGTGGCCGAGATTGCTCTCGTCACCGGTCTGTCTCGCCGCGAGGTCTATCAGCGGGCGCTGGCGCTCGCAAAGGACGGCGACGATGACCGATGAGCTGCCCGACGCGCAGCCAGTCCGGGCCCCGCGCCCGCAGCGCCAGATCGCGTTTCGAACCGGGATATCCGCCGAGAGCAGGGCGGCAGCCTTTCTCATTGCCAAGGGATTTCGCATCCTCGCGCGGCGCTGGAGAAGTCCGGTCGGGGAGATCGACATCATCGCGCGCCGCCGAAGCCTGCTGATCTTCGTCGAGGTCAAAGCGCGCGCGCGCGAGGACGATGCCGCCTGGTCGGTGACCGAGCGACAGCGCGCTCGTATCGTTGCGGCCGCCGAGGTCTGGCTCGCGCAAAATGCCGACGACCGCATCCGCGATATCCGGCTCGATGCCATGCTGGTGTCGCCGGGACGGATTCCCCGGCATATCCCGGCGGCCTTCGACGCGACGGTGTAAGCCACCGCCTGACGCCGCAAGGTGGCAAGCAGCGCAGAGATCAACGTGGAGGTTGCGGGCAATCGATCGCGGGCGAATCATTGCTGTCGCGTTCGCCGGGACAAAGGCGATCCGTGCCAAACTGATCTACTTGTCAAACAGCCAACGCTACGCCACCCGGGGACGCATGATTTCGGGCGCCGGGCGTCGCCCTTTCCCTTTTTCCTCGTCCCTCGCACGCGAGGGAGATGGAGCGCCGGGAGGCGCCGGGCGCGTCGGCTTAAACGCGCCCTGGCGGACCCCGCCAAGGGTCCGCCCAGCGCCGCTGCGGCGGCGCCTTTGCCCCCAGTGACGTAGGGGGCAGGCGCCTCCCGGCGCTCCAACCGCAACGATTCGGGCGGGACCACGTTCTTCCCGTGCCCGGCAGCGTCGCTGCCAATTCGCCCGGGACCAAACAGCGATCCTCGGCGAGCCGGCATGTTTGTTCATGATATGTTCTTTTCAGAGCATGTCAATGGAAGCTTTCAAGATCATGAAAAAAAGCCCGTCACCCCGCCCAGGGCCAGAATGAGACGGTGCAAGACGATAGATACCGTCGTCAGGAGTCCCGGCCAGACGCAACAATGCGTCGGATGCTCGTTGATCCCGAACCCCTGCCGGTCCTACGCTGACCTTGATCAACCAGTCAAAACCTCTGTGTCGAGATACCAGCCGGGGGATCGATGAGCCTGAACGTCGCCGTGCAAATGGACCCGATCGAGCGGATCAACATCCGCGGCGATTCCACGTTCGCGTTGTTGCTGGAAGCGCGCAGACGCGGCCATGCCGTTTCCTATTACACCCCGGACCGGCTGGCGCTGCGGGAAGGCCGGGTCTTCGCGGCGGTGCAGGCGCTCGAGGTCCGCGACTAGCGAGGGCGACCATTTCACGCTCGGCGAGCCCGCGCGCGCCGAGTTGACCGAGCTCGACGTGGTGCTGCTGCGGCAGGACCCGCCTTTCGATCTCGCCTACATCACCACCACCCATCTGCTCGAGCGCATTCCATCCGAAGACGCTGGTCGTCAACGATCCCGGCGCAGGTGCGCAATGCGCCGGAGAAAATGTTCGTGATGGAGTTTCCCGACCTGATGCCGCCGACGCTGATCACGCGCGACCTCGCCGAGATCAAGGCGTTCCGCGCCGAGCATGGCGACATCGTGATGAAGCCGCTTTACGGCAAGGGCGGCGAGGCGGTGTTCCGGCTGGCGCAGGAGGACCTCAATTTCGGCTCGCTCTACGACCTGTTCGCCGTGACGTTCCGCGAGCAATGGGTGGTGCAGAAATTTCTTGCCGGCGGTGAAGCACGGCGACAAGCGCATCATCCTGGTCGACGGCGAATTCGCCGGCGCGGTCAATCGCGTGCCGGCGCCCGACGATCTGCGCTCCAACATGGTGCGCGGCGGCACGCCGAAGGAAACCGACCTGACCCGCGCGCGAGCGCGAAATCTGCGCCCGCATCGGCCCGGCGTTGCGCGAGCGCGGGCTGCTGTTCGTCGGCATCGACGTGATCGACGGCTTGCTCACCGAGATCAACGTCACTTCGCCGACCGGCATCCGCGCGATCAAGAATCTCGGCGGCCCGGACGTGGCGGCGATGATCTGGGACCGGATCGAGGCCAAGCGCGCCGGCAGCGCTGAGCCGATCGCCGAGTCATCGACCGGGACATTCCCGCTGCAGCGGTCGGGTTTATCGCGGCGGTGATCCGCCGTTGGACTTTTCGGCCTTGAGCCGCGCGCAGCGCGGCGCGGATCGGCGCGAACGGGCCGTATTTGTGCTGCTGCGTCGCCGAAGCCGTCGGCATAGGGGCCGTAGGGCGCATCGACCGGCTTCTCCAGCAGGTCGGGAAAGTCCTTGTCGAGACCGGCCTTGTGCGGTCGCGGCTGCGAGACCATGTAGGCCGCCACGTCCCAGGCGTCCGCTACGGGCAGCTGCGGGTTCAGATAGTCGGCGCCGTGCGGCATGTTGAAGTGGATGAAATTCGCCGCCGTGATCAGCCGCGCCATGCCGGCGCCGTCGTTGAAGCTGTCGGCGCCCCACAGCGGCGGCATCATGTAGCCGAGATCGGTGGTCGGCAGGCTGCGGCGAAGCCCGCTGCCGTCCGGCGCCGTGACAGACCGCGCACGTCGTTGCGTAGACGGTCCGGCCGCGCGCCGGATCGGCGGCGCGATCCAGCTCCGGCATGTGTCCGACCCCGAGCCCCGGCACTCGCTGCCCGGCGGCACGCCGGTCGCCAGAAACTCGATGTAGGCCACCATGCGCCTGCATCTCCGGCGCGTCGTCCGGCAGAGCGCGGCCGTTCATGCTGCGCAGTCATGCAGGAGTTGAGGCGATCCTCGATGCGTGATCTCGGCGCCCGGCGCGCGCGCTGTATTGCGGAAAGTCGCCGTACAAGCCGAACAGCGGAATGCGCGAACTTCTTCGTTCCGGCATCGAGATGGCAATTGGCTGCAGGCCAGATTGTTGCCGGCAAAGCGCTTGGCGGGATCGGCGACCTCGGGACCGATATGGGCGTAGGTCGCGGTGACGAGATCGCGGCCGCGCCGCACCAGGCGGCCGAACCATCGTCCGGCAGCGCGCCGACCTCCGGCACGGTCCAGATGGGACGGAGCAGGCGCTGCGTTCTGCGCGGCAGCGGCAACGAGCTCGGAACGCGCAGCAGCAGGATCAGCGCCGCGGCCATTCGCGCGAGCAGCCGCTGCCGGCGCTTTGCAGAACCAGGAGCGAGGCATGGAATGGATCTCGCTTTGAACGGTTGCAGCACGATTTGGCGTCGCTCACGTGTCGATAGCACGCCCGGCCGAAGGTTTTGTTCCCTAATTGTTCTTGTCGCAGAGCCGGTTTCGCTAGGCTACTCTCTCGCGGCAATGCAGGGGCGCCCATGGTCCAGCGCGTATCCACGGTGGCGTTCGAGGGCATCGAGGCCCGCGCCGTCGACGTGCAGGTGCAGGTCGCGCCCGGGCTGCCGGCCTTCAACATCGTCGGCCTGCCCGACAAGGCGGTGTCGGAAGCGCGCGAGCGGGTGCGCGCGGCGCTGGTCGCCTCCGGCCTCGCGCTGCCGGCGCGCCGCATCACCGTCAATCTCGCGCCCGCCGATCTGCCGAAGGAAGGCAGCCACTACGACCTGCCGATCGCGCTCGGCCTGATGGCCGCGATCGGCGCCATCCCGCACGACGCGCTCTCCGGCTTCACGGTGCTGGGCGAGCTCGGGCTCGACGGCTCGATCGCCGCGGTCGCCGGCGTGCTGCCGGCCGCGATCGGCGCCAATGCCCGCGGCGAAGGCCTGATCTGTCCGGCGGCCTGCGGCGCCGGAAGCCGCCTGGGCCAGCCCGGAGATGGAGATCATCGCCGCCGCCTCGCTGATCCAGCTCGCCAATCATTTCCGCGGCACGCAGGTGCTGTCGCGGCCGCAGCCGAAGATCCGCGAGAGCCGACGGCGCGCTCGCTCGACCTCGCCGACATCAAGGGCCAGGAGAGCGCCAAGCGCGCGCTCGAAGTCGCCGCCGCCGGCGGCCACAATCTGCTGATGGTCGGCCCGCCCGGCGCCGGCAAGTCGATGCTGGCCGCGCGGCTGCCGACCGATCCTGCCGCCGCTGACGCCGGCCGAGCTGCTGGAAGTCTCGATGATCGCCTCGGTCGCGGGCGAGATCGAAGGCGGCGCGCTGACCAACCGCCGGCCGTTCCGCGCGCCGCATCATTCCGCCAGCATGCCGGCGCTGGTCGGCGGCGGCTTGCGCGCGCGGCCCGGGCGAGGTGTCGCTCGCGCATCACGGCGTGCTGTTCCTCGACGAGTTGCCGGAGTTCCAGCCGCAGGCGCTCGACTCGCTGCGCCAGCCGCTCGAGACCGGCGAGGTCGCGATCGCGCGCGCCAACCACCGCGTCACCTATCCGGCGCGCTTCATGCTGGTGGCGGCGATGAATCCCTGCCGCTGCGGCCACGCCAGCGATCCGGGCTTCGCCTGCAAGCGCGGGCCGAACGCGCGCTGCGCCGCCGACTATCAGGGCCGGCTGTCGGGGCCGCTGCTCGACCGCATCGATCTGCACATCGAGGTGCCGGCGGTCACCGCCGCCGACCTGATCCTGCCGCCGCCGGCCGAAGGCAGCCGCGAGGTCGCGGCGCGCGTCGCCCGCGCCCGCGCGATCCAGGCCGAGCGCTACGCGGCGCTCGGCCTGCCGCACGTGCGCACCAATGCCGCCGCGCAGGGTCCGGTGCTCGAGGACGTGGCGCGACCCGACGCCGGCGGGCTTGCGCTGCTGCGCGACGCCGCCGACGCCATGCGGCTGTCGGCGCGCGGCTATCATCGCGTGCTGCGCGTGGCGCGCACGCTCGCCGATCTCGACGGCGCCGAGAAGGTCGGCCGCGTGCATCTCGCCGAGGCGCTGTCCTATCGCGCGCTCGCCGACGAGGTGCGCCGCGCGGCATAGACGCGAAGCTCGTCAAGCTACAGTGCACGCTTCGGTTGAGGGCCATTGACGACTTCGATTTGTAGGGGCTAAGGCGTGGACGGAACAGACGGCCGCTTTCGGCGTCAGCAATTCGCTCGGGACTCGCGAAAAAGTCGCGATGGAGGTTCGTAATGTCGCGAGTTCTTGAAGAGACGACCAGTAAGGAAATTGATCGCGAACATATCATCCGACGGATTGACGATTGGGCTGGTCGTATTGAGGCATTGTATCGGCAGATTGGAGAATGGTTGCCGGCTGGTTGGAGCACTGAGCGGCAAGGCACTGTGCGGATGCACGAAGAGTTGATGCAAAAATTTGGTGTTTCAGCACGACGGTTGCCGGTACTACAGCTCGCGCACGATGGAATGCCTTCCGCGCGCATTGAACCGAGAGGATTATGGATTATCGGCGCGAACGGCCGGTTGGACCTTTTCCAAGGTAAGAATCACTACATCATTGTGGACGCCGCGGAGAATTTCAGTCCGCCGGATTGGCAGATTGCCCCATTGGGGGATCGCCGCTAAGTCGCGGAAGCTCGAACGCGAGACATTGATTTCGCTGCTTTGAACCGTGCGCAACCTGCCACACATTCGTGCTGCTCATCATGCCGCCGCCGCGGCCGTGACCACGAGCAGCACTCGGCCGCACAGGGCACTGCGAGCCGAGGTTGCTACAACCGTCGCAGCGCCACTTCCTCGACCAGGTGGCTCTCGCCCTTTTTGAGGATGAGGTGGGCACGCTGGCGGGTCGGCAGAATGTTCTCGTGGAGATTGAGGAGATTGATGCGCGTCCAGATCGACGTTGCGGTCTCGATCGCCTCCCCATCGGACAAGGTGGCGTAGCGGTGGAAGTACGACCTCGGATCGCGGAACGCGGTGCCGCGCAACGTGAGAAAGCGATCGACGTACCAGCTCAACAGGTGGTCTTCGTCGGCATCCAGATAGACGGAAAAGTCGAAGAAGTCGGACACATAGGGAATTGCCTTTCCGTCCTTCGGCGGCCGGCCAGTCTGCAGCACATTGAGCCCTTCGACGATGAGGATGTCGGGCCGGTCGATCTCGATCCACTGGTTAGGAATCACGTCATAGACCAGATGGGAGTACATCGGCGCGCGTACGGGCCGCCTGCCCGCCTTGATATCGGTCAGAAACCGCAGCAATGCCGGCAGGTCGTAGCTCTCCGGAAAACCCTTCTTCTCCATCAAGCCTTCGCGCGCGAGGATCGCATTCGGGTAGAGAAAGCCGTCGGTGGTGACGAGATCGACTTTCGGCACATTCGGCCCGCGCGCCAGCAGCGCCTGCAGAACGCGGGCCGTGGTCGACTTGCCCGCCGCCACGGAGCCCCCGACCCCGATGACGTAGGGCATCTTGGAGTCCTCGGTGCGCAGAAAGCTCTGCTGCGCCAGGAAGAGCCGCTGCGTCGCCGCGACATAGAGCGAAAGCAGCCGCGAGAGCGGCAGGTAGATTTCCTCCACCTCCTTCATGTCGAGGCGATCGCTCAGCGAGCGCACCCGGCTCACCTCGTCCGGGGCAAGCGTCATCGGGGTATCTTCGCGCCGCTCCGCCCATTCCGCCCGCGAAAAGACGTGATAGGGCGAAAGGCCGTCGTCAGTCCGTTGCTCCATCGACCGTCCTTGCTCAGCCGCCCTTGCGCGAGGCCTTTTCCTGCAAACCCGATTGCCGCGCGCGCTCGGAGAGCTCTGCTTCCACCTCCGAAAACGCGATCCCGCGCGCCTCCAGCACCACCAGGAGATGGTAGATGAGGTCGGCGGCTTCCGCGATCAACCGTTCACGATTCTCCTCGACCGCGGCGATCACGGTCTCGACCGCTTCCTCGCCGAGCTTCTTGGCGCAATGCGCCACCCCCCGGTCGAGCAGCTTGCGCGTGTAGGAGGTGTCCGCGCTCTCCTGTGCGCGCTCCTTTACCCGCCGTTCGAGATCATGGAGGCCGAACTTGGACATCGGTTTTCCTCGAGGCTTGCATATCACCTCTGACGGCCGGCGAGGAGAGGAGCCCGCTTCACATTCCTTGCGCACGCGGTAGCCTGTCGCGATGCCGACTCCGCTGCTCGATTTCTGGTTCGATTTTGCCTCCACCTATTCCTATCCCGCGGCCATGCGGATTGGTCCGCTGGCCGAGCAAGCCGGCGTCGAGGTGCGCTTTCGCCCGTTCCTGCTCGGGCCGATCTTCAAGGCGCAGGGCTGGATTACGTCGCCGTTCAACCTTTATCCCGCCAAGGGCCATAACATGTGGCGCGATCTCGAGCGGCTCTGCGCCGATCTGGCGCTGCCGTTCCGGCGCCCGGACCCGTTTCCGCAGAACAGCCTGCTGGCCGCCCGCGTCGCCATCGCCGGCCGCGATGGCGGCTGGGATCGGGAATTCTCACTGGCAGTGTTCCGCGCCGGATTCGAGGACGGTCGCCGCATCGACGACGTCGCGGTGCTCGGCGGTATTTTGGGAACGTTGAAGATCGATTCCCGGCATGCGCTCGATGCCGCCCGCTCGGACCCGATCAAGACCCGGCTGCGGTTGCAAACGCAGGAGGCGCAGCAGGCCGGCCTGTTCGGCGCCCCGAGCTTCACCACCATCGATGGCGAGTTGTTCTGGGGCAATGACCGCCTCGAGCGGGCGCTCCAATGGGCGAAGCACGGCCGCTGAAGAATTGCTCGGACCGCACGAGCGCATCCGAACGGGCCTGCCGGTTCCGGATCATGCCTATGGATCCAGCCGCACCGGCAGGCCGGCGCCAGCCATGTATTCCTTGGCCGCGCGAATGGAATGCTCACCGAAATGGAAGATCGATGCGGCGAGCACTGCATTGGCGTGGCCATCACGGATGCCCTCGACGAGATGCGAGAGCGTTCCGACGCCGCCCGAGGCAATCACCGGCACCGGGACCGCATCGGCGATGGCGCGGGTCAGCGCGATGTCGAACCCCATCCTGGTGCCGTCCCGGTCCATCGACGTGAGCAGGATCTCGCCGGCGCCGAGCGCGACGACCTCGCGGGCATAGTCTACTGCATCGAGCCCCGTTGGATGGCGGCCCCCGTGCGTGAATATCTCCCAGCGGTCCCTCTCGCCCGGCTGCGCCACGCTCTTGGCGTCGATTGCGACAACGATGCACTGGTCGCCGAATTTTTCCGCCGCCTCCTGCACGAAGGCGCGCCGTGCGACGGCAGCGGTATTGATCGAGACCTTGTCGGCTCCCGAAGACAGCAGCCTGCGAATGTCCTCGACGGTGCGCACGCCGCCGCCCACGGTCAGCGGCATGAAGCAGGCCTCGGCCGTGCGCCGCACCACGTCGAAGATGATGTCGCGGTTCTCGTGGCTCGCCGTGATGTCGAGAAAGGTGAGCTCGTCGGCGCCGGCCGCATCGTAGGCAATCGCTGCTTCGACCGGATCGCCGGCATCGCGCAGGTTCAGGAACTGCACTCCCTTGACCACGCGGCCGTCCTTGACGTCGAGACAGGGAATGACGCGGACCTTGAACATGTCGTCTCGTCACGCCGGCGCGTGCGCGGAGCGAATGAGCCGCAACGCCTCCGCCGCATCGAGCCGCCCATCGTAGAGCGCGCGCCCGGCAATCGCGCCGGCAAGCTTTGCTGCCCGTGCTTCGATGAGCGCCTTCACGTCGTCGATCGAGGCGAGCCCGCCCGAGGCGATCACCGGGATGCTGACCGCCTCGGCGAGCGCGATCGTAGCGTCGAGATCAAGTCCCTGGAGCAGCCCGTCGCGAGAGATGTCGGTATGTATGATTGCGGAGACGCCCGCGTCCTCGAACCGCCGGGCGACATCGAGCGCGGTGAGATCGGAGCCTTTGGCCCAGCCCTCCACCGCCACCTTGCCGTCGCGCGCGTCGAGCCCGACCGCCACGCGCTGCGGAAACTCGCGCGCAGCCTCCCTGACCAGCGCCGGATGGCGAACCGCAGCCGTGCCGATGATCACGCGGGCGACGCCCTTGCTCAGCCAGCGCTCGATCGTCACCATGTCCCGGACGCCGCCGCCGAGCTGCAACGGAACGCTTATCGCTTCGATGATGCGGTCGACCGCATCGACATTGACCGGCCTCCCCGAAAAAGCGCCGTCGAGATCGACGACATGCAGATATTCGAAGCCCTGCGCCTCGAAAGCGAGTGCCTGCGCCGCTGGATCGCGGTGAAAGACTGTGGCGCGCGCCATGTCGCCCTGCTCGAGCCGCACGCATGTCCCGTCCTTGAGATCGATGGCTGGGAAGAGGATCACCGCAGCGCTCTTCAACGACCCGCAGTCAGGGGTTCCATCTCAAGAAATTGCCGATCAGCTTGAGGCCGAGCCGCTGGCTTTTTTCCGGATGGAACTGGGTGCCGACCATGCTGTCGCGGCCGACCACCGCGGTAATCGGTCCGCCATAATCCGCTTCGGCCACGAGATCATTACGATCGGCGGGCTCGAGGTGGAACGAATGCACAAAATAGGCATGCAGGCCCTGCGGCCCCATCGGGATGCCATCGAGCAGGGGGTGCCGGCGGCGCTCGTCGAGCGTGTTCCACCCCATGTGCGGTATCTTCAGCGCCGGGTCCGACGGCGTGATGCGGTCGACCTCTCCCGCAATCCAACTCAAGCCTTCCGTCACTTGGTATTCGCGCCCACGTTCGGCCATGAGCTGCATCCCGACGCAAATGCCGAGGAACGGCCGGCCGCGCCCACGCACACCCTCGTCGAGCGCTTCGACCATGCCGGCGATGGCATCGAGCCCGCGGCGGCAATCCGCGAAAGCGCCGACGCCCGGGAGAACAATGCGATCGGCGCGCCGGATCGCGTCGGGATCGTGGCTGACGATGATCGCCTGCGCGAGGCCTTCCTCGCGCGCTGCACGCTCGAAGGCCTTCGACGCCGAATGCAGATTGCCGGAGCCATAATCGACGATGGCGACGGTCATCGCGGCGTTCCAGCTTGCGGAAACAGGCCGATGACCTCCGATGACGGCTGCGGCTGCGGCCGCGGCGATACCGGGACCGGTTGCTGAGCCGGCATCCACCGGCCGGGTCCGCCGCTTACCCAGGCATCGAAGAACCGACGCTCGGCCGTTTCGAGATCGTCGCCGACCACGATGCCGGCATTCCTCCAGCGGCGTCGGGCAAGCGTGAAGCGGCGCAACGTCGCCGCTTCGAAGCCGAGGAGCAGCGCCAGCAGGACGGCGACCGTGACCATCACGCCGGTCGGCGCTCCAAGCAGAGGTAATCCCACCTGCAGCGCAGCCACGACGATCAGGTATCCGATCAATACCAGCCACAGCCGATGCCGCAGCATCCAGAACGGGGCCAGCAGGAAAGCCCAGAACGAAAAACCATCGCGGACGAAGACGAAGCGGTCGGGATCCGGAGCGGATTTACCCGGTTTCAGCGGGGGCTCGTGCACCGTGAAGGTTGCCATTGCATCCTCATCCGCGAATCGACATCGAGCGACGCGCGGTGTTGCGCCTGCTCGGTAGAGCTGGTTGCCCGGTCTCGACATCCCGGCGTTCAGCCGCCCAGGGATCCCTTGGTCGATGGTATTTGGTTGGCAGCCCGTGCATCGATGGCAATCGCGGCCCGCAAGGCCCGCGCCAAGCCCTTGAAGCACGATTCGGCGATGTGGTGGTCATTGCTGCCATACAGCGTGGCGACGTGGAGCGTCACCCCGCTGTTCATCGCGAACGCCTGGAACCATTCCCGCACCAGCTCGGTATCGAAAGTACCGACCTTGTCGCGCCCGAACTCTGCTTCGAACACCAGAAACGGCCGGCCGGAAATGTCGATCGCGACCCGCGTGAGCGCTTCGTCCATGGGGACGTGCACATCCGCGTAACGGGTGACCCCCATCATGTCTCCGAGCGCCTGCTTCACCGCCTGTCCGAGGGCTATGCCGACATCCTCGGTGGTGTGATGATGATCGATGTGCAGGTCTCCCGTGGCCTTGACGGTTACATCGATGCGGGAATGGCGCGCGAGCAGATCGAGCATGTGATCGAGGAAACCGATCCCGGTCGAGATCGATGACATCCCTACGCCGTCGAGATCGATCGCGACCTCGACGTCGGTTTCCCTGGTGGCGCGCTTGACCGAGCTCTTGCGCATGAAAAGGTCACTCATTCCCATTCGCGCGCTTCATATCAGGGGTTCCTGGTATTTGCCACCGGCTGCCCGAGCCTTCGTTAGCGTCGCCGGAGCACGGCCCGCCGCGATGTCGGGGCGACAGGGACCTCACAGGCTCGCATCGTAGACGCGCAACACCGTCAATGATCGCCAGCCGCCGGTGGGCGATTGCCACTCGATCGACTGACCAACAGACAGGCCGATGAGCGCGGCCCCGACCGGAGTGAGGACCGAGATCTTGCCGGCATCCAAGTCGGCCTCATGGGGATAGACCAGCGTCACGCGTCTGACATGACCTGTCACATCGTCCCTGAACTCCAGCTTCGTGCCCATGGCCACCAGACCGGGCACTGTCTGGGCGCGCTCCAGGAGGTTTGCTCGATCAATCTCCCGCCGCAGAAAATCCGCCGTCCGCGGAAACTTGCTTGCAGCCGCCGACGCCAGCCGCTGCAGGCTTTCGAAATCGACGGTGCTCATTGTGATCGGGGGTAACTCGGTTCTGAGTTGGCTCATGTTGTCCTCCATCAAGCCGCTTCGGGCCTCTGGATCATGTGGATGGCTGGAATTGATGATCGTTGTCTCGCGAACTCTGGATCGCGCTGGTTCGACCGCTGGAACCGACCGGCGATGTCGTTCAGGATTGGGTGCTGAGGCAAGTCGTGAAAAGCCCGGACGGCATGACCATAGCCGTCCGGGTCACCTGCCTGAGTGCAGGCGTCCGGCCCGACAAAAAAGACGGGACAATGCTCGCAATAGAGTGACCATGATTCTTCAAGCTAGTGTCGGCCGCACGAATGTCAACGGCGTGCCGTCGAGCGCAACGAGGCGAAGCCGCAGGACCGACCAGTCGAGCAGCGCGCGCCGCTCGTTGCAATGCCGGTTGCCAGGCCTTATCAGGCTTTAGATCCGCGCCGGCACGAGGTGTGAGCGCATGGCAGCTTCCGAAATCCCGTCCTGGCACGGCACCACCATCCTGACCGTCCGCAAGGGCGGTTCCGTCGTGATCGGGGGAGACGGACAGGTCACGATCGGCCAGACCATCGTCAAGGCCAATGCCAAGAAGGTGCGCCGGCTCGGCAAGGGCGACGTCATCGGCGGGTTTGCCGGCGCCACCGCCGATGCATTCACGCTGTTCGAGCGACTCGAGGCGAAACTTGAGCAGTATCCGAGCCAGTTGACCCGCGCCGCCGTCGAGCTTGCCAAGGACTGGCGCACCGACCGCTATCTGCGTCGGCTCGAAGCGATGATGATCGTCGCCGATACGCAGGTGTCGCTGGTGCTCACCGGCACCGGCGACGTGCTCGAGCCCGAGGCCGGCGTGATGGGCATCGGCTCCGGCGGCAATTACGCGCTGGCTGCCGCACGCGCGCTCATCGATGGACCGCTCGATGCCGAGGCGATCGTACGCAAGGCGATGGATATCGCCGCCGACATCTGCGTCTACACCAACCGCAGCATCACGGTGGAGAAGCTCTGACGCCGCCGCGCCGTGGCAGGTTGCATCACTATTGCGCTGGCGCGCCGAGAGGACCAAATACTGCCGTCATGACCGATTTTTCGCCGCGCGAGATCGTTTCGGAGCTCGACCGTTTCATTATCGGACAGACCGATGCCAAGCGCGCAGTCGCGATCGCGCTTCGCAATCGTTGGCGGCGCCTCCAGCTCGACGAAAAGATGCGGGAAGAAGTGCTGCCGAAAAACATTCTGATGATCGGACCGACCGGCGTCGGCAAAACCGAGATTTCGCGCCGACTCGCCAGGATGGCCGGCGCGCCCTTTCTCAAGATCGAGGCGACCAAATTCACCGAGGTCGGCTATGTCGGCCGCGATGTCGAGCAGATCGTGCGCGACCTGGTGGAGATTGCGATCGCGCAGACGCGCGAAAGGAAGCGCAAGGATGTGCAGGCGCGCGCCCAGCTCGCCGCCGAGGAACGGGTCGTGAGCGCATTGGTCGGGGAGAATGCCAGCGCGCCCACCAAGGAGGCGTTCCGCAAGCGTCTGCGCGCCGGCGAGCTCAACGACAAGGAGATCGAGATCGAGGTGCAGTCGGGGGGCGGCGGCATGCCCCTGTTCGAGATCCCCGGCATGCCCGGCGCGCAAATGGGAGCGATCTCGATCGGCGACATATTCGGCAAGCTCGGAGGCGGCCGCACCAAGACCCGGCGAGTGACGGTGGCGGAGTCGCACGACATCCTGCTCAACGAGGAATCCGACAAGCTGCTCGACAGCGACCAACTTGTGCTGGAGGCGATCAAGGCGGTCGAGCAGAACGGGATCGTCTTCCTCGACGAGATCGACAAGATCGCCGGCCGCGAAGGACGCACCGGGGCCGATGTTTCGCGGGAAGGCGTGCAACGCGACCTGCTGCCGCTGATCGAGGGGACCACAGTTGCGACCAAGCACGGCACCGTGAAGACCGATCATATCCTGTTCATCGCGTCGGGTGCTTTCCACCTGTCGAAGCCGTCCGACCTGTTGCCGGAGTTGCAAGGGCGACTGCCGATCCGGGTGGAGCTTCGTCCGCTCACGCGCGACGATTTTCGACGCATTCTGACCGAGCCCGAGGCGTCGCTGATCAAGCAGTATGTGGCACTGATGGCGACCGAGGGGGTGACGCTCGAATTTTCCGCCGATGCGATCGACGCGATCGCCGACGTGGCGGTCGCGGTGAATTCCAGCATCGAGAACATCGGAGCGAGGCGGCTGCAAACCGTGATGGAGCGCGTGCTCGACGAGATTTCGTTTGCTGCACCGGACCGCGCCGGTGACATCGTGGCAATCGACGCCGCCTATGTGGACAAGCACATCGGCGACCTTGCAAAGAACGCAGACCTGTCGCGCTTCATTCTTTGATCCGCTATGATCCGACCTCGACAACACCAGCGTCGAGGAGGATCGCCATGCAATGCGCGGCGCGCGTATTAGCAATAATGCTCCTGAGCACGGCAGTTGCCGACGCCGACGTTACTCGCATCGAGATCAGCCGGCGGGAGCCGTTCGTAGCCGGCCAGCCGTTCGCCTCCGTAGGAGCATATGAGCGGATCTTCGGCCGGTTCTACGGCGAGCTCGATCCCGAACATCACCTCAACACCGGCATTGTCGACTTGGACAAGGCTCCCCGCAATGCGCGGGGCAAGGTGGCATATTCGTCGGACTTCGAGATTCTCAAGCCGGTCGACCTCGGCAAGGGCAACGGCGCGCTACTCTACGATGTCAACAACAGGGGCAACAAGCGCGCCCTCATCCAGTTCAACAATGCGCCTGCGACCAATGATCCGACGACGCCGGATCATGCCGGAAACGGCTTTCTCATGCGCCACGGCTACACCGTGGTGTGGAGCGGCTGGATTGCGGACCTGCCTGCGGCCAACAACGCGCTGCGCATCCAAGTCCCGACCGCCATCTCGGTCGGCGGCCGCATCGAGCAGACCGTCTGGGACGAGTTCTTGTTCAATGTCGATGGCTCGATGCAGGCACGACTCACTTTCCCCGCCACGAGCACCGACACCAGCCGGGCCACCTTGTTGGTGCGCGCCCGCAATGCCGACGAGCCTACGGTCGTGGCTCCCGATCAGTGGGAGTTCGCAGGTCCGCAGAGCATCCGTCTCGAGCCCGCGGCACCCTTTCGCATCGGCGCGATCTATCAACTCATCTACAAGGCTGCCGATCCGCCGGTTGCAGGCATAGGCTTTGCCGCCAGCCGCGACCTCGTATCGTTCCTGCGCTACGCCGTCGCGGACGAGGCCGGCACGCCCAATCCACTGGCGGCAGAAGGGCGGCCGGCAGTCCGCCGGGCATTGGCCCATGGAACGTCGCAAAGCGGCCGATATCTGCGCGACTTCGTTTATCGCGGGTTCAACGAGGATGAGCGCAACCGCATCGTCTTCGATGGGATCAATCCGCACGTCGCTACGGCCCGGCTGTTTCTCAATCATCGCTTCGCGCAGCCGAACCGCATGACTCATACTGCTCACGGCTTCATGTTCTTTCCCGACGTGAGCTTTCCCTTTGCCTACGAGACCCAGGCCGATCCGTTCACCGGCATGAGCGACGGCATCCTGGCGCGCTGCGCATCACGCGGCAATTGTCCCAAGGTGATCCACACACAGACCGCAACGGAATACTGGCAGTCCGGACAATCCTTGATCACGACCGATGCGCTCGGGCGCCGCGACGGCACGGCGCCGGACCAGGTTCGCATCTATCATTTCGCCGGGACCCAGCACGTGGAAATCCAGATCATGCCGAAAGGCGTCTGCGCCACTCCCCATAATACCGTCGACTATCGTCCGCTGCTGCGTGGTGCACTCGCAGCGCTCGACCGCTGGGTCAAGGATGGTGTGGCACCGCCGCCGAGCCGCCATCCTCGCCTCGCCGACGCAACGCTGGTGCCGATGACGGCCCCGGGCGTTCCAATTCCCGGGTTTCCACTGCCGCAAGGTCCGAACCCGCGGCCGCGCTTCGACTATGGGCCGGATTTCCCCAAGGGCATCATCAGCCAGACGCTGCCGGTCACGCTCGGAGACAGCTACAAGGTGCTGGTGCCCAAGGTCGACGCCGATGGCAATGAGACGACGGGCGTGCGCCTTCCCGATATTGCGGTCCCGACCGCAACCAACACCGGGTGGGCGGTCCGCAGCGGGGAAGCCGGCGCCGCCGGTGAGCTTTGCTATCTCGACGGATCCCGGCTGCCGTTCGCCCGCACCAAAGCCGAGCGCGAGGCACAAGGTGATCCGCGGCCTTCGCTCGAGGAACGATACCGCGGCCCTGCCGATTACGCGGCCAAGGTGCAAAGTGCCGTGAGCGAACTCACGAAAGAGGGATTTCTGCTTGCGGAAGACGCCCAGCGAATCGCCGAGCGGGCGGCTTCGACCGCCTGGTAGATCCCATGTGGTGGCGCTCATCGCGCGCGGCGCACCCGCACATACAGCGCGCCTTCGCCGCCATGACCGGTATTCGCGTTCTCGAAGCCGAGCACGTAGGGGCGAAACTCCGGCAGCTTCAGCCACAGCGGAACCTGGCGTTTGAGCACGCCGCGCACTTCGCTCTCGGCTCGGCCGCGCAAGCCCTTACCCGTGATGACCAGAACGAATTTCGCGCCATCGCTCTGCGCCTTGCGCAGGAACCGAAGCAGTGCGACGTGGGCCTCCGCTTGCGTTCTGCCGTGCAGGTCGATGCAGGCATGCAGCACCTCTGTGCCGCGCGCCAACCGCTGCTTCTGCCGGCGATCGAACGCCTCCAGCCGGGGTGCAGCTTTCGGCACCAGCATTGCGGCCCGCGGTGCGGCAGGGACGTGCGCCTTCAGCTTGGCATGCGCCACCGCAGGCGCCGCCGACGCCGCCTTCGCCGGTTCTGCCGGCACCGGCCGTCGCCGCAGCGGCGCGACGGAACGGGTAAACCGGCCCCAGAGCGTTCGCTCCTCCTCACTCAGCTTGCGCCGTAACGGCTTGCGGTCCTGCCCGCTCATGATCCGGACTTCGGGCGATTGGGCCCCGCCCGCTGGCGCGATTTCTTACGCGCCTTGGCTTGCTCTGCCGTTTTGCCGGCCTCGGACCTGCTCCCGGCTTTCGTCGCTTCCTCGTTCGGGAGCCGCGGCTTTGCCGCCGGCAACGGCATATGCTTGCCGGCCGCGACCATGTCGAGTTCGCGCGGCAGCAGCATCACGAAACGGCCGGGATGACGAATGCGGCCGGCGATGCGGCCGGCATCGCTGCCGGCACCCCAATAGAGATCCGCGCGGGCCGGCCCGACGATGGCGGAGCCGGTATCCTGCGCGATCATCAGCCGCCGGAACGGCGTGCTGGGCTTCGTGCTTTCGATAGGCAGATTCGCCTCGATGAAGAAGGGCGTGCCGTAGACATGGACCTTGTCGACCGCGATCGACCGCAACGGTGTCAGAGGGACGCCCTGCGCGCCCGCCGGCTCGTTATCGTTCGACAGCCCGGTAATGCGGAAGAAGACGAAAGAACGGTTGGCGTGCCGGACCTCGCGCGCCTCGATTGGATTGACCCCCATCCATTCCCGAATGCGCTGCATCGACATTTCGTCGCGCGGAATATGGTTGCGGTCGATCAGCACGCGCCCGACCGGTGTGTACGGATAGCCATTGTGGGCGTCGTAATTGATCCGCAACGGCGTGCCGTCTTCGAGGATCACGCGCGCCGAACCCTGGATCGAGATCGAGAGTGCCTCGAACGGATCCTTGATCCAGCAGATCTCGAGCCTCTGCCCGTCGAGAGCTCCGTTCTCGATTGCGCCGCGGTCGTGATACGGCACGATCAGGTTGTTCTCGTCGCGGCGTCCGACCTGCGCACCCTTGTTGGGGAAGGCCTGGGTCGAGGGTTTGTGGCCGGCGGCCACCAGGTCGCGCGGGCGGCGATAGAGCGGGACGTGAAACTCAGGATTTGGAAAGCGCGAGCCCTGGACGATCGGCTCGTAGTAGCCTGTCAAAAAGCCTTCCGGCTCGCCCAGACGGGCAATCCGCACCGGCTGGAAATTGTCCTCGAAGAAGGCTCGCGCCTTGACCACGTTGGATATCCGCGCGCCGGCAGCACGCCGGCAGATGTCCAGCAACGCCTGCGCGACGGGGCGCATGTCGCGCTGACCCCGGGATTTGAGAAATGGGCGGCAGCTGGTTTGAAAGGCGACGAATGCCGCTTGGTGATCGTCGGCCATCCAGCCTTCGACCTCGGTCCACTGCGCAGGTTCGAGCTGGCTGTCGGGGAGCCGCCAGGGTTCTGTGGCTTGCACCGCGTAAGCCGTGCCGGCGAGGCAGATAGTCGCGGCAGCACCGCTTGCGAGGAAAGCGGACCGAATGCTTCCGACCAGAACAGAAACCGATCGCGCAGCCGTTCCGCAGTGCGAAAATCGCAGCAGGGCGTGACATGCTCCAGCCAAATACGCTTTCCCGGTGGCCAAGGCACTCCGCCTCGTGGCGCTGCTCGTTGAGCGCACAGGCACGACCATCACCGGCCGCTCCGGTTATTGCCCGGCTTCGGTGGCCACGAGCTTCCAATTGGGGTCGCGCGACGAAAGATCCCGCGCGAATGTCCAAACGTCGGTGACATCGGTGACCTTGTCAGGATTGCCTTCGATGACGTTCCCCGACTTGTCGCGGGTGACCGAGATCAGTTGTGACACGAAACGGACCGTGATCTGAGCCGAGGGCCCGCGCAGCTCGGCGCCGGTGATATCGGATTTGTCGATCGACACAAAACGGGTTTCGACACTCTCGCCCTTGCTCTCGCGCTCGCGGATCGCATTCTCGAAATCCTTCATAGACGTCGCGCGAAAGCAGGTTCTTGAGCGCGCGGCGATCCCCCTCGGCGTAAGCCAGCACGATCATTTCATAGGCAGCCCGCGCGCCGGCGATGAAATGCTTGGCGTCGAAGCTCTTGTCATCGTGCACGATGGCGTCGAGTCCGCCGGCCAATGCCGAGCCGGCTTCGGCAATTCCCTTCCATCGGTCGATCGCCTCGGCGGCCTCCGGGGGCTTTTGAGCGCTGTCCGCACTGCTGCGGCCGGGGAGAGTAACCACATTGTCGTTATTGGGCCCTCCACGCACGGGATCGCGCGCCGAATATGGGTCGTAAGGCGGCCGTTCCCGGCCGGTGCGCTGACCCAGCACGCTACGCAGGCGCAAGAAGATGAAGACCGCCAGCGCCAGAAAGATGATGGTGTAGATATCGAACACGTCTTGCACGCTCTCGGCAGCCGTGATGCGGAACCACGAGATCAGCGGCGGCACCCACAGAAAAGAAATCTGCGGGGCAGAGTTCGGTTCCCGCATTAATATGTAAGCGGGCGACCGCACTGATCCAGAGGCTTGCGCCGAACCGCCGGCGCAGTCATCGCATCCGGTGGGGACCATAGACGATCCGAACAGTGGCGCCAACAAGGCTCCCGCAGGAATTGGACCGATGTCCCTGGTCAAATGGGTGGTTATCGGGCTGCTCTTGCTCCCCTTGGCGGAGATCGCGGCCTTTCTGCTGGTTGCCACCCTGACCGGCTGGGCTTGGGCGTTCGCCCTGTTCATCGCCACCTCGGTCCTCGGTGTCATATTGCTCAAACGAACCGGACGAGGAGATTTCGATCGGTTGCTGCGGGCATTCGGCAGGGGCAAGAAGCGAGCACTACACCTGGAAAGCCCCGGCGCGGCAACCATGGTCGGTGGAATCCTGCTGGTATTTCCTGGATTTATAACGGACCTCCTGGGAGCAGCCTTGTTCGTTCCGGCGGTTCGGCGATGGACCTCGGCGGCCGCCGCCAAGCTCATTCGCAAGCGCCGGCGACGCCCGCATGACGAGCGCATGATCGACCTCGAGCCCGGCGAGTGGCACCAAATTTCCGACCAAAGGAGCGGCCGGCGCCGGATACGCAAAGGCGGGAAATAACCACCATCCTTGTCCGGCTGGAGCCGCTGTGTTAGCCACGCCGCTGACTTCGGATTGGAAGCGGTGAGAGGTAGGTCGATGACGACCCCCGGCAATGGCTCGCCTGCCCAGAGCCCTGATACGCAGCAAGGTCAGGCGCAGCTCAATGTCCTGGGTCAGTACATCAAGGATTTCTCGTTCGAGAACCCAAATGCGCCGCGTTCACTGGCGCCGACCCAAGCCCAGCCGGCGATCAATATCCAGATCAATGTCGGCGTTCAGCAACTCGCCGGCACCGACTACGAGGTCACACTCAATCTCGAAGGCAAGGCGGAAACGGAGGGAACCGTTCTGTTCGCTTTCGATCTCATATTTGCCGGTGTTTTCCGGGTGCAAAATGTGCCGGAGCAGACATTGCAAGCGCTGGTCATGATCGAGTGTCCACGCTTGTTGTTCCCGTTCGCGCGTGAAATTGTTGCCACTGCAGTGCGCAATGGCGGCTTCCCCCCGCTCCTTCTCGATCCCGTCGATTTCGTTTCGCTCTATCAGCAGCGCACGGCCCAGATGCAGTCGCCGCAGCCGACAACAATGACGTAGGCCGCTTGCGTAAACTGCGTTCCGGTCAGCGGTAGGTGGCCAAGCGAAAGTCAGGCGCTGCGATCGAGCCTGATACCGGGCTGATCGGCTGAGAGATACTCGAACCAGATTGCGTTTCGGCCGAGGGTCTCCACGAAGGCGGCATGGGCTGCGCTCTCCTCCTCCGTAAGCCTGGGTGTAAGCATTTGCGGCCGTATGCGAACGGGCGCATGGCTGATATGCGCGTCGGGCGCGGTGCTGCCGGTTCCGACCAGGATGAGCTGCGCCTGGCGGGCGCCTATCAACTCGATGTAGACTTCGGAAAGAATCTCGGCATCGAGCAGCGCGCCGTGCTTGGTGCGGCGGGAATTGTCGATCCCGTACCGCGAGCACAGATCATCGAGACGATTGGGCCCTGCCGGATATTTGCGGCGCGCCAACAGCAGGGTGTCGACGAGACGCTCGCGCGTGACCGATATCTGGCCGGCGCGCTCGAGCTCGGCGTTCAGGAAACCGAGATCGAACATGGCGTTATGTGCGACCAGCGGAGCGTCGCCGATGAATGCGAGCAGGTCCCCGGCGATTTCGAAAAATCGCGGCTTATCGCCCAGGAACTCGGCGTCGAGCCCGTGAATCGCGAAGGCCTCGGCCGGCACGTCGCGTTCCGGATTGAGATAGCGATGAAAGCTCTGGCCGCTCGGAAACCGGTTGATGAGCTCGACGCAACCGATCTCGATCAGCCGGTGACCCTGGTACGGATCAAGCCCCGTCGTTTCGGTATCGAGCACAATTTCGCGCACGGGCAACGTTCCATGTCTCCGTGGCCGCCGTGGGCAGGCAATCCCGGCGATCGAGCTTTGCGGAATGCCGGGAGGGCCGCTGCCCAGCCTGACGGCGACGCAGGAGGAAGGTCCCGAATCACCGCCGCCGCTTCGGCATTGTAGTGAGGGCCTGGAGAATCGCACGCACCTGCACGCGCGCCGCCTCGAACCCCCGTGAAGTATCCACGATAAAATCGGCGCGCCGACGCTTTTCCTGATCGGGAATTTGTTTCGCGAGGATAGCCTCGAGCTTCTCGGGGGTCATCCCGCGACGTTCGAGCACGCGCGAGCGTTGCACCTCCGGCGGCGATGAGACCACCACAACAGCATCCACCCGTCGATCGCCCCCGGTCTCGAACAACAGCGGAATGTCGAGCACGACGACCTTGTCCCCGCGCGCCTCCGAGTCTGCAATGAGGCGTCGCTCGGCCGCCTGCACCAGCGGGTGAACGATCGCCTCGAGCCGATCGAGCGCAGCGTCATCGCCGAGAACCCGCGCGCCAAGCTTGGCTCGATCGACTTTCCCGGCCACGGTCGTGCCGGGAAAAGCCCGCTCGATTGCCGGGACGGCTCCCCCTTCATACAGGTGATGAACCACCGCATCGGCATCGTGCACCGGCACCCCTTGCTCCGCGAAGAAGCGCGCAGTGGTCGATTTACCCATTCCGAGCGAGCCGGTGAGGCCGAGAATGAACATTTCTTCCTGAAATCGCAGACCGTGCGGCAGCTTATCTCGCCAGCAGACCTTCGTTGCGCAGAAATGCCAGCACTGACAATACTGGCAGCCCCAAAATCACAAAATGATCGCCCTCGATGCGCTCGAACAGCTGAATGCCCGATCTCTCCAGTTGATAGACGCCGACGCTCGCAGTAGCCGCAGGTCCCATCGCGTCCAGATAAGCGTCGAGAAATTCGTCCGTGAACGCCCGCATAGTGAGCGTTGCAAGCTCACGGTGCTCGAACATCACCTTGCCGTCGCGCACTAGCGCCGCAGCGGAAGTCAGCTCATGCGTTTTGCCGCGCAACGCTTTGAGCTGCTCGCCGGCAGCAACGGGGTCGGTCGGCTTCGAGAACCTGCGACCGTCTAGCGTCAGTATCTGGTCGGCCCCCAGCACCAGCCGGCTGGGCAGGCGATCGGCAACGGCGCGGGCCTTCTCTCTCGCCAGCAGCGCGGCGACCTCACCAGCGTCGCAGGATTCAACGCTTTGCTCGATCAGACGCTCGTCGAGATCGGCAGGCACGATGTCGACGGCAATTCCGGCGTCGCGAAGAATTCTGCTTCGAGCTTCGCTCTTCGATGCAAGCACGAGCGGCTGATCGGCGAGCCAGAGCCGCATCGACTAGGTCATGGGCTGGCGACGACGGTTAGCCAACAGGCTCAACACGGCCGCCGCCGTCTCTTCGATCGAACGCCGGGTCACATCGATGCTCGGCCAATTGTGCCTGGCACAGAGCTTGCGCGAAAATGCCACCTCCTCGGCCACTGCCTTGCGATCGATATATTGCGCGTCATCATCATGCGCCTTGAGGCCGAGCAAACGATTCTGGCGAATCTGAACAATTCGCTCGGGACTGGCATACAGCCCTACCACGAGCGGCCGCGCCAATTCCTCCACATGCCGGGACACCTGCACTCCGGGCACGAGCGGTACATTGCCGGTCTTCACGCCGCGATTTGCCAGATAGATCGAGGTCGGCGTCTTGGAGGTGCGCGATACTCCGACCAGCACGACGTCGGCTTCCTCGAGCCCATCCAGGTGCTGGCCGTCATCATGCAGCATGCTGTAATTGAGTGCATCGATGCGCTTGAAATAGTCCGCATTGAGCGTGTGTTGTGCTCCGATCCGGTGCGCAGTCTCGGTGCCGAGATAAGATCTCAAAAGCTGCAATACCGGTCCGAGGATCGAAAGACACGGAAGACTCAATTCACGGCAGTGGCTTTCGAGACGCTGCAGCAACTCGTCATCGAGCAGCGTGTAGAGCACAATTCCGGGAGCCTCCTCGATTTCCGCCAGCACGCGGTCGAGCTGCTTCTGCGTCCGCACCAGCGGATAGACATGCTCCACCGGCAAAACCTTCGTGTACTGCGCGGTGGCAGCCCGCGCGACCGTGGTCAGCGTCTCCCCGGTAGCGTCGGAGACGAGATGAAGGTGGAAATAACTGCCGGCACGCTGAGGCATTATAACATCGGGATTATCTGTGAATTCTTGGGGAGAAGGCCACGGCCGGGACCCAAGCGCAAGCCTGCGATCATACGAAGGAGCTTGGCCGTCAACATTCTCAAATTGGGGACAGCGATCCGCGTGCCGTGGTCCGACAATGGCAAGATGTGAATGATATCGGACCGGCTCATCCTTAGGCTGCCAAAAACCGATGGAATCCGGATGCATAGCCGTTGCTGCGACCAGCCTGAGCTCCTGCCCACAGGCCCGGCATAATTTCAGAGCATGGGATACCATGTGGACGGAAATGTATGAGTCAAATCAACGTTCAAAGAATCACAACAGAAGTCTTTAAGATTCTATTTTGGAAGAACGATCAGGCAGGGATTGCACGGTGAATAAGCCCCTCTATGGCGTGTGGGATCACCAGGGGATCAAGACCGCGGCAATTGTGCTTGCGATCATCCTGGCGACTACTGGTGTTCTCGCGCTGTGGCGCCCGTCGGGAATCTATCCGTGGCTCAAGGCACTGCACGTCATCGCAATTATCGCATGGATGGCAGGGATGCTCTATCTGCCTCGGCTTTTTGTTTATCACTGCGAAGCCGAGCCGGGTTCGAAGCAATCGGAAACGTTCAAGCTCATGGAGCACCGATTGCTCACGGTCATCATGAATCCGGCCATGATCTTGAGTTGGATACTCGGTTTATGGCTTGCCTGGGATGCCGGCTGGTATGCCTACGGGTGGCTGCAGGTGAAAGTCGGACTGGTCCTGATGCTTTCCGCCCTGCATGGGTTCTTTTTGCGCTGGGCGCGTGATTTCGAGGCCGACGCGAACCGAAATTCTCAAAAGTTCTATCGTGTAATCAACGAGGTACCGACAATCCTCATGATCGGAATCGTGCTTTTGGCAGTGGTAAAACCGTTCTAGGAAAGCCTGTGCGGCGGCAGGTTGGAGTCCGGTTTTTCCCTAAGAAAGTTGTGAGATTATCTACATATTCTCAATAGCACTTGCGCCACGAAGCGTCTTTTCATATCTTGAGCACCTCCCCGAACGCAGGCAGATGCATTCGAGTACCGGCCCGAGTGTTGGGACCGGCCGTTGCATCGGGCCTCCAGGCTCGACGCCTCGCTCAAGACCTGCGATCCCCCCTTCCGAACCGATCGGCAGCTGATTCCATTTGCCGGTCCCCTCCATAGGACTACCCGCATGCGGGAAATGAAACTTCAAGACCTCAAAGCCAAGACTCCAGGCGAGCTGGTTTCGTTTGCCGAAGAGCTCGAGGTCGAGAACGCCAGCACGATGCGCAAGCAAGAGCTGATGTTCGGCATTCTCAAGCAGCTCTCGATGCGCGAGACCGACATCGTCGGTGAAGGCGTGGTCGAGGTGCTCTCAGACGGCTTTGGTTTCCTGCGCTCTCCCGAGGCGAACTATCTGCCTGGTCCGGACGACATCTATGTCTCGCCCTCACAGATCCGCCGCTTTGGTCTGCGCACCGGCGATACCATCGACGGTCATATCCGCTCGCCCAAGGAAGGCGAACGCTACTTCGCGCTGCTCAAGGTCAATACGATCAATTTCGAGGATCCCGACAAGGCGCGCCACAAGGTCAACTTCGATAACCTGACGCCGTTGTACCCCGACGAGCGGCTGCGGATGGAGCACGAGGATCCGACCAAGAAAGACCTCTCGCCGCGTGTGATCGACATCGTAGCGCCAATCGGCAAGGGCCAGCGCGCGTTGATCGTGTCTCCTCCGCGTACCGGAAAGACCGTGCTGCTGCAGAATATCGCGCACGCCATCACGGCCAATCATCCGGAATGCTACCTGATCGTGCTGCTCATAGACGAGCGACCGGAGGAAGTAACCGACATGCAGCGCTCGGTGAAAGGCGAAGTCGTGTCCTCGACGTTCGACGAGCCGGCATCCCGGCACGTGCAGGTCGCCGAGATGGTGATCGAGAAGGCCAAGCGCCTGGTCGAGCACAGTCGCGATGTGGTGATCCTGCTCGAACTCGATCACGCGGCTGGGACGCGCCTACAACACGGTGGTGCCGAGCTCGGGCAAGGTGCTCACCGGTGGCGTCGACGCCAATGCGCTGCAGCGGCCGAAGCGCTTCTTCGGTGCCGCGCGCAATATCGAGGAAGGCGGTTCGCTCACCATCATTGCGACTGCCTTGATCGACACCGGCAGCCGCATGGATGAAGTAATCTTCGAAGAGTTCAAGGGCACCGGTAACTCGGAAATCATTCTCGACCGTAAGGTGGCGGACAAGCGCACTTTCCCAGCCATGGACATCACGCGCTCCGGCACGCGCAAGGAAGAGCTGCTGGTGCCACCCGACCAGCTCAAGAAGATGTATATTCTGCGTCGTATACTGAACCCGATGGGCACCATGGACGCCATCGACTTCCTGTTGGACAAGCTGCGCAACACCAAGAGCAACGGGGATTTCTTCGAGTCCATGAATGCGTGATGAAGATGCGTTCGCGGTCCGCTCGGACTGCCGACGCGATCACTTGTAAAATCGAATGCTCTTGAGCCGGGAGGACAGGTCGAGGCTGTCGAGACAGCCGGTGGCATCGCCCGGTACGCAACCCGCCACGTCATTGACCAGGATCGAGCCGATCTGGTGACAGTCCGCGTCGACCATGAATGCGCGGACGATTGTCTTGACGGGCCGCACCGGCGCCATCTCGGTGAGCATTCGCCGCAGAATGCCTCCGTCCGAGCCGAAGACGACAAGGTCGAGCTTCATGCTTTCCAGCGGTTTCGTCGATTTGTTCTCGATGACGAAGTTGAGGCGGCAGCGGCTCTCCGCGCTTTCGACCGTGTTCAGCTCGACGAGAAGCTTTTCCTCGGCAGCGAATGCATAGGCGGAACCTGCAACGACGAGAATTGCCAGGGCGCGCACGGCTACACGCATCTGTTGCTCCGATGTCGATTGTTTGCCTTCAAACACGACGCCGGATTCATAAACCCATTCGTTCGCGCAGTTCAAGCTGCGTCCCAGCGGGTCGGGAGCGGGCACGACCCGAAACGTTGCAGTCGTTTCGGAGACGGGCGTGCGCCTGATAGATTTCAGCTCGAGCGGTCAGCGTCGCATTGCCGCGAGCGTCTCGGCGAGCGCCTGCGGGCTTGTTACGGGCAACGAGCAGGCTTCGCCGACGCAGATGAAGGCAGCACTCCCGTCCGCTGCCCTGACCTTCTCCTGTGCAGGATGCGAGGCGGTCAGCGTCGCCGCGGATGCTGCGCGCAGCACGATGCGGTCGAGAAATGGAAGCTTGCGGGCAGCGGCGGCGAGATGGTCTGCCCCGGCACCCTCCCCTGCCACCACGATCTCGGCTGCTCGCAAACGCAGATCGAGCGCGTTGAGCAATGCGAGGTGGGCAAAGAGGTTTTCGCCGGCGCTGCCAACGGTCCCATCGAACAGCCGGTCCGCCTGTTCGCGCCAGGCGTGCTGCCCGGTCAAGACCGCTAGTCGGACGAGATTTTGCGCGGCGAGCGCATTCGGGTTGGGAGTGGCATCATCCGTGGTGGCGTTGGGCCGCACCACGAGGCCCTCGGCGTCATCGGCAGTGAGGAAATAGCCGCCGGTCTCCGGATTGGCGTAATGGCGGTCGAGCGTTCCCTGCCAGGCCAGCGCACGTTCGAGATAGGCCTGCTGGCCGGTCGCTTCGTACAGCGTCAGCGCCGCACGGATCATGGCGGCGTGATCGGATGCAAGGCCGGGGAAAAGCAATTTGTCCTCGCGCCAGGAATGGCCGAGCCGGTCGCCATGCGCCATCGCGGAGGCAACGAACATGAATGCGCGTGCCGCCATTTCAATCCAAGTGTGTTCGCCGAACGCCACGCCGGCATTGACCAGGCCGGCAACCATCAGGCCGTTCCAGTCCGCCAGGACCTTGTCGTCGAGCCCAGGGCGCACCCGCGTATCTCGAAGCACGAGCAGCTTGGTGCGCAACGGTGCGAGCCTTTGCTCATCCTGCGGGCTGCGCGCAACGTGATCGAGGCGGTTCAGGATATTCTGTCCTTCGAAGTTGCCGCCTGCGGTGACGTCATAATGCGCGGCAAAAAATGCGGCATCGTCCTTTCCCAATGCAGTCTCGACCTCGCGCGAGCGACCAGACGTAGAATTTACCCTCCTCACCTTCCGAAATCGGCATCGAGCGAAGCGCAAAAGGCGCCCTCCCCCGTCGTCATCTCTCGACCGAGCCAGCCAACGGTTTCGTGCGCGCGCGCCTGGAACAGGTCATTGGCCGAGCGCTGGTAGCCGAGCGCGAGCAGCTCCAGGACCAGCGCGTTGTCGTAGAGCATTTTCTCGAAGTGCGGGACCAGCCAGCGCTCGTCGACGGAATAGCGGGAGAAGCCGCCGCCGAGATGATCGTAGATGCCACCTTCGCAAATGCGCGTGAGCGTAAGCTCGACCGCGGCGAAATAGCGGGGGTCATTCATGCGCTGGCCGGCACGCCATAGAAATTCGAGCATCATCGGCTGCGGAAACTTGGGCGCGCCGCGCATACCGCCGTGCACAGGATCGATCAGGCCGGCAATCTGGTTCGCGGCGCGATCGAGCTCAGGCGCGCCGATCACCACGCGCCCTTTCGGGCGTGCCCGCTCGGCCAGACGCGCCATCAGCGCGCTGCGGTTCTGCTCGACGCTCTGTGGGTCGTGACGGAAGACGCGCTCGACCTCGCGCAAGAGATCGACGAAGGCCGGCTTCCCGAAGCGCGAGGTCTTGGGGAAATAGGTGCCGCCCCAGAACGGCTCGCCATTGGGCGTGAGAAACATGGTGAGCGGCCAGCCGCCGTGCTCGCCGAGGTGATGCAGCGCCGACATGTAGATCTGATCGATGTCGGGGCGCTCCTCGCGATCCACTTTGATGTTGACGAAGAGATCGTTCATGACCTCGGCGGTGGCTGCGTCCTCGAAGCTCTCGTGCGCCATGACGTGACACCAGTGGCAGGCGGCGTAGCCAACCGACAACAGGATCGGCTTGTCGGCGCGCTTGGCCTCGGCCAGCGCTTCCGTGCCCCAGGGCCACCAGTCCACCGGATTGTGCTTGTGCTGCAGCAGATATGGACTGGTCTCGCGGGCGAGACGGTTCTCGTGGGGGTCATTGTGGACGGATGACATGTTGCCGCATCCTCGATGGGATCAACCAGACAAGCCCAAAAAGACCTTCAAATGCCAATCGAGTCGCGGGAGATCCGCATCATCAAGCCGCCCGACGCGAACCGGACACCGTCCAAATCTCTCCGCGCCTCTGGCGGCGGGCCTCGGCAGCAAAATAGGGCGATCTGGGGTCGGGAACCCAGAGTTGAATGAGCTTCATTCCTCGCCTGCGCATTCGGTCGCGGTGAGCCTTGACCTTGTCGCGCGATGACTTAGTGCCTGAGCGCTTGACGGTCGAGAACCTCTCGCCAGATGTCCGTCCGGACTTCGTCTTTGTGCGGTGCTGCTGTCCGGACTTTCGCGTCATTGGCCGTGCCTTGGTTACATGTAACCTAATTTGTTCGGATCTTGCGCGCAACGGTCGCATGACGCTTGGAAGCGATGATCACGAGCCGCGACACCATCTTCGCCCTCTCGTCCGGCCGGCCGCCGTCCGCGATTGCGGTGATCCGGATCTCAGGCCCGCAGGCGCGTGTCGCATTGGAGATGCTCACGGGCCGTGTGCCGGAACCTCGCCGGGCCTCGCTCGTGCGCGTGCGCGATCCCGCCAGCAGCGAAGTCATCGACGAAGGCTTGGCGCTCTGGTTTCCGGCGCCGAACAGCGAGACCGGCGAGGACCTCGCCGAGCTGCAAGTGCATGGCGGCCGTGCCGTAATCGCAGCGGTTCTTTCCGCGCTGGGCAGGCTCGATCAGTTTCGTCACGCGGAGGCCGGCGAATTCACGCGCCGCGCGTTCGAGGACGGCCGCATGGATTTGACCGCGGTCGAAGGCCTCGCCGATCTGGTGGCGGCTGAGACGGAAGCGCAGCGCCGGCAAGCGTTCCAGCATCTCAAAGGCATGCTGGGCGCCCGCGCGGAGACCTGGCGCGAGCGGATCATCGAGGCGGTTGCGCTGGTCGAAGCCGGAATTGACTTCGCCGAAGAGGAAGACATTCCCAAGCAAGACAATGAAGGAGGCGCTCGATGTCATTCGGCCATTGTCCGAAGAGATCACTCGGGCACTCGCAGGGCAGGGCGAGCGCCTGCGCGAAGGCTTGCGCATCGCCATTGCGGGCCCGCCCAACGCCGGCAAGTCGACGCTGTTCAATCGACTGGCGCGGCGCGAGGCGGCGATCGTTTCGCCGTTTCCCGGAACGACCCGCGACGTGCTCGAAGTGCATCTCGACCTCGACGGGTACCCTGTGACGGTGCTCGACACTGCGGGGATGCGAGAAAGCGACGACCCGGTGGAGCAGGAGGGCGTGCGCCGCGCAAGCGAGCAGGCGGCGCGCGCCGACCTGGTGCTGTGGGTCGTCGATGCCAGCATGATCGGTGAGCAAGCGGTCAGGCGACCTGCGAGCGCGATCGAGCGTGCGTCCGCCACGGTGCTATGGGTGGTGGTGAACAAGACCGATCTGGTCGCGGCCTCGGCCAACAAGAATTGAATCGTTGTTCAGCAAAGAATTAACCGTTCATTTACTGTCCAGCCAGTCCGGGGAGGGGACTGAAGAATTGGTTAACGCGATTGTCCGCTATGCCGAACGTTGCTTCACCCGGGAACCGGCGCTGGTGACGAGGCAACGTCAACGTGCCCATCTGGAGGAGGCCGCACTTGCGCTGCGCGAAGCCGAGGGCGAGGCGCAGGACGGCCGCGAAGAAATCATGGCCGAGCACCTCCGGCTGGCGGCACGGGCGCTTGGCAAGCTGCTGGGGCGTGTGGATGTGGAGGATATCCTGGACGTGATCTTTCGCGATTTCTGCATCGGCAAGTAGGAGCCGAAACAAGCGGCGCTGCCAAATCGGTGGAGGGGGCGAAAGTCGTTGCGCCATTTTTCCCGCCCTAGGCGGAACGGCTTTGCATTCAGGTTGGCTCCGTGTTTCACGTGAAACACAACGTGAGAACGTCCGCGATAAATGGACCGCGGTCCGGCGGTCCGCTACAAGATTGCCGCTGGAGAGCGGCCATGCACGAGCACTTCGACGTTGTTGTGGTAGGCGGCGGACACGCCGGGTGTGAAGCGGCGGCGGCGGCGGCGCGTATGGGCGCCGAGGTGGCGCTGGTGACGCATCGCTTTGACACCGTCGGGGCGATGTCGTGCAATCCTGCAATCGGCGGTCTCGGCAAGGGCCATCTCGTGCGCGAGATCGATGCGCTCGACGGGCTGATGGGACGTGTGGCCGATCTTGGCGGCATCCAGTTCCGGGTGCTCAACCGGCGCAAAGGGCCGGCCGTGCGCGGGCCGCGCGCGCAGGCCGACCGCCAAGCTCTACGCAGCCGCGATGCAGCAGGCTATCCAAGCGAGCAGCATCACCGTCATCGAAGCCGAAGCATCCGACCTCATGCTGGGGGAGGGTAGGGTTGCGGGTCTCGAGCTCGCGGGCGGCCGCGCGATCAGGGCAGGGGCCGTCGTGCTCACCACCGGCACATTTCTGCGTGGGCTCATCCATATCGGCGACCGCCAGATCCCGGCTGGACGGGTCGGGGAGGCGCCGGCCATCGGGTTGGCCACGACGCTCGAGCGGCTCGGATTTTCCCTGGCGAGGCTGAAGACCGGAACGCCACCACGGCTTGACGGTCGCACCATTGACTGGGGCGCCGTTGAGATGCAGCAGGGCGATGTACCGCCGGAGCCGTTCTCGACCCTGACAAAGCGCATCGAGAATAGCCAGGTCGCTTGCGGCATCACTCGCACGACCCAGGCAACGCATCGCATCGTTCGCGGGAATGTGCACCGTTCCCCCATGTATTCCGGCCAGATCGCCAGCAGAGGGCCGCGCTATTGCCCGTCGATCGAGGACAAGATCGTGCGCTTCGGAGAGCGCGATGGGCACCAGATTTTCCTCGAGCCGGAAGGACTTGAAGACCAGACGGTCTATCCCAACGGGATCTCGACCTCGCTTCCTGAGGAGGTGCAGGAATCATTGGTTGCGACCATTCCCGGACTCGAAAAGGCGCGGATCCTGCGACCGGGCTATGCCATCGAGTACGATCACGTCGATCCGCGCGAGCTCGAGCCGACTTTGGAAACCAAGCGCCTGCCGGGCTTGTATCTGGCTGGGCAGATCAACGGAACCACAGGGTATGAGGAAGCTGCAGCGCAGGGCCTGGTTGCGGGCCTAAATGCCGCAGCGCGCACGGGCGGGGGAGGGGCAATCACCTTCGATCGCGCGGAGGGCTATCTCGCAGTCATGATCGACGATCTGGTCACGCGCGGGGTTACCGAGCCTTATCGCATGTTCACGTCGCGTGCGGAGTATCGCCTGACGTTGCGCGCCGACAATGCCGATCAACGCCTCACGGATAAAGGCGACAAGATCGGCTGCGTCGGACCGGTGCGCCTGCGTCGACACCGCGAAAAGATGGCGGCCCTGACGGCAGCTCGTGAGCTCGCAAAATCCGTCACCGTCACCCCCAACGAAGCCGAGCGTTTCGGGATCTTGCTCAACAAGGATGGCCGACGGCGCAGCGCTTATGAGCTGCTATCGCATCCTAACATCGGCATCGCGCAACTCACCCGCATTTGCGCTGGCTTTGCGGACCTGGCGGGCGAGATCGCCGCACAGCTCGAGACCGACGCGAAATACGAGGTCTATCTTTCCCGTCAGGCCGACGACATCGCTTCCTATCGCCGCGACGAGAGCCTCGAGTTGCCGGACAGCATCGACTATGCGCAACTACGAGGTCTATCCAACGAAATAAGGGAGAAACTAAAATCCACGCGACCACGCACCATCGCCCAGGCCGGCAGGCTCGATGGCGTCACGCCGGCAGCCCTGACGCTGCTGGTTGCGCATCTCAAGCGTAGCCGGCCGCGGACGACGGCGAAAGCAAGCTGATCACGGCACGCAGGGGAGCTTCCATCCTCTTGTGGTTGTCCTGATCGAATTTCTGAGCGAGGGGACAGGGGCGTTCCCCCATGCCACATCCCGCATCCGTCCCGGATCTTTCGGCGGATCGTGCCGCGGCGCGGACGCTCACGCCTGTTTCACGTGAAACATTGGAACGGCTCGATCGATTTGTCGCACTCTTGCTGAGTTGGCAACATACCACCAACTTGATCGCGCCTTCCACGGTGGCGCAACTGTGGACCCGACACGTCGCCGATTTGTTGCAATTGCTGGATCTTGCGCCACAGGCGCGGGTGTGGATCGATCTGGGCACGGGCGGCGGATTTCCCGGCCTCGTGCTGGCCTGCGCGCTCGCTGGCAAGCCAGGTGCTGCCGTTCATCTCGTTGAAAGCAACCTGAAAAAGGCCGCGTTCCTGCGGGAGGCTCAACGGCTCACAGGCGCGGTGGCAATAGTCCATGCAATGCGCGTCGGGGATTTTGTCCGGCGTATCGCAGTTCTGCCCGAGGTCGTGACCGCGCGCGCGATTTCTCCCCTCAAGCCATTGATTTAAATGTGTTATCCTCTTCTGGGGAAAAGCGGCGTCACGGGCTTGTTTCTGAAGGGCCAAAATGCAGAGCTTGAAGTCAACGAGGCTGCCAAGGTCTGGGCCATGGATGTCACCCTGGTGCCGAGCAGGACGGATCGGTCCGGCCGCATTGTGGTGATCCGCGATTTGGAGCGCGTGGGGACTGGGCAGTAACATTCAAACCGATTTGCACATCCGAGCGATCCGAAACTTGGACGCAATGGCATGACCACGGCCCAGGAAGCGCCGCACGTCCTCCCGCATGTCAGTCGCATCCCCAATCCGGCTCCGCCGCGCGTAATCGCAATCGCCAATCAGAAAGGCGGCGTCGGCAAGACGACGACAGCGATCAATCTCGGAACCGCGCTCGCGGCGATCGGCGAGCAGGTCCTGATCATCGATCTCGACCCGCAGGGCAATGCGTCGACGGGGCTCGGCATCGACCGCCGCAGCCGCCGCTACTCGACCTATGACGTGCTGATGGGCGAGGCGTTGCTGTGGGACGCAGTGCTGGCCACCGCCGTCCCGCGCCTTTCGATCGCGCCCTCGACGCTCGATCTCGCCGGACTCGAGCTCGAAGTCGGCCAGGTGCGCGATCGTGCTTTCCGGCTGCGCAGCGCGCTTGCGCCACTGCGCAGCGGCATGCCGCAGGGCAACGTTTTCAGCTACGTGCTGATCGATTGTCCGCCCTCGCTCAACCTGCTCACCATCAATGCCATGGCGGCCGCGGACGCGATCCTGGTGCCGCTGCAATGCGAGTTCTTCGCGCTCGAGGGATTGTCGCAACTGCTGCAGACCGTGAACAACGTGAAGACCACGCTCAATTCCGCGCTCGTGATTCACGGCATCGTGCTCACCATGCACGATGCGCGCAACAATCTCTCCAATCAGGTGGTCACCGACGTGCGTCAGAACAGCGGGCAGAAGGTCTACGACACCGTCATTCCGCGCAACGTGCGGGTGTCGGAGGCTCCATCCTACGGCAAGCCCGTGCTTGTCTACGATCTGAAGTGCGTCGGCAGCGAGGCCTATCTGCGGTTGGCGACCGAGATCATCCAGCGCGAGAAAGAATTGATTGCGACTGCGCCTGGCCCGGAAGGCGCACCTGACGCGAACCAGCAGGACGGCGCTTCGTGAACGCAAGGAGGAGGATTTGACAATGGCGGATGAGGGCCGATCGCGACTCGGACGCGGCCTTGCCGCACTCATCGGCGATGTCGGCGGCGACATCACGATCACTGAACGCGCACGCACTCAACGCCGGGTGCCGATCGAATATCTCAAACCGAATCCTCGCAATCCTCGCCGGCAATTCGGCGATGCGGAGCTCGATGACCTCGCCGCGTCGATCAGGCAGAGGGGGCATCATTCAGCCGGTCGTGGTCCGTGCGGTGCGCGGGAAGAACGACGCCTTCGAGATCATCGCCGGCGAGCGGCGCTGGCGGGCGGCGCAACGCGCCGGCCTGCACGATATCCCGATCGTGCCGCTCGAAGCGACCGACAGCGAGGCGCTCGAGCTTGCAATCATCGAGAACGTACAGCGCAGCGATCTCAATCCTCTGGAGGAGGCCGGCGGCTATCAGGCGCTGGCGAGCGAGTACAGTCACAGTCACGAGGACATCGCCAAGATCGTCGGCAAGAGCCGCAGCCATGTCAGCAATACGCTGCGCCTGCTGAAGCTGCCGGAGTCGGTCAAGACCTATATCAATGCCGGCAAGATCACCGCCGGCGCCGCGCGCATGCTCGTCGGAGCGGACGATCCGGAGCAAATGGCGCGCGAGATCGTAAACCAGCGGGCTCAATGTCCGTCAGGTCGAGGCGCTCGCGAAGGGGCGCGCGAAAGGAGCGGGCAAGGCGGTCAAGAAACGCGCACTCAAGAATGCCGATACGGTGGCGCTCGAGCGGCGGCTGTCGGATGCGCTTGGCCTGACGGTCACGGTCGACCATCGCAGCAAGGGCGGCGTGCTGCAGATTCGCTACCGCAGCCTCGATCAGCTCGACGACGTGCTGCGGCGGCTGGAAAAGAATTGATCGTGGTCCGAGCTTGATCGCTTCATTGCTTTCGACGCGCATTGACGGCGAGCGCCAACAGCGCGCGCTGCGCGATCAATTCGGCAGTTGCGGACTGCCGGCGCGCTGCAAGCGTCGCCTCGGCCAGTTGCGCCATCGCACGTTCCAGCCGCTGCGACGTCCAGGTGCGCAGCGCCGCCTCGACCAATGTCTTGCGGCTGAAGTGAACGAATGGCTGGATTCTTGCGCTCGCCTCGACGATCGAATCGCCGCCCTCGATCGCGAGCCTTGCCTTGTGCAGCTGCGCCACCTGGCGCAGCGCAGCCGAGAGCGATCGAGCCTCGGCGCGGTGCCTGCGGTGCGCGCCTTTCCGAATTGGATTTCGAGCTCACTGGTGCGTCCGGCGAAGGCGGCGTCGATCAAGCCCTCGAGCGCGATGGTCGAGGCGTCGGCGACCACTGCCATGACATCGTCGAGCTCCACGCGCGTCTTGCCGCGCGCGTAGAGCGCGAGCTTGCGCAGCTCCTGACGAGAAGCGAGACGGTCGCCGCCGAGCAGAGGAACGAGCGCGGCGCGCGCCTCCGGCGAGATCGACAGGCCGGCCTCGCGCATTTCGTCATCGATCAGGCGAATCAGATCTCGCTCGGCATCGGGATAGCAGGGCAGCGTGGCGGCATTCTTGGCGCGCTCGCAGAGCGCGCGCAGCGGGCGCACTGCGCTTGAGATCGCCGGCTTCGATCACAACCCGGCAGTCCGGCGAAGGCGATGCGACGAGCGCCTCGACCGCCGGCGCAAAATTGCGGCTGCCGGCCTTGACCCAGATTGCCCGGCGTCCCCCGAACAGGGGAATGGTGTTGGCTTCCTCGATCAGGCGCGCGGGTTCGCCGGAGAGATCGTCGCCGTCGAGGCGCGCGAGCGCAAACGGATCCTCGGGATCGTCGACCGACTTACGGATGAGCGCCTCGGCGCGTTCGCGCACCAAGCCAGCATCCGGGCCGAAGACCAGCACGATCGGTAGCGCCGGGTCGGGTCGCGCAACGAACCTGTCGACCTCGGCGGCCTTGAGCGCGACCATCGGCGCAGGGATCTCTAGGTCCCGGCGACGAAATAGGAGGCAAGCCGCGCCCGAATGTTGTCGGCGATCACCTTCGCCGCGCGACTTTCCGCGTCGCGCAGTCCGCGCTGACGGGCAAAGCGCTGTTGCTGCCCTGGTATATCGTAGGAGACCCGCGCGAAGGTCTGCCCGGTGACAACCACCCTGCCGGTCGCGATCTCGGTAAGGGAATAGGTGGCGTTGATCCCGTAATTCTCGATGTCGGGCCGCGAGGTGTTGATGTCGACGATGATCGAGGAGCGGGTGGAATTCATGGCGATCTTCAGCCGGTGCACCGGCGGTGCCGGTGCACCGCCGCCGGTCAAATCGAACAGCAGGGCATTGCGGATTTCCACCGCCAGACGCGCCTCGTCGGTACCCTTCGGGGCATCGATCTGGAGGATGTCCACGGCGCTGAGTTGCTCGCGCAGCACCGGCCCGCCCAGCGCCGAACGTTCGCCATAGAGCGGCTGGAAGCAGCCCCCAGCCAGCGCGGCGAGTGCGAGCGCCGCCGCGGTGCGGGTCACGAGCGGGGCTAAGTGCCTGTCATGCCACCACATTGACGATCCTTTGCGGCACCACGATCACCCTTTTGGGCGGCTTGCCGTCGAGCGCCCGTTTTACCGCATCAAGTGCCAGAACGGCAGTCTCGACCTCGGAATTTGCCGCATTTCTGGCGACTGTGACATCGCCGCGCTTCTTGCCATTGATTTGGACCGGAAGTGTGATGGTGTCCTCGATCAGCAGATCCGGCTCGAGCCGCGGCCACGGCTGCGGCCGCCACCAGCGTCTTGTGCCCGAGCGCCGCCCAGCATTCCTCGGCCAGGTGCGGCATCATCGGGTGGAACAATTGCACCAGGATGTCGACTGGCTTCGCGCAGCGCCCAGCGGTAGTCGGCGGTCGGCTCGGTTTCCAGGCTGGCGAGCGAGCGTCTGAAAGGCGTTGGCAAACTCGTAAATGTGGGCGACGCAGACATTGAACCGCAGCCGCTCGATGTCCTCGGACACGCGCGCCAGCGCCCGATGGGCGGCCTTGCGCAAGGCGAGCGCGGGCTCGCCGAACACCGCCGGGCGCGGCAGGTCGGCGACGGCTGCCTGGTCGGCTGCTTCGTGCACGAGCCGCCACAGCCGCTGCACGAAGCGCCAGGCGCCTTGCACGCCCTCCTCGGTCCAGATCACGTCGCGCTCGGGCGGCGAGTCCGAGAGCATGAACCAGCGGGCGGTGTCGGCGCCGAAGCTGCCGATGATGTCGTCGGGATCGACGGTATTGCGCTTCGATTTCGACATCTTCTCGATCGAGCCGATCTCGATCGGTTCGCCGGTCGCCGCCAGCGTGCCGCGGCGCTGCTGCGCCGGCGCCTTCGATCTTGACCTCGGCCGGCAGGACCCAGTCGCCGCGCGCGGTCTGATAGGTCTCGTGAACGACCATGCCCTGGGTGAACAGGCCGGCGAACGGTTCGTCCAGCCCGGCATGGCCGGTCGCCTTCATCGCGCGGGTGAAGAAGCGGCTGTAGAGCAGATGCAGAATGGCGTGCTCGATGCCGCCGATATACTGGTCGACCGGGCAGCCAGCGATCCACCTGCTTGCGGTCGGTCGGGGCGGTTTCGATCCACGGATCGGTGAAGCGCGCGAAATACCAGGACGAATCGACGAAGGTGTCCATGGTGTCGGTCTCGCGCTCGCGCCGGCGCGCCGCAGGTCGGGCAGGCGACGTGCTTCCAGGTCGGGATGCCGGTCGAGCGGATTGCCGGGCCGGTCGAAGTCGACGTCGTCGGGCAGCTCGACCGGCAGATCGCGCTCGGGCACCGGCACGGTGCCGCAACTGCGGCAGTGGATGACCGGGATCGGGCAGCCCCAATAGCGCTGGCGCGAAATTCCCCAGTCGCGCAGGCGGAAATTGACCTGGCGCGCGGCGACCGGGCGATTGCCGCGCGACGCGTGCTCGAGCAGGCGGGCGACTTCCTCCTTTGCCGGCATCGATCGTCATGCCGTCGAGAAAGCGGGAATTGATCATGCGGCCGTCGCCGTCATAGGCGGTGTCGGTGATGACGAAGGTGGCCGGATCCTGTCCCGGCGGGCACACCACCGGCGTGTTGCCGAGGCCGTATTTGTTGGCGAATTCGAGGTCGCGCTGGTCGTGCGCAGGGCAGCCGAAAATGGCGCCGGTGCCATAATCCATCAGGATGAAATTGGCGACGTAAACCGGCAGCTTCCAATCCGGATCGAAGGGATGGATGGCCTTGATTCCGGTATCGAAGCCTTGCTTCTCGGCGGTGTCGATCAATTGCTGCGCGGTGCCGTGGCGTTTGCATTCCGCAATGAACGCGGCGAGCGCGGGATTCTTCGCCGCCGCTGCCGTCGCGAGCGGATGATCCGGTGAGATCGCCATGAACCTGGCGCCGAACAGCGTGTCGTGACGGGTGGTGAAGATTTCGAGCTCGTCTTCCGCGTTCGGCGCCGTCGTGCGGTCGAGCGCGAAGCGCAGAGTGCAGTCCTTCCGAGCGGCCGATCCAGTTGCGCTGCATGACGCGCACTTTCTCGGGCCAGCGGTCGAGGCGATCGAGCGACGTCGAGCAGGTCCTCCGAAAAGTTGGTGATGCCGAAGTACCATTGCAGCATCTCGCGCTGCTCGACCAGCGCGCCCGAGCGCCAGCCGCGGCCATCGATCACCTGCTCATTGGCGAGCACCGTGCGATCGACCGGATCCCAGTTCACCTTGCCGAGCTTGCGCGCGACGAGGCCAGCGCGCAGGAAGTCGAGGAACATCTCCTGCTGGTGCTTGTAGTAGGCGGGATCGCAGGTCGCGATCTCGCGCGCCCAGTCGAGCGACAATCCCATCGATTTGAGCTGCGACTTCATGGCCGCGATGTTCTCGTAGGTCCATGCCTTGGGATGGACCTTGCGCTCCATGGCGGCGTTTTCGGCCGGCATGCCGAAGGCGTCCCAGCCCATGGGATGAAGCACGTTGAAACCCATGGCGCGCTTGTAGCGTGCGACCACGTCGCCCATGGTGTAGTTGCGCACGTGCCCCATATGGATGCGCCCCGATGGATAGGGGAACATCTCCAGCACGTAGTATTTCTTGCGGGTGTCCTCGTTGCTGGTGGCGAAGATGCCCTGGTCTTCCCAGACCTTCTGCCAACGCGGCTCCGCCTCGCGGGCGTTGTACCGTTCGGTGGTCATCAGCTTCGCTGCCGCAATGTCGCTGTCATCCCGATTGCAGGAGTGAGGGTCGGGCGCTGACAAATTGCGTCTTGGCCCGCTTTCGGGCCGCACTTGGACATGAAAGCGCCTTTCGGGTCAACAATCGCCTTCGCTGCCAATGCGCCCTGACGAAGCCTGCAAATGCGCGGTATCTTGGCAGGCCGGGTGCTCGACCGGGCGGAGCGACAATGTGAGCGATGCTGCCGCCCCAGCGTTTGCCGCTGCTGCCGAACGTCTTGCACGGCGTTCGGCGAGAGATCGAGGCGGCATGCCCGGCAGGCAAAGCGCGATCCGGCTTCGGTGACTTTGGTCGCCATCTCGAAGACTTTCGACGCCGCTGCGATCGAGCCGGTGATCGCGGCCGGTCAGCGGGTGTTCGGCGAGAACCGCGTGCAGGAGGCCAAGGCGAAGTGGCCGGCGTTGAGGGAGCGTCATCCCGGCATCGAGCTTCATCTCGTCGGCGCGCTGCAGTCGAACAAGGCGAAGGAGGCGGTCGCGCTGTTCGATGCGATCCATTCCGTGGATCGGCCGAGCTCGCGCAAGCGCTGGCAAAGGAGATCGCCCGGCAAGGGCGCGACGCCGACGCTGCTGGTCGAGATCAATACCGGCGCCGAGCCGCAGAAAGGCCGGCGTCCTGCCGGAGCATGCCGACGCTTTCTTGCGCGACTGTCGCGAGAGCTACGGTCTCGTCGATCGCCGGGCTCATGTGCATTCCGCCCGCCGACGAGCCCCGGCGCCGCATTTTGCCCTCACCGCCAAGATCGCGCGCCGCAACGGTCTTGCTCTGCTGTCGATGGGCATGAGCGCGGATTTTCCCGTGGCCATCGCGTTCGGCGCCACCCACGTGCGGGTCGGAACGGCGATTTTCGGCAGCAGGGTCTAACTGATGGCGATCCGGGTTTCGGGCCCGAGTGCCGCGAGGAGGCGCCGGAGCTCGTTTGCGCGCAGGGCGACGCATCCCGCCGTCGGGGACCGATCCGGCCGTCGCGACATGGATGAACACGGCGCTGCCCCGCCCGGCCACCCGCGGACGCGTATTATGATCGATCTCAATGATGAAATCGTAGAGACGATCGTCCCGCCATAGCCGGTCGCCTGGTTCATTGGCCGAGCGCCGGAATGCACGATTGTAGCGGCGGTCACTGGTATTTTCGCACCACGCGAGATCGGGGGTGATCCGTCTGACGGGCAGAAGCGTATTCGGGCAGGAATGGCGATCGGCCCGCCACCATAGCCGAACCAGCCGGAAGCGCCCTCGCGGGGTGGCGCCGTCGCCCTCGTATTTGTTGGCGCGCACACCCGCGCGTCCGAGCACCACGGGAATCGCACGCGGGCCTGCCAGCAAGACGCCGCGGGTCCGGTCGCCCGGGCGCACACGCACCCGGAGCAGGGAATAGGATTGGCGTCGCATGACAAACCCCGCTTGCTCTTTTGCCCCCGAATGCTCTACTTCGCGCGAACCCGCGCAAGCGCCGCGATGTGTCTCCCGAGCCGAGCGAATGACGAACACCCGCAAGATTCTGATCGTGGACGATGATGCCGAGCTGCGCGAGGCTCTGGTGGAGCAGCTTGCCTTGCACGAGGAATTCGAATCGATCGCGGTCGACAATGGAACCAAGGGGGTGCAGGCCGCCAAAGCCGGGCAGATCGATCTCGTGATCATGGATGTCGGGCTTCCCGATGTGGACGGCCGGGAAGCCGTGCGTATCCTGCGCAAGAACGGTTTCAAGGCGCCGGTGATCATGCTCACCGGCCACAATACGGATTCCGACACGATCCTGGGACTCGAATCCGGCGCCAACGACTATGTGGCCAAGCCGTTTCGATTTGCCGTGCTGCTGGCGCGCATCCGGGCGCAGTTGCGCCAGCACGAGGCGAGCGAGGATGCCGTGTTCACCATCGGGCCGTACACATTCCGGCCGAGCTCGAAGATTCTGCTCAACCCGAAAGGCAACAAGGTCCGGCTCACCGAAAAGGAGACCGCGATCCTGCGCTATCTCTATCGAGCCGGACAGCGTCCGGTCTCGCGGGAGACGTTGCTACAGGAAGTCTGGGGCTATAATTCGGGCGTCACCACGCACACGCTGGAAACTCATATCTACCGGCTGCGCCAGAAAGTCGAGAAGGATGCGGCCAGTCCCTCCATCCTGGTGACCGAGGCCGGCGGCTACAAGTTGGTGCCGTGACATCGTCCGATGACGATTGAGGACGACATCAGTTTTTTCGAGCGGGTGCCGACGCTCGAGCACGCTCGGACGGCAGGCATTGCGGATCCTGGCGATCGGCGCGGAGACCCGTTACGTCCACGGGGGCGAGGTGCTGTTCAACGCCGGTGACGCGGCGGAAGGCGGCTTTGTCGTCCAGGAGGGCAGCTTCAGTCTGTCGGCGAGTCCGGCGAGCGACGGCAGGGCAGTCATCGTCGGGCCGTTCACGCTGCTGGGAGAGGTTGCGCTGTTCACGGAGACGACGCGTCCGGCGACCGCGACCGCGCTCGAGCCCTCGACCGTGCTGAGCATCCCGCGGCCGCTTTTTCTCAAGATGCTGGACAGCTTTCCGGACTGCGGCGCGCAAGCTGCGTGACATTGTGGCGAGCCGGCTCGACCAATCCGCGCGCGAGATCCACAATGTGCGCGCGGTGCTGGATGCGCACGATCAGAATTGATCGGATCGAGCCTGTTGCTGTGTTCCGGAGGCGGCGGGCTACAAGCGCCAGCGCCAGCAGCACGCCAACACACGACCTCACACCTCCAGCGTCGCCGTCACCGGCACGTGATCGGACGGCCGCAGCCAGCCGCGCAGATGCTTGAGCACCTGCATCCCGCTCACCCGGTCGGCGAGCGCCGGCGCCACCCAGATGTGGTCGAGCCGGCGGCCCTTGTCGGCCGTTTGCCAGTCGGGCGAGCGGTAGCTCCACCACGTGTAGAGCTTGGCCGGCTCCGGCACCAGCATGCGCATGGCGTCGACCCAGCCGCCTGTCGTTCTGCGCGGCGACGAGCTTCTCGCATTCGATCGGCGTGTGCGAGACCACCCGCAGCATCTGCTTGTGGCTCCAGACGTCGTGCTCGAGCGGCGCGACGTTGAGATCGCCGACCAGGATCATGCGGTCTGGCGCCGTTGCAGCGCAGCTGCGGCGCAGGCGCGCATCTCGTCGAGAAACGAGAGCTTGTGCGCGAATTTCGGATTGAGCGCGGGATCGGGAACGTCGCCGCCGGCCGGCACGTAGAAATTATGCAGCGTGATCGGATCGCGCAGGCCGGCGCGCTCGCCCAGCACGGCCGAGACATGCCGGCAGTCGGTCTTGCCGCAGAAACGACTGGATGTCGAAGCGTCTCGAACGGCAGGCGCGAGAGCACGACGACGCCGTGATAGCCCTTCTGCCCGTTGAGCGCGACGTGCTCGTAGCCGAGCCGCTTGAAGCGCTTGAGCGGAAACTTGTCGTCGGGGCACTTGGTCTCCTGCAGGCAGAGGACGTCCGGCCGCACCGCCTTGATGAACTTGGCGACGCGGTCGATGCGCAGCCGCACCGAATTGATGTTCCAGGTGGTGACGGTGAGGCGCATGTTTCAGAGGTCGGCATTCAGTAATCAGTGATCAGAAGCCCGTCATTGGCGTAGTCCGCGGCCGAGGGTCAATCGCGGATCTCGATGCTGTGACCACGATTACTGATCACTGTCCTACTGCGCGTAGCGGGTGTAGTCGATCTTGAACAGGCCGGGGTCGGGCCGCTTGCTGGTGTCGAGATTGGAGACCGCGACCGTGGTGTCGTAGCCCTGCGGGTCGGTCACGGTCCATTGCTTGAGCTGATAATCCTTGGCGCCGAACATCATCATCAGCCGGCTGGTGCCGATCGAGCGGCTGCTTCTCCTCGATCACGATGGTGACGAAGACGTCGTCGGCATGGACGCCGACGACGTTGGTGTCGCGCAGGAGGTCGATGCGGTCGGAGAGCAGGAAGCGCAGCGGCGTCTGCGACAGCGGGTAGAGGTCCTGGGTGGCGAGCTTGCGGTCGCGCACGACCACCGACTGGCCGTCGGCGATGATCTCGATCGGGCTCGGCGGATCGTATTCGAAGCGAACCTTGCCGGGCTTCTGCATATAGAATTCGCCTTTGACGCGGCTGCCGTCCGGGCCGACCTGGACGAAATTGCCCGACCAGCTGCTGCACGCTGGAGAGATAGGCGCTGACCTTGTCGACCTGCGCGCGCTGGTCCGGCGTCGAAGGCGGCGGTCGCCGGCTGCCGGTGCGGCGCCGGAGGGTCGGGCTTGCGGTCGAGGTTGAAGAGCGATTGAAGCCGGCCGCCAGCCCGGAGACCGCTGGGCTGAGCGCTTGCGCGGGCGCGGCGGACGGCAGCGCGCCTTCCTTTGGCAGCGGCGCCGGGGTCGGCAGCGGAATGGTTTCGGCTGCGGCAGTCGATGTGAGCGCGCCCGACCAGCAACAGCCGAGCAACGCTGCCCCCGCCCAAAGCCCCAGGCGCCTGCCGCCATGAATCGCCCTCTCCCGTCCTGCCTCATCGGCTTCCTGCGAGCATGTCGACGCCCAGCCAAACTGGTCCACTCCGATCTCGCGATTATCGCAGTTCGCGCGGAACCCTTTGCGATACCCCGAAAAGCTCTAGCCACGCTGTGGCGAGATCACGCTGCTCGCCTGCTGCGGTCGCGGACGCCAGTCGGCCGCCATGTCGCGATTCTCAATAGCGCTCCGCGTCCTCCTCGCCCATCAGGATTTCGCGCTTTCCGGCATGGTTGGCCTGGCCGACGACGCCTTCCTTCTCCATGCGCTCCATAGCGAGGCGGCCCGGTTGTAGCCGATCTGCAGCCGGCGCTGGATGTAGCTGGTCGAGGCCTTGCGGTCGCGCAGCACGACCTGGCACCGCCTGCTGGTAGAGGTCGCCGGCTTCGCCGGCGCGCCCATGCCGGTCGCGTCGAAGATCGGATTGCCGTCCTCGTCCTCCTCCTCGGCCGCGGTGACTGCTTCGAGATATTGCGGCGTGCCCTGCGACTTGAGATGGCGGACGACCTTCTCGACCTCCTCGTCGGAGACGAACGGTCCGTGCACGCGGCTGATGCGGCCGCCGCCCGCCATGTAGAGCATGTCGCCCTGGCCGAGCAGCTGCTCGGCGCCCTGCTCGCCGAGGATGGTGCGGCTGTCGATCTTGGAGGTGACCTGGAACGAGATGCGGGTCGGGAAATTCGCCTTGATGGTGCCGGTGATGACGTCGACCGACGGACGCTGCGTCGCCAGGATGACGTGCATGCCGGCGGCGCGCGCCATCTGCGCGAGCCGCTGCACCGCGCCTTCGATGTCCTTGCCGGCGACCATCATCAGGTCGGCCATCTCGTCGACGATCACGACGATGAAGGGCAGCGGCTCGAGATCGAGCTCCTCCTTCTCGTAGATCGCTTCGCCGCTTTCCTTGTCGTAGCCGGTGTGCACCGTGCGGCGTCAGCTTCTCGCCCTTGCGACTTCGCCTCGACCACGCGCGCGTTGTAGCCGTCGATGTTGCGCACGCCGAGCTTCGACATCTTCTTGTAGCGCTCCTCCATCTCGCGCACCGCCCATTTGAGCGCGACCACCGCCTTCTTGGGATCGGTGACGACGGGGGTCAGCAGATGCGGGATGCCGTCATAGACGGAGAGCTCGAGCATTTTCGGATCGACCATGATCAGGCGGCATTGCTCGGGCTGCAGCCGATAGAGCAGGCTCAAGATCATGGTGTTGATGGCGACCGACTTGCCGGAGCCGGTGGTGCCGGCGATCAGCAGATGCGGCATGCGCGCGAGATCGACGATCACGGCCTCGCCGCCGATGGTCTTGCCGAGGCAGAGCGGCAGCTTCGCGGCGCTGTCGCCGTAGTCGCCGCTGGCCAGCAGCTCGCGCAGAAAGACCTTTTCGCGCGTCGGGTTGGGCAGCTCGATGCCGATGGCATTGCGTCCGGCCACCACGGCGACGCGCGCCGAGAGCGCGCTCATGGAGCGGGCGATGTCGTCGGCGAGCCCGATCACCCGCGACGATTTGATGCCGGGCGCCGGCTCCAGCTCGTAGAGCGTGACCACCGGCCCGGGACGCGCATTGATGATCTCGCCGCGCACGCCGAAATCGCCGAGCACGCTTTCCAGCGCGGTGGCGTTTGCCTGCAACGCGTCGGCGCTCATGACCGCGCGGCCGTTCCCTTTCGGCACGGCGAGAACCTCGAGCGGGGGCAGCACATAGCCGCCGTTCACCCGGCGCGCCGTCCGCGATGCAGCGCGGGGCTTGCGAGGCGCGGGCGCGGCCTCGCTGACTTCCTCTTCCTCCTCGTCGCCTTCGGGTTCGACAGGGGGCTGCGCCGGCGCGGTGCGGTCGCCGAAACGCGGTTCCGAACGACCGTTCGCCGGTGCGCGATCGGGCTCGGAGCGGAGCCATGGCTTGCGCGCCAGAAGGCGCCCGAAGCGCGCTTCGAGGCTGAGAAATCCGTGCACCACCCAGCCGAGCGAGATCAAGCCACCTTCCTGCTCGCTTCCGCCAGCATGGTCCTCTTCGCCTGCGTCGCTGCCGCCGCGCAATCCGAATCCAGCCGCGACGGCGCAGCAGATCAGGGCGCCGGTTCCGCATGCGATGGCGACTATTGCTCGCAGGACCCCCGACATCCCTTCGCCGGAAAAGAAGGCCGGCAGGCGCAGCATCCAATCGCCGACAACCCCGCCCAATCCCGCGCGGCAGCGGCCAAGCCGATGGTCCGCGGCAGGCTGGATGCGCAGGCTGCCGCCAGCAGCACGCCGGCGATCCAGAAGCAAAGGCGAATGCGCTCACGCCGCAAGGTGCGGTGCGTGACCAGCCGCCAGCCCCAGATGGCCAAGGGCAGAAGCAGCGCGAGCGCCGCCATGCCGAAGAGCTGCATCAGCAGGTCTGCCACGATGGCACCGGGCACGCCGAGCACGTTTCGGATCGGCCGGTTGGTGGCATGGCTCAATGATGGGTCCTGCACCGACCAGGTCGCGAGCGCGAGCGCCAGCAGGATAGAGCCCACGAGCAGGGCCGTTCCGCCGACCTCGCGCAGCCTGCGGCGCAGCGCATCGCGCAGCGCCTCGGACAGAAAGCTCAGGCTATCGAGACCGCGATCAATGGCCGGCATGAATGTCCCTCAGCCCAGCACCGCGACCAGGCGATGCAGCGCCTCGGCCGTGGTCGCCTGATCCTGCACCATCGCGACGCGGATATAGCCGAGACCAGGATTGGAGCCGTCGTCCTGATCGCGCGCGAGATAGCGTCCGGGCACGACGCGCAGCCCCGCCTGCCGCCAGAGCCGGACGGTGACGGCTTCGTCGCCGCCCTGCGCCGAGACGTCGAGCCACAGGAAGAATCCGCCCGCCGGCCTTCGGTAGCCGTAGCGGCTGCCGATGATCTGGTCGGCGAGGTCGAATTTCTGCGCGTACAATCGCCGGTTCTCTTCGACATGGGCCTCGTCGGCGTAGGCGGCGATCGCCACGCGCTGCATCGGCATCGGTACCTGCGGCGCCGCGACATTGCGCAGCTCCAGGAACCGCGCCAGGAACCTGCGATCCCCGGCGGCGAATCCAATGCGCAGCCCCGGCAGGTTCGAGCGCTTGGAGAGCGACTGGAACTCGACCACGTTGGCAAAGTCCGGCGCGGCAGCTTCGAGCATGCCGGCCGGTGCGTGCCCGGTGTAGATCTCGGAGTAGCATTCGTCGCTGAACACCAGGAAGTCGAACTTCCTCGCGAGCCCGACGATGCGTGCGAGATAGGTGCGGTCGGCGACCGCACCTTGCGGGTTCGCCGGCGAGGCGATGAAGAAGGCGACCGTGCGGGCAAGCAATTCCTCGGAAAGTGCGTCGAGGTCGGGCAGGAAACCGGTCGCGGCCGTGGCCGGCAGGTAGACCGGCTCGCAATTCGCCGCCACCGCCCCGGCGGCATAGGCGGCATAGAACGGATTCGGAATGAGCATCGCCGGCCGGCCGCGCCGGCCGCTGGCCCAGCGTGAGGCGGCGATGGCGGCCATGAACAGACCCTCGCGTGAACCGTTCAGGACCAGAACTTCGCGGGCGGGATCGACCGGCCGCGGCAGCGCAAAGCGGCGGCCGAGCCAGCCGGCGGCGGCCTCACAAAACTCGTCGAGTCCCTTGTTCATGGGATAACGGCCGAACTCACCGAGATGGGCAGCGACCACTGGGCCAACGAATGACGGCACGGCATGCTGCGGCTCGCCCACCGCCAGGCTGATGGCAGGCTGGCCGGGCTCGGCGTCGCCCAGCAGCTCGCGCAGGCGCACGAACGGCGAGCGGCTGGCGTCGGCGCGGGCCGGCGAAGAATGGATCATGCGTTCGGCAGCAGGCATGGACATCGCCTCGAAGCGGCGGCGAGGACCGCCCCACCAGGGTTGTCCCTACCATAGGTGCCGCGAGGTTAAGGCGCGATTAACCATCGGGTCGTAGCGCCGTCACAACTGCTCAGCCGGCACCGTTTCCGCGAGCTTTGGCCACCACCTCTTCTGCCGCAAGAGGGTTCGCAGGGTGCCAGGTGAGGCACAGCGGCGTGCAAATCTTGATCGGCCGCCCGGTAGCCTCGGTCGAGAAATAGAACTCGCCTCGATTCAGGCGGCCGATGTCATCGGCCGCGCCGCCCTTCGCAGCCATCAATTCGCGCGTCGCCTCGATCGTCGCAGGCGCACTCATGCGGCCGTAAAAGTGGGTCGTGCAGTTGGATACGATCTTGTTGTCGATGCCCTTCGGGGTCTGGGTGGCGAAGATCATGCCCAGCCCGTACTTGCGGGCTTGGGCAGCGAGCGACACGGTGCTCTCCTTGCAGGGCGTCGATTTTTGCGAGGGAGCAAAGTTCTGCGCCTCATCGAGGACATAGAGTCGCCCCGTTGGGCTCGGATTGCGCCTGATCCAGGTAAACAGGGACATCTGCAGCTGGTTGGCGAACGATTGACGCGCCTCGTCGCTGGCGAGCCCGGAAAAATTGATCACCGAGATGCGCGTCTTGCCGGCAGCGCTGTGAAACAGCGATTGCGGATCGAGGCTCGCTCCCTGCGATTGCATCAACGGGCTGGTCGCGATAGTGGCGCGTAGTTGATCGGCGATGGCCGCTGCAAGCTTCGCTGCATTGCCGATCTGGCTCACGTCGTCCGGCAGATCGGACAGCAGATCGATCAATCCCGTGAGCGTGCTGCCGTTTTCGCGCGCAAAGCGGCGCAGGGCATCGGCCAGCACCCCTTCCTTGAGCTTGGCACCAACACCGGTGGCGCCGATGAACGGAGTGAGGGTGGCGCGCGCCATCTCGGTCGCCTGAGCGCGCTCGTCAGGATCATCTCCTAACGCTGCGAAGTCGGGAAGAAGCGCGAGCGACAACGGCCTTCCGCCGCTGAGTCCTGGCGTCCAGATCACGACGTCCACCTTCTTCCGGTGGTCGGCGGCCTCGGCCGCATCGGCATCGGTCCAGCCCTCGGGGCGCGCGGGCCAGGGGTCGCCGAGCCGTGCGAGGTCGTTGTTGGTGTCGAGCACGATTGCAGGAAGCCCGAGCAGAGCGGCTTCCTCCACGATGCGCCGAAGCAGCACGGTCTTCCCCGATCCGCTGCCCGCCAGGATGGCGACATGCCGCGGCAGCAGGTCGGCGGATAACGTCACCGCGGCGCCGGCCGCGCCTCGCTCGAAGCGGCGGCCGAGGGGAATGTCGCGCGACAGGGGCGGCCCCGCTTGCGCGCGCTGCGCAACTCCCTGCGAAGCATTGGCGATGCCATTTGCGGGATCTGCCTTGTGTTGCGGGGGTCGCACCTGCGGCGGTGCCACAGTTGGTGACGTGACATCGCCGCCGGCGGGCGATGGGCTCGGATCGGGCAGGGAACTCGGATCTCGACCATTGCCCGGTCGAGGGCTCGGCGGCAGGAATGATGGCGGACACAGCTCCGCCGCTTTGAACAGAGGCGTATCGAAGAGCGGCTTGCGTGCGCGCAGCCAGGCATCGAAGTCGTGGTGATTGTTCTTGAGCATCGCCCGAAGCGCAACGAAGGTATGCAGGTCTTCCTCCGTTGGGACAACGAACTTGCCGTCGGCTTGATGAAATTTTTCGACCAGCTCCCGTGTCTTCGCTCCTCCCGGCGGCGCATCTCTACGAAGGATGAAGAGGTGCCGGAATTTGAGCGCATGGTCGACGCCCGAAGCCGTCATTGCGGCGCGCAATCGCGATTGGAAAGCAATCGCATTGGAATGGGCAAGAACGCGAAAGCAGAAATGCTGCTCCCGGTCGCCTTCACTGCGGAAGATGAAGGTCAGACGACCATGAAGCGACGGGCGCTTCTGATCGGGATCAGGCTGGACCACGATGTCGACATCGTTGGGCGGGGTAAGGTGTCCGGCATACATCTGCAACACATCGGTGAAGAGATCCCGCAGGTGGTCTTCATTTTTCGGAATCCAGCAATTCCTCGACTTCGACCGTTTCGAGCTGGCGGTCGAATATGTCATCAAGATCGTTGCGCGGCTGCCGATCCGGCTGTTCGGCTGGCGTCTCGCCGAAGGAGAAGCATTCGAACACAGCGTCGCGAGACAAGCATGCTTGGCGGTGATCTTCGCACGCCTTCAGGAGTTCTCGAGGCGTCAATCCAAGAGCTCGCTCGAATGCCCTGGGCGAAAAAGGCCAAGTCTCGTAGCGCGGGGTAAAGCCACACGAGGTATAGGCATGAGTTAGCCGCGCGCCGACCAAGGATTGGGCCACGGCCGCTTGATTGATGTTTTTGAGGATTGTCGGAGCGCGATAGCGGTCTTTGACGGCTATGGTGGATTTCTCTTCGAGCACACGCCAGGAAGCTTCGAGACAGGAGACGACTATCACCGCACGTTGCTTGATCTCGTGCAGCTCCATGAGCCCATTCGCCAGCGCTTCGATGATCGATCGCGCTTCCCGCGCTTGCTCCGCGTCTGATCCGTCATTCGAATCAGGAGAGCGGACGTTTGCTTCGCTGATGATCGGATCAATTTGGTCGACTGCGATCAACGTTGGCCCGACCATGCTCAAAAGCCAGGAAATGCCTCGAGTGATCTCAATTGGGGGTTTCTTGACAGTTACGAATCCAAGCCCACGGACCTCTTCGGAGTTCAAATCCATCCCTTGCAGCCAGGCATGGGCAACACTCGCGCATTCCAAATCATCCGAGATCAAGAGCACCAGAGCGCGCACGACATCCTGAAAATTAAGCGTAGAATTCGCGGTCCCGCTGCATGAGGGCGCTCACGAACAAACGGACCAGCTCGGCAATGAGCTCTTTTGGCCGCCCGCGCAAACGGGCGGCAATTTCGGTCAGCTGAGACTCCAGCGCGAGTGACGATGCAATCCTGAAATCAGCCTGTCGTATTGTGTGCGCCCATCTGGAAGCCTTACCTGCAGAGAGTTGAGAAATCCCAGCGCGACCGACGACCAGAAATCCTTGATGCCGACCAAATCCAGTAAAATGAAAGTTCCTTCAAACTCCCAGACGTTGCGCCTCAGCTCTCCCATCAAGTGGGTTTTTCCGAGACCAGCCGGACCGACGACAATTCGCCCAAGCGGTTCGTTGTCAGGGTCTCGATCGCGCGTATTGGTCACAAAATAGGTCAGCAGATCATCCAGCACGCCCCGGTGAATCGCAGCAACGTGGTACGGCTGATCGCGCCAGATGCTCTTGAGCTGCCGCGTCCAAACAAAATTGATCGAGCGAAAGGCGTCGAGCTCGGCCGTCATCGCGGAATCCAAAGAATGTGTCGCGGCTCTCGGCCGATGTAGAGCGCTGCCGTGCGATCGGCTTCGGTGATCTCCACGCTGTTGTCGAGTCGCATCAAGGACGCCTCATCGTCGCGCTGCATACGATTGAGAGCATCGTCCAGGTGGGAGCGATCAACGTTCTGCAGTTTTTGCCTGATATCTCTCAGGAGCGCGCGCTTGTTGAAGCTGCCGCCGGTGACTTCGAGATATGCCTTGCGGATGCGCTCGCGCAGTCGGTCATAATCGACGGCCGGCGATGCAATTGTTGGCCCGGTATCGGCTGATTTGGCTTCTCCGTCTGCCTGTGGGCCCAAGACTTCCGCGAGCCCGACGCCCCGTGCCAGCATGAACGACTGCAGACGCGTGAGCCATGCCCGCAGAACGAACGCGCCGCCAAAGGTCTTGTCTGGAAGCGCATCCGCGAGATGCTCTTCGGCCCAGCGCCAGCCGTGGTCGGTGACTTCGAGCCGGAACGGACGTACGCGCTTTTCGACCGTGATGAGGCCTGACTGCTCCAAGGCCTCGCGCTCGGCTCGCTCGACCTCCGGCTTCAAGGCGCTGCCAATTCCGGCGCCGCCGTCGCCGAGCAGTGCCCACATCGCCAGCGTCTGCTTCTCGGCTTGCCTTTGCTCGCGACTTTTGGCCGGGGCCTTGGTCACTCGCTTCGCCATCGATTTACCGGCCTTGGCCATCTCACCCCTCACGTCGTTCGTGCGCGGCACAATTGCACAATATCCCTGATCTTTTCGATCGCCTTTTCGATGTCCAGGGCGATCTCGTCATTGGCCAAACGCAGTACGGTGTAGCCCGCAAGGGTGAGCTCATAGTCGCGGTGGCGATCGTGCATGAATGCTGCACGGGTGCCATGGTCGGCGTAGCCGTCGAGCTCCACCACCAGCCGGCCCCCCTTCCATATCAGATCGACCTTCGGCCGATTGCCGTGGATCGTTTCGACGCATTGGTTGAAACCGAAGAGAGGGGCGAGCTCGCGATCACGGGCCAATGCCTTCGCAAGCCGCTGCTCGGTTTCGCTCAAGGGATGCGGAATACCGCGCACCGGAACGAGCCAAGGCCTGCCCTTGTCCGGCTCCTCGGCAGGCTCTAAGTCGAAACGTTCCGGATCTGTGGTGATGCACACGGCACCATGCAGGATCCGATCGAAAGGCGGGATGTTGTCTGGAAGCCTTGCAAACAGCGCCACCACGGCTGCGTGAGCGTTCTGGCTGATCCACTCCAGCGCATGAACGAGAGCGGCAGACGGCGCGTCTACCGCGTCCATGTCGACAACCAGGATCAATCCGGCGCGGTTTATCGCAATGCAGAACTGCTCAATCTCCATCGCGATCGCGACACCGTGCATTCGCGGCTTTCGGCCGCTGAGCGCAGAAATCGCCGCCGCCTCGGCCCATGGCCGCATGATGGAGCGCGTCTCCTCCGATGCTTGTCGAGCCATGATCCGAACCGCCTCTCGGCCGAGAGTGTCATCCCGACTACCGGCAAAGCTGACATCGGTGAACCACACCGGCCACATGCGAAGTGCGGTCTCGGCCAGAACGTCGGCGACATGCTCCACGATCTGCTCGGTTGAGGTCGCCGGCTCCAGTGGAACGAACAAGACCAAGCGGCTCTCATGAGCACGATCTGTGCTGTTCAGACTGCGCAAAATCTGCTCACGCGTTGTGCCGGACACTGCGAGAACAGAACCGCTTGCCGCGCCGAATATGACGTCCGCAATGTCGCTGCGGGCGCGGCTCGGCAGTTGTGTAAACGTAAGGGGCGCGAACGGGCTCATGGCTCCATTCACTCGATCAAAGATCGAATGCTGATGCAATCAGCCCATCATTGATCTCGCGGGTGAATTGAGGGCCCCGGCTTGCGCCGGGGTCTCCCGACGGCGAGGGAAGGGTCCCCGGATTGCGCTGCGCTTCATCCGGGCTACGCGTTCGGCGTGGCGTGCCTACTGCAGCGCCTCGCCGTGCTGGGTGATGTCGAGACCTTCGATCTCGCTCTGATGGCTGACCCGCAGCGGGACCAGGAACGCGATCACCTTGAGCAGGACGTAGGTCAGCACGCCCGACCAGACGACCGTGACGACGACGGCATAGAGCTGGACCAGAAGCTGCCGCGCATTGCCTTCGATCAGGCCGGGCGATCCATCCGGCGCATCCGGGGTGATCGACAAGGCGGCGACCGCGAACACGCCGACCAGCAAGGTGCCGGTCGCACCGCCGATGCCGTGGATGCCGAACACGTCGAGCGAATCGTCGTAGCCACAGCGCAGCTTCAGCCAGGTACAGCCCCAGTAGCAGACCGCGCCGGCGATCAAGCCGATCACCAGGCCATGCCACGGCAGCACGAAGCCCGATGCCGGAGTGATGGTGCCGAGGCCAGCGATGGCGCCCGAGATCATGCCGAGCACGGACGGCTTCCCGCGCGTCCACCATTCCAGGAACATCCAGGTCAGCGCGCCGGCCGCAGCCGCGAGATGGGTCGCGGTGATGGCGAACGCGGCGCGCGAATTGGCGCCCAGCGCCGAGCCGCCGTTGAAGCCGAGCCAGCCGACCCAGAGCAGCCCGGTCCCGATCACCGCCAGCGAGAGATCGTAAGGTGCGAAATTCTCGGTGCCGTAGCCGTGGCGCTTGCCCACGACATAGCAGGCCACCAGGCCGGCAATGCCGGCGTTGAGATGAACGACGGTGCCGCCGGCAAAATCGAGGACACCGGCCTTGGCGAGAAAGCCGCCGCCCCACACCCAATGGGCGATCGGGACATAGACCAGGAACAGCCAGCCGGCGGCGAACCACAGGAATGCGGAAAACCGCATCCGGTCGGCGACCGAGCCCGCGACCAGCGCAACCGTGATGATCGCGAAGGTCATCTGGTAGAACATGAAGAGGACTTCGGGGATGGTCGGTGCAAAGGCGCTGGTCGCCTCCATGCTGGTCCCGCGCATGAATGCCTTCTCGAAGGTGCCGAGCCAGGCGCCGTCGCCGGCGAAGCTCAGGCTGTAGCCGACGGCAAACCAAAGGATCGAGCACAGCCCAACGCAGGCGAGGCTTTGCGCCATGGTGGCGAGCACGTTCTTCTTGCGCACCATTCCGCAATAGAACAGCGCCAGCCCGGGAATGGTCATCATCAGCACGAGGCCGGTGGCCGAGATCATCCAGGCGGTATCGCCTGCATCGATGCGCGATGCCGCCACTTGTGCCGATGCCGGCGAGGCAAGCAGCGTGACGCCCAGCGCAGCGGCAATGCTCGTCGCGCTACGGCGATAGACGATCTGCGATCTCATCTGATCCCCCCTTGGTCGCGCTACAGCGCGTCGGCGTCGGTTTCGCCGGTTCTGATCCGCACCGCCTGGTCGATGGCGGTGACGAAAATCTTCCCATCGCCGATCTGGCCGGTCTTGGCGGATGTGATGATGGCCTCGACCACCTTCTCGACGCGGTCGGACGGCACCGCCACCTCGATGCAAATCTTGGGTAGAAAATTCACCGCGTATTCGGCGCCGCGATAGATCTCGGTGTGCCCCTTCTGGCGGCCGTAGCCCTTGACCTCGCTTGCGGTCATCCCGGTCACGCCGACGGCGACGAGCGCGTCGCGGACCTCCTCGAGCTTGAATGGCTTGATGACGGCAATGATCAATTTCATGGCTGATCCCTGTTCCCCAGGCGCGCGCACAAAATAAACCGAACCCGCAAACGGAACCAGTGCACGATATCGGCGTCGTGCCTAAAAATTAAGCGGCCGAAGCGCAATCCGGGGCAAGGGCTCGCTGCATTCGCTCCGCTCGATGCCGGCTACTTCGTCCGTTCCCGCAGCAGTCCCTCCTGCACCACCGAGGCGACCAGGGTGCCGTCCCGGGTGAAGATCAGCCCGCGGGAAAAGCCGCGGGAGCCCGAGAGATTGGGACTGTCCTGGGCATAGAGCAGCCACTCGTCGGCGCGGAACGGGCGATGAAACCAGAGTGCATGGTCGAGGCTCGCCGCCATGATGGTCGGCTCGAACACCGTGCGCCCGTGCGGGATCAGGGCCGAGTCGAGCAGCATCATGTCGGAGGCGTAGGCGAGCACGCATTGATGGATCGCCGGCTCATCGGGAAGCCGCTCGGCGGCGCGAATCCAGACATGGAAGCGGCCGCCCTCGGTCTTTCGGCCGAGATAGCGATCGAGCTCGACCGGCCGCAGCTCGATCGGCCGCTCGCGCTCGTAGTAGCGCCGCACCGGGTCCGGCATCAGCGGGAGCACCCGCTCCTTGATGGCGGTCTCGCTCGCAACCGCCTCGGGCTGCGGGACCTCCGGCATCCTCGCCTGGTGGCTCAGGCCGGGCTCGTCGCGGTGAAACGAGACCGCCATGGTGAAGATCGCCTCGCCATGCTGAATCGCGACCACCCGCCGGGTGGTGAAGCTCCTGCCGTCGCGAATGCGATCGACCTCATAGATGATCGGCACCTCGGGGTCGCCGCCGAGCAGGAAATAGGCGTGCAGCGAATGCGGCGGCCGGCCGTTGACGTCGACGGTGCGGCAGGCCGCGACCAGCGCCTGGCCGATCACCTGGCCGCCGAACACCCGCTTCCGCCCGATCTGGGGCGAGCGGCCGCGGAACAGGTTCACCTCGAGTTGCTCGAGATCGAGGACGGCGAGCAGATCTTGAACGGCGGAGGGCATGGGGCATCATCTTCCGCGGCAGCGGGGCCTGACAATGCTATAATGGCAGCAGGAGCCGATCGTGGAGTCATCGTCCCACATCACCACGAACCGTGTCGACGTGCTGGTCGGCGGGGCCGGCTTTGCCGGCTTGGCGCTGGCGATCGCTCTGCGCCAGAGCCTCGGGCAGTCGTTCACGGTGGCGGTCGCCGATCCTGTCCTGGGACGCGCGGTGACCGATGCGCGCGCTTCGGCCATCGTCGCCGCCGCCCGCCGGATGTTCGAGACGATCGGGGTCTGGGACCAGGTCGAGGCGCAGCCCATTCTCGATATGGTCGTGACCGACAGCCGGTTGCAGGATGCGGTTCGGCCGACCTTCCTCACCTTCGCCGGCGAATTGGAGCCAGGGGAGCCGTTCGCGCACATGATCGAGAATGGCCCGCTCCTGCGCGCGCTGTTGGCAAAGGCGAGTGAAACGAGTGTCACGCTCATGTCCGACGCGGTCGCGGGTTTCGAGCTCGCCGACGCCCACCGCAACGGCCGCAGCCTGCCGGAGCGGGAGAGCTCGCGGCGCGGCCCGTCGCGCCAAATAGAAGTCGGGCTTGCGGACGGCCGCACGCTGTCGGCGCGGCTGCTGGTTGCGGCCGATGGCGCGCAATCGCGGATCCGTGAACGAGCCGGAATTGCAAGTCATGGCTGGAGCTACGGTCAGTCTGCGATCGTCACCACCGTCGCGCACGAGCGCGATCACGGCGGGCGTGCGGAGGAGCATTTCCTCCCGGCCGGACCCTTTGCGATCCTGCCGCTGAAACGCGATCCTGTCTTGGGCCACCGTTCCTCGATCGTCTGGACCGAGGAGACGCAAGAAGCCGCCCGCATCATCGGCCTGCCCGAACCTGAATTCCATGGCGAGCTCGAGCGGCAATTCGGCCTGCGTCTGGGCGAGATCGAGGCGGTGGGTCCGCGCCGCGTGCTGCCGCTGGGCCTGTCGGTTGCGCGCGCATTCATTGCCGATCGGCTGGCGCTGGTGGGCGATGCCGCCCACGTGATCCATCCGATCGCGGGGCAGGGGCTCAATATGGGCCTCAAGGACGTGGCCGCGCTGGCCGAAGTGATCGTCGATGCGGTGCGGCTCGGTCTCGATCCTGGTTCGCTCTCGGTGCTCGATCGCTACCAGCGCTGGCGGCGCTTCGACACCATGGCAATGGGCGTTGCAACGGAGGGGCTCAACCGGCTGTTCTCGAATCGATCCGACGCCCTGCGGCTTACGCGCGACTTCGGTCTCGGCCTGGTCGAGCGCCTTCCGATGCTCAAGCGCTTCTTCATCCGCGAAGCCGCAGGACTGGTCGGTGAGGTGCCGAAGCTGCTCAAGGGCGAGGCGCTGTAATCGAGACGTGTCCCGGGCGCAGCGCAGCACGGAGCGAAGCGGAGTGGTGCGCTGCAGACCCGGGACCTTTACGAAGGTCGAGTGCGGAACGGTCCCGGCTCTTCGCTCGCGCCCTCGAGAACGGCGCGCGCTCGGTCAGGACACAGGATGGCCTACGCGAACGGAGCTGTCAGCACCTGCTCCTTGAACGCGGGACGCTGCTCGATGCCGGCAAACCAGCGCTCGATGTTGTCGAACCCGCTGCGCTCGGGCGCCAGGCGCCGGAAGCGATAGGTGACCAAAGCCACGGGAATGTCGCCCATCGAGAGCGCATCGCCCGCGACGAAAGCAGTGTTGCCGAGGTGCGCATCGAGAATCTTCATGGCGGCGGTGGTCTTCACCCGCGAGGCCTCGATGGCGGCGGGATCGCGTTTCTCCGGCGGTGTGCGGATCAACCCCCAGAACATTCCGAAAATGGCCGGCGATGCCACCGACAGCTGCCAGTCCATCCAGCTGCTGGCACGTGCCCGCATCCGCAGATCTGCCGGCTCGAGCGTGCCGGGTCCGTGCTTCGCCGCCAGATACCGAACGATCGTATTCGACTCCCACAGCACAAAACCGTCGTCCTCCTCCAGCGTGGGAACGAGGCCGTTCGGATTCTTGGCGAGGTATTCAGGCTCGTTGTTCTTGCCGAACGCGCCACCCACATCGATCCGCTCGTGGTCGAGCCCGAGCTCCCCCACCGCCCACATCACCTTCTGTACGTTGATCGAGGTGTTGCGTCCCCAGATTTTGATCACGGTGGTTTTCCTCGTCGATGAAACGGGCCTTTGATCACGGGCATCCCCTGCTGCTTGCTCGGTGTCGTGCCCGCTTCAGGCGGGCACCCAGTAGCCAACGCGTTGACGGTTGTTGCACCGTTGTTCCATGCACTCCGTCCGGTGGTTACTGGATCGTCCGCTTTACGCGGACGATGACAGCCGAGAGACATTAATTGGTGCGGATGTGGGCGAGTTCGGAGGTGCTCGGCTGGAACGACAACGACTGCTGCTTAAATCAATCGAGCTTGCGCGCTTCCTCCGGCAGCATGATCGGAATGCCGGCGCGAATCGGGTAAGCGAGCTTGGCGGAGCGCGAGATCAGCTCCTGCTTCTCGGCATCGTATTCGAGCGGGCCCTTGGTCAGCGGACAGACCAGGATTTCGAGAAGCTTGGGATCGACGGTGCCGGCGGGACGCTCGGCCGATGAAGAGCTCATGATGCGCTCCTCAGTGCCGGCGGAAATTAGGGCGGCGCGCAGGCGCCGCCGCCGCCATGCGATCACCCTTGTGACGGAAATTGATGCGGCCGCGCGTGAGGTCGTAAGGCGAGACCTCGACGATGACACGATCGCCGACCCCGGTGCGAATGCGGAACTTGCGCATCTTGCCCGACATGTAGGCGAGGAGCTGGTGCTCATTGTCGAGGGTGACGCGGTAATTGCCGTCCGGCAGCACCTCGGTCACCGTGCCGTCGAACTCGAGCAGCTCTTCTTTGGCCATTCTTTCTTCTCCGATCCGCTCGAACTATCGGACTGTGCGTTGGAAGTGGGCGGTGTTTGCGCCGGGGTGCCGGCGCGTGTCACGCTTGGGTTGCATGAACGCCACCGCCGCGATGCCGCCGTTCGAGGCAGCGGCTGATACCTGCGGGCGCGGGCCATTCGATCCCCGTGACGGCTTGCGACCGCCACGGGCATGCTGCCGGCCCTCCTTGTTATTGTGGTGTGCCGCCTTTCCATTCGCGGTGACGACCGCGCGCGGCTCGGGCGCGCTGCGCCGTTCGTTGCGCCGGTCGGTCGATGGAATCGACATTCGGATCAGCTTCTCGATGTCCCGCAGGCAGGATCGCTCGTCGGCATCGCAGAAGGAAATCGCTATCCCGGCGGCGCCGGCGCGTGCGGTGCGGCCGATGCGATGCACGTAGCTTTCCGGAATGTTCGGGAGATCGAAGTTGACGACATGGCTGATGCCCTCGACGTCGATCCCGCGCGCGGCGATGTCGGTGGCGATCAGCGTGCGCACGTGTCCGGTTCGGAAGTTCGCCAGCACGCGCTCGCGCTGGTTCTGGGACTTGTTGCCGTGGATCGCTTCTGCGGCGAGGCCGGCCTTATCGAGCGCGCGGACGACCTTGTCGGCGCCGCGCTTGGTGCGGGTGAAAACCAGCACACGCTCGATCGGCTCTTGCCGCAGGATCTCCGCGAGCAGCGCCGGTTTGCCGGCGCGATCGATATGGATCACGCGCTGCTCGACACGCTCGACCGTGGTTGCCCCTGGGATGACTGCCACCCGCACCGGGTTGCGCAGCAATTGCCCGGCAAGCTCGGTGATCGCCTGCGGCATGGTGGCCGAGAAGAACAGGTTCTGGCGGCGTTGCGGCAAGCGGCCGACGATGGCGCGGATGTCGTGAATGAAGCCCATGTCGAGCATGCGGTCGGCTTCGTCGAGGACGAAGATTTCGACGCGATCGAGCCGCACCGCTCCCATCTGCATGAGATCGCGCAGCCGGCCGGGCGTCGCCACCAGCACGTCGACGCCGCGCGCGAGCGCACGGACCTGCGGCTGGGTCGGGACCCCTCCGATGACCAGCGCCACGCGCGGCTCGAGATATCGCCCATAGGTTTCGAAGCTTTCGACGATCTGGGAGGAGAGCTCGCGCGTAGGGCTCAGCACCAGGACTCGGCAGCTGCGCGGTTCCGGGGCGCGGCGAGCAGCCGACAGATGATGGAGGATCGGCAGCGCGAAGGCAGCGGTCTTGCCGGTACCGGTTTGGGCGATGCCGACCACATCGCGGGCGGCGAGCACTTGCGGGATGGTTTGCGCCTGAATCGGCGTTGGTAGCGTATACTGCTGGTCGACGAGTGCGCGGGTAATGGGTTCGGCAAGGCCGAGGTCGAGAAAAGCGGTCAATGAAAAATCTTTCATGAGGCGAAACGTGCCGGCGCCCATGGCGAGCGGCCGCGCGTCGCGGGAGAAGCTGGACACCCCGCGTGGTCTGGGCTGTCGATGAATCAGGATTCGAAGAGGCGGGTCGAAAACCAAGACGTGGAATTCGTTCACGCGACCCGTAAACGGCCTTTGTTGGGTTTGAATTCTAGGCCGTCTGTCTCAACAATTCGTCACCTAACAACTTATTGCGGTAATTTCAAGGTCTTATTGCTTTGCAGCGGAAAACCTGAAGTAGCCCGCATGAAATGCGGGACAGTCCAGCGGTGCGCCATCGCCCCGGATTACGCTTGCGCTCCATCCGGGCTACGAGAATGCTCATTGCAACGGCGTGTCCCCGCCGGTGGCTTTCTTGGCCAGCTCGATCTCGGTAACTGCAACCAGAATTTCCGCACGCGTCTTGAGGTCGGGTGCTTCCAGCAGCGCCTGCTTCTCGGCCGCGCCGTAGGGCGACATCATCGCGAGGGCGTTGACCAGCGCCTCGTTGGGCGCGTTCTCGATGCCTTCCCAATCCGCCTTGAGCTCATTGGCCTTGAGGAAATCGGACAGCGCCCGCAGCAGGCTCTTGCGGTCGACCTCGTCCTCGCCCTTGCGCGCCGTGAAATCGTCGGTGAACGGCGCGTAGAGCACGCGGCATTGCCGGTAAGGCGTCGATGCCGGGAGCTCTTCCTCGATGCGAAACCGGACGATGCCGGTGAGCTGGAGGAGATAGCGTCCGTCCCCGGTCTCGGCGATCTGGGTGATGCGGCCGACGCACCCCACTTTGTAGAGAGTGGGCTTCATGTCGGCTGCGGGAGTGGCCGATTCGGGCTGGATCATGCCGATCAGCCGGTGCCCCGAACGCAAGGCGTCGTCGACCATCGCAACGTAGCGCGGCTCGAAAATGTTGAGCGGCATCTGTCCGCGCGGCAGCAGCAGGGCACCCGGCAACGGGAACACCGGGATGACATCGGGGAGGTCGCCGGGTTTCTCATAAGCCCTGTTCATCGTCATGGTGACGCTCTCAGCGCCTATGGCCGCCTCCCTAACCTCCCCGGCAAGCGGGGGCAGGATCGGGTGGGGGACCTATGAAAACAGCACCGATGACAGCCGCTTGCGTCCGTCGATCGTGGCCTCGTCGGTAGGACCCCAGGCCTCGAAAAACTGGACGAGCTGCTTGCGGGCGCCGTCGTCGTTCCATTTGCGATCGCGCTTGACGATAGCGATCAGGTTGTCGACCGCTTCCTGGCGGCGTCCTTTGCTGTTGAGGGCGACCGCGAGATCGAAGCGTGCCTGGTGATCGAGCGGATTGGCGGCCACGTTCTTTTCCAGCTCGCCGATCGGGCCGACCGATTTCGCCTGCTCGACGAGCTCGAGCGCTGCGCGCGCGGCAGCGACCGCGGGATCGTTCTGCTTGGCTTCCGGCACCAAGGCAAGGGTCTGCTTCGCCTGCTCGATGGCGCCGGTGCCGACATAGCTGCGGGCGAGCCCGGCCAGCGCCGGGATGCTGCCGGGATCCTGCGCGAGCACTTCGGCATAGAGCTCGGCAGCGCCGGCGGCATCGCCCTTGGCGAGCGCCTCATCGGCGGCCTTCAGCAGATCCTTTTCCTCGCCGCCGATCCGATCCTTGGTGACGCGCTCGATGAACGCGGTGACCTGGCTTTCCGGCAGCGCACCGAGAAATCCGTCGACCGGCTGACCGTTGACGAAGGCGAACACCGCCGGGATCGACTGGATGCCGAGCTGCTGCGGGATCCCGGGATGCTTGTCGATGTCCATCTTGACCAGCTTCACCTTGCCCTTGGCGGCGCGGACCACTTTCTCGAGCACCGGTGCGAGCTGCTTGCACGGACCGCACCACTCGGCCCAGAAATCCACCAGCACCGGCTGGCGCTTGGATTCCTCGATCACGTCCTTCACGAAGGTCTGGGTCGTGGTGTCCTTGGTGGCCATGGTGGTGGCCGCTGCCTCGCCGCTCTGCAACATCGTCATCGTTTTTCTGTCCTCGTCGGCGGGGTTTCGGCAAAGCAAACCGTCGATCCCGGTCAACCCGGGGGTCACCGTGCCGGAAATGTGAATATGCCCGTTTTATTTGGTGTCAACGGGAACAATTGCAATCGAGGCGTCAATGCCCGGCCGGTCCCTTCTGTTCCGAAACCGGCAGGATCGGGGCCGCATGGCCGGTTGCCTCCAGGAAGCGCAGCAGATCGGCACGCACGATCGACGTCGTCATGGTGTTGACCAGGGGGTGACAATTGATCGATTCATGGCGCATCAGGGCGGCGTCCAGCACCACGCTCACGCGCCGGTCGCGGTCGTTCATGGCCGCAAACGGCGTCACTGCGCCCGGCTCGACGCCCAGCGTCTCGCGCAGGAGCTCGGCCGACCCGAAGGAGAAGCGGCCGGCGGCGCCAATGAGCCGGTGCAGCGATTTGAGGTCGATCGCGGCATCCTCGAGCGCGGTGACCAGGAACGGCGCGCCTTTCTTGTCTCGCAGGAACAGGTTCTTGGTGTGGGCGCCCGGGATCGTGCCGCGCAATGCGCGCGACTGCTCCACCGTGAACAGCGCGGGATGGGTGACGGTGGCATGCGTGATGCCGAGCCGGTCCAGAAAGGCGAAGAGGTCGGAGGGAGTGGCGGCCATCAGTGATCAGTAATCAGCATTCCAAGGCAACGCACGTGCCTGATTACCGACCTGTACGATCCGTCTGATTCGAACCGGATCGAGTGCTTCGAAATCTGATAGCCGAAAGCGATCACGTCGTGTCCGCGAGCTTCGCGCGGGGCCGATCCGGTCTCGTTCCGCTCCGGCAAGGACGGCCGTCCGTTCGGCCGCCAGGGAGGCGCGCCCGGTCTGGTCTCGCGCCTGACCAACGGACTGCTGTTGCAATGATCCAAGCCTTTTGGCATAGGATCACGGCAGACGCGGCGGTCGCAGCCGCGGTACCTCCGGATGCGGGTGTAGCTCAGGGGTAGAGCACGACCTTGCCAAGGTCGGGGTCGAGGGTTCGAATCCCTTCGCCCGCTCCAACATACATTGCGGCCTATCCGCCTGCGGTCGGCGCCGAGTCGCGCAACTTGATGGGGGCGCGCACCTCGGCCGCGATTATCAGCATTCTGTCTCCCGTGGCCGGTTTGCGCATCAGCTCGAGCGCTTTGTCGTCGGGAACGATGACTTTGGCCGCGCAACAGAATGCAGCAGGCTGACATGAGCAGTTTGAAACGGCACGGCTACCGCAGTCTGGATGAGCGGCTGAAACAGTTGGATAAGTCCGAAAAAGCCTATAACCGCCTTCCAAATCAGGCCAAAATACAGGATTCGAAATGACGGTCCCAGCACCGGATTTCGACTATCGCGGATGCTGCGACGGCCAAGCAAATGACGCGGACTCGCTCTCGGCTTGATCGTTGGCAAAAGACCCGGGGCGAGATTGCCAAGTTGCAGGCCGCGCAGCCTCGCCCGCGCCTGTCTCCCCGTCAGAAGCTTGCCCAAGGCTTGTCCGAATGGGCGGAGCGAAATGGTGCGAAGGTGATTTCGCCATTGCCTTTGAAGGACGGCACCGCTTTGCGGCTCGATACTCCGTCCATAAATGCCGCCCAGGTCAGCGCCGATCTGACCAAGTTGGGTTTCTCGATTCGCTTTGAGAACGCTTGCCTGCAAATGCGCCCGGGTGCGGTGATCGAGATGGTTCGCGAAGGGCATAAAATTACCGGCGAGCGCAGACATGCAGGTCCGATGTCTGTAACGACATTCTCGATAGACTTGCCGCCGGACTAATTTGGCCAGCCCGAAGACTGTTTCCCGTAACCCGTATCAACGATATCCCCGACCATTCTTTGCAATGTTTAGATTGGGCATGAATTGGATCATCGCAGCTCGCTCCGTGTGCTCCGTACGCGAGCACCAGGAAACGAGATAGAGATGGGGCACGGATGTCGTCCGGTGCCCCACTCGTTACGCAGGCTCCGCTGAAAACGCGGCAACAACACGACGCTCCGCCGCCCGTGCTATCGCCGCCCCGCCGCGCATTTCATACCCGCGGAAGCGTTGCCTGGCAGCGCGCGCTGAACTGGCTGCCGCTTTTTCTTCATGCAGGCGATGATGGCGCCGTCGCTTCCGACCGAGGCCATGCAGTGCCGCATCACATCCGAGGTGCAGGCCGCCCGCTGCTCGGCGGTGCCGAGGGCGAAGCTCGGTGCTCGAGAACAACGTGGTCGCGGCAATGATCGCGGCCGCAATGCCGATGTGGCGTGAAACGGGTCTGGTTCGGCTCTTGAGTTGGTTCGAGATCATGACACTCTCCTGTGCGAGACGCTGGTGGCCATCGAAGCGATGGCCGATGCCAGTGTCGGGCAGTCTGGCCGCACTGCTGGCGCCCGGCTGTGATTGCCATCACGGGATCGTCGATTGTCGGGGCGCCCGGAAGCCGTTGGCTCTAGCGGCGTCCAGCGTTGACCCCGCCATTTACACGCATCCGTTCCCGAGGGCGCCGCAAGTGCGCAAGTGGCGTGTCTTTGCATGATTGCCGAATACGTAATACATGAACCCTAATGAAAACGCTTACGGTTCGCCTCCCCGAGGCGCTTGTTGCTCAAATCGAAGCGGAGTCGCGCGAGCGCAAGCTGTCGAAATCCGATGTGGTTCGCGAGCGCTTGAGCATTGCCCAGGTGCGAAGTCGACGACCCGCCTCGCTCGATGCCATCAGCAATCTCATAGGCTCGATAGATGGGCTGCCTGCCGACCTGAGTGCGCGGAAGAACAAGTACTTGAAGGCGACTGGCTATGGCCAGAAGCGTCCTCGTTGACATCACCACCGATGCGGATTTCCGCGTCTACCGACGGCACAGCCGTCGCTCCATTCCCAGTGTAATCCCGGACTAAGGCAATTGCCCGCCACTCGACATCTGGAGCCCTCAGATGAAGTATAGCGCCTCGCTGACGCCGCGGTGACAAGTGCTCGGGGGGTTTCTCGCTCTTCTGTCCGCTGCCACCTTCGCCTTGAACAACGCCAGCGTCCGGCGCGGGGTGCTCACCGGATCGGTGTTGCAGGGGATGGCGATCACGGTGCCGATCGGCGTGCCGTTGTTCTTCATCGCCGCGGCAGCGGTCGGCACGCTCGGAGCGGTCGCCGATTTTTCCTCGGCCGCGGCGATCGCGCTCTCGATCGCGGGCATCCTGCATTTCGTCTGGGGACGATACTGCAACTACCGCGCCATGCGGGCGATCGGCACCAACCTCGCGGCGCCGGTGCAGCAGGTCAATCTCATCTTCACGCTCGTCGCCGCCATCTGGCTCCTGGGCGAGACGCTGACGCCGCTGCGGATCCTGGGCATCGCCTGATCCTGCTGGGACCGAGCTTCACTTTCAGCGAAGGTCCAGCGGCAAAGGAGCCTGCTGCCGCCGGGCACGACGGCGCGAACGCGCAAGAGGCCGCGCTCGGTCGAGAGCGCCGCGCCGGTGTCCACTGCCGGGCCCGAGCAAGGCGCGCCGTTTCGGCCGCGTTATGCCGAGGGCTACATCTTCGCGCTGCTTTCCGCGACCGGCTACGGCCTGAGCCCGATCTTCATCCGGCTCGGGCTCGAGAACCATGGGCTCGCCGCCAGCATCGCCGGCGGCCTCATCTCCTATGTGGCGGCGACGGCGGTGATGGCGGTCGTGCTGATCTGGCCGGGGCAGTTGCGCCATGCGCTGGCGGTCAAGCCGAAGTCGGCCAAGTGGTTCACGCTGTCCGGCGTCATGGTCTGCGTCTCGCAGATGTTCATCTACATGGCGCTGTCGATTGCGCCGGTGACGGTGGTGTCGCCGATCAACCGGCTGACGATCGTGTTCCGGCTCTATTTCAGCCGGCTGCTCAACCCGCAGCACGAGGTGTTCGGCGGCAAGGTCATCGCCGGCACGCTGGTATCGCTCGCCGGCGCGGTGCTGCTGTCGCTGAGCACGGAGCTGGTTGCCGTCGCTGCTGCCGCTGCCCGAGGCGGTCGTTTCGGTGCTGAAATGGCAATGGCCGTAGTGATCGCTCCAGGCACGGGGATCGCGACCCAGCTGGCTTCGAACACCACGGCCATTCCGAAATGCTCGACATGAAAGTCTCGCGTTTCGCGCAGATGCTGCGTCGTGATCAGCGGATAGGCGTTCAAGACCTTCATGACCCGTCTCTCATGAATTCGCCCTCGCGCCTCCGGTGCCTTCAAAGCGGTGCGCCCGGGAAACCGCATCAATACCCCGCGGCGAGCGCGCCGCGCGTGCGATTGTCGGCAGCGCCGATGAAGCCGCGCGGCGTGACCAGGATCGAGTTGGCCGAGGAGCCGGGCGGTCGCTCCACCAGCTTATGTCCGCGCGCGATCAGCGCGCGGGCGAGATCGGCGGAAAATCCGCGCTCGACCAGCACCTCGTCGGGCGACCACTGATGATGCAGGCGCGGTTGCGCCACTGCCTCCGATATCGTCATGTTGCGGTCGATCACGTTGGTGATGATCTGCAGCACGGTCGTAATGATGCGGCTGCCGCCAGGCGAGCCCGTGACCAGGAACGGATTGCCCTCCTTGAGCACGATCGTGGGCGACATCGAGGACAGCGGCCGCTTGCCGGGGCCGGGCGCGTTGGCGTCGCCGCCGACGAGGCCGAATGCATTCGGCGCGCCGGCCTTGGCGGCGAAATCGTCGAGCTCGTTGTTGAGCAGGATGCCGGTGCCCTCGGCGACCATGCCCACACCGTAACTGAAGTTGAGCGTGTAGGTGTTCGAGACGGCGTTGCCGAAGCGGTCGACCACGGAAAAATGCGTGGTGTTGTCGCCTTCATTCAGCACGCTGCCGGGGCGGACATCGGTCGCCGGCCGCGCCCGCTCGCGGTCGATGCCTGCCCGCAGGCGGGCGGCATAGGTCTTCGAGGTCAGGCGTGAAAGCGGCGCGTCGACCGTGGCCGGATCGCCGAGAAAGAGCGCGCGATCGGCATAGGCGAGCTTCATCGCCTCGATCATGAGGTGGAGGCGCCGCACATTGTCCTCGACGAGATCGTCGTAGCCTTCGAGAATGTTGAGCATCTCGATCAGGATGACGCCGCCGGAGGACGATGGCGGCATCGAGACGACATCATGACCGCGATAGCTGCCACGCAAGGGGGTTCGCTCGATCGGCCGATAGTCCGCCAGGTCCTGGCGCGTCATCGCTCCGCCGCCGGCGCGCACGGCCGCCGCGATCCGTTCGGCAATGGCGCCGTCGTAGAACGCAGCCGGCCCATCGCGGGCAATGGCCGCGAGCGTGTCGCCGAGGTCCTTCTGCACCAGCATGTCGCCGGGAGCGAGCACGCTGCCGTTGTCCTTGAGGAAAATCTTCGCCGAGGCAGGCCAGCGCGCCAGCCGCCGCTGCGCGCGCGGCAGCAAATCCGCAATGTCATCCTCGACCGGAATGCCGTCGTATGCGAGCCGGATGGCGGGCGCAAGCAGGTCCGCGAGCATGAACTTGCCCGAGCCGTACCTGGCGTGCGCCAGTGCCAACCCGGCGACGGTGCCGGGGACGCCGATCGCCAGCGCCGAATCCCTCGATTTGTCCGGATCGGCCTCGCCGCTGGCGTCGAGAAAGCTGTCGCGGGTGATTGCTGCCGGCGCGGTCTCGCGATAGTCGATCGCGGTCTGGACGTTGCCTGCGGCGAGATGGATCACCATGTAGCCGCCGCCGCCGATATTGCCGGCGCGCGGATAGGTCACCGCCAGCGCGAAGCCGGTCGCGACGGCGGCATCGACTGCATTGCCGCCCTTCGACAGGACCTCGACGCCGATGCGGGCCGCGCGTGCCTCCTGCGCGACCACCATGCCGTGCCGCGCCGCGACCGGCGCGATACTGGCGCTGGTCCTGGGAACGGCCTCGAGCAGCGCGGGGTCCTGCGCGGCCAGCGGGCCGAGACAGGTCAGGCAGGCGAGGGCGGCGAGCAGCACCCTGCGCGCGTTGCTGTAAGGCGCAGTTGCCGTAGCCCGGATGAAGCGCAGCGAAATCCGGGCGAGACTTGTGGTCGGATTGTGTCGCGAATCTGAGCGCGGGCCCAGCATGGACGCGGACGGACTGAGCAGATCGAGTTGCGGTTGGCCGGATTGCGCTGCGCTCCATCCGGGCTCAGCTCCTGCTTTCGGTCTATCTCGCTTATCCGTGATAGCGGCCAATGGGCGAGACGGCGAGCAGCACCCTGCGCGCGTTGCTGTAAGGCGCAGTTGCCGTAGCCCGGATGAAGCGCAGCGAAATCCGGGCGAGACTTGTGGTCGGATTGGTGTCGCGGATCATGAGCGCGGGCCCAGCATGGACGCGGACGGACTCGACCAGATCGAGTTGGGGTTGGCCCGGATTGCGCTGCGCTCCATCCGGGCTACAGCTCCTGCTTCGGGTCTATCTCGCCTGTCCGTGATAGATGCTGTTGGGCCGCATGTCGGTGGCGGAAGCGAGGCGATTGGTCATGTTGTAGAAGGCGGCGACCGAGGCGATGTCCCAGATGTCGCGGTCGCTGAAGCCGGCACGGCGCAGCCGCGCGCGATCCTCCTCCTCGATCTCCCAGGGCTGCGTGGTGAGCTTGACCGCGAAATCGAGCATGGCGCGCTGGCGCTTGTCGAGCCGCGCCGCGCGGTAGTTCATCACCATCATCTCACCGAGCACGGGGCCGCCGAGCTGGCGCACCGCGTTGCCGTGCGCAGTGATGCAATAGAAGCAGCGGTTCTGCGAGGATACCACCGTCGCGATCATCTCGATCTCGAGCTTGGAGAGGCTTTCGGCGTTTTGCACCAGCTCCTGGCGGTAATCCACGAACGCCTGCAGCTTGGCGTCGTCGAAAGCAAAGGCCTTGAGCACGTTGGGCACGAAGCCGAGCTTCTCGTCGCACTTGTTGAAATACCCCTCCATCTCAGGCGAGAGCTTTCCGGGCGAAAGCGCGAGCGCGGTGATCTCGATGTCGTCCTCGGCACCGCTGTGCGCCGCGAACGGTGCGTTCTTGCCGCCGGCTATCGGCGATCGCCTGGTGGGAACCGGTCGTTTCTTCGGAACGTTCTTCGTTGGCTTGGGCACGGCGTGGTCTCCCTATCATGGATCGTGCGATACTATCGCCTTTGCGCAGGCAGCGATATCGCTTCACCCGCGGGACGTCCGGCTCAATTTCTACCCTCGACGCCGCCGTCTCGATGGGAAAAACTTGCAACAGGAACGCTCGCCGGATGGCGCGACACGCGCGGCGGAGATAGACCATGGCAGACTTTCCCGGCAGCGATGAAGAGCGCGCCGAAGCAGCGCTCGTCGCGGCGGCCGGCAAGATCCTCAGCCGCGACAATCGAGAGGTGCCGGAGGATTTCATCGCCGGGCTCTTCGCCCTCGCCGCGCCCGAAGACATCATGCGTTACGACCCGCGCCGGCTCGCCGGGCTGGCGGCGAGCGCCTGGTCGCTCATGGCCGTGCGAAAACCGGGGGCGCCGAAGCTCCGTTTCGAGGCCTTCGAATCCGGGATCGGCCCGGAATGGCGGCAGCGCGAATCCGTGCTCGAGATCATCAATGACGACATGCCGTTCCTGGTCGATTCGATCTCTGGCAGAGCTGAGCGAGCGCGGCATCGATATCCGCATGATCGTGCACCCCGTGTTTGGCGTCGCCCGCGATGCCGCCGGCCGGCTTACCGCCTTCAAAGGCCCCCGAGCCACCGGCGCCGCCCCGCTGCGAGAGAGCTTCATCCACATCCACGTTGCGCGCATCGACGAGGAGGCGCGGCGCGCGCAGATCGTCGAGGGAATCGAGCTGGCTCTCGCCGATGTCCGCGCCGCGGTCGAGGATTGGCGCGCGATGACGGCCTGCGTCGCCCAGACGATCACCGAGCTCAAGGCCAATCCGCCGCCGTTGCCGCTCGACGAGATCGCCGAGGCGATCGCGTTCCTGGAATGGCTCGCCGCCGACAATTTCACGTTTCTGGGCACGCGCGGCTACACCGTGGCACGGGCAGACGGCGCGCTGGAACCTGTCGCCGGCTCCGGGCTGGGTGTGTTGCGCGCGCCGGACGTGAGAATCCTGCGCCGCGGGTCGCAGCTGTTCGAATTCACGCCGGAAATCCTTGCTTTCCTGCGCGAGCCGAAATTGCTCATTGTCACCAAGTCCAATGTCCGCTCGCGCGTGCACCGGCGAGTGCACATGGACTATGTCGGGGTCAAGCGCTTCGATGCCGACGGCATGCTCGTCGGCGAGGTCCGCATCGCCGGCCTGTTCACCTCCACCGCCTATACGCAGTCGACCCGTTCGATCCCCTACCTGCGCCGCAAGGTCGACGCCATCATGCGCCGCGCCGGCTTCGATCCGGAGGGACATTCCGGCAAAGCGCTGGTCAACGTCCTGGAGAATTACCCACGCGACGAATTGTTCCAGATCGACGAGGATACGCTTTATCAGTTCGCACTGTTGGTATTGCAGCTCGACGAACGCCCGCGGGTGCGAGTGCTGCCGCGCCGCGACCGGTTCGATCGCTTCGTCTCGGTCCTGGTGTTCGTGCCGCGCGAGCGTTACGACAGCAGCGTGCGCAAGACGATCGGCGGCTACCTCGCCGAGGTCTACAAGGGGCGTATCAGCGCCTTTTTTCCGTTCTTTCCCGAGGGACCGCTGGTCCGGGCCCATTTCATCATCGCGCGGTTCGAAGGTGAGACGCCGGCACCCGATCGCTCCAGCCTGGAGCGGGCGGTCGAGGCGATGGTGCGCACCTGGACCGACGAGCTCGGCGACGAGCTCGCAAGGGTGTACGAGCCGGCGCGGGCGCGTGTCATGCTCGAACGCTATCGCGATGCTTTCTCGGTCGGCTACCGCGAAAACTATTCGCCGACAACGGCAGTGGCCGACATCCGGTTCATCGAGGGCTTGTCGGCAAGCCATCCGCTCGGTGTCGATTTTCATCGTCGCGCTTCGGGCGAGAGCAGCTCAGTCGGTCTCAAGGTGTGGAGCTACCAGCGGTCGATCCCGCTCTCCGAGCGCGTGCCGATGCTCGAGCACATGGGCTTCAAGGTGGTGAACGAGCGGACCTATCAGATCGCCCGCAGCGCCGACGCCAATGCCTGGCTGCACGACATGTTGCTGGAGCGCGCCGATGGCGAAGCGATCGATCTCGCGGCCGTCGAGCAAAAGCTCGAAGCCGCCTTCCTGGTGGTGATGAGCGGCGGCGCCGAGAACGACGGGTTCAATGCATTGGTGCTGGTGGCCGGAATGATGTGGCGCGACGTCGCCCTGATCCGGGTGTTTGGACGTTTCCTGCGGCAGATCAGGCTGCCCTATTCACAGGGTTACATGTGGTCCACCCTGGTGAAGCATGCGCCGATCGCGGTCGACATCGTGCGCCTGTTCCACGCCCGCTTCGATCCGCGCAGCAATTTGTCGGTCGCGGAGCGAGGGGCGCGCGAGAGCGAGATCGCGGCTGCGATCGAAGCGGCGCTGCAAAGCGTCGCAAGTCTCGACGAGGATCGCATCCTGCGCCATTTCCTGAATGCGGTGCAGGCGGCGCTGCGGACCAATTTCTTCCAGATCGATGCAGACGGTCGCCCCAAGCAGCTCATCGCGGTCAAGTTCGCCAGCCGCAAGGTGGACGGCCTGCCGCTGCCGAAGCCGCTGTACGAGGTCTTCGTCTGCTCGCCGCGGGTCGAAGGTGCGCATCTGCGCTTCGGCAAGATTGCGCGCGGCGGCATCCGCTGGTCCGACCGGCCGCAGGACTTCCGCACCGAAATCCTCGGGCTGGTGAAGGCGCAGCAGGTCAAGAATGCCGTTATCGTTCCGGTCGGCGCCAAGGGCGGCTTCGTGCCGAAGCTGTTGCCGGCTGCCGGCGCGGGCGCAACGCGCGAGGCGGTGCAGGCGGAGGGCGTTGCCGCCTACACGCTGTTCATTTCCACCTTGCTCGACATCACCGACAATCTCGGCGAGGCCGGCGTGGTTGCTCCCGGCAACGTCGTGCGCCACGACGACGACGATCCGTATCTGGTGGTGGCGGCCGACAAGGGCACTGCGACCTTCTCCGACATCGCCAACGCGATCGCAGACGGGCGCGACTTCTGGCTCGGCGACGCTTTCGCCTCGGGCGGGTCGGCCGGCTACGACCACAAGAAGATGGGCATCACCGCCCGCGGTGCGTGGGAATCGGTCAAGCGTCATTTCCGCGAGATGGACGTCGACATCGGCAAGACGACGTTCACGGTTGCCGGCATCGGCGACATGTCGGGCGATGTGTTCGGCAATGGAATGCTTCAGGAAAAAACGATCGAGCTCGTCGCTGCTTTCGATCACCGCGACATCTTCATCGATCCCGCACCCGACCCGGACAAGAGCTTCGCCGAGCGCAAGCGCCTGTTCGATCTGCCGCGCTCGACCTGGCAGGACTACGACCGGACGCTCATCTCCAGCGGCGGCGGCGTGTATTCGCGCTCCTTGAAGGAGATCGTGCTCTCGAAGGCTGCTCAGGTTGCATTGGGCTTCGGCAAGGACCGGGCGACCCCGCAGGAGGTGATGAACGCGATCCTCAAAGCCCCAGTGGACTTGCTGTACTTCGGCGGCATCGGCACCTATGTGCGGGCGTCGTCCGAAACCGACGATGCCGTCGGCGATCGCGCCAATGACGCGGTCCGGATCACCGGAGCGCAGCTGCGTGCCAAGGTGATCGGGGAGGGCGCCAATCTGGGCATGACGCAGCGCGGCCGGATCGAGGCCGCAATTCGGGGGGTGCGGCTCAACACCGACGCGATCGACAATTCGGCCGGCGTCAACACCTCCGACCTGGAGGTCAATCTCAAGATCGCTCTGGCATTGCCGGTACGCGAGGGCCGGCTCACGCGCGATGCGCGCAATGCGTTCCTGGCCGAGATGACCGATGATGTCGCGGCGCTGGTGTTGCGAAACAATTACCTGCAGACGCTTGCGCTTTCGCTGGCGGAGCGCCGCGGGCTCGAAGACATCGGCTTCGAGCAGCGCCTCATGCAGATGCTCGAATCGGCGGGTGAGCTCGACCGTGCCGTGGAATTCCTGCCCGACGACATGGAGATCGCCGAGCGCCGGCGGCGCTCGCAGGCGCTGACGCGGCCGGAGCTGGCGGTGCTGCTCGCCTATGCCAAGCTCTCGCTCAACCAGGATCTCGTGGGGTCGAGCGTGCCGGACGATCCCTATCTCGCGCGTGAGCTCGGCCGCTATTTCCCCGGCGCAATCTCGGAGAAATTTCCGGGGTCGCTCGAGCGTCACCGGCTGCGTCGCGAGATCATCGCGACCCAACTCGCCAACTCCATGATCAATCGCGGAGGGCCCTCGCTGCTGGTGCGCATCGGCGATCAGACCGGTGCGCCGGTCGCGGGCATCGCGGCGGCATTTGCTGCGGTACGCGACAGCTACGGCATGACCTCGCTCAACGGCGAGATCGACGCCCTCGACAGCAGGATTTCCGGCCAGCTTCAGCTCGAGCTCTATCAGATGGTGCAGGACCTGCTGCTCGACCGGCTGGTCTGGTTCGTTCGCAACGTCGACCTTACCCAAGGGCTGGCGGCGATCATCGCTCACCATCGCGAGCGCATCGCCGCCGTCGAGGCAGCGCTCGACACGGCGCTGCCGGAGGCTGCTGCCGCCTCACGTCATGCCGGCACCGCCGACTTGACGAAGCAAGGCGTTCCCGACGATCTGGCACGTCGGCTGGCCAACCTGCCGGCGCTCGCGTCGGCGCCCGACATCATCATGGTCGCCGACCGCACCGGCGCGAGCGTCGCCGACGTGTCGGCGATTTATTTCGCGACCGAGGCGTACTTCCGTATCGATCGGATCGCGAGCGCAGCGCGCGGAATTGTCGTTTCGGACCATTTCGACCGGCTCGCGCTGGATCGTGCGCTCGATTCGATCGGCGATGCCGAACGGCGCCTGACCGCTGCCATGGCCGGCAATGGCGCTGCCGGCCTGCAGGCGCTGGAAGCGTGGGCGGAGCCGCGCAAGGCCGAGGTCGACCGCGTGCGCATGTCCGTGCACGAGATCGCCAATTCCGGTCTGACGCTCTCCAAGCTCTCGGTAGCGGCGAGCCTGCTCGGCGACCTGATAAGGGAAGACCCTTCCGTGTTGCTTCGTGCCGTCGTCCCCGCGCAAGCGGGGACCCAGTAACCCCCGCGGGCGCAATTCGAGCGAGCCGGTGCTTCAACTACGGGGTGGCTTACTGGATCATCCGCTTGCGCGGATGATGACATCGAGTTGTGATCGACGAGAGTAGTCGAAGCCTCAGTGCCGGAAGTGCCGGATGCCCGTGAGCACCATGGCGATGCCGTGGTCGTCGGCGGCCCTGATCACCTCGTCGTCACGCACGGAGCCGCCGGGCTGGATCACGGCGGTCGCACCGGCCTCGACCGCGACCAGAAGCCCGTCCGCGAACGGAAAAAAAGCGTCCGAGGCGACCACGGAGCCTTTGGTCAGCGGCGCGTCGAGTTCCGCCGCCTGGGCGGCTTCCACGGCCTTGCGCGCAGCGATCCGGGCGGAATCGATGCGGCTCATCTGGCCGGCGCCGATGCCGACCGTGGCACGGTCCTTGGCATAGACGATGGCGTTCGATTTCACGTGCTTCGCCACGCGGAAGGCAAAGGTGAGATCGGCGAGTTCGGCATGGGTCGGCGCGCGCCGGCTCACCACCCGGAGCGTCATGCCGTCGACGACCGCGTTGTCGCGCGATTGCACCAGCAAGCCGCCGGCGACCGATTTCACGATCGTGCCGGGGGCGCGCGCATCCGGCAGGCCGCCGGTGACGAGCAGGCGCAGATTCTTCTTCGCGCCGATGATGGCGATCGCATCTTCGCCCGCATCGGGCGCGACGATGACCTCGGTGAAGATGCCCGAGATGGCGCGCGCGGCCTCGGCGTCGAGCGTTCGGTTGAACGCCACGATGCCGCCGAAAGCCGACACCGGGTCGCAGGCGAGTGCCTTGCGGTAAGCCTCGGCGAGGCCTGAGCCCTCGGCCACTCCGCAGGGATTGGCGTGCTTGACGATGACGCAGGCCGCGGTGCGCCCGGGATCGAACTCTGCAACGCACTCGTAGGCCGCGTCGGTATCGTTGATGTTGTTGTAGGAAAGCTGCTTGCCCTGCAGTTGCCGTGCGGTCGAGACTCCGGGGCGCCGCTCGCCGGTGCGGTAGAGCGCCGCCGTTTGATGCGGATTCTCGCCGTAGCGCAGCGGCTCGGCCAGACGTCCGCCGAAGGCGCGGTACGCCGGCGCCGGCTCCCCGAGTTGCTCGGCGAACCAGTTGGAGATCGCCGCATCATAGGCGGCGGTGCGGGCATAGGCTTTGGCGGCGAGATGCCGGCGCAGCGCGCGCGTCGTGCTGCCGCCGTGCTGCTCGAGCTCCGCGAGCACGCCGGGATAGTCGCCGGGATCGACCACCACCGTGACGTCATCGTGGTTCTTGGCGGCCGCGCGAATCATGGCGGGGCCGCCGATATCGATGTCCTCAATGCAGGTCTCGAAACCGGCACCGCGCGCAGCCGTGCTCTCGAACGGATAGAGATTGACGACCAGCAGATCGATCGGCCGGATCGCTTGTTGCGCCATCGCCGCGGCATGCTCCTTGTTGCTGCGGATGGCGAGGAGCCCGCCATGCACCTTCGGATGCAGCGTCTTCACCCGGCCATCCATCATCTCGGGAAAGCCGGTGAGCTCGGACACGTCGAGCACGTGGAGGCCGGCATCCGCCAGCGTCCTGCGGGTGCCTCCGGTGGAGACGAGCTCGACGCCGCGCGCGGCGAGCGCGCGGGCGAAATCGACGAGGCCGGTCTTGTCGGACACCGATAAGAGCGCGCGCGTGATCAGGCGCATTTGACGGTCATTGGAATCCCCGTTGGTTATTCCGGCCCGAGCGAGCAAAGCGAGCGAGAGCTGGAAATCTATAACGGCAGTTGCGGATTCTCGGCACGCGCCCGACGCGTGCCGGTGGCATTAGGCGACGCATTGGCGGCGAACGTCCACTGCACGCGCCCCACCTTGCGGGCACGGCCGTAGATGACGATCTGGACCGTGCGGCGCGGACCGTCGGGCCCGGCGAGGTATACGCTCTCCTCGACGTCGACCCGATCCTCGTAGGCACTGAAGGTCCAGACCTCCTTGTTCGGCATCAGCAGCATGGCGCTGTGTCCGTCGGCCAGCCGGTTGGCCCGAACCGCCGGATGCAGATGAAAGCGAAGCGCGAACTGGTCGCGGCCGGCCGGCATCGATTGCCCCTTGGCGGGCGTGAACAGGTCCTCGCCGTCGAGCCGTTGGCCGTCGGCGGAGAGCATGAGCACGCGCTCGTGGATCACGTTGAAGATGTCGGCGTAGCCGTCGTGCGAGCTCCGCAGAACGGTGCCGTTGCTCTGCTCCTCGCGCTCGACCGAGATGTTGTGCGGGCCGCCGATCATCGGCGTTCCATTGAGCATGCGCTTGACCGGGCTCAATTCGATGAAGCGGCAGGACGAGGTATCGTTGAACGTGGCGGTGGAATGCGCCGCGGTCGCGCGCGCAACTTGCCGCCAGCTTTCCCGGCCGGTGACCGGCAGCCCGCAATTGACCACGATGCGGCTGTGGCGCGCCGAGAGCTCGAACGACAGGCAGCCGGCATGCGCTTCCTGGCTCACCGTCATCGGCGGCGCCTGCCCGGTGTCGATCAGAAGCAGCGTGCCGGCGCGCTCGAGCCGCTGATAGCCGGAATGCGGGGCATTCGCGAGCGGCGTCCCGCGCGCATCGTCGTAGGCCAGGATGGTGGTGAGCAGGTCGGTCTGGGTCGGGCCCATGCCGTTGAACAGCGCAAAATTGCCGTCGCCGTGGCGGAAGAAGCGCAGCATGGGCATCATGCGGTCGATGGCGTTGAGCAGCGGTTGCGGCGGCGCGATGTTGCGCGCGCTGAATACGGTCCGCAGCGGAAGCAGGTCGACCAGAAGCTCGATCAGGGCGCCGGGATTGCGGCTGACATGCCCGCCATCGGGCAGGATCTGACGCTGCAATTCATCCCCGAGCCGCTTGGTGACGGCGCGAATGTGACGCTGCTGGTTCGCCATGCACAGCGCCGCGTAGGTCAGCGCGATGGTGGCTTGCAGCCGCGGCACCCCATCGCGCGCGTCGGATACGGTATGCCGGAGATGGCGGACTTGCCGGGTCAGGCTGCGCAGGAAGCGGCGATAGAACCGCACGTCGAAATCGTCGAGCACCAGCGGTGCCTGGCTGAGCCAGGAGATGACCCGGCGCGCCACCACGTCGGGACGCCACGCCGATCGAATCGCGCGCGCTGTTGACGGTGATCCACTCGTCGACCAGGGCGCGCGCATTGGCTCGCGTGATGGCGGAATCGGCGGCGCGCAGGTGTCGCAGCCACCCGAAGCCGAGCAGCGCGGCGGCCCATTCCCCGGACGGGGGGCCGACCTCGAACGGAGAACGGGAATCGCACATCGACCACCTTGCCGGCGAACACGAAGCGGCCGGCATAGATTTCGCTGGCGCGGGTGGCGTCGGTCGTGCGCAGGTCCTGCGGCGCGATCAAAAGGCGGTCGGCCTTGCGGAAGGAGAACGGCCAGTTGACGATCGGGTGCGTCGTGACGCGGCTCGTGAACCTGCGAGCCAGGCCGCGCGCCAGGAACACGGACAACCTCGTACGTTCCGCGACCGAAACGCGCGACATTCAGGCTATGGCTCCCCTCTTGGCGGGTCTGGTCCCGCGCGCCGGAACATAGCGAAGGGTGACGCCCCGGCCAACCGCAGATAAACCCTTCAAATCCTTTGCAGCCGGGCGGCGTAGAAGCCATCGAGCCCGGCCATGCGCGAATCGGCGTCCGGCAGGTGGCACGGCAGCGTGCGCAGATCGCCGCCGGCCATGAGCCATTCGCCGTGGCCATCCAATTCACCGGGGAGGATCGGCACCCGCTGAAAGCCCGGATTGCCGGCAAGGAAGGCTTCGACGACGTCGGGTCCTTCCTCCGGCTCGAGCGAGCAGGTGCAATAGACCAGGGTGCCGCCCGGCTTGGTGACCTCGGCCGCGCGGGCGATGAGGCGACGTTGCAGCGTCGCGAGCGCCGCAATGTCGGGAGCGCGCTTGAGCCAGGGGATGTCGGGGTGGCGGCGAATGGTGCCGGTCGACGAGCACGGCGCATCGAGGAGCACGGCGTCGAACGGGCCGTCGCGCCATTGCGTGACATCGGCGGCGACGGTGTGGGCGCGAAGGCGCAAGCGCGCGAGATTCTGCCGCAGCCGCTCGAGCCGGCCCGGCGAGCGATCGACCGCGGTCACGCGCGCGCCGGCGGCGGCAAGCTGCGCGGTCTTGCCGCCGGGCGCGGCGCAGAGATCGGCGACGGTGCGGTCACCGACCGCCCCGAGCAGCCGCGCCGGCAGCGCAGCCGCGGCGTCCTGCACCCACCAGGCGCCCTCGGCATAGCCGGGTAATTGCGCCACCGGTCCATGCACGACCGCGCGTACCGAGCCGGTTGCGAGCACGCGCCCGCCCAGCTTTGCCGCCCAATGTGCGGGATCGGTCTTCACGGTGAGATCGAGCGCCGGCTCGCGGCCATTGGCGAGGGCGATGGCGCGCGCGGTGTCGTGGCCGTAGTGCTCCACCCAGCGCGCCATCAGCCAGTCCGGCGTGTCGAGCACCGCCATGTCGATGCCGGCGAGATGCTGCGGACCTTCGCGACCGAGGCGGCGGAGCACCGCATTGACGAGACCGGCGTAGCGGGCGGCGCGGCGGTCCGCCTGCACCAGCCGCACGGCGAGATCGACGGCGGCATGGTCGGGCACTTCGAGCCAGAGGATCTGCGCGGCCCCGATCAGCAGTGCGGTCTCCACCCGCGGTGCTTCGCCGGGAAGCCCGCGTGCGAGCAAACCGCCGAGCCGGTGGCGCAGCGTGCCCAGCCGGCGCAGCACGCAGGCGACGAGGGCGCGCACCAAAGCGCGATCGCGCTCCGGCAGCGTGGCGAGATCGCCATGCGCTGCCCTGTCCTCGATCTGCTCGTCGAGCGGCCGGCGGCGGCGCAGCACCCCCTCGAGAATGTCGGCGGCGAGCCGGCGCGCGAGGAAACCGGGAGCCTCCTGCGGCGAAACGGGCGCGGAAATCATGCCCCATGTGAGCCCGGGGCCGCGCAAAGCGCGGCCGCGAGGTCAGCCCCACGGACCCCGGCGGGGGCGCTGCCCCAAGGTCCGGCCGGCCGCGGCGCATGATCGGGAGCGGCCGCGTCGCCGGCCGAAGCCGCCTTGGCCCATTTCGGCCGCCACGCGTTGCAGCGCGGCGATGCGGTTCTCGGTCGACGGATGGGTCGCGAACAGGTTGTCGAAGCCGCCGTGGGTGAGCGGATTGATGATGAAGAGATGCGCCGTCGCCGGGCTGCGCTCGGCGGTCGGGATTCTCGATCTGCTGAGCGAGATTGGAAATCCTCGCCAGCGCCGACGCCAGCGCATCCGGGCGCTCGGTGATTGCCGCGCCCATCCGGTCGGCGGCGTATTCGCGCGTGCGGCTGATCGCCATCTGCACCAGCATGGCCGCGATCGGCGCCAGGATGACCATCGCGATCGTGCCGATGATGCCGAGGCCGTTGTTGTTGTCGCGATTGCCGCCGAAGAACAGGCCGAACTGCGCCAGCATGGAGATGGCGCCGGCGATGGTCGCGGTGATCGTCATGATCAGCGTGTCGCGGTTCCTGATATGCGCGAGCTCGTGCGCGATCACGCCGGCGAGCTCGTCGCGCGGCAGCATCTGCAGCAGCCCGGTCGTCACCGCGACCGCGGCATGCTCGGGATTGCGCCCGGTGGCGAAGGCGTTGGGCTGCGGGTTGTCCATGACATAGACGCGCGGCATCGGCAGCCCGGCGCGCCGCGCGAGATCGCGCACCATGCGCCACCAGCTCCGGTGCCGTGCGCTCGTCGACCTCCTGCGCGCCGTGCATCGACAGCACGAGCTTGTCCGAGTTCCAGTAGGCGAAGAGGTTCATCGCGGCGGCGGCGATGAGCGCGATCAGGCGCCGCTGCCGCCGCCGATGAGATAGCCGACGCCCATGAACAGGGCGGTCAGCCCTGCCAGCAGAATTGCCGTACGCACATAGTTCATCGCCGTTTCCTCGCAGGGACCGCCAACGAAGCGCAGATGGCGCTTCGTTGGTCCCACGCTCACGACGAAATGTTGGGTGCGGATCGGATCCAGAGGATAATGTCCAGAGGACGGAGGCGGCCTCCGCCCGTCCTCGTCGTCGTCGTCTGGCCGCCGTCCTCTTCAGCGCGTCACGACCACCGTGGTTCCGAAGCTGACGCGGCTGTAGAGATCGAGGACGTCGGCGTTGTACATGCGGATGCAGCCATAGGAGACGAAGCCGCCGATCGAGCCCGGGGCGTTGGTGCCGTGGATGGCGTATTGCGCCTCCGCTCAGCGTCAGCGCGGCGGCGCCCATCGGGTTGCGCGGCGAGCCGCCGGGAATGAGGTTGGGCAGCCGCGGATTGTCGCGCTTGACGTCGGCGGGCGGCGACCAGGCCGGCCGCAGATGCATGCCGCTGATCATAGTGGTGCCGGTCCATTGCTTGCCGGCGCGTCCGACCCCGACCGTATAGCGCACGGCCCTGCCGTTGCCGAGCACGTAATAGAGCGAGCGTTCGCCGGTCCTCACCACGATGGTGCCGGCCGAGTAGCTGCCGCCGAAACCGACGATATTGCGCGCTTGCGCGGGTTGCGGCGCCGCGGTCGCGGCGGCCAGCAATAGGGCAGCCGAATACGCTGCCAGTCAATCGTGACAGTTGCATGATCGAACCGTGTCTGTTGCCTGTTAGCCGTTTGATCGCCGGCGCCCGGCTTCGCCGAAATCTCCGAGTCGGGCGCCGACGATCGATGACCATAATAAGCATGCCGGGCGCGCACTCTCAGCCAAAACCGCGCAGTTGAGTTAACGCGAGGCTATAATTCGCGGCGACTGTGCCGCGCGCGCCACAGCGGCGCCCGGACCCCCGCGCCGGCGCGGCCGGTCATTGCGCAACCGGATTGACCACCTTCAAGGTCGCGGCGAGCTCGGCGACGCGGCGCGCCGCGTTTGCATGAAAAGGGGAATCCTCGCGATGCGCATAGACCAGAATGTTCGTGTCGACGGCAATCACCCCCCGCGTCCCTCGTAAGCGAGGTCTCGCAGCCGATCCCAGGGCGCATCCGCGAGCTCCGGTTGCAACCCCCGACCCTTGAAGCTGGCTTTGCGCAGGCGGAAGGCGGGCCTGCGTTGCTTCTTGGCGGCAACAACCTGTCGCAATCCCTGTTCAACCAGGGCACGCAAGGTCGTGCGCTCGCGTGCAGCCAGCTTGCGCGCCTCGCGCAGCAGCGAATTTGAAATGTCGAGGGTGGTCTTCATCGCAGCAACATATACGGGTCAGTCCAGATGGGTATATGGCACAATACTTCGCCCACGACTTTAGTTTGCACAAGCGAGGGACCCGTCGTGGGCTATGCGCTCTTGCGGTTCTGCCGGTTGTTGACGAGATCGTCGACCACCGCCGGGTCGGCGAGCGTCGAGGTGTCGCCGAGATTGCCGGACTCGTCCTCCGCGATCTTGCGCAGGATTCTCCGCATGATCTTGCCCGAGCGCGTCTTCGGCAGCCCGGGCGCGAACTGGATGAGATCGGGGGAGGCGATCGGGCCGATTTCCTTGCGCACCCACGTCACCAGCTCCTTGCGCAGATCCTCGCTCGCCTCCACGCCCGACATCAGGGTCACATAGGATCGGAAAAGGCGACCTCGAAGCCGCTGTCGCTGGCGAGTCCGGGAACTTCCCGCCATTTGCGGCCACCGTTGGTCGTCTGCCAGACCCGGCCGTCGAACGTGAGGGCGTAGCCGCGCTTGGTGCTCACGAAGTCGAGGGCCTGAAGGTCCGAGCGGGTCGGCGGCCGCTTGACCCTCTTCCAGCTCTTGCCGGCGGTTGTCGAGGTGTACAGCGCCTTGAAGCCGAACGCGAACACGGTGCGGCCGGCACGGTCGTAATCGATCAGGGTCGCCTTGCCCACGGCTCGTCCGCGCACGCGGGTGAAGGAGTCGCCGCCATTGGTCGAGCGACGGACGCCTCTCGGGCCGACCAGCAGGACGCGATTCACGTCGAGGGCGAGAAGCGCCCTCGGCTTCGCGCTCGTGCCGGTGTCGAGGATCTTCCAGCTCGTGCCCCCGTTGTCGGTGCGCAGAACGGTCCCGTCGCTGGCGAGCGCGTATCCGGTGTTTTGGGTCGGGAACGAGGCGTCGACCACATTGGCAGAAGTGGACACGCCGAGATTGGCCCAGGTTGCGCCACCGTCCGTGGTCCTCGACAGCGCACCGTTGCGGCCGATCGCGAACGCGAGTTGGCTCGAGCTTGCACGCAGCCTCGAGAAGTCGTCCGCCAGCACGCTGCCAATCCCAGCCCAGGTCGTCCCCGCATCGTCCGAGACGACCGTTGTGCCGGAGGCTCCGCCCGCCACAGCTCTTGTCGGCGAGGCGAATGCCGCCGCAAAGATCTTCTGGGTGGACGGAGTGACGGAAGCGAAACTGTCGCCGCCGTTGGTCGTCCGCATGAAGCCGCTCGCCAGAGGTAGCCGTCACCAGGCACGTCGTTGGGGTTGCACAGCGGATCGAGCTCAGATCGAGGATGACGTTGGGCGCCCCCGTCGTCCAGCTGGCGCCGCCGTCTGTTGTCGCGAACACGATTGAGTTGCCAACCACGTAGCCGGTAGTGGCGTCGAAGAAGAACACGCCGTTCAACGACAGAGTCGTTGGCGGGCCGGTCGAGGCGACCAGTGTCCAGGAGTTGCCACCGTCGATCGTTCGATAGATCTGTCCGATGTAGTTGTCGCGACACCGGTGTCCAGGCCCGTGAAGAAAACGTCCGTGGGCTGCGCGTTGCCGCCGGTCGAACGAGTGTCGGGTACTGCCGTTTTGCGAGTCCAGGTTTCGTCCCCCGCTGCAGCAGTTCGCAGCACGTCCGTCCTGCACGAGCAGGTAACCGACCTGCTCTGTGGGAAAGGAGAAGGAGACGATGGCAGGGGCAGTTGAGGTCGCTGGCCGTCCACGGCAGACGGGTGAAGCTCTGGCCCGCGTTGTCGGAGCGTCGCAGCGCGCAGCCCCCGGCGATGACGACGCGAGTCCGCGTCGATGATCCGCACGCGGGCAGAGCTCCGCGATGATCCCGGTGTTAATGCCGGTCCACGTCGCGCCGGCGTCGTCGCTGCGCAGCAGCGTGCCGAATTGCCGGCCGCGTAGCCGCGGTTGCCGAGGAAGTCGAGCCGCTGATTTGTTTCCCTGTGGCTGGGGGTTTCCCCAGCTCCAGCCGGAATGGCCGATTGCTGAGCTCCGACGGCCTAAGCGTCGAGCCGAGGGCGAGCGACGCTGTAACAACGTGAACCAGAACGTCGAGTACGGCATGCATCGCCCGCAGACGAAACCCCCGGCGAGATTCGAAGTTGCGGGCGTTGACTGGCGCTAGCGGCAGCGAACTGTGAACCGGTCGCGCGGGTTCCGCCCGGCGGTGTCGATCGCCTTGCCGAAGCGCGGTGGTCGTGCGCGTGATGCGCAGGCGGTGGTGGAACGCGCCCCGGCGGGCCGACCAGCGCGGCCGCGCGGCGCGTCACGAAGCCGTTCAGCCGAGCGCCGCCGCCGCCGGTGACCACGTAGACGATGCCGCGCCGGCTGTTGACGGCGGCCGCAGCGCAGCGGCTTCGAGCGCTCGTAGTTCTGGAGGTGGCCGTTGAGCACCAGGTCGACGCCGCCGCGCTGCGAGGATCGGCAGCGATCTGCTCGGCGCCGGCGCTTGCGGACGCGGTTGCGATAGCCGCGGCCGCTCGACCACAGGGGATGGTGGAAGAACGCGACCTTGCAGCGCGCGCTCGAGCCGCGAGCTCGCTCGCGCATCCAGCGTCTTCTGCCGGCGCGTCGTAGCGGTTCGAGTCGAGGCGACAGGAAGAGCACGCCGCCGTAGCTGAAGCTGTAGTAGCGCTCGTTGCCGGGTAGCGCGAAGTAGCGCAGGTAGATGCGCAGGCCTAGTAGTCGTGGTTGCCGATGCTCGGCCAGAACGGACGCTGTGCGATAGAATCCTGGACAGCGGGCCCAGCACGTAGTTGCGGTACTCGTGCTCGTTGCCGTAGATCTGGGCGTTGTCGCCGGTGGTGATCGCGAAATCGAGCCTGTCCTGCGCGAGCCGGCGCAGGTTTGCGCTCGCCGCCGGGG
>CAWHPT010000004.1:0-27210 GCA_963831225.1 uncultured Alphaproteobacteria bacterium
GCTCATGCCGCTGCAGCTGCCGCGTTTGCCCCTCTCTTTCTGGTCAGTTTCTTGGTTCGACCTGAGGACCGTTTCTTCGTCCCGACCTGCCTTCCCCCGGTGACGCCGTGTGCAGGCGCGGTCAAGGCTGGCCGTCGTTCCGTCGCTTCCCCAAGCTCTGCCCTCGCCAGGCCACGCCTTGACGGCGGCAAGCACGGTGTCACGCTGGCAATGGGCGGGACCTCGGCGATCTCTTCTCCCTCGGTGCTGTAGCGCGCGAGCCGTCGCGGGCCGTGGAATACCGCGAGCGTGCCGTCCGGATATTCGCGTACCGTGACGTTGGCCTTGACGTAGTGGGCGCGCGCCGGGCTTTGCGGAAGCTGCAGCGAGCGCCCCTCGTAGGACACCGTGTTGTCGCGCGCGACCACCCGGCTCTGCTCGATGCACAGAATGTCGGGGAGGCCTGCGGGATCGCGCGCCGGCACGAACGCGCTCCCCTTGATTTGTGGCGGCTTGGCGAACCGCTCGTTATGCAGCGGCAGATAAATCTCCCGGATGTAGCGGTTGGCCTCCGCGACATCGCTGATGCCGCACAGACGCAATTCCTGCGGCAACCGCCCTTGGAGCGTGCCGAACATGCGCTCGCTCCGCCCGCGTGCCTCCGGCGAGTAGGCCGGAATGTGCTCGATGTGAAGGTGCGCCAGCGCCCGCCCCACCTGCGTCCGCTGCTGCTTGTCGACCGCCCCACCGGCGGTCGGGGTGAAAAAGTAATGGCTGCCGCGGTCGGTGTAGAGGCTCGAGGGCAGGCCGTGCGCGGTGAACACTTCGAGCAGCGCCCGCAAGCTCGAAGCCGTGCCTTCCTCCTCGACCAGAAACGCCGAGTAGATCTCGCTGGTGGCGTCATCGAGCGTGACGATCAGATCGAGCTCGGGCGCCTCCTCGAGCCAGGCAAAGCGGCTGGCATCCTGGTGCAGCATCATGCCAACGCACGGCTTGCGCGGCCGCTTGCGACGGTGGATGCCGCGCTTCCTGTTGCGCTCCACCAGACCCGCCGTGTGCAACTGCGTCTTCACCCAGGTGTAGCTCCACCGGAAGCTATGCTGCTTCTGCAAGTGCTCGTGGAAGTGCTTCACGTTCCAGCCGCTGTAGCGGGTCCGGTACTCACCGAGCATCCATGCCACCTTGTCGATCGGCACCCGCCGGGCAGACGCCTTGCCCAGCCGACGGTCGAAGAGCCCCTGCAGACCCTCCTCCTCGTAACGAGCCCGGTAGCGCCGGAACTGCCGCTCCGAGCACCCCAGAATCTCGCCAGCCTCCATCGCCGACAGCTGCTTGCGCTCCCATCGGCTCAATACCTCGCCAAACTTCGCCATCCTGCGGTCCTGTAGCCACGTCGTCCGGTTCATCGTTCCTGCTCCTTCGCAGGGCATGAAACCGGACAACTCGTGTGCTACCTAACCCGGACAACTCGTGTGCTCCCGACACCGGCTCGATTTTGCGCTTGCATTTGTTACAGAGCTGGGGCATAATTGCTCATTATCCACAATTGCGTTCTGACCTGACGACGGTTCGCTGCAGCCGGCTCCTCCGCTGCATCGAAGCCGGCGGTCGTGGCTTGCGCGTCGCATCGCGCAGGGCGGCCGCCGGCCGGGAAGCTGTTGCGGATCGCCCATCGCCCTCAAACACGGAGAAATCGACATGAACAGCAAAGCCAACGGATCCGGCGCTCGCACCTGCGATACCATGATGCGCGATGCGCTGTTGCACGCCTTGCAGCAGGAGGTCGCAGTCGACGGATGCATCATGAGCAAGATGCAGGCCATCGCGCGCCAGCTGGTCGCGATGGCGCTCGTCGGCGACATGCGGGCAATCAAGGAAATCTTCGATCGCATCGACGGCAAAGCGAGGCCGGCCATGGTCGCGCGCGAGCAACCGACGGAAGCGCAAGCCGGCATCGGATTGAAAGAACAACTGCGGCGATTGACGGCATGGGATTTTCCGCCGGCCGCTGCCGGATCGGATGAGCAAGCACGCCATCGGTGGATATGCCACCACCGTGCGAGACCGGCAACGGCATTGCCTCCCCGCTTCCAATCAGCGAGCCGCCGCTCGCCTGTTTCGTCACCGAACGTCGAGAGGAAACTTCCGCCTGTCTCGCCCTCCGATCTGGCGCGGGCAAGCCGGTTGGCAGCGGACGTTTTGGCCCAACGGGAAAACCCTCGAGCCATACCGGATGCTCACCGGGAAATTGCCGCGCAGTCCGAGGCCGCGAGGAATGGCCGCGGTGACGCGATGGCGCTTACCGGATTTGCGGCACGCGCGGATGCTCCCCCCTCGCCTTTGTGGCGGGCAAAAACCTTGGAAGGGCCGGACCCTCGTTGCTTCGCATGACTCGAAGCTGCGGTTGACCGCCTCGCTGCCATCACGGAGGGCAGCGATCGATCTCGGGGTCATTGACGGCAAGACCTCACGTCGAAGCCACGACCACAGTGCCGTCCTTGCAAGGCTTGCCGCGCAGGTTCCTTTGCATTGAGAACTTCTGGTCCTCCGGTCGGCAGGTGTCTCGTCCATGCAGGTTGTGATAAGGCTGCCTTCGCCCACAGAGCGTAAGGAAACCAAGTGATGATCGACCTGTATTACTGGACCACCCCGAACGGACACAAGATCACGATTTTTCTCGAGGAAACCGGGCTTGCCTACAATCTCATTCCCATCAACATCGGCAAGGGCGAGCAGTTCAAGGCCGATTTCCTGGCCATTTCTCCCAACAACCGCATCCCGGCGCTCGTCGATCACGCGCCGACCGGCGGCGGCAAGCCGGTCGCGGTCTTCGAATCCGGTGCCATGCTGATTTATCTTGCCGAGAAGACCGGCAGGTTCCTTCCGTCCGACCCTCGCGCACGCATCGATGCTATCCAATGGTTGTTCTGGCAGATGGGTAACCTCGGACCGATGTCCGGTCAGAACAATCATTTCAGCAATTACGCCGTGGAGAAAATTCCCTATGCGATGGATCGCTATCGCAATGAGGTCAATCGGCTCTACGGCGTGCTCAACAAGCGGCTGGCCGACCGTGCTTACCTTGCCGGCGAGTATTCGATTGCGGACATGGCGAGCTACCCATGGATCGTTCCTTACGAGCGCCAAGGCCAAAAGATCGAAGATTTCCCGCATCTCGAGCGCTGGTTCGAAACGATTCGCGCCAAGCCCGCGGTGGTACGCTCGTATGAAAAGGCCAAGGAGGTCAATCCGAACCTGGGCGGCATCCGCACTGCCGAGGAACGTGCCATTCTCTTCGGGCAGACCGCGGCGTCCGTCGAACGCGCGGCGGCACGCGCATGAACGCCAAGCTCATCCCGTGGCCACCAGCCGCTCGATCTGCGGCCGGTCGCCCTTGGCCTTGTCGGAGATCGGCGGTCGTGGAAGACGTGAAGCGCCGGGCTCCATGATGAAGGTGTAATCGAGCGAATACCACGGACCCTCGACGTCGGGAGCCGGCGGAGCATCGTTCTCGTGGCGCACAAAATTGCCGATCAGGTGCCTGGTCACGCCGAACTGCACATCGGTTTCTAGGTTCGGATCGTCCGGCACGTAGACCTGGGACACCAGCGTCTTGAAGCCATCCTTGCTGGCAAGCAGATGCAGGTGTGCGGGTCGCATGTTGTGGCGCCCCTGCGCACGCAGCAATTCTCCGACTGGGCCGTCGACAGGAATTGGATAGCCCGCCGGCTTCACGGTTCGGAATCCTATGTGACCCTCCTCGTCGGTGATGAACTTGCCTCGCAAATTCATCTCGGCCTGAACCGGATCCTGGTTCTCGTAATAGCCCTCGGGCGAGGATTGCCAAACGTCGACCTCGGCGCCTGACACGGCCCTGCCACTCGTGTCCTTGAACAACGCATTGACGAACAGCGTCGGCCCCGGGGTCGGTGACCGGACGATGGAGGCGCCGTTCGGAGTCACGGGCGAGTGCATTCGCCAGAATGGACCGAGCAGGTTCTGCGACGTTTCCGTCTGCCCGTTATTGCCGTTGTTGAGCAGGCAGATCAGGGTCGAAAACCCGAGCGAGCCCGCCATCAGGACGGCTTCATTGTGGTTCTCGTTGGTATGCTTTCCAAGCGCAACGATATAGCCGACTGCACTCTGGAACTCGTCCTCGGTGAGCTCAACCTCGCGGGCGAAATCATGCAGGTGGCGCACCAGTGCCGACATGATCTCCTTGAACCGCGGATCCTTGGCCCGCTGCAACTCCGAGAGGACAGCGGTCGTGACGTCTTCCTGATTTTCGATGATCATCGTGAAGCTGTCGCTACTGGTTCGCCTCGCCCCCGAGGAAACCGGCGATCTTCCAGCCGCTTGCCTCCTTGAGGTAGCACAATTGCTCGCCACCGAGAGGCAAAACCGTATCGATCGGCACGTAGCCCTCCTTCCCAGACGGCGTCATTACCTTCACCGAAGTGGCCATGACGGCATTGGCTGGTGAGTCGTCGGAGAGAATGCGTATCAGGTACATGCCGAGCTTGTCGACGATGGCGGCATCCTGCTTCGGCGAAGCTCGTACCTCGATGCCATCACGCACCGGAAAAGCCCAATCGGACGCGTCGGTATGCGTCACATTGGCGAGCTCGTCGGCGGCCTTATCGTCGAACGCCGGCTCAGCCGGCGCGCAGAATACTCCCTTGCGCTGCGGGTCCGGCATCACGGTGGACTCGGCAGCGTACGCGATGATCGCCTCCCAGCCCGATGCATCGGCTCCATTGAGGTTCAGTGCCTTCGCGAGATTGTCGATGCCCGACTTGGTCTTGTCGGCTACATCCGTGTCTTCCGGAACCCAGAAGAAACTCGCGGCCACGAGCCGGGCGAGTGAAGCTCGATCCTTCTGCTGTCCGATCTGGGTCAGCTGCTTGCGAAAAGTGTCGAAGCTAGGATCGTTCATCGCGGGCGGCAGCGTGACCGGCACGGGCTTATACGGTCCCGGCGCTGCCGATGGCGTTTGAGCCGGGGGTTGGGTCGCCTGCTGAGCCTGCGCCGTGACGAGAGCTGGCGCGAGCGCGCCCACAATCAACAGCGCCGCGGCCGCATGAATAGATCTGGAGGAGAGGCGTGGGTGCCGCATCTGATTCTCCCGAGCTGATGCACGTCAAGATAGCGTTGGAATACGACCGCCCTGCGGCAAGGGCCGTTCAGCACTGGGACCGGCCCGGCACGGCGCTCATGGCTGGGTCGGGGCCACTTTACGCAACCCAGGATGCCGGCGTCGCCGCGTGGGACAACGGTCCGCGAGCGCAATGGTTCAACATGAGAACTCCATGAGCCAGAGACGCGCAAAGCGCCGCCCGTGCAAGGGGGTGGCGGGCTGGACGAAGCATGTCTCACCCGCCCTTACGTTGCTGGTCCAGGGGCACGAGTTGCGCCCGGGATCATCATTCCTTCCAAAATTTCATTCAGCCGCCATGATCGCGAAAGGCCGGATGCCGCAATCTCGACACCGCCGTCGCGGACCATGGCCTCGCGTGGTGCTGCGTCCGCTCGAAAGGACCATGACGCATGCCCCTCGATCGAAAAGCCGAAGCTGCGCTCGCTTTGCACCGCTTCGGCGTCGGTCCGCGCATCGGATCAATTGCTGCCATTGCGGGGGATCCGCGCGGCGCACTGCTGGCCGAGCTCGATCGCGCCGGCGCCGGCCTCATCGCCGACCAGGATTTGCGCACGAGCGGTGCGGCCGCCCGCGCCACCTTCCAATACGAAGAGGCGCAGCGGGCGGCCAGACAGGCAGAGCGCGGCGCACGCGAGACGAGTGCAGAAGGAGCCATTTCCAGCAGCTCGCCGCCGAACATGCAGGCCGCCGATCCGCCGATCGCCGCTCCGGCGGCAGGTCCGCGTCGTGCCGTACCGCAGCAAATCTATTTCGACGAGGCCAAGGCCCGCATCCACGCCGCGCTCGGCGCCGAGATCGGATTTGTCGAGCGGCTGGTGTGGTTCTGGTCGAATCATTTCTGCGTGTCGGCCGACAAGGGAAATGTCCGGGCAATTTGCGGTGCCTTCGAGCGCGAAGCGATCCGCGCGCATGTGCTCGGCCAATTCTCCCAAATGCTGCTGGTGGCCGAATCTCATCCGGCAATGCTGATCTATCTCGACAACGCGCGCTCGCTCGGCCCGGAATCCGTCGCCGGCATAAGGCAAAAGCGCGGCCTCAACGAGAACCTCGCGCGCGAGATCCTCGAGCTGCATACTCTCGGTGTGCGCAGCAGCTACACCCAGGAGGATGTTGCGCGCTTCGCAAATGTGATCACCGGCTGGACGGTGATCCCGCCGCGACAGGATCCGGCGCGCGGCGGCGAGTTCACCTTCAATTCCCGCATGCATCAGCCCGGGGCACAGACCGTGCTCGGCAGGAGCTATCCCGACGTGGGGTTGGAACAGGGTCGCGCGGTGCTCGCCACGCTCGCGCAACATCCCGCGACCGCCAATCACCTCGCGCGCAAGCTCGCACGGCACTTCATCGCGGACGTGCCGCCGCCCGATCTGGTCGAGCGGCTCGCCAAGCGTTTCATCGAAACGCAAGGTGATCTGAAAGAGTTGGCGAAAGCGCTGGTGACCGCCCCCCAATCGTGGGACACGCCGCGCAACAAGCTCAAACGCCCGGGCGAATGGATCATCGGCGCGTTGCGCGCCGCCAATGTCACGCCCCCGGATATCGGGCCAGTGATGCAGGCGCACAATCTGCTCGGCGAACCGCTGTGGCGGCCGCCGGCGCCCAAGGGCTTTCCCGACGAAACTGCACCCTGGCTCGACGGCCTGGCGCAGCGCCTCGATGTCGCCAATTCCTTCGCGCGACGCATCGGCGGACAGGTGGATCCGAGAGAGGTGTTCGAACAGGTGCTGGCGCCTCTCGCCTCCAACGAAACGCGTCAGGCAGTGTTGCGCGCGGAGAGCCGTCCGCAGGCGCTCGCGCTGCTGTTGATGGCGCCTGAATTTCAACGCAGATGACGGCGTTCCAGGAGCTGGTCGTGAGCTTCAGGTCGTTCATCGGTCGGGATCAATCGAAGAGGTGAGCCGATGACCTTGCACGCTGCGACCCGCCGTCAGCTGCTGCTCGCCTCGGGGACGCTGTTCGCATGGGCCTGTCTGCCCAAGGTTGCTCGTGCGGAGGGGCGCGATCCGCGACTGCTGGTCATCGTGCTGCGCGGCGCGCTCGACGGACTTGCCGCGGTCGCGCCGGTCGGCGATCCTGATTGGGTCAGGCTGCGCGGCGACAAGGCGCTGCGGCTCGACGGTGCGACCCCGGCACTGCCGCTCGATTCCTTCTTTGCGCTGCATCCGGCAATGCCGAACCTGCACCGCCTTTACCGGTCGGGCGCAGCCACCATGGTGCATGCGGTCGCGACGCCTTATCGCGAGCGCTCCCACTTCGATGGACAGGACGTGCTGGAAAGCGGCATCGCCACGCCCGGGGCGACCGACACCGGCTGGCTCAATCGCGCGCTCGCATCGTTGCCGTCGGCCGGCCGCGCCGGCCGGCGCGAGGCTTTCGCGGTCGGCCCGATTGCCCCCCTGCTGGTACGCGGGCCGGCGCCGGTGCTGTCGTGGACGCCGCGCCGATTGCCGCCGGCGAGCCCTGACACCCTCATGCGATTGTTGGACCTATACCGCCATACCGATCCGGCGCTCGCGCGCGTGCTCGAGGAGCGCATGGGACTTGCCGCCATTGCGCGCGGCGGCGGCATGGACGGCGAGCAGCCGAGGCCGGCAGCGGCCCGCCAAATGCGCGCGCTGTTCTCGGAATCAACGGGCACGGCGGCAAAATTCATGGCCCGTCCGGATGGCCCCCGCATCGGCGCGCTGGCTTTCGACGGTTGGGACACCCACGCCGCCGACGGTGCGCTCAGCGGCCGGCTCGCCGCACTGCTCGGCGCACTCGATGGCGCCATAGCTGCCATCGAGCATGAGATGGGGGACGCTTGGCGCGAAACCGTCGTAGCGGTCGTCACCGAGTTCGGGCGGACCGCGCGTGTCAACGGCACCGATGGCACCGATCATGGCACGGCGACCGTTGCGTTGCTCGCCGGCGGCGCACTCCGAGGCGGGCGCGTGATCGCCGACTGGCCCGGACTTCGGGCCATCTGCCCTGCATGAGGCCCGCGACCTGAAGCCCACCCTCGATCTGCGGGCCGTGTGCAAGGGTCTGCTCAAGGATCATCTGCGCGTCGACGACGCCGTGCTCGCGGCTGAGGTTTTTCCTGCGAGCAGTGCGGTCAAGCCGATGGCGGGGCTGCTTGCCTGAGCATCACTCTGCCGCCTGCATGCCGGCGGCGTCTATGAAGCCGCCCGACTGACGCCGCCACAGCGCGGCATAGTGGTCGCCGGAACGCAACAGCTCGTCATGGGTGCCCTGTTCGACGATGCGGCCGCGGTCCAGCACGATCAGCCGATCCATGCGTGCGATGGTCGAGAGCCGGTGTGCGATCGCGATCACGGTCTTGCCGGCCATCAACGTGCCCAGGCTCGATTGGATGGCAGCTTCGACCTCGCTGTCGAGAGCAGAGGTCGCCTCATCGAGCACCAGGATGGGAGCATCCTTGAGAATGACGCGCGCAATGGCGACGCGCTGGCGCTGCCCGCCGGAAAGCTTTACCCCGCGCTCGCCCACCTGCGCCGCGTAGCCGCGCCGCTTCTTCCAATCCTCCAGCTCGAGAATGAACTCGTGGGCATGGGCGAGCTTCGCCGCCGTGACGATCTCGGCGTCGGTCGCCTGCGGGCGGCCATAGCCGATGTTGTCGCGGATCGAGCGGTGCAGCAGGGAAGTGTCCTGCGTGACCATCGAGATCTGTCTGCGCAGGCTTTCCTGCGTCACGCCAGCTATGTCCTGGCCGTCGATCACAATGCGCCCGGCTTCGAGATCGAAAAAGCGCAGGAGGAGATTGACGAGGGTCGACTTGCCGGCACCGGAGCGGCCGATCAGCCCGATCTTCTCTCCCGGCCGCACCGTCAAGGTAAGACCATCGAGGACGCCGGTCTGTCGGCCATAGCCGAAGCGGACGTCCTCGAATTGGATTTCGCCCCGCGTGACCTCGAGCGTTGCGGCCTCTTGCTGATCCAACAGCATGATCGGGCGCGCAATCGTCATCATGCCTTCCTGCACCACGCCGATGTTCTCGAAGATGGTGGTGATCTGATACGCGACCCATCCTGCGACGCTCACGATCTGCCAGGCGAGCGGCAGCGCCATCGCCACGGTTCCGACGTCGACCTGGCCTTGCGTCCACAGCAACATCGCAATGCCGCCGGTGCCGGTGACAAGCATGGCATTGAGCGACGACAGGCACAGGCTGAACAGCGTGTTCAACCGAAGCGACCGGTAGAACTTGCCGGTATGACTGTCGATGGCGTCGCGCACGTAGGCATCTTCCTCGCGTGCGCGAGCGAACAGCTTGACCGTCAGAATATTGGTGTAGCTGTCGACGATGCGTCCGGTCAGCGTCGAGCGCGCTTCCGACACCTCCTTGGATCGGTCGCGCATGCGCGGCACCAGAATGCGCAGCAGGACGAGGTACCCGGCGAACCAGACAACCACCGGCAAAGCCAGCCAAGGATCGGCGGATGCCAGCAGGATGAGCGCACTCGTTCCGTAGACGAGTATGTACCAAACGCCGGTGATCAGAGCGACCACGGTCTCGCGGATCGCCGGTCCGGTCTGCATCACGCGATTTGCGATCCGCCCCGCGAAGTCGTTCTGAAAGAACGCCCAGGACTGGCGCACCACATGCCAGTGATTCTGCCAGCGGATACGATTGGAGACGTTGGCCGAGATCGCCTGATTGGTGAGCAGGTTCTGGGTGGTGAGCGCGAGCGGCCGCACCACCAGCAGCGTGACCGCCATCGTGAGCAGCAGCGGCCAGTGCTCCGCGAACAGGGTTTGCGGCGTGCCGGTCGTGATCAGCGTGACCACGCGGCCGATGAAGATCGGAACGAGCGTGTCGAGCAGCGCGACCACGAAACCGGCTACGAACAGTGCGGCGAACAACGCCTTAGCCTGCTGGGCGTAGTGCCAGAAGAACCCGATCAGCGTGGCCGGGGGCTCCGGCCGCTCGGGCGTCTCGGTCGGTTTCAGAAGGCGTTCAAAGAACGAGAACATGTCACCAGCTCAGCCGGAAAAGTCCGCCCAGCGCCGCCGACGGCGCAACCCCGCATTGATTGTCGGATCGGTGCGGGCGGGTAGAGAAGCTTCGTGTCCGGACTATGGCCTCGATCCTGCAGGGGTGAGCCGCAGGATCCGGCCGGCAGAGGCGTCGGTGGTGAGCCACAGCGCGCCGTCAGGACCTTGGCGCACGTCGCGGATGCGTTCGCGCATATCCAGGCGTTCTTCCTTCGTTATTTTCTCCCCGTCGAGCTCGAGCCGCACCAGAATTTTGCTCGCCAAGGCACCGACGAACAGATGGCCACGCCACGCTGGAAACAGGCTCCCGGTATAAAATGTCATCCCGGACGGTGCGATCGACGGCACCCAGTGCCAGTTCGGCTGCTCCATGCCTTCCCGCTGGTTGCTCGCATGAATCTTCGCGCCGCTGTAGTCGATGCCGTGCCCGATCACCGGCCAGCCGTAGTTTTTGCCCTTCTCGATGACATTGACCTCGTCGCCGCCGCGCGGGCCATGCTCATGCTCCCACAGCTTTCCGGTTACGGGGTGCAGGGTGAGGCCTTGCGGATTGCGGTGCCCGAAGCTCCAGATTTCCGCCTTGGCTCCCGATCTGCCGGCAAAGGGGTTATCGGGAGGGACCGAGCCGTCCGGCCGGATGCGAATGATCTTGCCGAGGTGATTCCCCAAATTCTGAGCTTTGTCGCGACCGGTGAAGTGATCGCCGTTGGTGACGAACAAATCGTCCTCGGCCGTCTGGGCGATGCGACAGCCGAAATGATTGCTGCTCGATAGCCCGCCCTCCTGGCGATAGATCACCCGGACATCGTCGAGCCGGGGCGTGCCTTCATCCACCAGCCGGGCGCGGGCGAGCGCCGTGCGCGCACCGCCGCTCACCGGCTCTGCATAGCAGAAATAAACGGTCTGGTTCTGCGCATAGCCGCGATCGAGGACAAGATCGAGCAGTCCGCCCTGCCCAGATGAGAACACTTTCGGAACTCCCCCCACCGCCGTTGAGGGGTTACGGTCGGTAGCGACGATGCGCATGCGCCCCGGCCGCTCGGTCACCAGCATGCGACCATCTGGCAGGAAGGCGAGCGCCCAAGGATGATCGAGGCCGCGCGCAACCGTATCAACGGCAATGCTACCAGCAGAAGACTGCAGAACTTGTGCGTTCGAAGGTGGTACAAAACCTACCATGAGCACCCCTGCCGCGCAGGAAATGACCGTTCTTCTCATGCGAAACTCCTGAAGCCGCGGAATCTGCCGTGTCCATTCTGCAAGCCGGTGACAACGATGGGTCGGCGCCGGAGTTCCGGCAAGCTCATGGTCATTGATTTCGTGCTTCCCCCTGTTCACATCGTAGTGACAGCATTGCTGACTTTTCGCGCTCATGCGGCCCGTGTCATCGTTTGCTCGACAGATCAGGAGGGAAATCGTGAAATCTTTCTCTTTCGCTGCGGTTTTGGCGGCCGCTTTTGCTGTTGTCAGTGCGCATGCGCAGACTTATCCCTCTCGTCCCATTACCATGGTCGTGCCGTTCGCGGCGGGTGGCGTTACCGACATCGTCGCCCGCATCGTGAGCGACCGCATGAAAGGATCGCTCGGTCAGCCCGTGGTTGCGGAGAACGTCACCGGTGCCGGTGGCACCATCGGCGTCACCCGCCTGTTCCGCTCCGCCCCCGACGGCTACACGCTTGCGGTCGGGCAATGGACGTCCCATGTCGGTGCCGGCGCGATGTATTCGCTGCCCTTCGATCTTCTCACTGACTTCGAGCCGATATCGGTGCTCTCGACTGGACCGCTCTGGATCATCGGAAGGAACAATCTCCCCGCCAAGGATCTCAGTGAGCTCATCGCCTGGTTGAAGGCGAATCCGGGCAAGGCATCAGGCGCGACCATCGGCCCCGGCAGTGGCGCGCACATGTGCCTGGTCTATTTCCAGAACATGACCGGCACCCGCTTCCAATTCGTGCCTTATCGCGGGGCCGCTCCGGCGATGCAGGATTTGATCGCCGGAACCATCGATCTGTTTTGTCCGGAAGCTGGGCAAACACTGCCGCACTACCGCAATGGCAATCTCAAGGCTTACGCCGTGTTGACTGAGAAGCGTTGGTTTGCCGCCGCCGACGTGCCGACTATCGACGAAGCTGGCTTGCCGGGGCTGCACTTTCCGTTCTGGCACGGCATGTGGGCCCCCAAGGGCACGCCAAAGGATGTGATCGCGAAGATCAATGGCGCGGTCGTGGACGCCTTGGCTGATCCGGTCGTGAGGCAGCGGCTGACCGACCTCGGCCACGAGATCGCGCCTCGCGATCAGCAATCGCCAGAGGGCCTCGCCGCCTATCACAAGGCCGAGACCGAGAAGTGGTGGCCGATCATCAAGTCGGCGAACATCAAGATCAACTGACGCAGCGTCCCTGCAAGACATCACTGCCGCGCGTCGCATGACGCGCGGCAGTGACTTCCCCCATCCACCGCCCGAAAGTATGCGTCGCTTATTCGCGCATCGCGACCGCCCCAATGACCGTGAACCCGCCCATTGCCGAAAGCAGCAGTCCAATGAACAGGGCAATCGCGAATGACGCGCCGTCGGCCGTGACGATGCTGCCGACCACGCCGGCACGCGCGATTCCAAGCGCCACCGCGATGACCGCCACCGCAGTCGACAGCGCGAGCCCGGCCGTGGTGATCAATTCGACCAGAGCGTTGGATCGGTGATTCCGCAGCCGAGCCTGGCGGACCTCCTGCTCGAAGCCGGACCGAACGTCCTTGAACATATGGCTCTCCGCGAATCAGATTACGAATTTACCGGAGGGTCGCGGGTGATACCGGCGCGCGTCCGGCCGGACTGGGGCGGAGCCGTTGACGAATATAGGTGATTTCGTGTTTTTTGGTTAATGAAGTGTTAAAGCGCAGGTGCTTTGAAAAACGAAAAACAACGTCGGGGCTGGCGCAAGCGGCCTGCTCGCACTCACTGCGCCGCCACGATCTTCTCCGCCTGCCAGTTCATTGGCACATGTCCGGGCTGACCCGCAATGCGTCCGAGCCACTCGCGGATTGCCGGAAACGGGTTGAGGTCGTAATCGCATTGGTGGGCAAGGTGCGCGTAGGCGTAGAGCGCGAGATCCGCGACCGAGTAGCGATTGGCGACGAAGTAGGAGTGCTGCTCGAGGTGGTTCTCCATCACGCGAAGAGCGCGATACCCTTCCTCCATCCAATCGTCGAGCGCGTGCCGCTGCAGGTCGCGACCACCCTTGACCAGTGCCAGCCAGAAATAGGCGGCGCCGACATTGGGCTCGATGCTGTGCTGCTCGAAGAACATCCATTGCAACGCCTCGGCCCGATCGAACCGGTCCGCGGGCCGCAGCGGTGATCTGCTGACGAGGTGCCAGAGGATGGCGTTCGAATTCGGCCAGATAGCGGCCGGGAGCGACTTCGAGCAGCGGTACCTGCCCATTGGGATTCTTGGCCAGAAACTCCGGTGTCCTGCTCTCGCCCTTGAGAATGTCGACCTCGACCAGCCGGTAGGGCATCCCGAGTTGCTCGAGCGCCAGCCGTACTTTGTAGCTGTTGCCCGAGCGTTGCATGGAATAGAGCGTATGCATCGGCTTTCCTCCTGCGCTGCTTCAAGTGCTGGTGCCCAGATCAGCGTGGACGCCGAATGCCCGCCGACTCGTTTCGATCATCGGATCGTTGCATAAGTCATCACGACGGCTTTGTCATGACAGTCAGGCCAGCAGCATGGTGGTCTACCGAGCTGAGCAGTCGCAGACGTTGTTGCTGTATCATCCTGCATGGGGAAAAGATCATGCCCGCGCTCGCGCGCCTCGCGCCTGAGGGTTCGTTGCCTCGCCCGCAGATTTCCAGTTTACGCCACGACAAGGTCCCGGAGAAGGATGTTCCCAAGACCATCCCAAGACCTGGTCCGATCTCGAGCACCCCAAACAAAGGTTTGATGGTCATGCCGGATCTGCACAGACGATTGCGCTTGCCGTCCGCAGCGCGGACCATTAGGAAGCTCGCACCCCCGATATGGGCGAGCGGAGATTCGCAATGGGCCTCCTCGCGCAACAGCTCGAGCGCATCAAGCCTTCCGCCACCATCGCGGTGACGGACAAGGCGCGCGCGCTCAAAGCTGCCGGCCGCGACGTCATCGGGCTGGGGGCGGGTGAGCCCGACTTCGATACTCCAGAGCACATCAAGCGCGCGGCGATCAGGGCGATCGAAGGCGGGAAAGCCGCAAAGTACACCGCAGTCGACGGTGTCCCCGAGCTAAAGGCTGCGATCGCACGCAAGTTCAAGCGCGAGAACGGGCTCGACTACAAGGCGAGCCAGATCATCGTCGGCACCGGCGGAAAACAGGTGCTCTACAATGCGTTCGTGGCCACGCTCGATCCGGGCGACGAGGTGATCATCCCGGCACCCTATTGGGTGAGCTATCCGGACATGGTCATGCTTGCGGGCGGCGAGCCGGTGGCGGTGCCGACCACGATCCAGTCAGGGTTCAAGATGACCCCCGACGCGCTCGATGAGGCGATCACCCCGAAAACGAAATGGGTGCTGCTCAATTCGCCGTCGAACCCGACTGGAGCGGCCTATACCCGCGCGGAGCTCGAGAAGCTGACGAACGTCCTGGTCAGGCATCCGCATCTACATGTCATGACCGACGACATGTACGAGCACCTCGTCTATGACGATTTCGAGTTCACCACTCCGGCGCAAATCGAGCCGGCGCTGTACGAGCGAACGCTCACCGTGAATGGAGTGTCAAAGGCCTATTGCATGACAGGATGGCGCATCGGCTATGCCGGTGGGCCCGAGGCGCTGATCAAGGCGATGGCGATGATCCAGTCGCAGTCGACGTCCAACCCGACCGCGGTGTCACAGTGGGCGTCGGTCGAGGCTCTCGACGGCCCCCAGGATTTCATTGCCGCGCACAATGCCATATTCAAGGAGCGTCGCGATCTCTGCGTGTCGATGCTCAACCAGGCTCGCGGCATCCACTGTCCAAAACCGGAAGGCGCGTTCTACGTCTATCCGTCCTGCGCCGGCACCATCGGCAGGATCGCGCCGACCGGCAACAAGCTCGTCACCGACGAAGATTTCGTGACCGAGCTGTTGGAGGCGGAGGGCGTAGCAGTGGTGCAGGGAACGCCGTTCGGCTTCGGGCCGGCATTTCGCATCTCCTATGCAACCAAGACCGAGGACGTGGAGGAGGCCTGCCGGCGCATCCAGCGATTCTGCGGAAATTTGCAATAACCTGGTCGAGCTCAAAGGGAGGGTTTGATGTTTCGTGAGGCGATCGGAGCCGCCATCTTGGCGGTGGTTGTTGCATCGCCCGGACCGGTGGCGGCGCAGAGCCTCGGCGCCAATGTTCTCGTCGGCGGCTCCAACCGTACCATTGCGCTCCAGCCCGTGTCGGTGTCGGGCCAGGTCGGCATCAATATCGCTCTCGGTGTCGCCGATCTCAGCCTGTGGCCGGTGCGCTAACGGGCTTGCCGCGGCTCAATTGTGCTCGGCAGCGGTGTCGCCGCCGGCGCGGGAATGGGCGCAACGTTCGGGCTAATGGTCCGCCCGGCAGGTGAGATATCGCGCGGCGCTGCTTCGTTGGACCAGTGCATACCCGTCGCATCCAGCGCGAAAGCCTGAATCGCTCCCAGTTCTTCGAGCCCTTCGAACCGGCCGGCGGCGCCGAAATGCCCTGCCGAGATGCGCGTGATCAGCAGAATACGGGCATCATTGGTCTTCATCGCCCTAACCTTTGCAACCCATTTCGCCGGCTCCCAATATTGCACGCGAGGATCGCTCGTCCCGGCAGTGACCAGCATGTGCGGGTAAGCCTGGGTCGCGACGTTCTCATAAGGCGCATAGCTTGCCACGTTGCGATAGACGGCGACGTCCTCCAATGGGTTTCCGAACTCGGGGAAATCGCCCACGGTCAACGGCAGGCTTTCGTCGAGCAGGGTGTTGAGCGTGTCGACATATGGAACGCGCGCGATGATGCCGGCGAACAGGTCGGGCCGCATGTTGGCGACCGCACCGACCAGCATGCCGCCGGCTGAATCCCCCCGCGCGACGATCCGCCCGGCTGAGGTATAGCCGGCGTCGATCAGGTGCTCGGCGACTGCGATGAAATCCTTGAACGAGTTGACCTTGTTGCGCGAGCCGCCCGGCATTGCGCCAGCGCTCGCCTTTTTCCGACCCGCCGCGGACATGCGCAATGGCGTAGACGAACCCGCGGTCCACCAGCGGCAGCAGGCTGGAGTCGAACGCAGCTGGAAAAATGAAGGAATAGGCGCCATAGCCTTCCAGAAAGAGCGGGGCCGAACCATCGAGCTTCAGGTCATTGCGGTGCAACAGCGTGATCGGCACCTGCTCATTGTCGGCAGTCGTGGCATGAAGCCGCCGCACCACATAGGCGGCTGGATCATGGCCGCTCGGGACTTTCTGCTGCTTGCGCAACACGCGTCGACGGCTCTCCACATCGTAGTCATAGGTTCTGCTTCGGTGTCGCCGGCGAGGAATACTCGAAGCGAATGGTGCGCGTGGCGAACTCGTAGGGAAGATCGAGCCGAACGGAATAGGCCTCCTCCCCGAAGGTGACGACGTGCTCGCTGCCGTCCGATTGGCGATGCACCACCACCCGTTCCAAGCCGTCTTCGCGCTCGACCCTGACCAGGTGGTCGGCCAAAGCGACCGATTCGACGATCCGCCTGCCGTCCTGGTGCGCAATCAGATCGCGCCAGTTCTCCCGGCCGGGCGCCGACGTGGGCGCGGTGACGATCTTGAAGTCGGCGGCGCCGTCGGCATTGGTACGGATCACGAGGCGATCGCCCCAGTCGTCGAGATCATAGCGGATGTTGGGCTCGCGCGCGGCGACCAGCACCGGAGCCGACTCTGGATGCGCGGCGTCGATCAACCACTCCTCGGAGGTATCGCCGCCCACTGTCGAGATCACCACGAACCGTCGGGTGCGCGTGCTGCTGACCGTTACCTCGAAGCCGAGGTCCTTCTCTTCGTAGACCAGGGCATCGTTCGCGGGATCGGTCCCCAGGCGATGCCGGTAGACGAAGCGCGGCCGGTGATCCTCGTCGAGCCGCACATAGAACAGCGTCCGGCTGTCCTGCGCCCATGCAAACGAAGCAACCTCGGAAATGACGTCCGGCAGGTCGCGCCCCGACCGGATATTGCGGATGCGCAAGTCGTAGGTTTCGGAACCGGTTTCGTCGACCGTATAGGCGTAGAGGCGGTGGTCCGGGCTGTGATGGGTTTCGCCGAAGGAGAAGTAGGGTTTCCCGACGGCGAGCCTGGGGCCGTCGAGCAAGAGTTGCTCGGCGCCGCCGGCTCGCGGTGCGCGCACGATCCGCGGATGCTCCGCCCCGGGCAGGAATTTTCGCCAGTACGCATATGGCCCGTCCGGCGAGGGAACTCCGGATTCGTCCTGCTCGATCCGTCCCTTCATCTCCGCGATCAGCCTGGCCCGCAGATCGGAGAGCGGCGCAAGCACGGCTTCCGCATAGCCATTCTCGGCGTCGATATGGGCGCGAATTTCGGGCGCGAGCTCAGATGGATCCTGAATCACCTTTCGCCAGTTCGGATCCCGGAGCCAGGCATAGTCGTCGACCCGCGCAATCCCGTGGTTGGTCAGGCGAACCGGTTTGCGCGCGGCCAGGGGCGGCGTCGGTCGCGCCACTGCGATATCGGCCGCTGCCTGCTCGGGACTGCCGGAAGGGAGCGGTGCCAGGATGATGAAAGCTGCAACAGGCCACGACCAGCACCAGCGCATCGCCGGGTTCTCCTCTGCGACCGTCACGCGCGACTTGCCATTGGGCTGTTCCTGTGGCGGGGTCAAGGCGGCCGCGGAGCAGGTGCGCCATAAGCGCTCACCTCTTGCCAATCCCCCCCGTTGCCTGAAACGATAGATATACGGCCCCGGTTCCGAGAAGGCCGCGTCTCGAGTGAGCGAGGGAGGCGGAAGATGGCACAGAACGGCACACGAGCTTCGGGTCCACGGTGCATCGCGCTGGTGGGCCCGTTCCAGAGCGGCAAGACCACGCTGCTCGAAGCTATCCTCGCCCGCACCGGCACCATTGCGCGCCAGGGCACGATCGAGGCAGGCAACACCGTCGGCGACGCCAGCCAGGAGGCGCGACATCACAGGATGAGCGTCGAGATCTCCGTCGCCACCACCAATTTCATGGGCGATGACTACAGCTTCGTCGATTGTCCCGGCTCCGTCGAGTTCGTCCACGACATGCGCGCGGCGCTGCCTGCCGTCGACGCCGCGGTCGTGGTCTGTGAGCTCGATGAGAAGAAGGTTCCGCAACTCCAGCTCATCTTGCGCGAGCTCGAGGAGCAGAAGATTCCGCGCTTCCTGTTCGTCAACAAGATCGACAAGGCGGACTCGACCATCCACGAGGTGTTGCGGGTGCTCCAGCCCGCGTCGCGCAGCAAGTTGCTGTTGCGGCAGATCCCGACCTTCTCCGGCGAGATCATCACCGGCTTTGTCGATCTCGCGCTCGAACGCGCGTTCGTCTACAAGGAGCATGCACCCTCGGAGGTTATTCCGCTCGAAGGCGATGCCCTCGACCAGGAGAAAACCGCACGCTTCTCCATGCTGGAGACGTTGGCTGATCACGACGATCAGTTGATGGAGCAGCTGCTGGAAGACATTCAGCCGCCGCGTGACAAGATTTTCGACGATCTCTCCAAGGAGCTGCGAGAAAATCTGGTCTGTCCGGTGCTCATGGGCTCGGCAACACGCACCAACGGGGTGTTGCGGCTGATGAAGGCGTTGCGCCACGAAACGCCCGGCATCGTCGAGACTGCAAATCGGCTGGGCGTCAAGACGGGCAACGATCCGGTCGCCTACGTGCTGAAGACGCTTCACACCTCGCACGGCGGGAAAATGTCGATTGCCCGCGTCCTCAATGGTCAGGTTGCGGACAGCACGACCTTCATCAGCCCGGAGCGCGACGCCGGTCGGGTCGCCGGGGTGTTCAAGCTGCTCGGCCAGGCCACCGAAAAGCGCGGCGCGGCGCAGGCCGGCGAAACGGTTGCATTCGGCAAGCTCGACCACGCCGCAACCGGTGACACCGTGACCGCGGGCAAGCAGGCGCATCGGCCGGTTGCCAAGGTCGCGACCTACGCGCCGGTGCTCGCCATTGCCGTCACCGCCAAGGAACGCAAGGACGACGTCAAGCTCGGCCAGGCCCTCACAAAGCTGCTCGAGGAGGACCCCTCGATCACGGTCGTCCACAATGCGGAGGCGCACGAAGTGGTGCTGTGGGGGCAGGGCGAGATGCAGTTGCGGGTCGCCACGGAGCGGTTGTCCGACCGCTTCGGAGTTGCCACCGTCTCGAACAAGCCCACGGTCGGTTACCGCGAGACCATCAAGAAAGGCATCGTTCAGCGCGGCCGGCACAAGAAGCAGTCGGGAGGCCATGGCCAGTTCGGCGACGTGGTGCTGGACATCAAGCCGTTGCCGCGCGGCTCGGGATTCACCTTCGCCGAAGAGATCAAGGGAGGCGTGGTGCCGCGCAACTACATCCCCTCGGTGGAAGAGGGCGTCATCGACGCGCTCAAGCACGGCCCGCTCGGCTTCCCGGTGGTCGATGTTGCGGTCAAGCTCATCGACGGCTCGTATCACACCGTCGATTCCTCCGACATGGCGTTCCGCACGGCAGGACGCATCGGTCTGGTCGAGGGTCTACCGCAGTGTCAGCCGGTCCTGCTGGAGCCGATCTATCAGGTGGAGATCGTCTGCCCTTCGGAAGCCACCGCCAAGATGAACGCGCTCATGTCGGGGCGGCGCGGCCAGATCCTCGGCTTCGATACGCGCGAGGGATGGGACGGATGGGACACCGTGCGGGTGCAGATGCCCGAATTGGAGATCGGCGACCTGATCGTGGAAGTGCGCTCTGCCACCGCCGGCGTCGGCAGCTTCACCTTCAAGTTCGATCACATGGCCGAGCTTGCCGGCCGGAACGCCGATCAGATCGTGGCTGCACGAAAGTCAGCGGCAGCGTAAGCGGAGGACGGAGGACGGACGACAGAGGACGGACGATTGAGATGCATGAACGGGCATCCGTCGTCCATTCTCCGTCGTCCGTTCTCCGTCGTCCGTCTTCCGTGCCGCCGAAGCCTGTGTTCGCCACATCCGAAGCGGGGCTCGTGGCCTGCCTGCTATAAGCGGGGCATGAACGAGCCGGTCTCCGTCCTCGCCTTTGCTTCGCTGGCATTCGCGCTCGCTGGATTGGTGAAGGGGGTGATCGGTCTCGGACTTCCGACCGTCGCGATCGGTCTGCTCGCTCTGATGATGGCGCCGGCGCAGGCCGCCGCGCTCCTGGTTGTGCCGGCATTCGTGACCAATGTCTGGCAGGCGGCGGGCGGACGATTTGCGGTGCTGTTCAGGCGCGTGTGGCCGCTGCTGCTCGGCATTTGCGCGGGCACATGGGCCGGGGCCGGACTTCTCACCGCCGACGGCGGGTCCTGGGCCCAGATCGGCCTTGGAATTGTGCTCGCGGTCTATGGAACGCTCGGGCTGACATCCATTGAGCTGTCGGTACCGGCCCGGCTGGAGCCCTGGCTTTCGCCCGTGATCGGGATGACGACCGGCGTCGTGACCGCGGCGACGGGCGTCTACATGATCCCATCGGTACCCTACCTGCAGGCGCTCGGGCTCGAAAATGACGATCTGGTGCAGGTGCTGGGGCTGTCTTTCACGGTCTCGACATTGGCGCTGGGAGTGTTGCTCGTGCAGGACGGCACTCTGCATCCCTCGCTGGCGGCGGCCTCGCTGCTCGTTGTGGTTCCGGCGCTGATCGGCATGCTGCTGGGTCGTTGGGTACGGGTGCGGGTGCGTGCCGAAACGTTCCGGCTCTGCTTCTTCGCTGGCTCGCTGGTGCTGGGTGCTCATCTGGCCTTGCGTGCAGTGATCTGACGCCGGCGGTCACGTCGGTCTGCCGCAGCCGTGACTTGCCCGCGAGCGGCTGGCGGCGTATCGAACAATTCCCAGATCCGGAGGACATCCATGCACGTCATTCGCCGGCGCGGATGGGAGATCCCAGAGCATCTCGCAACGCCCGAGTCCATTTTTCTCGATCGCCGCACCTTTTTGGCGGCGGCCGGCGCCGCGGCACTTTCGCTGACGTCGGAGCCGGCGCGCGCCCAGCGGGTAGCCGACCTGCAGGATCCCACCAGGGATCTTTATCCTCTCACGCGGAATGAAAAGTTCACGCTCGACCGCCCGATCACCGACGAGAAGGTCAACACCAACTACAATAATTTCTACGAATTCGGGTCCACCAAGACCATCACCAAGGCGGCGCAGGCACTCAAGCTACGGCCCTGGACGGTCAAGATCGACGGCATGGTCGAGAAGGCGTTCGAGATCGGTCTCGACGATCTCATTCGCAGGATGCCGCTCGAGGAACGGCTCTATCGCCATCGCTGCGTCGAGGCATGGTCGATGGCGATACCTTGGGGCGGCTTCCCTCTCGCCAAGCTGCTGGACCTGGCCAAGCCATTGTCTTCCGCAAAATATGTACGGATGGAAACCTTCCTGGACCCGTCGGTGGCACCCGGTCAGCGGCAGACCTGGTATCCGTGGCCCTATGTCGAGGGACTGACCATCGCGGAAGCCGGGAACGAGCTTGCGTTCCTCGTCACCGGTGCATATGGCAAGCCGGTGTCGAAGCAGCAGGGCGCCCCGCTGCGGCTTGCGGTGCCGTGGAAGTACGGCTTCAAATCGATAAAATCGATCGTTCGTTTCAACTTCACCGACCAGCGGCCGAAGAGCTATTGGGAGGCGCTGCAGGGAGGAGAATACGGGTTCTGGGCCAACGTCAATCCGCAGGTCGCGCATCTGCGCTGGAGCCAGGCAACCGAGGAGTTGATCGGGCTCAACGAGCGCCGGCCCACCTTGTTGTTCAACGGCTACGGCGAGTATGTCGCCGACCTCTATAAGGGCCTCGAGAAGGAACGGCTGTGGGCTTGAGCCGTTTCACCCGCTGCGACTGCCGGCGCGAATGATCGGATTGATCCAATAGCAGGTCCCTTTGCTGATATTGATGGTGGGGCCCCATTCGATTTCCTTGGCGACGTCCGGAATTTCGAACCCCAGTGTCAGACTGGCCAGGCCGGTATCCGGTTTGGTGAGCGAGCTGACCCCGATTGCCGGCTTCCACTTGAACACGGTTTGCGTAGCGGGATCGGAGATCGCAAAGGTCAGCGGTTTCTGATAGAGGGCCAGCATCTTGTTTCGCAGCCCGATCATGGCATCGGTCGAGGTCAGCAGCGCCGCGGCGCTGCCGATCGTGCTGATCGGCTGCGGCGACCAGCCCGGAAGCAGGACTCCCGTAGCCGCGACCGGCACGATCAGGAAATGCATGGTATCCGGCTTCTGCTTGGCTGTTACCTCGCACTCTGCCATCGCCTGCACGATCCAGCCGTAATCCGAGTCCGCGTCCTTAGCCTGCCCGGGCGTGGTCGCGGCGCTCTCAGCTTTCGGCTGCGTTGGCGCGCTGCGAAAGGCTTGCACCCCGAGCGCGATCGTCGCGCCCACGACTATCGCCACGGCCAGCACTGTGAGCATCGTGACCGGGTTGGGCTGGTTCGATGCAAAGCAGCTCGGGCACGCGCGGGAGAAATAGGAGACCGGAGCGTCACAGCTCCGGCACTTTCCGACGAGCAATCCGGTCATGTGATGGATTCGGCTCCGCGTAGGGATCGGCTGCAGATTAGCCGATCGGACTTATCGGATTCGAGCGGTATCGGGCAGGTGGAACCCTGCTCATTCAGCCTGTTGGCCTGCTTCCGCCTCGGCAAGCTTGCTGCGCCAATCCTTGCGCCTGCGAAGAAGTGCCAGCGACGCGAGCGCCAGCAGCGCACCACACACGATGAGGAGCGCAAAAGCAATCGGGCGCTGAAAAAAGATGGTCCAGTTTCCGTTCGACATGATCAGCGACTGGCGCAGGCTCATTTCCAAGGTCGGCGCGATCACCAGCCCGAGCACCAGTGGCGCCGGGTCGAGCCCGAACTTGCGCAAGCCATAGCCGACCACTCCCATGATCAGCATGATCCAAACGTCGACGATCGAATGATTCACTTCGTAGACCCCGATCACGCAGAACATGATGATGACGGGATAAAGATAGACGTAGGGGATGCGCAGGAGGTTCACGAACACCCCGACGAGCGGGAGATTGAGTGCGAGCAGCATCAGGTTGCCGACATACATCGATGCGACGAAGCCCCAGAAAACGTTGGGATGGTCGTTCACGAGCGTCGGCCCGGGCGGAACGCCGTGAATCAAAAGCGCCGCCATCAGCACCGCCGTGACCGGGCCGGTCGGTATTCCAAGCGCCAGCATGGGCACGAACGCGCCGGTGGAGGCTGCATTGTTGGCCGACTCCGGCCCGGCCACGCCGGCAACCGCGCCGTGGCCGAATTGCTCCGGATGCTTCGACACGCGCCGTTCCAACGCATAGGACATGAAGCTGGAGATGATGTGGGCAGAACCGGGGATGATGCCGATGAGAAAGCCGAGCACGGAGCCGCGCGCCACCGGCATCGCCAATTCGCGCCACTCGCGGCGGGAAGGCCACAGCTCACGCAATTTCGGCCGGGCGACCTGGCTGGTGATTTGATGGCTCGGCGTCGCCAGGATCTCACCGATGCCGAACAGCCCGACCGCCACGGGCACGATGCCGATGCCATCGCCGAGCTCGGCGATGTTGAAGCTGAAGCGGAAGTGACCGGTCATCACGTCGATGCCGATGGTGCCGAGCAGCAGCCCGAAAGTCGCCATCAAGAGGGTGCGGACCAGCGAAGTCGTCGACATGTAGGCGAGGAAGATCAGCCCGAGCACGAGCAGCGCGGTGTATTCCGGCGGCCCGAACCGCAGGGCAAGCGTGGCGAGCGGTGGCGCGATCAAGGTGAGCACGATCACGCCGAACGTGCCCGCGACGAACGAGCCCACTGCAGCAATGAACAGAGCAGCGCCCGCCCGACCCTGCTTGGCCATCGCATGACCGTCGATGCAGGTCATGACCGAGGCGGCTTCGCCCGGGAATCCGCAGCAGGATCGACGTGGTCGAGCCACCGTATTGCGAGCCGTAATAGATGCCGGCCAGCATCACGATCGCCTTGGTCGCGTCGAGCCCGAAGGTCAGCGGCAGCAGAATGCTGATGCCGGCGAGCGGGCCGACGCCGGGCAGCATTCCGACCAGCGTGCCGACGAGACAGCCGAGAAACGCGTACCACAAGACATCCGGCCGCAGCGCGACCGAGAACCCGAGCAGCAGGCTGTCGAAGGTTTCCACTGGCGTCAGAACCAGAGCAGGCCGCGCTCGAGCGGGGACTTGAGCGCTTTGCCGAACAGCCAATAGGCGAACAGCGTCAGCGAAACGCTATAGGCGGCGGCGATGAGGACATTGCGGCGCTCGCCGAGAACGAGCAGGGAGAACAGGAGCAGGCTCATGGTGATCAGAAAGCCGAGCGGCCGATACAGCACGGCCGCGGCCGCCGTGATCAGAACCACACACGCGGCGTGGCCGCGGTCGCTCCAATCGATCTGCGCAAGCGCCGGGCTCGCAGGCGCCGCCGGCAATGACTGCAAGCGCGAAGGCCATCATCAGGCCGGCCATCAGCTTCGGCATCATGCCCGCGCCCGGCGCCGACAGCGTGCCGAACGGCAGGTCGCCGCTGATCGCGAACACCACGATGCCCAGGGCGAAGAACGCGCCGCCGGCAACATGGTCGCTGCGCAAAGTCACGGACGTTCCTTTTGCCTCGGCGCTCGGGCAGTCGCAGCGCGGATTGAGCCCTTCGCCGCAACTCACCGCCGCTGGTCGAGGAATGGCGGATACGCTTTCGCTGATCCGCCATACGGAGTCGAGCTGTCGGGTGCGCCGCGAATGGTCTCGAACGCCTCGGCGCTATCCCTCTATCTTGCCGATCGATCGCACTGCGTCTTCGACACGCTTGGCATCGGCGTCCCAGAACGTCTTGAACTCGGCCTGATCCAGGTAGGCGACGTCCTGGCCGAGATTGGTCATGGCCTGCTTGAACTTGTCGTCCGCCGCCGCCTTTTTCGCGGCCTCCCGCAAGGTCGAGATGACGGCCGCCGGCGTCCCCTTGGGCGCAAACAGGCCGACCCATAGATAGAACTCGATGTTGTAGCCGAGCTCCTTCATCGTCGGCACCTCGGGCATTGCCGGCGCACGCTGCGCGCCGAACCCGGCGAGCGGCCGCAGCTTGCCGGCTTTCATCTGGGCATTGGCGGCGGCGATCGAGGATACCAGGACCTGCGAGTTGTTGCCGAGGATCGCGGTGAGTGCCGGGCCGCCCCCCGCCGTCGGCAGATGCCGCATCTGGATGCCGGCCGCCTTCATGAACAGGGCGGTGGGCAGATGCAATGCGCCGTAAAGTCCGGACGAGCTGAAGAGCAGCTCATTCGGCCGCTTCCTGGCGTCGTCGACGAGCTCCTCGAGCGATTTGTGAGGTTGCTTGTCGTTGACGACCAGGACCATCGGATCGGCGATGAACCGTGCGATCGGAATGAAGTCGTCGCGCGTGAACTTTGCCGGCCGTCCGAACAGCTTGTCGACCTCGGCGAAGCCCGAGATCGACACGATGTGCATGAGCAGCGTGTAGCCATCCGGCTTTGCGCTGGCCGCGAACTGAGCGCCGACCTGGCCGGCCGCGCCGGCCTTGGTCTCGATCACGGCGGGTTGCTTGATGATGGGCTCGAGCACGGCGGCGAGCGGACGGGCCACCACGTCCACGGCCCCGCCGGGCGGGAACGGATTGACCAAGGTGACCGGCCGCGAGGGATAGCTCTCCTGCGCGCCAGCCGGCACGGCTGCAAGCGCCGCCGCGGTTGCAGCGCTGCCAACGACGAAGCTTCGTCTGTCCACGCATCATCCTCCCTGTTGTGTGGTCCGGCTTCCGGATCGACCATAGGCGCCGATGCTAGAAGCGGGGCATGCTAGAAGCGGCGCAAAATACGGTCAACCTTGCGGAGACGTGGCATAAGGCATCGCGGCGCCGAAGCGGTGCCTCTCACCCCGTTCGGTGATTACTGGATCGTCCGCTTACGCGGACGATGACAGCCGAGGGACCTACTCATCAATGATAGCAACTGCGCGCGTCCAGCCGGCCGATCCGCCGCGCACCTTGACCGGGAAACAGCTCACGGTGAAGCCCCTGGCCGGCAGCGCTTCGAGATTGTGCAGCTTCTCGATGTGGCAATAGCCGATCTCGCGGCCGGCTTTGTGGCCTTCCCAGATCAGGCTGGCGTCGCCGGTGGCGAGATATTTCGCCTGGGTGTGGACGAACGGCGCATCCCAGCTCCAGCCGTCGGTGCCGGTCACGCGCACGCCGCGCTCGAGCAGGTACAGCGTTGCCTCGCGCCCCATGCCGCAGCCCCTGGCGACGTAATCCGGCTTTCCATAGGCGCCGCCCGCGCTGGTGTTCACCACCACGATCTCGAGCGGGGCGAGTTGATGGCCGATGCGATCGAGCTCGGCCTCGACGTCGCGTGCAGTCGCAACGTAACCGTCGGCAAGATGGCGGAAGTCGAGCTTGACGCCGGGTTGCAAACACCATTCCAGCGGCACCTCGTCGATGGTGATGGCGCGCCGGCCGCGGTCCATGGTCGAGGCGAAATGCCAGGGGGCATCGAGGTGCGTGGTGTTGTGGGTCGAAAGCCTGATCCATTCGATCGCCCAGCCCTCTGCGTCCGGCAGGTCTTCCTCGCGCAGACCGGGAACGAACTTGACGACGTCGGCCGCGGTCTGGCGGTGGGTGAAATAATCGATGCTCGGCCCGTAGCCCGGCGGATCGGCGGCGGCGCTGTTCTCCAGTGGAACCGAGATGTCGATTAGTTTGCGGGCCATCCTAAGAGCATGCTCCAATGAGTTCGGCTCGACGTTGCCTAGCCACATGCGTCAACCCCGGGCTTGACTTGGTCAAGCCCGGCAATGACGAACTGGTTGGTTCACCGGTCAGGGAGTGCAGCATGCCGGCCTATTGGGTTGCGCGATCGAAGATCAACGATCTAAGCACGACGTAACTGAACCAAGCAAAAA
>CAWHPT010000005.1:0-31091 GCA_963831225.1 uncultured Alphaproteobacteria bacterium
CCGGTCATGAAAGCGCGCAAGCCCCCGGCAATCACCAGCGTTGCCGCGAAAGCGACGACCGTGACGGCGCCGGTCGGCGCATCGAGCAGGAAGGACCCGAATATGCCGGCAGCGCTGGCAACAGCGCCCGCGACCCAACCGATCAGCAGCGCCGCGCCGATGTGCGATGAAAACAGGGTTCCGATCAGAGCCGGTACAATGAGGAAGCAGAATACCAGCAACACGCCGGCGACCCCGACCGAGGAGGTCACGACCACGCCGAAGGACAGGTAGAAGACAAGGTCCCAGAAGACGGTGTTGCGGCCGCCCGATTCGCGCCCGTATCGTCGGCTGCCGCCAGCAACGGTCGCCGCACAGCCAGTGCACCAAGCCGATGGCAGCGTAGAGCACAGCGATTTTTACGACTTCTTCCGCGGTGACCGACAGAATGCCGCCCACCAGCATTTTCTTGACGTGCTCGGCCCCTTGCGGGGAGCGATCGACCACCAGCACGGTGGCGGCGGTCGCGGCGACATAGAGGACGCCGATGAAGGCCTCCTGCCGCACGCTGCGGGCGAGGCCGCGGCTCGCGGTCAGCAGCAGCGCGCCGATCGCCGTGAACAGCAAGGTATAGGCATAGCCGGCGGTGCTCGAAATCGCGTGCCCCGCGACCACAGCGACAGTCGCGCCGAGAGCGGAAACCTGCGCGAGCGCAAGATCGGCGAACACCACGTTGCGCCGCAGCACCTGCAGGCCGAGCCAAGTGTGGATGCCGGTGAATACCACAGCGGCAGCAAGCGGCAGTGCCGCGAATGCGAGGACATCCTCCAGCATGGATCGCTCAGTTCGCTGTCGCCTGACAGCGTCCGCGCCAAGGCACCGACATTATAATCGAACAGGGCGAGATAGTGGACGGCCTCCGGCAGGCTGCCGACCGACGGCGCGAGCTTGAGCACGACCGCACCGGTGCGGCGAGCCAGCAACTGGGATGCCTCTTCCGGTTCGAACGGCTCGTGCAGGATGACGCGCACATTTTGCTTGCGGATCAACGCGGCGAGCTTGGCAAGCCGCGCCGGGCTCGGGCTCACGCCTTCCTTGACCTCGATCACATCGACGATATCCAGGCGGAAGCGCCGCGCGAAATACGGCCAGGTATTGTGATAGGCGATGAGGCGCGCGGCGCGATGGGGCGCCAGCAGCCGTTCCCACTCGGCAAGGCGGACCTTGAGCCGGCCGAGAAATTCATCCCGATTGGCAATGATCTTCTCGGTCAATTCAGGCATGACGCGGATCAGCGCTTCGGCAATTCCGCCGGTGATGACCTCGGCATTGACCGGATCGAGCCAGTAGTGCGGGTTGGCGAGACCGTGGGCGTGGCCATCCCGGCCGGTCGCATCGAGGCTGCGGCCCTTCACCTCGAGCAGCGGGATGCCGACGGAGGCGTCGACGTAACCCTCGCCCCCGCGATTGACGGCCGCATCCCCATGCCGTTGCAGCAGCTTGTCGAGCCAGTGATCATAGCCGAGCCCGACACGCACGACGATCGCCGCGCCCTTGAGCTTGGCGAGGTCGGAAGGCCGCGGCTCGAAGGCCTCGGGATCGGTGGCCGGCGGAATGATGCTGTCGACCTGCGCGAGGTCGCCGGTCACCGCTCGCGCCAGGCTCGCAAGATCGCTGGTCGTGGCGACCAGGCGCATGTTTTGCGCAGGCAGCGGCCTGGCCAGACACACAGCGTGCCGAGGACGGCTGACGACAAAGCACAGGGCGCGCCGGCCGGATCGCCCGCGCGCCCGGCATCGAGTCCGGCATGCGGCAGGATCACCGCTTGGCAACGAAGATGCTTTTCGGAATCAGGCAGTGCACGTTCTTCTCGGCGTCGGAGATCGCGCCGACGCGGCAATCCATCGCCACGCTGGCCAGCCCATAGGCATCGAGGCGCGCGATCTTCTTGGCGTTCTCGAGCCACTTGATCATGCCCATCGAGGCGTCGTCCATCGCCTTGTTCAGGTCCGCGTCCTTCACATGCGACACGAAGTATTTCGCCGTTTCCTTGGTCGGGCGCTCCATGTCCTCGCGCGCCTGCACATTCTTCGGGATTGAGGCAGTGGATGCCCTTCTTGACGTTGACGACCTGCGACACGCGGCAATCCGAGACGGTCGTCATCAGCTTCGCCGCCTGATCGGCCGGATACATTGCGCTGCTCGGCGAGGAACTTGACGGTCTGCGCCTTGGCCTGGTCCCACGCCTTGTTGAGATCCTGGTCGAAGCCCATCGTGATCCAGGACGTTCGGCGTCTCGATGCGCGGCTGATCGAGCGGCTTGCCCTTGATCACGTCGATCGTGAGGTTGATTTCCCGGTAGGCGGTCTCGACCGCGGTAAGGTTGACTTCGCCGTTGCCCTGCGCGGCATGGGAATCGCCGGTCCACAGCAACGCGCCGCGCACATGCACCGGCACATAGAGCGTCGTGCCCTCGGTGAGATCGCGAATATCCATGTTGCCGGCATATTCACCGGGCGGAACGCGTGCTGTAGCGGCCGGGATCCTTGCGCGCGACGCCGAGCGTGCCCGGGAACGGCCGCAGCGGAATCACGACGCCGGGCAGGAACTCGGTGACCTTCTTGTCCAGATCGAGGTACAGATACTTCACCTGGCCGTCCTGATATTCCTTCGGGAACTGGCCGAACATGCCCGGCACGTTGAAGTTGGTCGCGTAGGCGCGCGGCACGATCTTGTTGATCGTCACCTTGAGCACGTCGCCGGGCTCGGCACCTTCGACGTAGATCGGCCCGGTGACGGTGTGCGGTCCGCGGCCGGGATGGTCGGTACGCAGCTTCTTGATCTGCTCGATGGTGGTGCCGGGCACGACCTGGTTGTGGCTGTGCATCATCGTCTCGAGCACGACGGTGTCGCCGGCATTGATGCGCAGCACCGGCGGCTGGGCGTTGTCGAACCAGCCCCATTGCGTGGTTTCCAGCGTCGCCGGCAGCAAGTGCATTTTCTTGCCGCTCGCAAGCGGTATCGCCTGCAGCTTCGGATCCATCGGCCCGATCGGCGGGACCGCTTCGGTGGGCGGCGTATAGGGCGGGGTTTGTTGCTGTGCAGTGACGATGCTCGCGCCGACGAGCCACGATCCGCCGGCGATTGCGCTAGCGGCTGCAAATACGATCAATCCTCGACTGGTCATGGTCGACCCCTCTGCCAAGTGCAAAACGCATAGTACCACACGGCGAAGGATGTGGTATTCGCGGCCCGGTCGCTCAGCGGGCATTTTTTGCGGGAATATCGGTCGACTAGCGGACGCCTGACAGATACCTCGGTCCTGGTCCTACTCCTTCGCTGAACGGCAGCGGCTCGCCCGCCGGCAGCGGCATGCGAAATACGTTGAGGACCATGGAGATCAATACGTAATAACCGAGAATGCCGACGAGTTCGACGGTTGCGGCTTCGCCGAGAATGTCCTTGACACGTTTGAAGTTTCTGTCGCTGACGCGCCGCGACCGGTACAGCTCCTGGATGAAGTCGTAGATCGCGCGCTCCTCCTTCGTGGCCGTTTTCAGCTGCTTTCCCTGACGCAGCTCGCGGATGGTCTCCTTGCTGATCCCGGCACGTTCGGCTTGCGGCACGTGGGCAAACCATTCGTATTGGGCGCGCCACAGTTTTGCAGTGACGAGGATCGCGAACTCGGAGAGCCGCGGCGGCACGCCCGTCTTGTAGCGGCAGTGTCCTCCGAGTTGCTGAGCGAGCTCGCCGAATGCCGGCGCATGCAGGAAGACGGCGAATGGTCCCCCGATAGCAGCGCTTCCGCCGCGCGGTCCCGAGCGGATCGAGTTCGAGCAGCGCCTGCTGTTCGGACGTGAGCTTGCTTTCGGCCAGAACGGCGACCCGCGCCGGCGGCATCTTGCTTGCGGGCACGGGCCTTTGCTTGGCGGCCATGGGGCTTCCTCTTTGTGCTGGTTGTTCGCAGACGCATGGACGTACACTCTATTCCATCGTGACGGTAGGAATGTATGGCCGCGCTGCGAAAGCGACGTGACCTTCAGGAGGTGTGCATGACATCCTCGCATTCGATGCTTTATCACTACGGCAATCGCCTGCTGCAGGACCAATTCGACAGCCGCCGCATCGCCGACCGCCTTGAAGAGAAGCTCGCGCGCACCGCCTTTACCGACGACGACAAGGCCTTCATCGAGAGCCTTCCCTATTTTTTCTTGGCCAGCGCGGACGGAGAGGGACGCCCGGACTGCTCGTTCAAGGGGGGGCTGCCGGGATTCGTGCGCCTGACCGGTCCGTCCGAGCTCGCATTCCCGGATTACGACGGCAATGGCATGTTCAAGAGTCTGGGAAATCTCACCGTTAATCCCGAGATCGGGCTTCTGTTCATTGCGCTGCACGACAAGCCCCGTCGGCTGCGCGTCAATGGCCGGGCCGCCGTACGGCGGAATGATCCCTTGCTCGGCGAAACCGTCGGTGCCCAAATCATCGTGCGGGTGATGGCGCACGCGATCTTTCCGAATTGTCCGCGCTACATTCCGGCCATGCAGATCACGGAACCATCGATCTATGCGCCGCGTCCAGGCTGCGATCCGATTGAGCCGGCTTGGAAGGGGTACGCCGACTTCAAGGACTGTGTGCATCCGCGGCAGAAGACAGCGCGGGGACTCTCCCCCGGAAGTCCGGGGTCCATCGGCCCGAATGACGCCGATTGTCAGCTCGCGTTGTCATGCAAAAAAGCGAATTGGGGTTGCGGCGCTCACTTGAACAATAGCGACTTGATGATGATCGGCACCACGTTGGTGAGCTCGATGATGTTGCCGATATCGACGTAATCGAACTCCTCGAGCTGCACGCCGTCGATTGCGATCACGTCGGCGCGGGCGTCGATCTCGTGCCGGATGACGCGGCCGAGACTCTTGCCGACATCCCCATCGATCAGCAGCACCAGCGGCAGTTGCTCCTCGAGCGTGCGCGGCAGTGCGGCGCAAATGCCGGCCGCGACCGCGTGCAGGCGCCCATGCGAGGGCTCCCCTTGCCAGGGGAACGACAGCGCTACCGGGCTTTCGCCTTCCTCGAAATCCGCCCGCGCCAGGGCCCCCCGCACTTCGGCGGCGACCGCTTCGATGGCAATGTCGCCACGGGGACTCAGATTGCAGGCCAGCACGGGCAGGTTCTGCAACGGCAGCTTGGCGGGATCGGCGATCAGAATCGGTGTTGCCGCTGATCTGCACTGAAAATTGTGCAGCTCCGATCACGGTGGCGCGAATGCCTTGGCCGGGATCCCAGACCGGGGGAAGGTCGCGCCGGTGCGCAAGCGCATGGCGCAGTTCCTCGGCGAGGTCGGAGCCGAGGTCGCCGAAGCGGCGGGTTTCCCGCTTGTAGAGATATTCGGCGACGCCGCCGGAAAAAGTCATGGCGTCGACGCCCTTGTTGGCGAGATCGGCGGGCCAGGGCTGCGTCACCAGCAGGCGGTTCGCAAGCTCACCCGGTCGACGCAGATCGATCAGGCCCATGACCATGCGCGCCATGCGATTGGCGATGCGCTTGCGGTCTGCCGCCGCCAGCGGCTTGCCGAGCGCGAGCGCGATGCCGAGCGCGTTGGCAACTTTTTCGGCCGGCGGCTCGATCCGCGTGAGACCGCTGCTTTCCATCCTCGACGATCAGACGGCCGCCGACGGCTATTGCACAGGTCGCAACGATACGGCCGTTCTCGATCAGAGCGAGCTTGGTGGTGCCGCCGCCGATATCGATATTGAGCAGCGTGGCATTGTGGCCGCGTGACAGCGCGACGGCGCCGGAGCCGTGCGCCGCCATCTGGCATTCCATATGATGTCCGGCCGAGGCGCAGACGAACTTGCCCGCTTGCTCGGAAAACAGGTCGGCGATGGCGCGGGCGTTGCGGCGCTTGAGCGCCTCGCCGGTCAAGATGACGGCGCCGCTGTCGATGTTCTCACGCTCGATACCGGCAAAGGCATAAGAACCGCCGATGAAGCCCGCGAGCTCGTCCACGTCGATGGTGTAATCGTCCCGGTAAGGCGTGAGCAAGATCGGCGATTGCCACAGGATCTTTCTGTCGATCACCACGAAGCGGCTCGACAGCGCGGTCGAAAGCCGCTGCAGGTGAACGCGCGCGAACATCAGGTGTGACGTCGACGACCCGATATCGATGCCGACTGTCGTGAGCTCGACATTGTCGGCCGCCCAGGCGACCTCGTTGACGGCACCGTCCTGCGGCGCTGACGTGCAGGTGCTCGAATTCGAGATCGTGCATCCGTCCCTCAAGCCGGAGCGTGGGCGTAGGGCCGCTCGTCGACGAACTTGGCCATGCCCGACTTGACGCCGTATTTGCGGAGCTCTTCGAGATAAATGCGGTGGATGCGCGGATCCTGGTGCTCGTATTCGATCTGACAGCCGCCCTCCTTGACGCTCACGTCCATCCCCATGAAGACGTGGCGCTTATCGGTGGTGAAGGGGTAACGCAGGCTGCCGAAAGCGATCGCGAGATAGCGGGCGGGATCGGGCGAGGTATTGAAGTGCTGGTGAAACATCTGATTGGGAGGCGCGAACACCCAGCCATGCTTCCAGTCGATGCGCACGAAATCCTTCTCATCCTCGTACCACAGCAGCGAGAAGCCGTGCCCGGTGACCGCAAAGACGTGGAAGTCCGGGCCATGACGATGGCCCTTCTTGTAGGTGCCCACCGGCATCTGCGAGGTGTGGGCGTGCATGGTGCCGTCCGCCAGGACGAACATCATGTTCGATCCGCCGGCGCCGCGCTGCTCCCAGGTCTTGAGCTCGAAGCCGGCGAGGTCGGGGATGAAGTTGGTCTCCCACATATTGCGGCCGGGACGCACCGGGATGAACTCGCCTTCGCCGCTGAAATACTTGGCGGCGCCTTGCCGCTCTGGAAAGTCGTAAGCGTTGTCGAACACGAAGGCTTCGTTGTGGAAGAGATTGAGCATGAGTGCGAGATTGTTGGTGGAGGCGAGCCGCACGGGCTCACGCCCGCTCGAGTTGAAGTGCTGGTAGCGGGAATTGAGCGGCAGCGCGAACAGGCTCTTGGGGCCCCATTCGAAGCTGTGCTTGCGGCCATCGCTGGTCTCGATGGTGGTGTTGCCGTGGCCGGAGAGAACGTACACGACCTCTTCGAAAAGATGCTTCTGCGGCACCGCCTTCGCTCCCGGGGCAAGGTCGAGCACGAAGATCGATACGAAGTCGCCGCGGCCTTTGAGATGAACGAGAGCACCGTTGCAGCCGAAACGTGGCCAAGGCGCGGTCGGAACCTCGAGCAGGTCGACGCCGAAATCCTCGGTGATCGGCACGCCTTCCTGCGCTGCCCAGGCGGCATAGGGGTCGAGCAGCATTTTCGGATGCGGGATGTCCGTCACCGGCTTGTTCATGGCGTCACCTCGACAATGGGGCAGGGCCGATGTCATACTTAGCCCTCTAAGCATGAGACTATCAATCGACGCTTGGCCTGTCGAGTTACCCGGCGCGTTCGTTGCCGTCAGATCAAGGACAATTGCCATGAGCCGTCCGCGCCGTGCCAGCGCGCCATCCACGCGTGAGATATTGCGCCACTGGCAGGAGGCGGTCCCGAACGACCGGCTGGCGCATCTCGTGAAGCATGCCGCGCGGGGGCTGGCGCGTGCCCTGCAGATGCGGCTGACCGAGCATTCCGTTTCGTACGGTCATTGGAGTTTTCTACGCATTTTGTGGGAGTCCGAAGGCCTGACCCAGCGACAGTTGAGCGAACAGGCCGGGGTGATGGAGCCCACGACGTTCTCGGCGCTCAATGCCATGGAAAGGCTGGGATACATCATGCGCCGGCCGGCTCCGCGCGGCCGCAAGGGGCTTCACGTCCATCTCACTCCCAAGGGGCGTGCACTCAAGAGTAAGCTCGTTCCGTTGGCGCAGCAGGTCAACGCGGTTGCCGTGCGCAAAATCGATCCGCAAGACGTCGCCGCGACGCGGCGGATGCTGCTGGCGCTGATAGAAAATCTGGCCGTGGACGAGGCGCAATCGCTCACCGATGTACGGCGAATCCCATCGACCCGGGAATTGTCGCGTCTGCTCGATGGTTCGGGCGTGCGCTTGCGCAAATCCGGGCGCGGCCATCGCGCTCGCGCGACTCGTGGCGTATCCGCGTAGCCAGACGCGGGCCACGCGAGCGGGGTTTTCGGCCGACGACAGTGCGTGCTAAGCCTGGGTCAGCCTGACCAGGACGGGGAATGCCGAAATATGGCCAAGCTGCAGCTTTCTTTCGCCTGCGGGCTCTACGATCGGATGCAGCCGCTCTACACCGGTGAAGTCACGGCCGACGGCATCGACCTCAACTTCATCGCCATCGATGAACCGCGGCCGATCTTCGACCGGATGGCAGGTGGCGAGGAGTTCGATGTCGCTGAATTTTCGAGCTCGGAGTTCGTGCAGCGGTTCGCCAACAAGCAATGTCCCTTCGTCGCCATCCCGGTGTTTCCCTCCCGCGCCTTCCGGCATGGCTTCATTGCAATCCATCGCCAAGCCGGCATCGAGACCCCGAAGGACCTCGAGGGCAAGCGCGTGGGCGTGCCGTTGCTGACCATGAGCGCGGCAATCTACATCAACGGGCTGCTGCAGCACGAATACGGCGTCGATCTGAGGAAGATCCATTGGGTTCAGGGGGCGATGAACACCAGCGGCGCGCATGGCAGCCCGACGGTGCTGCCGCTCCTCGATGCCGTATCCGTCGAGCACAATCGGTCGGACAAGTCGATGAGCGACCTCATCGAGGAACGTGCAGTCGATGCCACGCTGGGCACGAGCCTGCCCAAAGCGATACGCACCAATCCCGACATCGCGCGATTGTTTCCCGACTATGTCGCGCTCGAGAAGGACTTCTACCGGCGCACGAAAATCTACCCGATCATGCACCTCGTGGCCATCCGCAAGAAGGTGTACGAGAGATATCCCTTCATTGCGACCAGCCTCTACAATGCGTTCTGCGAGTCGAAGAAAATAGCGCTCGACAAGATGCTCAATCTCCGCGCCCTGCGCTACATGACGCCGTTTCTCATGCGCGACATCGATGAAATTCACGACCTGTTCGGCGGCGACCCATGGCCCTATGGTGTCGAAGCCAATCGGCCTACGCTCGAAGCTTTCGTCACGTATCTCGTCGACCAGTCGTTGATCGCGGCCACGGTTCCGGTGGATGATCTGTTCGTCCCCACTCATTAGAGAGCCTTCCGATGAGCTCAATTCAGCACTAATGCGAAGGTCATTGCAGGCATGAGCAATCTCGACACCTTGATGCAGGACCTCGTCGTCGCCAATCGCATCCTCGCCAAGGAAGACGTGGTCGACGCTTACGGCCATGTCAGTCTCCGCAATCCCGACAATCCCGGGCATTTCTTTCTGGCTCGGTCGGTATCGCCGGAATTGGTGGAACGCGGTGACATCGTCGAATTGGGACTCGACGGGCAGCCGGTGCGTGACGAGAAGCGCGCGCTCTATCTCGAACGGTTCATCCACGCCGCAATTTACGAGGCGCGCCCGGACATCAACGCCGTCGTGCATGCGCACGCCGAGGACACTCTGCCGTTCGGCATCGCGCAGGCGACCCCGCTTCGTCCGGTGATCCATTCCGGCAGCTTCATCGGCGGCAACGTGCCGGTCTGGGATATCGCCGACCGGTTCGGCGACACCAATCTCCTGGTGACCAACATGGACCAGGGCCGCGATCTGGCGAGATGCCTCGCCGGCGACAATGTCGCGTTGATGCGAGGCCACGGCTTTGCGTCGGCTGGCCGCTCGCTCATCGAGGTGGTGCGGATGTCGGTCTATCTTCCGCGCAACGCCCGCGCGCTGCTGCATGCCAGGCAACTCGGAGGCGAGGTCAAGTACCTCTCCCAGGGCGAGATCGACGCGCGCAACCGCGGCTACAGTCCCTATTCGCCCGAGACGTGGCGGGCTTGGGAATACTGGGCCAACAAGGCGGGTTGCAGCCACATGCTGACCAGGCCCGGCGTTCACCCGTCGCATGAACACAAGCGCTGAGATCACCCGCTGAAATGAACGGAAGATCACCAACGCAACCGTGCGCGTGCATTGCAAGGAGCCGAACATGAGCGCGACGCCGGAACATCTGGACAGTTATCTTTCCGGCCGCTGGGTGCGCGGCGAAGCGGTCGAGACGCGGCTCGTCGATCCGGTCACGGGCAACGAGCTTGCCGCGGTTTCGGCCCGCGGCGTCGAAATCGGCGGCGCGCTCGAGCACGCGCGCCGCGAAGGGCAGCGCGCTTTGCGCACCATGAGCTATGCCGAGCGCGGTAAGCTCCTCGGTGCGCTCGCCGATGTGCTGGTAGCAAATCGCCCCCGTTACGAAGCGCTCGCCATCGCCAATAGCGGCAACACCAAGGTCGACGCGGCGATCGACATCGACGGCGGGATCGGCACGCTGAAATATTACGCGCGGCTCGGGGCCGGGCTGGGCGATGCCAGCATGCTGCTCGACGAGAAGCCGGTGCGGCTTGCCAAGGCGGAGAACTACCAAGCCATGCACCTCATGCTGCCGCGTCGCGGCGTGGCGGTTCACATCAATGCCTTCAATTTCCCGAGTTGGGGTCTGTGGGAGAAGGCAGCGGTATCGCTCCTGTCCGGCGTTCCGGTGCTCGCCAAGCCTGCCTCGGCGACTGCGCTGCTGGCCCATGCCATGGTACGGGATGTCATCGCCGCCAACGTGCTTCCGGAAGGAGCATTGAGCCTGCTCTGCGGCAGCGCCGGCGGACTGCTCGATGCCGTGACATCGGAAGACGTCATTGCATTTACCGGCTCGGCCGATACCGCGGTGCGTGTGCGCGGCCACCCCAACGTCGTGCGAAAGAGCGTGCCGGTGAACATCGAGGCCGACAGCATCAATGCCGCGCTGCTGGCACCGGACACCTCGCCCGGCAGCGTGGCCTTCGACGCCTTCGTGCGCGAGGTCGTGCGGGAAATGACGGTCAAGGCCGGGCAGAAATGCACCGCCATCCGACGCATCTTCGCACCGGCGGACCAGCTCGATGCGGTCGCCGACGCACTTGCCGCCAAGCTCGCGAGCATCAAAGTCGGCGATCCGCGCCAGGAGGATACCCGCATGGGTCCGCTCGTCACCCGTGGCCAGCAGGCGGCGGCGTTCGACGGCATCCGGCGGCTGGCGAGCGAGGCGGTGATCGTCTGCGGCGGCACCGACGCGCCCCGCATCGACGGCGTCGAGCAGGGCAGATCGGCGTTCGTGGCGCCCACTTTGCTCAAGGCGAAGGACGCAGGCAGCGCCAAAGCGGTGCACGAGGTCGAGGTGTTCGGGCCGGCCGCGACCATTGTTCCCTATCGCGATGAACGCGACGCTTGTGCACTCATCGCACGGGGAGGGGGCTCGCTGGTCGCCTCCATCTATGGCGAGGACGAGGATTTCCTGGTGCGGATCGTGAGTGAGATCGGGCCGAGCCATGGACGCGTTCTGGCTGTCGATCCGGCGATCGCCTCCGCCCATACCGGCCACGGCATCGTGATGCCGCAATGCAATCACGGCGGCCCGGGCCGGGCCGGAGCGGGCGAGGAACTGGGCGGACTTCACGGGCTGCGCTTCTACCACCAGCGCCTGGCGGTGCAGGGAGCGAGCGACCTGCTCGCCAGCCTGCAGACGAAGGCGGCGAGCTTGCATTAGGTCCGAGCCCTCGAGGAGCTATTCGAGTGTCGTCATCGGAAGAGAGAACGGCGCACAGTTTCGTCGAGCGCCACGGGCTGTGGAACGATGAGCAGTTCGAGGCCGCGGCCAGTGCCGAGGGGTTGATCGAGGAGCGCGCGCTCGAGGTCGTTCGCCTGTCGTTTCCCGACCAGCACGGCATCCTGCGCGGAAAAACCGTGATTGCGAGCGAGGCTCCGCAGTTCATGCGCAACGGCTGCGCCATCACCACGACGCTGCTGGCCAAGGACACCGCGCACAAGACGGTGTATCCGGTCTTCACTCCTGGCGGCGGCTTCGGCATGGCCGAAATGGAAGGCGCCGGCGACTTTCTCATGGTCGCCGATCCCACCACTTTCCGGGTGCTGCCGTGGGCGCCGCAGACCGGCTGGATGCTGTGCGACATGTTTTTCGCCAACGGCCGGCCGGTGCCGTTCTCGACCCGCCATCTCTATCGACGTGCGCTGCAGAAGCTGGCCGAAGCCGGCTTCGACTACATCGCCGGCCTCGAAGTCGAATTCCACGTGTTCAAGCTCGACAATCCGCGCCTGGCGCCGGCTGACGCCAGCTGGCCGGGCGAGGCGCCCGAAGTCAGCTTGATCTCGCAGGGGTACCAGTATCTCACCGAAACCCGCTTCGACCAGATCGAGCCGATCCTGGAAACCGTGCGTCGCCAGGTGATCGCGCTCGACCTGCCGCTGCGCTCGATCGAGGTCGAGCTCGGCCCGAGTCAATGCGAGTTCACCTTCCATCCGCAGGTCGGGCTGGCGCCGGCCGACAGCATGATCCTGTTTCGCAACGCCGTGAAGCAGATCTGCCGTAGGCTCGGCTATCACGCGAGCTTCATGGCCCATCCCAAGGTGGCGAACGTGATGTCGCAGCGGCTGGCACCTGCATCAATCGCTGCGCGACCGGCGCTCCAACGTCAACGCCTTCATGTCGAACGACAAGGAACCGGTGTCGCGGATCGGGCGCAATTTCCTCGCCGGTCTGCTGGCGCATGCGCGCGCGGCCGCCGCGTTCACGACCCCGACGATCAACGGCTACAAGCGCTACCGCCCCCACTCGCTGGCGCCCGACCGTGCAGTCTGGGGACGCGACAACCGGGGCGTGATGATCCGGGTGCTCGGCGGGATGGGTGATCCGGCGGCGCGGCTCGAGAACCGGGTCGGCGAACCGGCGGCTAATCCGTATCTCTACATGGCCTCGCAGATATTCACCGGTCTCGACGGCATGGAGCGCATGCTCGATCCCGGCCTGTCAGCCGACACCCCTTACGAGGCGCAGGCATTGCATCTGCCCAAGAGCCTCGACGAGGCGTTGCGCGCATTGCGAAACGATGCCTGCCTGTCGGACGGCTTCGGCCGCAATTTCATCGACTATTACCTGCGCATCAAGGAGGCCGAGGTCGCGCGCTATCAGTCCGAGGTCACGGAATGGGAGCAGCGGGAATATTTCGATCTGTTCTAGCGGCGGGTGGCGGGTGATGCCCGGTTGCCGGGATCGAGCATGGCGGAATGCGGGCAGTTCCGCGACGGGCCCGAGGTGCTGGGATTGCCGTTATGTCCGATGCGAGCTGTTGAGCGGCGGCCTGCTGACCCTGACCGTAAACCAGTGGGGCAGGGCGCCTCACTTGCGTGCAGCCGGCCATAACTTTCGCACATCCCCGCCCGCAAATTGACGCAGCGTTTTGGTTCGATCGCTGCGGGTGTGCGTCGTTTACGCGCGTGGAAGCTGGGGGAGCGAGCGAGCGCTCGTGCGTGAGCCTGGGGAGGGGACATGCGTTTGTTGGTCGCCATATTCGTTGTCATTGCCGGTCTTGCGCCGGCTGCGGGTGCCTTGCCAGGCGCTTCCGAGTTCATCTCGACCGATGCGGTCTCACGCTTCATCAGCAACTACCGCGCCAAGCCTGATCCGGCGCGCGTTCCGGCGGCGGTGCGCGCGCTCGGCCAATTCGGCGCCTTCAAGGATGCCGACAGCGCCGGCGTCTATGTCGGCTTCATTGCCGGGGTCATCGGCGCCAATCCAGTCAGGGCCGAGGAGCTGATCGGCAAGACGCTCCCCCTGGCGCCGGCGGATCAGTGGGTGCTGGTGCGGGCTATTGCCTACTCCGGACATCCCGATTGGAAGGGGTTGCTGCGGAAGTTCTCGGATCGCATGCCGCTGCGCAAGGTGATGATCGACAAGATACCTGGAGGGCAATTTGCAGATCCTCGATGAAGTTGCGCTGGAGAAGAAATCACCGACCCTATGGGACAAAATGCGCGGCACGTTCGAGAGCAGCAAGGAAGAAAAGCGGGTGGTCGAGATGACCTACGACAAGAGCCCCGAGCTGCTCGATACGCTGTGGGGCTATTATTTCGCTACCGGTTCCTATGGGCCGATCTCGCGCATCGTCACGCTCCTGCCGTGGTCGAATGATCGCGACAGCACCGACCGGCTCACCATCGGCAGCATGGCGAAATACACGCTCGCCAGCAATGCCGCACGCGACACGGCGCTGCTCGCGATGCTCAAAGCCGCGAGCAAGAACCAGCCGAAGAACGTTGCCAAGGTTCTTGCCGAGGTGGTCGAGGCGGCCGAGACCATGGAGACAACGCGGTTGCGCAAGGATGCGCTCGCCAATCTCGAGGAGCTCAAGCGCAAGGGCCCCGGCTACAAACGTGACTTCTCGACCTGGGGCAAGATCGGCCAGGGCGCTCTGGCGCTCGGCTGCATCGTCGCTGCCACCGCCGGTGCGGTCGTATTGGGGCTGCCTTGCGTCATCGGCGGCGCGGCGTCATCCGCCGCCTTGAGCTACTGGGACACCCAATAGCGCGTGCGAGCGGGCGTTCGCGGCGCGCCTTAAAGGTCGTCTTCGAGGAGCTCTATCTCGGCGTGCAAGCAGTCGCCGATGTGACAGCGGTAACCGCCCCCGGATGCCAAGAGGATGCGCGCCTCTTCAGCTGTCTCGGCCTGGACGCACCATTCCTCGACCCGCGTAACCTGCATGGTGGCATGATAGGTCTTGAGCTTCCTTTTCAGGGCAGGACCAGCCATTGCACGTCTCGCGGCGAATCAGCTTGGACCGATAGTTTATCTGGATTTGCAGCCGAAAGGCTTGGCCCCGCAGAATGCCAACTGAATGTCGGCCGCTTTGGCCCAAGCTTCTCGCGCACCTGATTAATCTAGCTCGTGCAGTATGGCACTCCGTGATCTTTCCCAGCGCCTGGACGACCTGAGTGGCCTGGTGCGGGACCGCCGCCGCGGACTTCCGAGGTTGCGGTCCAGCTATCCAGCATAGGCGGCGGTGGGAACGGCGGCAGCGGCGGCGGTGGCGGTGGGAACGGCGGCGGTGGCGGCAGCGGGAACATGGCAGATCGTCCTTGCTGAGCTGACGCTCACCGACCCGGCATCGGTGGCCCGCCCGGCGGCGGCGGTCCCGGCGGCGGCGGAGGCGGAGGAGGTGGCGGAGGTGGCGGTGGCGGGAATGGCGGCGGTGGCGGTGGCGGGAACGGCGGCGGTGGTCCCTGCGCGAGATCGGCCGCCGTCGCCGGCAGTTGCGCGTACGCTGCGAGCGGCCATGGTGGTCGCTGCAGCACCGACAAGCATGATGAAATCCCGCCGCCTCATGGGCTTCCTCCACCGATTCTGATCACCGAGCTTGACCCTCTCAGGCATTGGTAAACTATCCGTCCGCCCATGTCGCGGTGTGTGCGTGTACCCTACCGGGCGGCTTTCTCACAGGACGTCACTTTCAACATGATCTTCATGAAGGACTACGCCGATTACGCCGCGATGAACGAGATTTATCGCGAGTATCTCGCGTCCGAACGGCCCGCGCGCTACCGCCCCGAATTCCTGGTCGAGATCGCTTCGATCGCGCATGTCGACCAGTGACGGCAGCGACCATGCTGGTCAGATCGCACGACGGAAGTGAGCTCTACTGGGAGAAGTGCGGCAGCGGTCCGCCGCTAATTCTCGGCGCAGGTCTCGGCGGCGCGGGGACGTGGTGGGATCCAAACGTCGGCGCGCTGTCGGAACGCTTCACCATCTATACGTTCGACCAGCGCGGCACCGGGAGGTCGTCCAGGGTGCCGGTCGAATTCCATCGAGCAGATGTCGGCCGATCTCGTCGCCGTCATGGATGACGCGTGCCTCGAAAGTGCCCATTATCTTGGGCACTCGACCGGGGGCGCGATCGGCGTTGCGACTGCGCTCGACCATCCGGATCGATTGCGCTCGCTGATGATCTTTGCCAGCTCGACCTGTGGTGATCCCTACCGCCGCAAGCTGCTCGGGTTGCGGCAGCAGTTGCTCGAGAAATTGGGTGGCCAAGGCTATGCGCAGTACCGTTCGCTGCTGCTCTATCCGCCGTATTGGATCAATGCGAACCACGAGAAGCTCGCCGCCGAGGAAGCGCGCGACGCGGGCCAGCTCGGCGAAGCCCATGTGCAGGCCAGCCGCCTCGATGCCATCCTGGCCTTTGACCGGCGCGTGGACCTGCATCGGCTCGAGCTGCCCGTGATGGTGCTGTGCGCCGACGACGATATCCTCACACCGCGGTATTTCTCGGAAGAGTATGCGCGGCTTGTTCCCGGATCCGGTTCGTGCTGGCTTCCCCGAGGCGGCCATGCGCTGTCGCGGACGGAACCCGAGCTGTTCAACCGCATTGCGCTCGATTTCTTCACGAAGGTGACGTCATGAAACTCTCGAAGCTGATCGCTTCGCTCGCTTGCCTGCTCAATCTCGTCACGGCGGCAGCAACGCAAGACTGGCCGACGCGCACCATCCGTATCGTGATCCCGTTCCCGGCCGGCGGCAGCGCCGACGTGCAGACGCGCATCGTCGCCGACGAGCTTCAGAGAGCGGTCGGGCAGAACGTCATCGTGGAGAACAAGCCGGGCGCGAACGGCAATATCGGCGCAGCCGACGTGGCCAGGGCAGCACCGGACGGCCACACCCTGTTCGTGGGATCTGCCGGCACCCATGCCACCAATGTCAGCCTCTATTCCAAGCTGCAATATGACCCGGTGAAGGATTTTGTGCCGCTGACGCTGATGACGAACTATCCACAAGTGATCGTTCCGGGTACGGGATTCAAAGGCGCGAGCCTTGCTGATCTGATCGCATCGTTGAAGCAGGGCGATGGCCGGGCAAGCTACGGCACTTCCGGTAATGGTTCGCCGAACTCATGTCGCGGCCGAGCTGTTCAAGCGGGAGACCGGGACCGATATCGTGCATGTGCCGTATCGCGGGCAAGGACCTGCACTCAACGATCTGCTCGGCGGCCGTCTCGAGATCATGTTTCCGTCGGTTCCGGATGCGCTGTCGTTCCTGCGCGCCGGCAGCCTGCGCGCACTCGCCATCATGAGCGAGGCGCGTTCCAGCGTGGTGCCCGCCGTGCCGACGACAAAAGAGCTCGGCTATCCGAAGCTGATCAGTGCGATCTGGATCGGGCTCTATGTGACCGCTGGTACGCCGCAGGCTGTCGTCGTGCGGCTCAACAGCGAGCTCACCCGGATCATCGGCGCGCCGACCTTCCGCGAACGCGTGGAGCCGCTCGGCTATGACCCGCGCCCAATGAGCGTGGAGGCGTTCACCAAGTTCAACGCCGACGAGACCGCCCGCTGGGGTGAGATCATCCGCACCAACAATATTCGGGTGGAATGAATTGAGAGTGGCAGAATATGCGCAGATGGCAGCGAAGGAGACGGGCTCGCCGAGTTGCGATGAAGCGACCGACCGCGCACGGCCAGATCGAGGTTGGCAAGCCCGCTCGACCGACCAGATAGGTCGGCTGCGATCTTGGACGGCTCGCCGCTCCTAATTGCCAAGGAAGTGTTTCCTGAGCTGCTGATGATCACCAAGCCGGAAGTCCGTTTCCGAAACCGGGGATACGTAGCGGTTCGTGAGTGTTTCCTGCGCGATGACCTGGACGTGCTCGCCTGGCGACTGCGCAACGGCGCTGCCGATAACGCTTACGCCGGCGACCGCCACTGCAAGGGCAACTGCCGTTCCGAGGACCAATTGTGTGATGCTGTTCGACATGACCCGCCTCCATCCATCCATGGTTGCAGACTACGGAGAGCGCGTTGCTGCGTATGTGACAGCGATCACATAAATGCGGCTTTGAGTGATCTGGTTTACTGAAGGGCAGCGGATGGTCCTGTAGGCTCATGAATCGGACTGATGCACTCGGAAAGCGCAGCTAGGGAGCACAGGGTCAGGGCCTCGGAGGCTGCGATCCCGCCCGCAGCTTGTTCGTGTGGGTGACCAGTCCGGCCGCACATCGGCGGCCGATCAGTCCGCAGCGGTGCAGACCATCCCCGGCAGAGCAGGCGAACCGGCGTCTCGTCCGCTAAGCGATCGGCATTGAACGATGCAGCCGCAATGATTTTGGAAAAGGATGCGAGGGCGCGATGACCAAGCAACTATTGGATCGAGTGGCCATAGTCACCGGCGCAAGCAATGGAATTGGACGTGGAATTGCCGAAGCATTGGCGGCCGCTGGTGCAAAAACTGCCTTGGCGGCGCGCCGAACAGAGATGCTCGTGGAAGTGGCCTCCGGAATTCGTAGTGCGGGCGGCACGGCCCTTCCGGTGACGACTGACGTTACGCGCGAAGACCAGGTCGCCCAGCTATTCAGGAAGACATACGAAAGCTATGGTCGCGTCGACGTCCTCGTGAACAATGCTGGCGTCCCGACCCATGTGCCCATCGAAGACATCACGCTGAGATATTGGCAGGAGGTTCTGGACGTGAATCTCACGGCGGCATTCCTATGCAGCCGTGAGGCCGTCAAGATCATGAAGAGTCAGACTCCGCAGGGCGGGCGTATCATCAATATTGGCAGTGTCTCGGCAAAAACGCCACGAGCGGATTCCCTGCCGTACACAGCAACCAAATTTGCCCTTCAAGGCATGACGCATCAATTGACCATGGACGGCCGCAAGTACGGTGTCGTTGCCTCGATTTTGCATCCGGGCGCAACCCTGAGCAGCTTTTCGACCCGGCGCGGCCGGACAAAAGCTGGGCCGGGTGCCACACCTGACGATTACGTGATGGCCGCCGAGGATGTGGCGAAGATCGTCGTGCTCATGTGCAGCTTGCCGCCGGAGGTGAACCTGTATGAGGCGACGATCCTGCCCAATCACATGCGCTCATTCATCGGGCGTGGTTGAGCAACGGACGCAACGACACGGGCCGCCAAATGGAGTAGCCTTCCAGGGGCGTCAAGCGTTGGCGCGCTCCGATGGCAAAGTGCAGGGGGGGGAGCCCAATGAGGCGGCGGGAGCTCATCACGCTGGTCGCCGGCGCGGCAGCGTGGCCCATTGCGGCGCGCGCGCAGCAGCCCGGCGGGATACGACGCATCGGCGTGCTCATAAACCTGACCGCGGACGATCCAGAAGGGCAGGCCCGCCTCACGGCGTTCCTGCAGGGATTGCAGGAATTGGGGTGGACCGACGGCCGCAACGTGCGCATCGACACTCGCTGGGGCGGAGGCAGTGCCGATACCGTTCGCAGATACGCGTCCGAACTGGTCGCGCTCGCGTCGGACATCATCCTGGCCTCTGGTGGTTCGGTCACGGGGCCGTTGCTACAGGTGACCCGCACCGTCCCAATCGTGTTCACGCTGACCCCTGATCCGGTCGGCGCCGGCTACGTCGATAGCCTGGCGCGGCCGGGCGGCAATGCCACCGGTTTCACCGGGTTCGAATATGGGATGACCGCGAAATGGCTGGAGCTGCTCAAGGAGATCGCGCCGCGCGTGACGCGAGCGGCGGTCCTTCGCGATCCTGCGTTACCCCAAGGGATCGGCCAGTTCGCCGTAATCCAATCCGTGGCGCCATCGTTAGGGGTGGAGCTGCGCCCGGTCGACGTGCGTGACGCCGGCGAGATCGAGCGCGCCGTCGCGGCCTTCGCGCGCATGCCGAATGGCGGTCTGATCGTGACGGCAAGCGGACTGGCCATCGTACATCGCGACCTGATCTTGACGCTGGCGGCTCGGCACCTCCTGCCCGCAGTCTACTTCCAACGCTTCTTCGTCAGCGGCGGCGGCCTGATCTCCTACGGGGCTGATACAATCGACCAGCACCGGCGTGCGGCAGCTTACGTCGATCGCATCCTCAAGGGCGAGAAGCCGGCCGACCTGCCGGTGCAGGCGCCGACCAAGTACGAGCTGGTGATCAACCTCAAGACCGCCAAGGCGCTCGGCCTCGACGTGCCGCCCACGCTGCTCGCCCGCGCCGACGAGGTGATCGAATGAGACGGCGCGACTTCATCACGCTGGCCGCCGGCGCGGCGGCCGCCTGGCCGTTCGCGGCGCGCGCGCAGCATCCGGCGATGCCGGTGATCGGATTTCTCGGGACGCACGACGCCGAGAGATTCCGAATACCTCGTGGCAGCGTTTCGCCAGGGCCTGAGCGAACCCGGCTATGTCGAGGGCCAGAACGTGGTCATCGAATATCGATGGGCGAAGGGGCAATACGATCGGCTGCCGGCGCTGGCAAATGATTTGGTACGCCGTCAGGTGACGTCGCCGCGTTAACCATACGGCGGAAATTTTTTTGCAGCGACGCCGCGCGGTATCGCGACACGGGCACGATCGCGTTTCGTACTCGACTTTGTTCGATATCGGCACATGCAGAGGCGCCGCCACATTTGCGCGCGCAACAGCGATCGGCGATGATCGGCATCGGGATCTGGTGGGGCTCTAGGTACCGGAGCTTCAGCATGAACTACCGATCACTCGCGCTGGCGATCGCAGCTTTGTCGTCGGCGCACATCACGACCGCCGCCGCGCAGTCCGTCTATGTGGCGCCCGGCGGGGTGTATATCGGGGGCGGACCGGTCTATGTGATTCCGGCACCGAGCAACGGCAACGGGACTTATGTGGAACCCTCATGGCTAGCCTACGGCTACGGATGCGGAGTGCCGGAACCCACACCATACTTGGCGCCGACGGTGGTGGCACCGGACCTCCGGCTATGTGGCGGCGGCAGCGGCCTATGGCCTGAACGGCTACGGCTACGCTAGCCCGCCGCCGCCGGCCTATTACAACGGCGATCCGGTGTTGTGCGCCTATGGCGATATAGTTAGCGGTGATCGTGTGATCGGCCGAGATCCGGATCCATTCATCCGAGGAGAGATTCTGCGCCACTACAGCTTAGGATACAAATAGCTGACCCCCTCCCATGGAGCTGGGCAAAGTTTTCTCAATTCCTTCCGGTCGGTTGAGGTTTTGGACGAAGCGGGCCTCAGCTGGGTCCTCGCCGATCCGGTTTCGTGCCGCGCCCAATCGCAAATTGACCGACCGGGCCCTCGACGTGGAATTCGATCCCGGTCATCTTCGCGAACAGATCGATATTGGTGCTCCCGATCGCACATCCGCCGAGCCCCATATCGGTCGCCATCAAGTAGAGCGTTTGAGTCAATACGCCGACGTCCTTCAGAATGAGCGCATATGCGATCGAGCTGTACTTCCATGAAATCCGGCCAAAGCGCGCAGCGATCGTGATCAGGATCTGGGGCGCGGCGGGCGCGCCCATTGCAAATTCGGCTGCCGCCAACAGCGCTTCGAACTCATGCGTGCGGACGTCGATCGGCACCAGCGCGTGCCCGCCGGCGTCGTAATGATAGAATCCTCGTGCAAGCCCTTCGCATTTGTCGACGGCCAGATAGAGCTCGAGCTCGTAACTGGCGCCCCCCGACGGATACGGCCTGACCGCGTAGGCAATCACCGGACCGCCGTCGCCGAGGTCGAGCTTGCTTTTCCATCTCGACTGGACACGCGCGGTGCCGTCGAGAAACCGCGAAAGCTCGGCGAGCGTGATCGGCCGCTGGTCATCGAAGCTGCGCGTCGAATGACGTTCACGCAGGAGCTTTGCGGCCGGCGAGATTGCCTCCGAATGCGCGGCCGAGAACTTGCGCAGATCGATTTTCTTTCCGGGCCAGCGAGGCCGCACCGCCGGTAGCGGAGGCATGACACCCGCATATGGATAAAGTCCGCCCAGCGGGTTGGCGTGCCGGCCTTCCGTGCTGCGCGCGTGGAACAGAAGATCGTGAAAGTCCCAAAGAACGAGGTTGCCGTCACCCTCGGTCGGTCGGAGGCCACTGTCGCTAGCGGGGTCGATCTTGAAAAGGATTTGGCAGTCCACCAGCAGGGCGAGAAGCTCGAGCCCCGGAAAACCCTCCTGCCGACGGAGCTGTTTGATTTGTTGCGGTGTCGACAGCATGGCGATGGCGGTCGCGATCTTCGGATTGCAAATTCTGAACAACGCGCCGGCGCGCGGCGATTCCAGGACCATCTCGTTGCCGCGCCGCCGCATGTACGCGAACCGCGACAGGACGAGAACGTCGGCATTGCCGAAGCGTGCGGCGTTCGCGGCCAATAATCGGCAACCTGCGGTTCGATGACGACCTGGTCCTCGCCGTTTCGCGAGCGCCCGAGGCGGTACTCCAACAGGCCGTGCCTGGCCAATCGCCGGACCAGCAGGTGAATCTCCTTGTCGATGTTCCGGCCGCCGGACGCAAACGAGGCGAGTGGCAGACCAATGCGCAGCTCCTGCGCGCGATCCGCCGCGCCCGCGCTGAACTTTCCCAAGCCGACCGAATGGCCATCGAAGCAGGCGACGATTTTTCCGTCCGCGTGCGCTTCAAGCGCGACATGACCGCCGAGCCGGGCGGAAACAGTTGCCGGCGCGGCCCGTCGCCCTCTTTTTATTTCGGGAGCGCGCAAGCCGGGAGTGACCCTCAGGTATGGGGATGAAGCGGATTGAGCTCGTCTTCCGACAGCGGCCGGTCTCGCAATCCGAGCTTTACCGGAACATCGTAAAGCCGGCCAGGCGCGAAGCGGCGATAGAAATGCCGCAATCCCGGAACGATCACTCTGACGACCGGGACCTCGATGTCGGGGCGCGTCTGATCGAGGACGAGGAAGTCGAGGCCCTCGCGCTTGGCGAGGCGCACGCAGGCGGTCACCTGCTCGCGCGTGTCGAGACGGCCGAACTTCGAGCCGAAGTCCGGTCGGACCGCCTGATTGCCGCTCGGCGTCAAGAAGGGATGGTCCTGCAGGCGCAATGGAGTGGAGCCGTCAAGGCTCGATCTTTCTCCGGTGCCGCCTCCCATGAGGCCGATGGACAGGAATTGGTTCAGCTCGGTCAGCGCGCGCAGCAAGGCGATTCGGCGTATCGAAATGCGCGCCGGACCCGAACTCGATATTTTCCTGCGAGTTATCCATCCAGTGCAATATCGCCACAAAGCTCGGAATCCCGAGATCGCTGGTGACGTCGAGCACCCAAAGCCGGCGTCCGGTTTCGGCAAGCTGGGTTTGCAGATCACGGACGTAGGAATCGTCGAACTGGCCGAGGTCCACTTCCGGCCGCTGCAATCGATTGTACCACCAGATTGCGTATGCATCCCGTTCCACCAGCTCGAGGAATCCCTGGACGATTGCTTCCTCGAGCGTGTTGCCGGCCGCGCAGCCGTTGGAATCCGCGTGGATCTGCGCCGGGGCCCTGGTAGAAAAAATACAAAAGGCTGGTCGGAAGATATTTGAAGCGTTCGTCGCGCAGCGACCAGACCGGCGACCATTCGATCTCGGCCGATCGATCGAATGGGGCCGGCGTCGATGGCGCCTCGTCCGGGTCGGCTAGCCGCCGGCTTCGCCCGGTACTGCGCGTCGCTGAACAGCAGGACGTCGTTCGGAAGAATGGCATCGCCCGCCGGGAAATCCGTGAACCGCCGCGTCACTCTGATTTCGTCGCCCTGAAAAATCCCGGAATAACGCTCGATCGCCTCCATCAGCGCGCTGGCTTCGCCCTGCTCGGCCGTGCTGCCCTTGCCGAAGCTGCCGCCGCTCAGTCCTGCCCTGAGCTCATCGACCGTTCTGGCAGGCGCCGAAAAATTGTGCGTGGCATAGTAGTTGGTGTTCAAGGGCAGGTCGGCTTCGATCCGCTCGAGACGCGAGACCACGCCGGTGAGGGGGCTCACATGCTTTCGGAAGCGCGCAACCGTGGCCCTCGGCGAAACGGTCCGGTACCCCCCGCTGGTCATGACCAGCTTGCCGCCGGCGCCAAGCTCGATCGGCACCGGCGCACGGCCTGGGTCGCGCAGCTCCTTGCGGCCGCAGCTCGGACATTGCGGGCGGGCCGCCACGTAATGCTTCACGATGGTCGAGCCCAGCAGGTCGAGGCTGATGATGTGATCGCGCAATTCCGTGCGAAAGTCGGTGGCGATCGCTTTCGCGATCTCGACGGCTGCAAGCTGGATGGCACTCTGTCCGAACGTGTGCCGGGCGAGAGGCGAAACGGCGACGCAGCGGGCCTGTCGGCGGTCGAGAAGCGCCTTGACCTCCCGGTTCCGTTTCATGCGGTCGGCGAGACAAGTCCAGCAGGCGCTCTTGCCGGGGCTGAACACCGGCCCCACCAGGGGAAAAATGCCGGAGGGCTGGACGAGCAGCCACGGTCGTATGGTCCGACAAATGCTGCCGGTTCAATTCGGCCAGTCGTCCGTTCGAGATAATCGCTCACGAGCGTGACCGTCAGGTCGGGGGAGCGCTTGACGACGCGAACGCCCAGCTCACTCAGGGCGGCGCCGAGCTCCGTCTGCACCCTGCACGTCGATCGATTGAAGGCGCACGCGACATTTCTGGAGATTTCTCTGCGGCGGTCTCCGGCGGCAGACCGAGGCTCGCCCAATAGGCCGCCACCGTCGCCGGCGGACGAGCGCGATGTCGGGACAACGTAGCGGCGGTCGACCAGCCGCTTCAGGGCTTCGTGGATTTTGTCGGGTGGAAAATCCTGCTCCAGCTCGCGAACGAGCTCCCGAAAGCTTTTTCTACCTTCTCCTATCGCGGAGGCCAGCGCACAATAGAGCTCGCCGTGAAGAAAGAACTTCCGGTCCTCGGAATAGAGGCAAACGACATCGGGTGGCAGCACATAGACGGTGAAATTCGGCGCAAACTGCGGAATGTCTTTGCTCAAATGATGCGCAAGGCTGTCGCCGCGATCGCCCGTCATGAGGCTACCGCTTCTCGCTGAGGTCGGTCCCTCGGCCCGCATGCGCCAGCTCGCACGTAGAGGCGCAAACGCTGCAAAACCTGATGACGAGCTGCGTTTGTACGTAATGGGTAAGAGCGTGGAGTCTAGCAGACGCGGCAAGCGCCCCACGATAGGCAGCAGCTGCAACTGCACCCCCCACAACCTCCCCAGACGCCGACGCCGCCGCCTCCGCAACCGCAGCCTCTGGCGCACCCTCTACAGCCTCTACAGCCTCTACAGCCTCTGGCACAGCCTCTGCCGGCTCTGCAACCCCGTCGTTGGGCATATTGTTCGCCGAGGCCGAAGGAGGGCGTTTCTGCGTTCTCCTTGTCGAACACATAGAACGTCCCCAAGTTGACGTCGAAAATCTCCTCCTCATGTAGAAATATCTCGTGACCCGCTCCGGCGCCCCGCGACGATGAATTTGGCACATCGGGGCCAACGGCTGCTGCCGCGGACGCGCCGCCCGTGAGCGACAAGGATACGCCGAAGGCACCAACCGCCGGCATGACTTCCTTTAGGCGCTTTCGCTTCGGAGTGGGCTTCGCATTTGGCATTTCGGTCCTCCGATGTGTGAGTAACTCTCGTCCCCATATCACCATTCGTACGCTCTGGCTAGGCACGCCCCGACCAGAAATGGGTATACTGCCCGTGCAGCGGTCGCCTTCGATGCGGTCACCGCATCGTAACACCACTGACATGGGTGACATCCTCGTACTCGTACTTTCCGCGCCCTCGCCGCCATGCCGCCGAAGTAACAACCTTTCAACTACGCAGTGCGGGCGTAGGGGTCGATGGGAGAGAGACAGTCATGGTCGGTTCTCATGGCCGTTTCGTCTGGTACGAGTTGATGACGACGGATATGGAAGCCGCCAAGGCCTTCTACGCCGAGGTCGTGGGTTGGGACCCGCGGGACGCTTCGACGTCCGGTATCCCCTATACACTGTTCACCGTCGGAGAGGTCTCGGTGAGCGGGCTGATGCGCCTGTCGGAAGACGCGAGGAGAACGGGAGTGATGCCGAGCTGGCTCGGGTATGTCGGCGTCGATAATGTGGACGGTGCCGCCAATCGCGTTGAGGACCTTGGCGGCGCTGTGCATGTCCAACCGCAAGACATCTCCAACATCAGCCGCTTTTCGGTCGTAGCTGATCCGGAAATGGCGAGGTTTGCGCTGTTCAAATGGTTGCGACCCGGCTACGAGCAGGCCAACGAGTTGCGCAAGCCAGGCCGCGTCGGCTGGCACGAGCTGTTCGCCGCCGACTGGGAGAAGGCGTGGGTTTTCTACAGCGAGCTCTTTGGCTGGAAAAAAGGGGACGCCGACATCGGCGCCATGGGTACGTATCAGCAGTTCTCCGCCGGAGGGGAGACGATCGGCGGCATGTACACCAAGCCACCGATCGTGCCGGTCCCCTTCTGGCTTTACTACTTCAACGTCGGCGACATCGACGCGGCGGCTCGGCGCGTTCAGGCCGGCAACGGCCAGGTCATCAAGGGCCCGATTGAATTGCCGGGCGGGAACTGTGTCGTTCAATGCACGGACCCTCAGGGCGCCATTTTCGCGCTGCTGGGTCACAACTCGATCGGATATTTCGAGCGCGCCGCTCCGCGCCAAGGAGGCTCTCATGTCCGTTGAGGCGGACCGAGCGCCGTGTCGGGCTTGTAGAAGAGCGGCCCATCTCATCGCCATCGCCGAGGAGGTGATCGAATAGGTGCGCCAGCCGCAAGCTGGTGCGATCCAGCCGGTGAAAGTCCGGCCCAAGTAAGGGGTAGCGTCCGCTTGGTAGCGAGTGTTGCGTGGCCACTGGCGACAGCGGTCGCGAAGCGTACACAGCGATTGCATGGGGTGTGGGATTGAGCCGCGAAAGATCAGATATCGCAGGGGCCGAGAGTTTCTATTCGCTCGAAGGCAACATGTGCGGCACCGCTATGCGAGGTGCTGACGCCCTGCCGGGGTCTAAGAGTCTGTCCGGAAACATCAAGCGGGATTACAAAGTTTTCGGAGCATGAGGCGGATTGAGGCGAGGCGCAAGAATGCGAGCCCCTTGCGGTTGAGGTTCTCCCAATCTTTGGCAAGCCTTCGACAGCGATTGAGCCAAGCAATCGTGCGCTCGACGATCCAGCGCTTGGGCAGCACCACAAATCCTTTGACGTGATCGGAGCGCTTGACGATTTCGGTTTCGAGATGGGGCAGGATTTTGGTCAGTGCGCCGTGAAAGCCCGGCCCTTGATAGGCGGCGTCGGCGAACAGCTTCGTCAAGAAAGGCTGCGTCCCGAACAGGGTCGCAAGCAGCAGGATGCCGCCATCGCGATCCTGGATGTCGGCGGGATGGACGATCGCGTGGAGCAACAGACCCATCGTATCTACGAGAATGTGGCGCTTCTTGCCCTTGATCTTCTTGCCCGCATCATAGCCATGCGGATCGATGCAGGCCCCCCTTTTTCGGCGCTCTTCACGCTTTGGCTATCGATGATGGCGGCGGTCGGGCTGGCTTCCCGTTCATCTTGCTCCCGGCACTCCACATAGAGCGCGTGATGAATGCGATCGATCGTGCCGTCCCAGCTCCACAAGTCGAAATAGTCGAACAGCGTGCTGCGCGCCGGAAGGTCTTTCGGGACCGCTCGCCACTGGCATCCCGTGCTCAAAACATACATGATCCCGTTCATCACTTCGCGCACGTCGACGTGGCGCCGGTTGCCGCCGCGCTTGGCTGGCGGGATCAACGGTGCCACGCGCGCCCACTCATCGTCAGTGAGATCGCTCGGGTATCGCAACCGGCTGCGGTCGTAACGCCCGCGGTTCTTCGTCGTCCACATCGGGTGAGCCTCCTCGAATCAGGCCACCCCTATTGAATCACAAGTGACTCACTCGAATTCAAATTCTTTTCGGACAGACACTAAGGCCACATCACGTGCAAAAGGATCGCATCGGAAGCTGGGAGGTCTCGGGTCTGGCCGTCAGATGTTGCGTGAGCGGGACGGTCCGCATCGGGAAGGCGAGGAGCCGTAGCCGATGATGCACGGGCACGAGAAGTCGGACTCCGCCATAGTAGCTGGGAAGCCGGCGAACAAGACGGCGAACGTCTTGGCGGAGCAATCCGCTGGGGAGCAAGCCGTTGCGGAGCCGGTGGAGCGAAGGGCGGGGACCAAGGGGAATGCGGACCGGCAAAGCACGTGCCAGACGCAGGGCTGGACGAGCGTGTCACAGGCGCTGGAACGCATACGGAAAGTAGCGAGGGAAAGGAAGAAGGAGAGGTTCACCGCGCTCTATCACCACATCAACATCGAGCTCTGGAGGAGGCGTTCTACGAGCTTCAGGAGAACGCTGCGCCGGGCGTGGATCGGCTGACGTGGAAGGACTACGAAGCAAACCTCGAGCGCAATCTCGAGGATTTGCACGATCGGGTCCAACGCGGAGCGTATCGGGCACTGCCGTCCCGACGGGTGTATATTCCCAAGCCGGACGGCCGGCAGCGACCGCTGGCGGTTGCGATGTGGGCTGCATAATGCACCTTGTTCAATTTGGGTTTGGGGATGGTGAGGCAAGACGGGGAGAGCTTGCAACCCAATCCCGCAGTCTGTGATCTGTCGCGTCGGTGAGCGTGATGGCATACGGCAGGCCGGGCTTCCTCCTCTGTGCTGTTATGAGACCGCGGTCGATCCAGTAATAAACCACCCACATGCTGACGCCGTATCTCTTACGAACTTGACTGACGCTGAACGTTCCGGCGGGAAGTGACAGGCCCGGGATACGATGCTTGTGGCGGATCCAACGTATCATGCTGACCGTGAAGGGTTTGCCAGTTGAGCTTGTGAGGCCGTCGCGGTTGAGCAGCGCGACGATCTCATCGTCATCGTGCATGACTGCAAGGGCACGGATTCGAGCAACAAACGCATCGTGATAACGAACCGCTTCGGCGCGGTTCAGCGGCAAGTGGAGCTCGACCGTTTCGGTTGTGCCGCCCTGCCACCGAATATGCAATCGCAGCCGCTTTGGCTCCCGGCCCTTGACGACGGTGATATCCCGGATCAGCAAGCGGAGCATGCGCTTGCGGTCACGCGCTGCGGTGGTTGGAGCGGTCCAGAGTCGAGGGAAGTCTCTAGCCAGCTGCAGGATTTGCCGTTTTTGTTCGGCCGTGATGGTACGCAGTGTCTGCCGCTCGAAGTTGGCCAACTCGGCCTCCAGTTCGAGCAGCCGTTGCATCGCGTCGTTCCAGCGCTGCTCGAGCGTGCTGGCGATCAGCCGGTTGGCGGGGTCGACCGCTTCATAGCGCCGCTCCGCCAGGTCGGCGTCGTAGCGGGCCCGCTCGATCCGCCGCCGCCACTGTGCAGCGGTTGCTTTATCGCGCTCTTCCAGGCTTGTCAGCGCTTCGAGCGCAATCTCGATCGTCAGCGGTGTGACGGCGGTGACCAGACGCTCGGCAATGGCGTCGTCGAGCGGCTTTGAGGCCACATTCATGCAGGCTTGTGGTGACAGGGCTTCCCGATGCCTCCAGTTGCATTGATAGATCGGGTAGAGGCCGCCATTGCCGGTATAGCGCACACCCAGACGCCGCCCACAAATCCCACAGAGCAACAGGCCCTGCAGCAAACAAAGGCCCTCTCGGGCTGGCCCCGCGAGCACTTCGCAATTGGTCCGGTTTCCCGCCAGGCGTTGGCGGTTGGCGAGGAATTGATCCCAGGTGATATAGCCTGGATGATGACCAGGAATGACGACGCGCCACTCATCCTGCGGCATGAGGCGCGACTGAGTGCTGATCTCGCCGGTCGAGCTAATCCGCTTGCAGGCTTGGTATCGCCCGAACACGTAAGTGCCGGCATAAGATGGATTGGTCAGGATGCCGAGCACCCGCGAATGAGTCAGACGGCCCCAGAGCAGTTTGCCATCCCAAGCCCCGCCGTAGGACCGGCGCGGAAAGCGAAGACCAAGCTTCTGGAAGCGCCGGACCACCGCATAGGCGCTGCTCTCTCGCTCGAACAGTTCGAACACCGTCCGAACGGCGCCCTGCACTTCCTGATCGGGGTCGAGCGCGATCTTATCGTCGTCGAAAACAAAGCCGACCGGCAGAGCGAAGCGCAGCTCACCTTTGTGCGCCTTGTTGAGCTTGCCGCCGTGGAGGCGCGCGCGGATGATGTGCAGCTCTGCCTGGGCGAACGTGCCCTTCATGCCGAGCACAAGGCCGTCGTTGAACTCGGCCGGATTGTAACAGCCGTCCTCGTCGATCACGAGCGTGCCGGTGATGGCGCACAACTCGAGCAGGCGATGCCAGTCCTGGTTGGAGCGCGCCAGGCGTGAGGCTTCCAGGGAGAAGATCGCACCGACTTGGCCCATGGCCACGTCGCTGACCAGCGTCTTGAAGTCCTCGCGCTTGGTCGTTCGCGCACCGGACTGGCCGAGATCCCGGTCGAGGATCCGGATTCGCTCCGAGCTCCAGCCGAGAGACTGTGCCTTGCTCGCCAGATTGTACTGACGCTCGGTGCTCTGCTGGTTGAAGCGGACCTGCCCCATCGTCGACTGACGAACGTAGATGCAGGCTTGGCGCGACAGATGTTGATCGGCAATCTTGGAGATCATGATCGGCTCCCTCCGGGTTGGACGGCGGGGCGCCACCAGCCAGATAGGATTCGATCATGTTGGCGAGGATGGCGCCCGCCTTGGTGAAGTCGAGGGTAGCGACGGCCGGGTCCATCTAGTCGAGACTCTCGCGGCGGCGCAGAAGTTCGGCATTGATTGCGCAGATCTCGTTGAGCACCTCGCGCAGTTTGCGGAAGTTGGCGAGGAACTTGCAGACTTCGGCATGGGCTGCATTCGGTACGTAGCCGATCCGCGGGCGCTCGCCGGTTCGACTGATTGTGGAGAGATATCGCTTGGGGCCATGCCCAGGTCCATCGACACAGTGGCAGTTGGGCCGGCCGCAGCGCTTGTAGGTCTCGATCAGCGAGCCGCGCAGTATCTGTTCGATCGCAGGCAGGCCGCGCGCCAGCCGGTGGCGACGTTTGAGCAGGGCTGTGGAAGACAAATCTTGAATGTTCATCGGACCGAATCAGATAATAGTCCGATAAATTCAGAACTTAAGTCATCGGTCAAGCTCCACCAGGGTCAGCGAGGTGACAAGTTCGGTGAGCGACAACAAACCAAAGGCGTCGATCATCAGCGCTTCGCCAGCCGATGCCGCAGATGCACCAGGGGGCGCCCAGTCGGTCCATTCTCGTGCCATGGCGAAGCTGCCCAGATCATGGTGCCGCAGGCTCAAGGTCTCGACGCCTGCAACCCTTCTGACCTTCAAGACAACAAACCGCTGACCGCGAAGTGGATGAAAGGGATGGGTTACCTCAGCCGAACCCAAAGGCTGATGGGATAGAAGTGCAGTTCGATGGGACCGTGGCGGCCC
>CAWHPT010000006.1:0-30742 GCA_963831225.1 uncultured Alphaproteobacteria bacterium
AGAGGCCGAAGGCGTTGGCGGGCGGCGGTCAGCTGACCGGGTGAGAACGGCACTACCTCGATCTCGGCTCGATGGAGGAGGAGGTCGAACTCAGCGCGGCACGCGTTGACAGAATGCTCGGCCCGGCTATAGAACATTTAGAGAACATAAAGCGCTCGAAACGTGAACACATGATGTCCCGCCGTGTCGTCGAAGTCCGGTCACGTCACTTGCCAACCTGCTCGTCGGTCCCGCCAGACTGGCCGCGCTCGAGCGGCTGCGCGCCACCGGCCCCTGGGCACCGAGACCTTTCACGACCTCGTCCATTGCGACGGCGCGCCGAATCCTTTGCTTTCCAGCTCGGCGCAAAAATTCCAGAACGTCAGCGTCGCGTCGCTCTCGCCCTGAAGGGCCTTCTCCGACAACAGCGGGGGCGCGCCGTAGACGATCGTCGCCTGCTTCCGGAGATCGATGCCGGAACGCCGCGCCAGGGCCTGCAGCAGGAGCCAGCTCTTGTCGAGCGGGCCGCCGGCGATCGCGAGCTTCTTGCCCTTGAGATCGCCGATCTCGCGGATCGGCGATTGCGCCGGCACCATCACCGCGCCGAGCGTGCTCGACGATGGGTAAAAAACCAGGCTGTCGCCGAGCGCGCGTTCGCGCGCCACCCATAACCAGTCCGACAGCATCAGGTCGGCCGCGCCGCCCTTGAGCGCGATCTTGCCGGCTTCGGTCGTGGCAAGCTCGATGGTTTCGATCTGAAGTCGGCTTTGCGGTCGAGCCCATGGGCCTTGATCACGTCCAGCTCCCACGCCAGCGTGCCGGTCCTTTGCACCGCAACACGAATACGGTCGGCTGCCGGGGCACTGGTGGAGATGACCGCAATCGCGATGACGGTAAGGGCGTAATGCAGAGCCGCAAACATGCTGGGGACGATGCCACAGCTGGCTGCACGTGCAAATCCCGTCTTCGGCTCGACGCTTGATGTCAATCAGCAAATGCCGCCATGGCGCGACGCGCTCGAAATGGGCACATATCCGAGCAACCGTTGATCGCTGAGTAGATGATAATCCCCGATTTCGGATCACGCTCGACGTCGTTGCGCCGGCGGCTCGCTCGACATTTCGGATTTATACCGTCGCGAACCGGCGTTGTAGTCTTTGCGTGGGCGGCCGCGCCCGTTCTGGCAGATGCAGGCGGCAAGGAGAGCGCACGAAGTCGGCGGATCCGAAAGACGACTATGCCATGACGGTGGCACCACCCGGTTGCGAAACGGTGTGGTGATCGCCGGCGTTGCGGGGGCGGAATGCGGACACCGTGGCTATCTCGATCGGCGCCAAGCCGAGCGCGCTGACGCCGGCGGCTTGGCCGGAAAGGCGAGCTCACGGCAGGCCGATGAACGTCGACGCACCCGATCAACCGGCGTCGAGACTTTGGATTTCGCGAACCGCGGCTGCCGCCACGCGGACCCTCTTGGGTCTGCTGCTCCTGGCATGGTGGCGCTCAACGTGCTCAACGCGGTGTGCCGCTATGTGTTCGGCGTGGTGCTCATCGGCGCCGACGAGGTGCTGGTGTTCACGCATGATCTGGATGGTGATGATCGGCATGATCCTGGTGACCGCCGACCGCCGCCACATCGCGCTCGACTTTCTCGTCAGCCGCGCTGCGGACCGCGCGCGCGCCTCGCTGCTCGCAATCCTGCACAACGTCGATCATGATGCGGCCGCCTGCGCGTACGCGGCGTCCAGTGCTGGGCCTTCGTCGAGCGCGCGTCGCCGCGATCGGGCAGACCAGCATGGCGCTCGGCATCCCGATGGCGATCCCGCATTCCGCGCTGGTGGTCGGGCTTCGCCGGCACGACGCATCGCGGCCGCGCTGCTCGTCATCGGCGACGGCGCGAGCGCTTGCGCATGCGTCGGCGCGCGAGCGGCGAAGCCGCGCATGATCTGGACGCTCGCGGTCCTGCCGGTCGTGCTGCTGCTGCTCGGCACGCCGATCTTCGCGCTCTTCCTCGCCGGCGCGATCGCTGACGTTCGTCGTTCTTCCTGTCGGTGCCGCCGGTCGCGCTGCACCAGATCATGTTCGGCGGGCTGGAGAACTACGCGCTGCTCGCGGTTCCGTTCTTCATCTTCGCCGGCGAGCTGATGGGCGGCGCCGGCATCGCCGACCGGCTGATCGCCTGGGTGCTGGCGCTGATCGGCCGCGTGCCCGGGCAGCCTCGGCGTCGCGACCGTCGGCGCCTGCACGCTGATCGGCGCGATCTCCGGCGCGAGCACCGCGACCGTCGCGGTGGTCGGCACGCTCGCTCTATCCGAGCCTCGTGCGCGACGGCTACGGCGCGCGCTTCTCGTCGGGCCTGGTCAGCTCCAGCGGGCTCGATCGACATCGTGATCCCGCCGAGCATCGCCATGATCCTCTACGGCGCGGCGGCCGAGCAATCGATCCCGAAGCTGTTCGCCGCCGGCGTTCCTGCCGGGCCTGCTGATCGCGCTCATGATGTCGGCCTATGTCGTGGTGCATGGCGCTGCGGATGGAGCATTCCGACCACCGGGCGACTTCGATCTGCGCGCACTTCCTGCGCACGACCTGGGACGCCGGCGCCGGCGCTGCTCATGCCGGTGTTCGTGCTCGCCGGCATCTATCTCGGCTGGTTCTCGCCGACCGAGGCCGGCGGCTTCGCCTGCCTCTACGCCATCCTGGTCGGCCGCTACGTCTACCGCACGATGCGCTGGAGGACGTGCTCGATGCCGCCGCGCACTCGGCGATGCTGACCGCGCAGATCCTGGTGATCGTGGCGACCGCGGCGCTGTTCTCCTGGATCCTGACCATCAACGGCGTGCCGCAGGCGATCACCGCTGGCTTGACAGGCGCTCGAGCTGCCGCCCTGGGCGTTCCTGATGGCGGTCAACATCATCCTGCTGATCGTCGGCTGCTTCCTCGACCCGACCTCGGCGATCATCGTGCTGACGCCGCTGTTCATGCCGCTGGTGAAGACGGTCGGCATCGATCCGATCCATTTCGGCATCGTGATGACCGTCAACATCGCGATCGGCATGTTCACGCCGCCGTTCGGGCTCAACATCTTCGTCGCGCAGTCCGTGCTCGGCGTTCCGCTCGAAACGATCTATCGCGGCGTGCTGCCATTCGCCGTGGTGCAGATCGCCGCGCTGCTGATCATCACCTACTGGCCGGCACTGTCGCTGATCCTCACCGCCGACTTCTGAAACCTCGGGAGAGCACCTATGACGTACCATCGACGCTCGTCTCGCCGCGCTCGCCGCCCTCGCCATCTGCTCGTCGCCGTCGCCGCAGCCGGCCGCGGCGCAGACGGTGATGAAGCTCGCCAGCGCCACCATCAACGACGTGCAGCACGAGTGGCAGAAGGTGTTCGCCGCCGAGCTTGCAAAGCGCGCATCGGCGACAAGGTGAAGACCGAGATCTATCCGGCGAGCCAGCTCGGCGCGATCCCGCGCATGGTCGAGGGCGTGCTGCTCGGCACCATCGAATCCTTCATCACGCCGACCTCGTTCATGATGCCGACTCGATCCGCGCTTCCAGATCTTCGACGTGCCCGGCCTGTTCGTCTCGCCGGAGCACGTCCATGCCGTGATCCACGACCCGGCCTATCGCGATCATCTGGAGACCATGTTCCTCGACACGCGGCCTGCGCGTGATCGGCGCGATCTACAACAGCCCGACCGTGGTGCTGACCAAGAAGCCGGCGCCGAAGCTCGAAGACATGAAGGGCATGAAGGTGCGCACCTTCGCCTCGCCGTTGCAGATGGAGCCGATGAAGTCGATCGGCGCCATCCCGGTGCCGCTGGCGCTGACCGAGGTCATCCCGCAGCTGCAGTCCGGCGGCCTCGACGGCATGCTCGCCGGCATGCCGATCCTGACCGCGTTCAAGTATTACGACGTCGCGAAATACGTCACCGACCTGCAACTTCGCGCAGATCATGTCGGTCAATGTGGTGAACGAGAACTGGTTCAAGGCGCAGCCGAAGGACGTGCAGGACGCGATCCGCGCCGCCGGCCGCGAAGCCGAGCAGCAGGTGTTCCCCTGGGGCGTCGAGAACATCAAGAAGTCGAACGACGCTCTGGCTCGCCAACAAGGGCGAGATCCTGAAGCTGCCGGCCGCCGAGCAGGACGCGATGATGAAGACTTTCGTGGCGCTCGGCACCAAGATCGTCGAGCAGAATCCGGCGGTGAAGGCGGAGATTCGACAGGCTGAAGACGCTGGTCGACGCCAAGCGGCCGAAGTGAAAACGCAAGCGAGCGCGAGTACGTCTTCGACCATCCCGATGGTCGTGGTCATCTGCGCGCAATCGATCCGATGACCGGCAAGTCCAAATGGGCGATCCCGTTCAAGAGCCCGAACATGGCCGGCACCACGGTGACCGCAGGCGGCGTCGTCTTCTATTCGGACTACTGTTGGACTTGCCACGGTGAAGGGCTGCGCAATCCGGGCGGCGGGACCAGCTTCGACCTGCGGCGGCTCAAGCCAACCGACTACGACCGTTTCATCAATTCGGTGCTCAACGGAAAGAATACCATGCCGCCTTGGCGCGGAGTGCTCGACCCCGAGCAGATCGACGCGATATGGGCCTATATTCGCGTCAATGTAGATCGTTGACGTTGATGCGAGCGTTGGGTGTTGCTGCGGGACACAGATGGAATTCGGCGTCTTCGATCATCTCGACCGGCACGGCGGCTGCGCTCGCCGACTACTACGAGGACCGGCTGCAGATCGTCGAAGCCTACGATCGCGCCGGCTTCTACGCCTATCATCTCGCCGAGCACCATTCGACGCCGCTCGGCATGGCGCCCTCGCCGAGCGTGTTCCTGTCCGCCGTCGCGCAGCGCACGCGAACGGCTGCGCTTCGGACCGCTGGTCTGGGCGATGCCGCTGCATCATCCGCTGCGGCTGATCGAGGAAATCTGCATGCTCGACCAGTTGAGCGGCGGCCGGCTCGAGATCGGCTTCGGCCGCGGCTCGGTGCCGATCGAGCTCGAATATTACGGCGCCGATCCCGGCGACGGCGCAGGAGATCTACGCGGAAGCGGTCGAGCTCGTGCTCGAGGGGCTCACGCACAAGGTGCTCGACTTCCACGGCAAGCGATATTCCTTCCGCGACGTGCCGATGGAGATCGAGCCGCTGCAGAAGCCGCATCCGCCGATCTGGTACGGCGTGCACATGCCGGACAGCGCCGAGCGCGCGGCGCGCCGCAATCTCAACGTGGTGAGCCTCGATCCGCCGCCGGAGACCCGGCTCTCGATCGAGCGCTACCGCGCGATCTGGCCGCAGGTTCACCCGCCGACGACCGCCGTTCCCCAAGCTCGGGCTCGGCCGCTTCATCGTGGTGGCGCCGACCGACGCCGAGGCGCATGGCGCTCGCCCGCCGCGCCTATCTGCGCTTGGCACGCAAGCTTCACGTATCTGTTCCGCCGGCATGGCCGCGCGCAGTCGCATCCCCGCCCCGCGACCTTCGATCTGGTGGTCGAGCGCGGCCAGGGCATCGCCGGCGCGCCGGCGACGGTGGCCGAATTCCTGACGTCGCAGCTCGACGCAGACCGGCTGCAACTACGTGGTCGGGCAATTCGCCTTCGGCGATCTGCACGCGCGCGGAATGCCTGCAATCGATCGGCCTGTTCGCGCAGCGAGGTGATGCCGGCGTTGCGGCGAGGAGGCGTCCGCGCGGCCTGACGGCGTCACCCGCGATGCATTCCGGCCGAGCGCGCCTAGCGCGCGAGAGCCGGAAGCCGGCAACCGCGAGCCGTTTGGCGAAGTGCCACGACGGCCATCCGGTGAATACTGGATGCCCGCTTGCGCGGGCACGAACCGAGGATATTGCGGCACCTGCCAGGCACCTCGCCGCCATTCGGCTGCGAGCGTAGCGCGATACGGATCCAATCGCGGAGCTTGCTTGAGCACGCCGATCATCCGGATTCGGCTGTCGGCCGATGTCGGCGGCACCTTCACCGATGTCGCCGCTTTCGACGAGACCACCGGGGAGCTGCAGCTCGGCAAGGCGCTGTCGACGCCGGCGCGGCTGGTCACCGGCATCGAGAATGGCGTGACCAAGGCCGGAGCGGAGCTTCCGCTCGGCCGAGCTGTTCCTGCACGGCACCACGGTCGCGATCAACACCATCCTCGAGCGCAGCGGCGCGCGCTGCGCGCTCATCACCACGCAGGGCTTTCGCGACATCTACGAGATCGGGCGCGTCAACCGGCCGGAATCCTACAATCTGTTCTTCCGCCGGCATGAGCCGCTGATCGAGCGCGACCTGCGCTACGAGGTCCGCGAGCGCATCGACGCGCAAGGCAAGGTGCTGATCAAGCTCGACGAGGAGCAGGTGCGCGCCGCCGTCGCCGACGCGGTCGGGCAGGGCGTGCAGGCGATCGCCATCCTGTTCCTGCACTCCTACCGCAACCCCGCGCATGAGCAGCGGGTGAAGGAGATCATCGAGGAGAGCCATCCGCAGCTCTTCGTCACCGCCTCGCACGAGCTGTCGCAGGAATATCGCGAGTTCGAGCGCACCTCGACCGCGGCGGCCAATGCCTATGTCGGTCCGCGGGTGCGGCGCTATCTCGGCGAGATGGGCGATCATCTCGAGGCCGCCGGCTTCGACGGCGACTTCCTGGTCGTGCAATCGACCGGCGGCCTGTTCGGCATCGAGGAGGCGCAGCACGCCTGCATCCGCATGCTGGAATCGGGACCCGCGGCCGGCGTCATCGGCACCAAGGCGCTGTGCGACAGCGTCGGGCTCGCGAACGCAATCGCCTTCGACATGGGCGGCACCACGGCCAAGGCCGGCGTGATCCACGACGGCGACGTGCTGATGATCGGCAGCACCCTGGTCGGCGGCTATGCGACCGGGTTGCCGGTGCAGATCCCGATGATCGACATCCAGGAGGTCGGCACCGGCGGCGGCTCGATCGCGCGCGTCGAAGCCGGCGGTGCGCTGCATGTCGGGCCCGAGAGCGCAGGCGCCCAGCCCGGGCCGGTCTGCTACGGGCAAGGCGGGACGGAGCCGACCATCACCGATGCCAATCTCATTCTCGGGCGGCTCGGCGCCGACCGCTTTCTCGGCGGCGAGATGCCGCTCGACCTCGCAGGCGCACGGCGCGCGCTCGAGCAGCGCGTCGCCGAGCCGCTCGGCCTCGATCTCACGCAGGCCGCCGACGGCATCCTGCGCATCGCCACCACCAAGATGGCCCACATGGTGCGCTGGGTCACGACCGAGCGCGGTCTCGATGCCGCCGACTTCACCCTCGTCGCCTATGGCGGCGCCGGGCCGCTTGCATGCCGCGATGCTGGCGCGCGAGTTGCGCATCGCCCGGGTCGTCATCCCGCGCGCGCCCGGGCATTTCTCCTCTTACGGCATGCTGGTCGCCGACCTGCGGCGCGACTTCGTCAATACCTGGTTCACGCCGCTCGCCGAAGCCTCGTTTCCGGCCATGGAAGCCGATCTATGCCGCGATGGAGCGGCGCGGGCGCGAGGCGGTCGCGCAGAGCCGGATCGCGGTCGTCCGGCATCGCGGTCCAGCGCTCCGCCGACATGCGCTATGTCGGACAGGAGCATGCGGTGACCGTCGAGCTTCCGCTCGAGCCTGTTCGAGGCCAGGATCGCGACGGCATCAAGCAGCGCTTCGACGCCGTGCACGAGACCCGCTACGGCTATTCCGCGGCGGCCGAGAAGGCCGAGATCGTGAGCCTGCGCAGCGCGATCACCGGCCTGCTGCGCAAGCCGGCGTTCGAGCCGATCGCCGCGGGAGCCGCCGAGCCGCCGACCGCAGCGTTCCGCGGCGTCGCGGCCGGTCTATTTCGCCGAGCTCGGCCGCCATGTCGAGACGCCGACCTACGAGCGCGCCTTGCTCGTTGCCGGCAACCGCATCGCCGGGCCGGCGCTGATCGAGGAATATGCCTCGACCACGGTGGTCCACCCCGGCGATGTCGTCGAGGTCGATGCTTTCGGCGACCTCGTGATCGAAATTCTGCGGAGCTGACATGGACGCCACGCTGCAAGCCAGAGCCCGCTTCCGCCGGTCACCGCATCGATCCCGTGACCACCGAGATCGTGCGCAACGGTCTCATCGCCGCGACCGAGGAGATGAAGACCAACCTGATGCGCACCGCCTACAACATGATCATCTACGAGGCGCTCGATTTCACCGTCGGGCTGTTCGACGCGCAGGGCAACACGGTCTCGATCGGGCTCGGCCTGCCGATGTTCATCCGCGGCATGAGCGACACCGTCAAGACCAAGCTCGATCATTACGGCGTGGAGAATCTCGATCCCGGCGACATCCTGCTCACCAACGACGCCTACATCACCGGCAGCCATCTCAATCACATGACCTTCACGGTGCCGATCTTCCACGACGGCGAGGTGGTGGCGTTCTCCTGCTGCATGGCGCATTGGCCGGACATCGGCGGCACGCTCGACGGCGCCACCACCGACATCTTCTCCGAAGGCCTGCAGATGCCGATCGTGAAGATCTATCGCCAGGGCGTGCCGAACGAGGAGCTCGTCTCGATCATCAAGACCAATGTCCGGCTTCCGGAGCGGGCGATGGGCGATTTCCGCGCCCAGATCGCCGCGGTGAAGACCGGCGAGCGCCGCTTCCTCGAAATGATCGGGAAATACGGCCGCGATGCCGTGCTCGGCGGCATCGAGGCGATCATGGACCACAGCGAGGCGGCCACCCGCGCGCGGGTGCGCCGAAATCCCCGACGGCGTCTACGAGGCCGAGTCGTTCATGGACGACGACGGCGTCAAGGTCGGCGAGCGCGTGCCGATCCGGGTGCGGGTGGAGATCAGAGGGCGACCGGATGAAGGTCGATCTCACCGACGTCTCCAAGCAGGTCGCCGGCTTCTACAATTCCGGCGAGACCGCGGGCCGCTCCTGCTGCCAGGTGGCATTCAAGTGCCTGACCTCGCCGCTCGATCTGCCGATCAACGACGGCCAGTTCCGCGCGCTCGAGATCGTGCTGCCGCCGGGCCGCGTGGTCAGCGCGCTCAAGCCGGCGGCGATGCGCATGTGGATGACCTATCCCATGACCATCATCGACACCATCTTCAAGGCGCTGGCGCCGGCGATCCCCGATCAGGTCATCGCCGGTCACCACGCCGATCTCGTCGTCGGCCGCGTCAACGGCCGCCGGCCCAAGGACGACAGCTTCTACATCTATCTCGGCGGATTGATCGGCGGCGGCTGGGGCGCGAAGCGCGACAGCGACGGCCGCAATTCCACCATCGCCATGAACGACGGCGACACCCACAACGGCCCTTCCGAGCAGGTCGAGGCGAAATATCCGCTGCTGGTCGAGCGCTATGCGCTGCGTCCGGATTCCGGCGGCGCCGGCCGCTTCCGCGGCGGGCTCGGCTGCGAGCAGGTGGTGCAGGCGCGCCACGACATCCGCTTCCACTCGCAGATGGACCGGGTGAAATGCAAGCCATGGGGCCTGTTCGGCGGCCTCTCCGGCGCCGGCAACTCGGTCGCGCTGCATCGCTTCGGCGAGGCGCAGGAGCAGCGCTTCCACAACGGCAAGGCGCTCAACCAGGTGCTGCACGCGCGGCGACGCCTATATCCTGCGTTCCGGCGGCGGCGGCGGCTTCGGCTCGCCGCTCGAACGCGATCTCGAAAGCCTCGCGCGCGACGTGCGCTGCGGTTACGTCAGCAAGGCCGCGGCCGAGAACGATTACGGCGCCGTGTTCGAGCCCGGCACCGGCAAGATCGACGCCGCGGCGACCGCGGCGCGGCGCGCCGAGATGCGTGCGCAAGGATTGCCGCAGGACCAGCCGATCGCCGATACCGGAGTGCCGCCGCCGGCGCCGGCGCATTCGCATGCGCACGATCACGCCCACGAGCAGCTCACGCGAGGAGGAGCGGGTGGCGCTGGCGATGACCGGGCGATGCTGCACGTGAGGAACGGAGTGAATTGGAGCCTGACCGGCGGCGGCAAAGTCCGATGACTCGGTCGCTGTTGACCTGGTTCCGTAAGACGATATCTTACACAGCATGAAAACCACGGTTTCCTCGAAGGGCCAGATCGTGCTGCCGGCCGAGATCCGGCAACAGGACGGCATCGAAGCCGGCCAGGAGTTCGAGGTCGAGCGTCTCGACCGCGGCGAGTACCGGCTCGAGCGGCGTTCGGCGCAGCCGAATGAAGGCGTGGTCGACTGGCTGCTCGCCTGTCCGGAGAAGGGGTTCTTCGTCCCCATCGAGTCCGAGTCGACCGACACGCTGTGAGGTATCTGGTCGACGCCAACGTCCTCAGCGAGCCGACCAAGCCGGCGCCCGATTCCAAGGTCGTCGCGTGGCTCCGGCGCAACGAGCGCGAGATCGCTGTCGATCCGGTCATCCTCGGCGAGGTTCGATTCGGCATCCTCCTGTTGCCCAAGGGAAAGAGGCGGACCGGCTCGAGCGGTGGTTCGACGCCGGCGTTCAGCGCCTTCATTGTCTGCCGTGGGAAGCGGAGACGGGCTCTGCGGTGGGCGGAGCTGCTCGCACGTCTTCGCGCCGCCGGGCGCGCCATGCCGATCAAGGACAGCCTGATCGCGGCGACCGCGCTCGTCCACGGCCTGACCGTGGTCACGCGCAACCGTGCCGATTTCGAGAAGCCGGCATCGGCATCATCGATCCCTTCGCAGACTGATCCGGGCACCGGTCGGCGGCGCCGCGCAGCGGCAGCGGCTGCTCCTCCAGCATCGCCTGGATCGCGAGCCGCGTGGTCGCGGGATCGAGCCCGTGCTGCGCAACGAGATCCTGGCAATCGGCCGCGATCGCGTCGACGTCCTGCAGCATCTTGAGCCGCTTGAAATGGTCGTCGTGGTGCAGCCCCATGCTGTCGCCGACGATCTCCAGCATGTTCATGATCCGGAACGGATAGTCGCGCTCGTGCGCGCACAGTTCGCGGTGGTCGGCATGATAGACCGCGACCAGCGCGTCCAGGCCAGCCTTCTCGGCGGCGTCGAGCTCGTTCTTCTGCAACTCGCGCCGGTAGGCCGGCAGCGCGCGGAAATAATTGCTCATCATGCCGACTGCGGGCTGCGCGAGATCGACGAGCTCGACCCCGGGCACGGCCTGCAGGATGTCCTCGGCGGCCTCGACCACGCCCTTGATGCCGGGATGGCGATGGAGCGCAATGCGCATCTCGACGCGCTTTGTCAGGAACGGCCGCAGCCGGTCGAGGTGGCTGCGCAGGAACAGCATGAACGGCGTCATCTCGAACGGTTTTGCGCCGCGGGTCTTCTCGACCGTCGGCAAGGTGGTTTCGGTGAACTGCACATGGCAGCTCGGACACCAGGAGACCACCTGGCCCGACTTGCTGCGGGCGAGCTTGTCCATGGTGCTCTCGGCGAACCGGCCGGAGGTGGCGATGTCGCCGGTGCGCATCTGCACCACGCCGCAGCAATGGGTGGGACCGCCGAGCACCTGATAGGTGACGCCGAGCCTGTCCATGATATCGAGCGCGAGCAGCGCGATGTGCGGCGTCTTGAGCACGTTGCAGCCGGTATAGAAGACGAAATCCGGCGCCACGCCGGGCTCCGGCCGGTTGTCGGCCTTCTGCCCGAGCCGCGCCAGCATCGCGCCGTCGAGCTGCATGCGCGAAATGTGGCTGACGTCGCGCGCGACCTTGCGGAAGCCTTCGACCCCGGCACCGCGCCGTTCCGGTGGCTCGGCCTGGTGCCGGGCCATGGCGACCCGCGCCATGCCGAGAAGAAAGCGCGGATTGACGCCGTAGTCGCAGGCCTTGATGCATTCGCCGGTGAGCACGCAGGCATTCGCCCATTTGCGCGATGCGTCGGGGCCGTCGCCGGTGCGCAGAATGTCGAGAACGCCGCTGATGACTGCGATCGGCCCGGCATGAACGCCGCCGGGTCCGGTCACCGGACAGACCTCGACGCACTTGCCGCAGCGGGTGCAGGCGTCGGCCATCGCCGCAACACGTCCGGCCAGCGCAGCTTCAAAGGTTTCGGTCATGCGGGCCTCGCAGGGCGGATATGTGAGCCCGGCAAGATTATTGCCAGGGCTGATGACAACACGCTCACGCGGCCACTGCAATCCCCTGCACCTCGATCATCATCTCCGGTTGGGCGAAGCCCTGCACCGTGATCGCGGCGCTCGCCGGAAAATCCTTGCCGCCGAACAATTCGCTCCGCAGCTCCGTCATCCGGGTGGTATGGCGCGCGTCGATGAGAAACACCGTCATGGTCACCATGTCGGTGAGCTTGGCGCCAGCCTCTGCGAGCGTCTTCTCGATGTTGCGGAAGGTCTGCTTGAACTGGGCGTCGAAATCGCCGGCGAGCGATTGGCCGGCATCATCGCTCTGCCCGGTATGACCGGCGACGAAGATGATCCGGCCCGCGCCTTGCGTGATCACCGCCGGCGAGAACGCGCGCTTGACCTGCCAGGTGCCGCGAACGAACGATTTCTGCATGGTGTTTCTCCTGCCCGATGTTCAACTTATTTCGAATTGCCCTGCTGCATGGCGCGCCAGACCCGCTCCGGCGTCGCCGGCATCTCGATGTGGCGGATGCCGAGATGAGAGAGCGCATCCACCAGCGCATTCGCCACCGCCGGCATGGCGCCGACGCAGCCGGCTTCGCCGGCGCCCTTGACGCCGAGCGGATTGGTCTTGGTCGGCACCGGGTTGCTCTTGACCTCGACCGCGCTGATGTCGGTCGCGCGCGGCATGGCATAGTCCATGAACGAGCCCGTCAGGATCTGGCCGTCGCCGTCGAAGCGGATGTCCTCCATCAGGATCTGACCGACGCCTTGCGCGACGCCGCCGACGATCTGCCCCTTGAGCAGCAGCGGATTGAGCACGGTGCCGACGTCGTCGACCACGCTGTAGCGCACGATCTCGACCTCGCCGGTCTCCTCGTCGATCTCCAATTCGCAGATGTGGCAGCCGTTGGGGAAGTTCTGCACCGGCGCGTTGTAGGTCGCGGTCGCGATCAGGCCGACATCCATGCCCTTCGGCAGCTTGCCGGGGTCCATCGCCTCTTTCGCCACTTCCTTGATGGTCAGCGTGCGATTGGTCCTCGGGCTGGAGAAGACCCCCTCGGCGAAATTGACGTCCGCTGCGTCGACCTCGAGCAGATGCGAGGCGATCCCCTTGCCTTGCTCGTGATCCTGTCGGCGGCAATGTCGACTGCCGAGCCGCCGATGGTCGCGGAACGCGAGCCGCCGGTGCCTTCGCCGACGAACACCTGATCGGTGTCGCCCTGCACGTAATGCATCTCGTCGGGATGAAGGCCGAGGCGGTCGCAGGCGATCTGCTTGAAGATGGTCTCGTGGCCCTGGCCCTGGGTAACGCTGCCGGCGAGCAGCGTCGCCGTGCCGGACTTGTCGAAGCGGATTTCGGCGCCCTCGAAACCTAGCGCGGCCGCACGCTCGATGGTGTTGGAAAGTCCGATCCCGCGCAGCTTGCCGCGCTTGCGCGCCTCCGCGCGGCGCTTCTCGAAACCGGCGAGGTCGGCGAGCTGGAGCGCCATGTCCATGCTCTTCTCGAACTCGCCACTGTCATAGGTGAACGTGAGCGCGGTCTTGAACGGCATCGCCGCGGGCGCAATGTAGTTGCGCCGGCGCAGCTCGGCGGGATCGATGCCGAGCTCGTCGGCGGCGAGGTCGACCAGGCGCTCGATCACGTAAGCCGCCTCCGGGCGGCCATTGCCGCGATAGGGCCGCACCGGATTGGTGTGCGTGAACACCGCAGTGACGTCGGCATGGATCGCCGGCGTCCGATAGACCCCGGCGAGCGTGCCGATATTGCCGGTGAAAGCCGGCATGCCGGTTTGCAGATAGGCGCCGATGCTGGCAATGGTCTTTACCCGCATGCCGAGGAAATTGCCGTCCTTGTCGAGCGCCAGCTCGGCCTCGGTGACGTTGTCGCGCGCCTGGGCGTCGCAGAGAAAGGATTCCGAGCGCGTCGAGATCCATTTGACCGGCCGGCCCACGAGCTTCGACGCCAGCAGGACCAGCGCCACCTCGTTATAGACCGGCGATTTCATCCCGAAGCTGCCGCCGATGTCGCCGGCGACGACGCGGATCCTGCTCTCCGGCACCTTGAGGATCGGCGCCAGCTCGGAGCGGAACGGATGCACGCGCTGCAGCGTGGTGTAGATCGTGTAGCGGCCCTCGGCCGCGTTGTAGTCGCCGAGGCAGCCGCGCGGCTCCATCGTGGCAGCGGTCACGCGGTTGATCACGAAGCGATGGCGCACGACATGGTCGGCCTTTGCGAAGGCGGCGTCGGCGGCGGTCCTGTCGCCGAACATCTGCACGAAGCCGATATTGTCGGCGCAGCTCTCCCAGACCCGCGGCGCGCCTGGTGCGCTCGCCTCCGCGGTCGACGCGACCGCCGGCAGCGGCTCGAAATCGACCGCGATCAGCTCCGCTGCGTCGAGCGCCTGGTGATAGCTTTCCGCCACGACGAAGGCGACGTAATCGCCGACCCAGCGCACCCGGTCCTTGGTCAGCGCCGGATAGGGCGGGCGGAACACGCTGCCGTCGCGCCGCTTCAGCCCGTCCGGAACCGGAAGATCGCCCCATCCGGAGGCTTGCCAGTCGGCGCCGGTGAGAACCGCCAGCACGCCGGGCGCGGCCTTCGGCGCGCGTCGTGTCGATCGAGCGGATGCGCGCATGCGCGTGCGGCGAGCGCAGCACGTAACCGTGCACCATGCCCGGCAGCACCATGTCGCCGACATAGCGGCCGCCGCCACGCAGCAGCCGCGGATCCTCGAACCTGGACACGCTTTGACCGATCGCGAATTCACCCATCGCCACCTCGATGCTGATCGAACCTTTGTGAGCACAAGCCCTATCGCAAAGCTTCCCGTTATCGCAAAGCTCCGGCGCGATGACCATGGGGTGCATTGACGTTGCCGACGATTGCGCCACAATGCCGAGGCACTCGACGGATCAAGCGATGCTGGAACGGCAATCCTCCGCGCCGGGTGGCACGGCTGCTGCCGGCGCTGCGATCGACTGCATCGCACGCGCACGACAACTTGCGCCGCTGATCGCCGCGCAGGCCGCACGCAGCGAGCGCGACCGGGAGATCGCTCCCGAGGTGCTCGCCGCCTTGCACGAGGCGCGGCTGTTTCGCCTGTTGCTGCCGCGCAGTTGCGAGGGCTGGGAAGTCGATCCCGCGACTTTCATGCAGGCGGTCGAGGAGCTCGCCAAAGCCGACGGCAGCACTGCCTGGTGCGTCGCCCAGGCTTGCGGCTGCTCCATGTCGGCGGCCTATCTCGACCCCGGGGTGGCGCGAGAGATTTTCGGCGATGCGCGGGCCGTGATGGCCTGGGGTCCGGTCGGGCCGAATTCCAAGGCCGTCCCGGTCGAGGGCGGCTATCGTGCCTCCGGCAGCTGGAGCTTTGCGAGCGGCATCAAGCATGCGGGCTGGCTCGGCTGTCACTGTCCCATAGTGGAGCCGGACGGTACCCCGAGGCTCGGTGCCGACGGCAAGCCGTTCGAACGCACCATGCTGATTCCGAAGCGCAGCGCCGAGGTCGACCGACATCTGGCGCGTGGTCGGCCTCAAAGGCACCGGCAGCGATAACTACACGATCGACGATCTGTTCGTTCCGGCCGAATGCACATTCACGCGCGAGTCCGCGCACGACCGTCGCGAGACCGGGCCACTCTACCGCATCACGACCTTCCACCTCTACGGCATCGGCTTCGCCGCGATCGCGCTCGGTCTCGCGCGCGCGGCGCTCGATGCGTTCATCGAGATCGCCGTAACGAAAATCCCGGCCACCAAGAGCTATGTGCTGCGAGACAATGCGGTGATCCAATCGCAGGTTGCGCTCGCGGAGGCGAAGCTGACCTCCTCGCGCAGCTTTCTGCTGCAGACGCTGCACGAGGTCTGGCAGACGGTCGCGCTCGGCGACAGTCTCTCGCTGTCGCAGCGGGCCATGCTCAAGCTCGCCGGCACCTACGCGGTACATCAGGCGAAAGATGTCGTGGACACCGCCTATCATGCCGCTGGCGCGACCGCGATCTTCGAGAGCAATCCTTTCGAGCGCCGCTTCCGCGACGTGCACACGGTGATCCAGCAGGTGCAGGGGCAGTTCGCCAATTTCGAGATGGTCGGCCAGGTGCTGCTCGGCCTGCCGAGCCCGTCCAAGCTGATTTGAAAATCCGAGCCCGGCTCTGCCGGGCTCGGAGTCGATGCATGCCGCGCAATCAAAAATTCGCGGCCAGCTTCGGCTTTGCTGCCTGCAGCGATGATCCCTGCGGCAGCTCGAACAATCCGCTGGGAAGACCGTCGAGGAATGCCAGCACCTCCGACGTCCTCACCACGTCCGCATATTTGGCGTTCATGTCGCAGAGATTGATGGCGTGGCTCGCCTGCGAGCGATCGAAGCAGCCTTCCTCGGCGAGCGCGACGCGATAGTTGAGGCTGAACGCATCGAGCACGGTTGCGCGCACGCAGCCCGAGGTGGTGGTTCCGGTGACGATCACGCTGTCGCAGCCGAGCAGCGTGAGATAGCTCGCCATGTTGGTTCCGAAGAATCCGGACGGCTTCTGCTTGTAGACCACGATGTCCTGCGGCGCTGGCGCGATCTCGGCGACGATCTCGTTGCCGTCGAGGTTGGTGACGATCGGCTTGCCGTCCTCGTTGCCGCGCGAGTTCTTCCACGACCAGGAGCCGCTGTCCCAGTTGTCGTCGCGGCGGACCCCGGTGGTGTAGATCACCGGCACGCCTTTCTCGTGCGCCTTCTCGATCAGCGACTTGAGATAGGGCATTGCGATCCAGGCATCCTCGCCGCAGGAGTTGCGCCACTTCTTTATGGATTGCAGGATCGGCTCGGGCTTCTCGCCGCAGAACGCCCAGTTCACGTCGATGATGAGGAGTGCCGGCCGCTTGCCGAAGCCGCCGCGGGCGCCGTAGCCGGACGCTTCGAACACCGCCTTGTCACGTTCGGTAAGAAATTTGTTCCAGATCGGTTCTGACATTTCTGATGCTTCCGGGTTGGTTCACGTGGAGTGCTCAGCTTACCCGTTCGAGGCCTCCTGCGCACGCCGTTTGTGATCGATCGAGTAGCCAGGATGGAGCGGAGCGCAATCCGGGGCCCCTTTAGCGGCGGTGGTGGTACCCGGATTTCGCTTCGCTCCATCCGGGCTACGCCGACTACGCCGACGGTTACGATGGGTTGCGCCGCGGGGTCAGCCGACCGGCTCGCCGAAGTTGGAGTTCGTTCGATTGACAACTCCGCCCCAATCCTCCGGCAGCAGTCCGGCTCGAACGTATCTGTGAAAGGAAGAGTAGGGCCAGTCGCAGGCACGAATTGCGAGCCCATGCTTGACCGGATTGAAATGGATGTAGTCGAAGTGCCGCGCAAAGTCTTCGTCATCGCGGATCGTATGCTCCCAGAATCGTCGCTGCCACAGCATGTGCTCGCCCTTGGCATTGGATTCGGCCGGAATGCCGTCAGCGACGACGCGTCTGGTGAAGAGGCTCTTCAGCCGGCGCCACCGGCCCGGGAAATCGGAATCATCCGTGCGGAAGCGTAAGGATCGCATGGAGGTGATCCGGCAAGACCACGATCGCGTCGATCGTAAAGGGGCGCTCGCTCCGGGTGACGCGAAAGGCGGAGCGTAAGGAGGCGATGTGGTCGACGAGAGCAGATGAACGGCGGTCCGCAAGCGTGACCGTGAAGAAGAATGTTCCGCCTGGAACGAAGTTGCGCCGGTATCGAACCATTGAAGAAGAGTAGCCCGGATGGAGCGGAGCGCAATCCGGGTCCCTCCTTGCCATCGTTGGGTACCGGGATTTCGCTTCGCTCCATCCGGGCTACATTTGTCGATCTTCGGGCACAGCGAGCAGGTCTAGTTGGTATTGGTGCTCGTGGCCTTGAGGATGGGCGACCAGCGCGCGATCTCGGCCTTGACGAAAGCGTCGAACTTCGCCGGCTTGCGCTCGTCCTTGGCCGGAAGCGATCCGCCGAGATCGGCGATGCGCTTCTTGACGCCGGGATCGTCCAGCGCCTTGTCGAGCGCGCGGCGAGCTTGTCGACGATCTCCTTCGGCGTGCCCTTCGGTGCGAAGATGCCGGCCCAGATGCTCATCTGATAATTGACGCCCGGCTTCCTTCGCCGTCGGCACGTCGGGCAATGCGGCCAGGCGCTCGGAGCCGGACATCGCGTAGGCCTTGATCGTGCCGGCGGTGATCTGCGGGGCGACGCTCACCGCCTGCTCGCAGAAGAAATCGACATGGCCGCCGACGAGATCGTTCATCGCCGGGCCGGTGCCGCGATAGGCGACCGAGCGTCGGCTTGGTGCCGGCCGCGGTGTTGAACAGCAGGCAGGCCATGTGCGAGGACGCGCCGATGCCGCCATGCGCCTGCTTCACCTGATCGCCGTTCTTCTTCAGATAGGCGACGAATTCGCGCAGGTCCTTGGCCGGGAAATCCTTCCTCGCGACGATCACCGCCGGCGCATGCGCGGTGAAGCCGATCGGCACGAAGTCGCGCTACGGAATCGTATTTGATGTTCGGGTGTGAGCACCGGCGCGGAGACATGCGAGCCCATGCTGCCGGCGAGCAGCGTGTAGCCGTCCGGCGCAGCCGCCGCCACCCGGCCGCTGCCGATGCGTGCCGCCGGCGCCGCCGACATTCTCGATCACCAGCTTCTGACCGAGAATCTTGCCCATCTGCTCGGTCACGATGCGGGCGACCACGTCGCTCGGGCCGCCGGCGGGGAACGGCACCACGACGGTGATGGGCCGCGCCGGATAGCTCTGCGCCTGCACGGCCTGACGGCGCGGCACGAGGCCGAGAGCCGCGAGGCAAAGCAGTCCCTTCAACGTCATTGCAGATGGCATGTCGCACTCCTTCGCTACTGTGTTTTGCTTCGCTGTTGTCGATCGTCCTGCTTGCTTGCTCGTCGTTGATGTTCGTCGCCATTCAGATCGCAAGGTCGGCGCCGACAGCGCCGCTGCTGGTCAAGCGCTCGAACAAGGCGATCGTCATGGGTGACCAGGATGGTGAGGTCCTTCTCGGTCTCGGCGATTCCTTTGAGCCAGCGCAATTGACCCATCACGGCGGGACGTCTTCCTTCACCCACGGCGCGGCCTTGCCTTTGACCTCGCGGATGTTGTCCATCACCCAGGCGGAATCGACGCTGTGCAGAATCTCCCGCCCGGACTGCAGGCGGATATAGACCATCTGCGAATCGGTGCTGTGGCCGGGCGACCGGATCAGCACCATGCCCGGCGCCACCGGGTAATACTGCGGATAGTCGAGCACGATGAACCTGGCGACCGTCTCCTGCGCAGCTTGAGATGCGGCCGGTGCGGCGTATTCATCAGGCAGTCCGCGACATCCATGGTGATGATGGTTTTTTTCGCGAGCGCGGCGAAATTCGCCGCTGTGACCACGCCGGCGACATGGTCGGCATGGTGATGCGTGAGCACGATCAGGCGTGCGGCATCGAGCGCGCGCGCAAGCTTGGCGAATTGCTCGGGGTAATACGGCTCGGGCTTGTCCGGGCTGAAGGAATCGTGGGTGGCCTTGTCCAGCCCGGAATCGAGCATGACGGTGCAATCCGGATAGACGACCTGGAACGCGGTGCGCGGCATGGTGACCGGACGTGTCGTCGCCGCCCGCGATCACGAATTTCCGCGCGCCGGATCGAGGCAGCGACCTGGACGCCGTTGACTGCGACCGGAAGCGCGCCGGGCAACACCGCGCTCATCTCCCGGATTGCGGAAAGGTCCGCGGCAAACTTCTTTTCACCGGCCCTGCTCGCTGCAACAGCCACATCGCTTGCCACAGAAACTCCCCTTCCGGACTATTTCGCCGCGACCGAAGGCCGCGCGGCCTTCTCCCTGGCTCGGATTGCCTCGAGAACTCTTTCCGGCGGGCGCGCCGTGATGCGCATCCCGGCGTCGTAGATGACATTCATGACCGCTGGAATGGTCGGGCGTTCGGCGAGGTTCGGCGTTGTCGTGCGCCCTTCCCTGGTACGATAGTCCTCCATCGGGCCCTGCCCCCAGAACTCGTCATGCGCGGGCTCGACCTGACTTGACCCGCGCATCCACCTTCTTGCGAAGAAAGATGGATCGCCGGATCAAGTCCGGTAATGGCTACTCCGCCGCCACCTTGTGCGCTGCCGACACGCCGCGCGCCTTCACCACCACCTTGATGGCGTCCTCGACGCGGTCCTTGGCGTAGCGGATCGCGGTCGGCAGATCATCGAGCGGGAAGGTGTGGGTGTGGATCCTGGTGGCGTCGAAGCGCTTCTGCCGCATGAAGGCTTCGGCGCGATGGGTCGCGGTCTTGCCTTCGCCGCGGATGCCGTAGACGTAGATGTTGTTGCGCACGATGTGGGCGATATCGACCGGCGCTTCGTCGTGCGGGAACGCCGCGAGACAGACCTTGCCGCCGCGATTGACCATCTTGATCGCTTCGTTCACCGCGTTCGGCGCGGCCGAGCATTCCACCACGTAATCCACGCCCTTGCCGCCGTTGTGCCGCTTGACCGCCTCGACCACGTCCGGCTCCTTGCGGATATTGACGACATGGTCGGCGCCGAGCTCGAGCCCGATCTGGAGCCGGTTGTCGCGGGTGCCGGTCAGAATGACGGGATGCGCGCCCAAAGCCTTCGCGACCGCGACTCCGAGCAGCCCGATCGGGCCCGGCCCGGTGACCACGACGCTTTCGCCGGCAACCAGGCCGCCCAGCTCGGTCAGCCCGTACATCGCGGTGCCGGCAGTGACCACCAGCGTGGCCTCCTCGTCCGACATGTCGTCGGAGATCGCGACCAGCGTGTTGATGTGGTTGACCTGGTACTCGCAGAAGCCGCCGTCGGTGGTGAAGCCGTTGGCACGGTGGCCCTTGTCGACCTCGCCGTAGTTGAGCCCGTAGTTGTGGCAGGCCGTGTACATGCCCTCGCGGCAGCGCTTGCACTGCCCGCAACCGGCGTGAATCTCCACCGTGACGCGCTGGCCGATCCGGTATTCGTCGACGCCCGGACCGAGCGCGACCACGGTGCCCATGTATTCGTGGCCGGGCGTGAAGTTCTTGTTGAACGCGAAGCCGCCTTGGATCGAGGCCGGCGGGCCGTGATAGATGATCTCGAGGTCGGTCGCGCAGATTGCAACGGCATCGATGCGAACGAGGACCTCGGCCCGCTTTGGTACCGGCACCGGCTTCTGCTGCAACGAAAGCTGGCCCGGATCGCCGAGCACCCAGGCCTTCATGCGCTCGGGGATCGGATGATCGGTGCTCGTCTTCACTCCCGCGGGTGCGTACATCATATTTCCTCTGGGGTCGGGGAAGCTTGGTTCCCGGCTGGCTCGCGATGTCATCGCCCGGCGCGCGCCCGCAACCAATTGGGCCGCACATTAGTGCATGTGACCGTGATCTTCGAGGGATATAATCGCCGCAGATGGTAACCCGCAACGGTCCGGCGGCACGATGCCGGCACCATGTTCTCCCGCGACCGTTCAAAACTCGGAGCCCGCAACGGTCCCGGGTCGGCAGCGCATCACGCGAAGCCGCGCGCTGCGCTGCGCCCGGGACACGAGGTCCCGGATGTGAGCAACCCGCGCCTCACACCGCCTTGAGGTGCGCGTCGCGCTTCTTGTAGAGGTCCTCGTCGGCATAGCCCATGGTATCGGGCTTGGCGCGGCCGATCATGACCTGGAAATAGACCGGCCCGAGGCTGTCGTTCTGGTAGCCGTGAATGACGCCGGCCGGGCAGGAGATGCACTCCCACGGCCCCAGCCGGGTGGTGAGGCGCTTGCCGCTCTCGTCCTCGACGAACACGTCGAGATAGCCGTCCAGCACGAAGAAGCACTCCTCAACCTCGTGGGTGTGCGCGGCATTGCCCTGCCCGGGCTCGACATACATGATCGACAAGGTGAAGTTCTTCGCCGGGATCACGCTCGGATCGGTGTGCTTGCCGGAACCGCCGGCGCCGATGAAGCGGTGTTGCGCGCGCTTGTAGCCCTCGATCTTGGCGTCCTCGAACGCCGCCCAGTCCGGCTTCTTCTCGCGAAAGCGCCCGACATATTTCTGCATGATGTCCTCGATCGGGACGTCGACGAGCTCCGGCGGACGCGGGTGTCTGGCAACGCTCATGTTTCACTCCTGTCGAACGGGGTCGCTCATCGTATCTATTCTCGCGGCACTCGGGCCGTCAATGAACCTCCGGCACGATCTTTGTCATGCGGCGCGCGCTGAAGCTGCGAGCCGGCGAAGCTCTTCCGTCGGATCGAGCGGCATGCGCGGCGTTGGCGGCGGCGAGCAGCGTCTGCGGCACGGCGAGGCCGAGCATCCGCGCAGTGCGGACGTTGATGGCCAGTTCGAACTGGGCGGCTTGCACGACAGGCAGGTCCGCCGACTTGGCGCCCTTGAGCACGCAACCACCAGAGCATCCCTGCCCCCGTTGCGGCGGCCGCATGATCATCATCGAGACCTTCCAGCGCGGTGGCTCGCCGCGCTACCACCCGACCGTCCCCGTGGCCGCAATCAGGATCGATACCTCATGATGTTGTCACGACCGATCGACAACCGCAGCGACACTCGCCTCTCTTGCTGGCTTTCCGCCGGCACCGTTCAGGTTCGCGTCAGACCATCAGATTGGCCGCCAGTCATGCTGCCAATCTTGTCGCGCAACCTGCGAGCCGCTCCTTCACCCCTCTACCCATGCCCGGGCTTCGAAAACCTGCACAAGAGCCGACATTGCAGTTGAATAAGCCCGTGTTTGGGGGCGCCCCTTCGTTAGGGTTTGCCCCACCCCGTTTTCGGGGAATTCCTCCAAAGTCAGGGACCAACGGCAGGTGGTATGCTCATTCACATCACGACATGCCACCCAGCCAGTCAGATTAGAAGCGTGCATCACGGACCACAGCCATGAACAGGACAATCCTTGCAGCTTTCGCTCTAGTTTTCGCGACAGCATCGGCGCACGCACAAAATTATTCCTCCGAAGATCTCATCCGCCGCACCATCGAGCGCCGCGCGGTCGAGGCCATGAACTGGGGCATGTCGGCGGTCAACACCGACCTGATGCTGCAGGAGATGCTCAACAAGACGGCCGGCAAAGTGAACCAGGTTGTCTACTGGTCGCGTCCCCTCGACTGGCACAATCAGACTCTCACGCCCAATCCGGACGCGATCTATTTCATGGCGTTCTTCAACACCAAGGATGCCGGGCCGATCGTGCTGGAGATTCCGGCAGCGGGCGACGACGGATCGCTCAACGGCAACATCGTCGACTTTTGGCAGGTGCCCTTGGAAGACGCCGGTCCGTCCGGCGCTGACGCGGGCAAGGGCGGCAAGTATCTGCTGCTGCCGCCGGGCTATTCCGCTCCCGTTCCCGAAGGCTACATCGCGCTGCGTCCCGCGACGTTCGGCAGCTACGCGCTCTGGCGCTCGAACCTGAAAAGCCACGGCGACGCCGATGTCGCCAAATCGGTCGCCTACGGCAAGAAGGTCAAGGTCTATCCGCTCTCGCAACCCGCCAATCCGCCGCCGACCGTGTTCACCGACGCGGCGAACGTGGTGTTCGATTCCACTATCCGCTACGACGCGAGCTTCTTCACATCGCTCGACCGCATCGTACAGAGCGAGCCGTGGCTGCCACGTGATCGGGCGATGATCGACGTGCTGCAGATCACTTGGCATCGAGAAGGGCAAGCCCTTCAATCCGGAAGCCAAGACCAAGGCTGCGCTTGAAGCGGGTGCGCGCGAAGCAAAGGCCTGGCTCGAGACCAGATACGATACGGGTCTTCCGCCCTTCTACCCGGACGGACGGTGGACGGTCCCGGCGGTGCCTGAGCTTCTTGCCGCCGTGCAGGCGGACTTCAACGATCCGAACAAATATCCGGTCGATGCTCGCGGCTTCACCTACACCTTCGCATTTATCGGCCTCAAACGCCTCGGCACCGGCCAGTTCTATCTGGTCAGCCTCAGGGATAAGGACGGCAATCCGTTCGACGGCGGCAAGACCTATCGGCTTACGGTGCCCGCGAACCCGCCGGTCGAACAATACTGGTCGCTGACCGCCTATGACCGGGAAACGCACGCGCTGATCCGCAACATGCCGCGGGCCAGCCGTTCCTCGCAGATTCCCGAGATGCAGAAAAACGCCGACGGCTCGGTGGATGTCTATCTCGGTCCTGCGGCGCCCGTGGGTAAAGAGTCGAACTGGGTGCCGACCGATCCCAAGCGTGGCTTCGAACTGATGTTCCGCGCCTATGCGCCGACCAAAGCGCTCTTCGAAAAGACGTGGAAGCTGCCCGACGTCGCGAAAATGAATTGAGAAAGAGACAGATATGAAAGCCACGCTGACCATCTGCGCCGCCATTGCGACGCTCGCTGCGACCAACGCAGCTCAGGCGCAGTCGCCCGCCCAGCCGGCGGCAGGCGCGACCGTGCCTGTCACTGTGGAGAATTTCATCCGTGCAGAGTCCGATCTCTACATGAGCCTCGTGGCCCTCAAGGAGGGAGGCTTTGGGAAGTTCGAGCACCACAGGGAAGTGTCACCCGTCGACTCCCAAACCATCATTCGGCAAAACCGTGACACGCTCTATTCCATGGCGGTGTTCGATCTCGACGCCGGTCCAGTGACATTCACGCTGCCCAATCCCGGGAAGCGTTTCATGTCGCTGCAAGTAATCAATCAGGATATGTACTCGCCGCCGGCGAACTACGCACCGGTCAAGCGTACCTACACCCGGAAAGATGTCGGCACGCGCTACATGCTCGTCGGGGTGCGGACGCTGGTCGATCCTAACGATCCGGCTGATATGAAGCAGGTGCATGCGCTACAAGATGCGCTCAAGGTCGAGCAGAAAACTCCGGGCAAGTTCGAAGTCCCGAAATGGGACCCGGTCAGCCAGAAGAAGGTGCGTGAGGCGCTGATCGTGCTGGCCACCACCCTGACCGACACAAGCCGCGCTTTTGGCCTGAAGAACGAGGTTGACCCAATTCAGCACCTCGTTTCGGCGGCCGCGACGTGGGGCGGCAACCCGAGACAAAGATGCCAACTATCTCACCGTGACGCCGTCCGTCGACGAAGCGAGCGCGATCGAGTGCCGCGCGAATGGTCTCGATCTCCTCGGCCACCAGAACATTGCTGATCAGAATATGCATGGCACCGCTTCCGTTTCTATTTTCCTCGAGCTCGTCAGCAGGATGAGGTAACGAGACATCCGCTGCAATGCGCTAAGCGAAGGATCAAACGATCATTCTCCCGAATTCTTCATTGGAATAGTTAGAAACTAACTGCCTGAGTATTTCATTGGAATAGTTAGAAACTACGACTTTGCTGGACTGATCAAATGCTGCAGTCGTAATGTAGGGGCCTTGTGGCGCCGATGACATGACTGATCGGCAAATTCGACTTCTGCAAAACGTAAGCGCGACGGCATTGAATCGTCAGCGGGAGAACTCATGAAAACGAAAACCAAAATATGGCTCGGTATCGGTACCGTCGTTGTGGCCAGCACCAGCGCGGTGAGTGCGGGACCTGCGATCGAGGCCAGTGCCCGAGTCGACGTCCAATCGGTCGTCCGCGACCCTACCGCCGTTGCCATCGACCGGGTTCCGGGGTCGAGTCTCATGCTCGCACAACACAAAACCGGCGGAGAGGCTGGTGAGGCGGGCGGAGAGAAGGGGGCAAAACCATCGCTCCCGGCTGATCTGGATTTCGCACTCAAGATCGAGCAGATCCGTGGTCATCTCCTGGTTGGCGACCAACTGGTGAAGCTCGGTCAATGGAACGCTGCTTATCCCCACTTTGGTCATCCGACCGAGGAGCTTTATGTTGGCATTCGCGCCCGCCTCAGAGAGTATAAGGTCCCGCCGTTCGAGGCAGCGCTCAAGGTGCTCGCCAATGTGGTGAAAACCAGAAAAGGCGGCGACGAATACGCCAAAGCTCTGGCCGCTGTCGACCAGGCGCTCGCAGCGGCGGATGCGGCCCTGAAGGAGAAACAGACAGAGTGGGCGAGCTTCACCGTTGAAGCCGCAATCGAGCTCGTGAAGTCCGCGACCGGAGAATATGAAGAGGCCATTGTCAACGGTCGCATTGCGAAGCCAGTGGAATATCAGGATGCGCGCGGCTTCATTTGGCAGGCGGAAAAGATGATCGAAGGCGTCGCCCCGGCACTGGAAAAGAAGGACGCGGAAGCGCTCGACAAGGTCCGCACCGGCTTCGCGGAACTCAAGAAGGGCTGGCCAGTCCGATGCCGCCCAAGACTTCCTGTCAAGGATTTGGGGGCGATCCTCGGCGATGTCTCGCGCATCGAGCTTGCCGCCGGCAAACTGATGTGAAAGCACCGGCTACGGTCGAACGACGAGTGCTGCCGCGTATCGTCACGTGCGCCTTCATCGCAGGTGTTCTCTCAGGCGCAGCAATGGCTCTCGCTTTGCGCTCGCATGCTACGGCATTATCCGAAGCCCCAACTGTCGATCCGGAGCTTGCGACCATAAAGGCGACGTTTCGTCGTCCGGCCACCGTTCCGTTTCCTGCGTCGAACCCCTTCACGGAGGCGAAGCGCGCGCTCGGCGAGCGGCTGTTTCACGATAAGCGGTTGTCCGTCGATGGAAGCATGGCATGCGCGAGCTGTCACATCCGCTCCAAAGGCTTTGCCGATGGGCGTAAGCACGGCCGGGGCGTGCCGGGTCGCCCGCTCAAGCGCCATACTCCGGGATTGTGGAATCTCGCCTGGGCCGCGACAGTGTTCTGGGACGGTCGTGCGCGCAGTCTCGAGGAGCAGGTTGCGGGGCCGATCGAAGCGTCCGACGAAATGGGCCAGCCCGTCGCTTCCTTGACGACGCTGCTCGCGGCTGATCCTGCCTATTCGCGCCCCTTCGCCGCTGCTTTTCCCAAGGAACCGAGTGTGAGCGCCCAAAATCTCGCGAAGGCGATCGCCACGTTCGAGCGCACGCTCGTTTCTCCGCCGACCCGCTTCGATCGCTGGATCGAAGGCGACGAGAAGGCGCTCACATCTGACGAGATCGCCGGATTTCGGCTGTTCACCGGCAAGGCTCGGTGCAGCAACTGTCACATGGGATGGGCGTTTACCGATTACGCCTTCCATGACATCGGGCTTCCCAGCGAGGATCGCGGCCGCGGTGCCGTGCTGCAGCTGGATGCCGCAGACCACGCCTTCAAGACGCCGAGCTTGCGCGAGATTGGTCGATCCGCGCCCTACATGCACGACGGCTCGCAGGCGAGTCTCTCGGACGTCGTGCGCCATTACCAAAGCGGCATCATTGAGCGCGCATCGCTTTCCGCCGACCTGCCGCGGGCTCTTGAGCTCGACGATCGCGAGCGCGGGCAGCTTCTCGCCTTCCTCGGCACGCTGACGAGCGACCATGAGCCGATGCCGCCCGCGACGATCATTGCGACGACCACACGCGAGATCGCGCCCGCCGAGCGGGTGCGAACGGTCACGCAGCACGAGAAGAGCTTCAGCCCAACTCACGTTGCGTTGAGCCGAGGCGGGCGCTTGTGGATCCTCAACAACGACACGCGCACCCACAACATCCGTGTGTTCGATCCGGCGCTCGATTTCGACTCGGGTGCTCAGGAGCCCGGTGAGACGGTCGAGATTGCGTTTCCCGCGGAAGGCTCGTTTCTGGTGTTCTGCGGCATCCATCCGAAAATGGAGCTCCATGTGGATGTCGAGCCGTAGGAGCGTGCGGCTTGCGCAGACCGAAGGCTGGCTCGCGCTATGGCCCCTGTTCCTGTCGGAAACTCACACCCTGATATATTGGCGGTGCAGTCCGCCCAAGATCGGTGCGGCCAGCACGCGACCGACGCTCTGGACGGCGCGCGGGTTCGGCGCGTCCTTGTGCAGTGATAGGTGCGTGCGAGCCTCATTGTAATGGGGCTCCCCAAAGTGGGTTCGCGATACTCATCTGGCGAATGAGCTGGCGAATCTCAGCTGGTGCCTTGGGTCGACAACTGGAGTCTCTTGGGCGAGAAGGCGTAGGGCCTTCTATTGGGGCAACGTGATTGGCCTGCTTACCACGGTTCGTTAGCGAAATCGCATGTTCGAGATGGTTCGATCTGAGAAGACCGCACCGAACGGCACAGCCCGGTCTACCTTCAATAGCGGAAATGTTTTGCTGACTGCTGGCACCGTCGGTGAGGTGCCATGGCACTAAATCGCTACGCGATAACCCCGCTGCGGCGTTCGGCTCATTCGCGAAGGCTGTGTAGCAGCGGAGAGTATCGATAAGCCCGCTACACCGTCGGTCCCCCACCGACCGCGATTTCGTGCCTTGGCGCTTTTCGGACGCCGGCCGCCTCAGCGCGTGGATAGGCCCGTCATCCCGGCGTCCGAAAACCTGCACACAACCGGACAATCGCCGCCTATTCAATCACCTCGTCGGCGCGCGCGAGTAGCGTTGTTGGAATGTCGATGCCGAGCGCCTTGGCAGTCTTGAGGTTGATCACCAGCTCGTACTTGGTCGGCGCCTGCACCGGCAGGTCGGCAGGTTTCTCGCCGTTCAGAATGCGATCGACATAACCTGCCGCGCGCCGAAACTGGTCGACGTACTTGGGCCCATAAGAGATCAAGCCGCCGGCGACGGCGAAGTATCGTTCATAATAGACCGCGGGGAGCTTGTGGCGCGCCGCCAGCATGATGATCAGATCGCGGTGAACCACCGCCAACCCGCTTCCAGTCAGAATTAGTCCACTGGTAGAGCCGTGCGCGAATGTTGCCACGGCGCGCTCCATTTCGCGGGCGTCGCGCACATTGATCGGGCGCAACTCCACCCCGAGCGACGGCGCCACGGCCTGGATTGCGGACCATTGGCCAATCCCGGCCGTGATGGCGGGATCACGGATGACGGCTGCCCTTGTCATGGTCGGGGTGAGTTCTTTGAGCAGCTCCAGCCACTTCCCACCGATGCTGGGTTCGAACGTCATAAAGCCCGTGGCGTTGCCGCCCGGCCGCGCCAAACTGTCGACGAAACCAGCGCCGACCGGATCGGGCACGATCGCGGACACGACCGGCACACTACGGGTCGCCTGCAGCAATGGCCCCACCGACGCACTGCCGCCGGCGAAAATGACGTCCGGTGCGAGCGCGGCCAATTCGGTCGCCTGTTTGCGCGTATCGTCGGAACTGCCCGCAGTCCAGCGGTAGTCGATATGCAGGTTCTGTCCGATGCTCCACCCGAATTCCTTCAGCCCTTGAAGAAACGCCGCGTTTCGGACCTCCGACTGCGGATCGTTCGCGGCAGTAGTCATCAGCACTCCAATGCGCCGCATCCGATCGCCCTGCTGCGCGCCGGCCGCGAGCGGCCACGTCGGCACCGCGCCGGCGAGCAGTGTGATGAACTCGCGTCGTCTCATTATGCCCAGCCCGGGTCCAGCAGAAAGGGACTGATCGTGGAGACGATAGCACGCTGGAAGGGCCGGACTTGCATATTTGGTGGCCGTCGAGGTCTGCTTCGGGTCACGATCCTGGCTCACGGTGCGGTATGAGGGGTCGCACTGAAGTGCGTCAAATGATAGCCGAAGCGCTGCAACTCGGGGAGGTTGAGGCTACCACTATCGTGACACTGCTCGATTGCATCGCCCACGCGATTGTCTGGAACAGGTATTCCCATTTAAAATCAAAATTGCTTCACACCGCATCTAAAATCGTTTCTGCAATCGGTCAGAGCGCACAGCAGTACTTGGCCTCCAGCCTCAAGCGAGGGTTCCGGTTGGCTGGCGCTCTGCGGGAAGTCCGTCATCGGTCGTAACATCGTCTCGGGCGTGCCGGCTGGTCCGCTGCGCAGGCACCGACAGTCGGGGTCAGAAGGGGGGACACATCACCGTTTGACACGCGCGGCGGCTGCCGCAGAAACAATGATCCGGAACGCAAGCCAGGAGTGCCCTCCATGAGCATCATCGAGCGACGCCGGGTGTTGGCCATCGGCCTTTATTGCGCGGCGACGATCATCGCCCTGAGCGCGGGCGTGCAGCCCGCAGCCGCCCAGGCGCGCATCGGCGCTCCGGCGCCCGCCTTCACGCTGACCGACTCGAACGGCCGCGCCCTCTCCCTTGCCGACTTCAAGGGCAAGACCGTGGTGCTCGAATGGACCAACCACGAGTGCCCGTACGTGGGCAAACACTATCGCGGCAACAACATGCAGGCGCTGCAGAAGAAATGGACCGGGCAAGGCGTGGTGTGGCTGTCGGTGATCTCGTCGGCGCCCGGCAAGCAGGGGCATGTCTCGCCGCAGCAGGCGAACAAGCTCACTGCCGACCGCGGCGCGGCGCCCACCGCGGTGCTGTTCGATCCCACCGGCAAGGTCGGCCGCGCGTACGGCGCCCGCACCACCCCGCATATGTACGTGATCAACGGCGAAGGAGCGCTCGTCTACATGGGCGGCATCGACGACCAGCCCACGGCGCGGCTCGAGGACCTGAAGAGGCGCCAAGAATTTCGTCGACGAGGCGCTGAGCGAGATCGCGCAGGGCAAGCCGGTGTCCGTCACCACCTCGCGCGCCTATGGCTGCTCGATCAAATATGCGTCGTGAACCGACGGCCTGCCTGCAGCGGACCTAATTACGCCTTTCGACAGCTTTCCGTCTGCGAGCCGACATGCCCTGCTTGGGCTAGTTGGGGCCGGAAGGTGCTCGGCAGGATCGACGAGATCGGGCCCATAGGAGATCAGGCCACCGGCCGGGACGAAGAAGCGCACCGAACTGGCCGATGCCTGCCGCGATGTCCGCATCGCGGAGGATGGTCTTGTTCCGCGCGCGGTGCAGTCAGGCTCGCGCACCCGCC
>CAWHPT010000007.1:0-11294 GCA_963831225.1 uncultured Alphaproteobacteria bacterium
AGCCCCAGGCGCGCGACCCACAATTCGCGACGCGCGATCTTCTCCGCGAACGAATCGAGCACGATGACCGGCTCTCCGCGGCGTGGCCACAGCAGCATGAAGCCGCGGACCGTGGCGGCCGTGTCGAGGTGACGCGCGAGCGTCCCCGGCATCGCCATGCCGGACAGGTAGGTGAAATTGATGCCGGAGCGGACGGCGACGGCGCTGCAGGCCGTTCCTGTCCATGTATTCGTTGAGCCGGCTGATATTGGCGATGACGCCCCGGCCTTTCTCGCCCATGAGCTGCGCCTGGAAAAAACGCGGCTGCGAGCCGCTACCTCAGATATCTTATTTCGAGGGTCGTGACCCCTTCCTCGGTCCGATAAGGCCCATGCTTCATGCCGGGCGGCCGGCAGGCGTACATTCCCTTGGTGAAATATTGATCACCATCCCATTGACTGCCCTCGATGATGTAGACCTCCTCCCAGAAGTCGTGCACGAACGTCTCGGTGCTGCGGCAGCCGGGGTCGACCTTCAGCATCCGGGTGACGAACATCCGGTCCGGATCGTCGGTGAGGATTTTCTGGTAGTGACCTGGCGGCGCTCCCTCGACGGGCGTCCACGGCATGTCGGAAACAGGGAAAAACTCCAGCTCGGGCTTCGGCATTGTCTCTCCTCCGATCGTTCTGCGAAGATTAGTCTGGGGAGTGCGTTGAATCCAGCCGATCAAAGTTGTCGCATCCAGAACGTCATCGGATGCTCGCAGTTGCCGGCAAGGCTCCGGCACGTCGCTCCGTTGGTGGCTGGAGAGCTCGTCGCGCTCCCGGCCTGTGCGCGGACGGCGATGGAGCGCCGCTCCCCCGGCTTCGCTCTGAGCCCCTTTAGTTTTCCGAAATATTGCAAGCCTTTCGACTCAGGTCCCCTCGGCGGCCAGAAGCTTGCACGCAAACCCGATATCTTTCCACGCGACGTTCGAAGGCCGCCTTGGCTTCTATGGGAGGTAGCCTGGCAAGTTGAGCGGCCAGCTTGCGGCTGACCTGAAAATGTTGATAGTCGGGATTGTTCCAATCAGCACCCCAAATCGATAAGCCATGGTCGGCGAACACCTCGACTATCGTTTCCGCCATGCCCGGTCGAAGATTCCTACGGTCTCGATAAGCAACGCCAGCTCTTGGACTGAAGATGAGCTTTCCTCCGGAACGTTCAACATAAGGGTTTTGTATCGGATTGAGGTCGATCGCTACCCCATAGGCGTGCAGTGAAATAGCGTTGCTGCCTGCAACTTTGCGGTGGTTGAACGCCGAGGTATTATTTTGATCCATCGAGGCATCGTCGTTGCCGTCGAACTCATTCATCAATTTTGCCCCGGCAATAGGAAAACGCCGCTTCCGTAACGTGACAAAAATTTGCAGGACACGATCGGCGACCGCATCCATGACTACGACCTCACCATCGCTGTGTAATTGTCCCTCGAATCCGACGTAGCCGAATTTTACCAGTTTCAGTCGATCGCAACCGACAGGGGCACCTGGATTCAGAACGCGGTGTAGCTTCATATCTCTGCAGAGCGTCGCGGATATCGAAAAGACAGCCTCGCCATTTCTTGATTGCTCAGCACTTTCCGCGAAGAGCATAGTGCCACTCAGGAACAGGGCGGGACCAAGCATCCAGGTCCAAAAGTGAGTTCCATGCACCGACTATCGGTGATTTGGGTCATTCAACGATTGCCTGCTTTTTCCTCTCCTGGATTTTACCACCAATGCCGGCTTGCTAGTCTTTGAGCTCCTGCTGCGCTTCCGGAGGAAGCTGATCCACGTGCACGTTTCTATACAGTGCGACGCGCCTGCATTTGCCGCCGAGATCGGCGGCAAGTATTCCATACCACGGACTTGCTTTCTCGCCTTCAGACGAGCGGATATCCGGCGGAAGCAGCTTCTTTGATGCAACTATGAGCCATGCCCGTCCTGTCTTTGCTGCCGTCGCTGCATCACGCATCTCGCGGAGATGCGCGCGCAATTCTCGGCGCTTTTCGGCATCCGTGTTGCCGCGCAGCGATCTCGGCACCGACTTGATGGTCTGTCCGGTTGAGAACGTCACGCTGGGAGTCAGCCGTGCCTCATCAACCTGGATGTCGTTCGGCGCGAGCCACGTACCACCTTCGCGTAAATCTTCCTCACGCACTTCCAAGTCGCATGCCCTGAAAATATCCAGAGGCGGATCCCTTTTCCGCTTGGCTGCCTCCACGGAAGTGGTTTCCATCACACAGGCGATCACAAAAACGATGAGAACACGCCACATGAACCGCTCCCGTCAACGGCCACCTGGAACATTCTTATATAGCGAACGGTACCGCTCAGAGAGGACGCTGCCAAGAACTTCCGCGATGCGCTCGGGTACAAGGAGCGCGATCGGAATTCGCGAGCATCGGCGCGGCCACCGCGCCATTCTGATGGGCGGCTCCCTTGAAACTCCGTGAAAGCTGATTGCAACCGTCATGGGGACAGCAAGTCATACCGCCGCAACGCCGCCTCAGTTCGGCGACGACGCCCGATGCATCTCGCCGGCATCGATCTTGAATTTGATTGCCGCCACCGGCGCCGGCGCAGCAGCGCGCAGCGTCGACGCAGCAGCCTCCAGAGCGCTTGCAACCACGCGTGCGGCAGCTCTTGCTTTCGGGCTCTTCTTCACGCTGCCGGTTTCCAACGCCATCGATACGATCACCAACGCGGTCACGTCGCTCGTCCCGGCCAACATCGGCAATCTCAGCTTCATTTCCCCCGCGCAGGGTCAGCCGGCCGCGCTCACGAAATCACAGTCGGATGCGCTCAATGCGTACAGCAAGGCAGTCAACGACTTCAAGTCGATCTTGAGCCAGCGGCGCGCGCAGATCAATTCGAATCAACAGCTGCCGAACTTGCCGGGACAGGCGCTTTATCTTGCCCGCAACAACATGATCAGCGCGTACAAGGATCTCACCGACGCGCTTCCGTCCAAAATCGGAAGACCCAATAAATTTGGAATTCCTCCAGCGTACTTCGATGCCGACAATGAGCCGCTTCTCGATGAGTATGCAAGTCTCTTCAACATCATGCAGGCGCCACCCGCCAATGCGCAAAACTCGGATACTCCATTCAATGACGTTGTCGACTTGGGAACCGATATTGGACGAGCGAAGGGCCTCGATGCGGCAAATGCCGAAGTGGCAGGCCGTATCAGCTTGGGCCTTTTCTTTGCCGAGACAAATGGCAATCAAAACATAGGGAATGCGCGCTCGAACAAGTACAAGGGAAGTTTGCAAACAGGTGTATCTGAAGATCAAAACGGTCAAAAGAAATGGGCAGCGATCAAAAAGTCGATCGCAGCCTTTGATCCTGCACTGAGCGCCCGCGACGACAAAGAAGAGGCGCGGGTCGGCAATTTGGATCAGCGATTCAATCACTGGACCGCCGTGAGAAACGCCCTGATGAACGCACACGCCGACGTTTTCCCGCAAATACCGGCGATCGTGAAAGCATTGCCAAATCCGATTGATCAAATGAAGCTTTTTGAGCTCATCCAGATCATTCCCAGTCCGACCAGGTCCGCTCTCAGATCGGGCAACTTGGCCAAATATGGAATTTCTGACCCGACGATCATGGGATATTTGCGCAACAATAGCATCTTCACCTTTGGACAGGCTGACAGGGCAAGAACGTCTGGCAACCTTCCGCGAAATTCTCGATGCGATGTGGCTCTTCAATGACAAATTTGAACGAGCGCTGTCCAAAATTCAACGAGATCAAGGCTCAGCAAAAAGGGTGAGAATCAACGGTTGCCAACCGGACCGACAATCGCGAAGATACTGCCCACGGTCCCGCCTCGATCGCCGCGCTGCGCGACGCGGTCCTGAAGGGCCGCGAGCCGCCGCCGGCGGAGATCGTCGCGCGTCTCCCGGGCTATCGGTGGTGCATCGTCGCCACTGTGTGCATCGGCGCCTTCATGGGACAAGTCGATTCCAGCATCGCGCAGATGCTACTGCCGCGCCTCGAGCACGAATTCGGCGCGCGAGACATCGAGCACCGTGAGCTGGGTTGCAATCGCCTAGGAGTGTCGATCAAGTAGACATTCCATTCGTCCGGGTCGTTGCCGGCATCCAGGTCGATCTCCCCGTCGGTGATCGCCTGATCGCGAGACTGCTCCCATTCGGCATGTTGCTCCGCAGTCGCCTCTCGCACCGCAATGGCGGACTTTCCGTCCCATAGCGGCTTTCCGTCGGAACCAACGAGCACCCGCAGATCGGATCGCATGCTGCCATCAGGGTCGTCGACGATCGCTCGCGCTTGATCGTCATCCTCCGCTCGAAACGCCATCACCGCTTGCCCGCCAATGCTGGCGACATACGTTTGCACGGTAAACTCCTCGTCGGACTTTAGTCTGGTCGGCGTGAACGTGGGCGCCAGCGGGTGCAGCAACCAACCGGGGAACGCCATCAGAGTGCATCGCGTTCGAGTATGGCATCGCAGGCGGCCGTCGCAGCAAGTTGACATGGATGGCGTGAGCAGCAGCCGGGCCCAATTCCAGTCAACTCGCCGAACTCGCCGAAAGCTTCCATCGGCATGCTGTACAATCTCGGGAATCCCCGGATAGAATGACGGCGCGCATTGCCGGAACGCGCGAGGCGGCCAAGATGATGAGAGCCCTGCTTGCGGCATCGCTGTGCGCCGGATGGGTGCTGCACGGCATCAGCCTCGTGCACGCCCAATCCCAGACCTATCCCAACCGGCCGATCAAGATGATCGTGCCGTTCCCGGCCGGCGGACCGACCGACGGCATGGCGCGCATCATCTCGGACCGGCTCGGCGCAGTGCTCGGCCAAAGCATCGTCGTCGAGAACCGCGGCGGCGGCGCCGGCGGCAGCATCGGCGCCAAGGCGGTCGCGACCGCCGATCCCGACGGCTACACCATCCTCATCACCCCCGGAGGAGCGCTGACGACCGGCCCGGCCGTGCACCAGAATATCGGCTACGATCCGGCCAAGGTGTTCGCGCCGGTCGGCCTGCTCATCGAGACGCCGCTGATCATGGCCGTGCACCCGGACCTGCCGGTGAAATCGCTGGCCGAGGTCGTGGCCTACGCCAAGGCCAATCCGGGCAAGATCAGCTGGGGCTCGCAAGGCTTCGGCACCGCGCCGCACCTGCTCGCCGAACTGTTCAAGCTCGAAGCCGGCGTCAACATCGTGCACGTGCCCTATCGCGGGACGGCGCCCATGCTCGCCGCCGTCGTGGCCGGGGAGGTCCAGATGGTCGCCGACCCGAGCACCACCAGCCTGCCGCACATCCAGTCCGGGCAAGCTGCGCCCGCTGGCGGTCGCCGGCGCCGAACGCACTCCGAAATTGCCGGACGTGCCGACCACGCCGGAGGCGGGCTATCCCGAAGCTGCAGCGCGCCGTTCTGGCTCGGCGTGGTGGCGCCGGCCGGGACGCCGCCGCGACATCATCGACAAGCTCAACGCCGCGTTCCGCGAAAGCCTCGCCCCGCCGGAGACGCGCGCGCGGCTCGCCACGCTCGGCGCCGAGATCAAGATCGGCACGCCGGCCGAGTTCGGCAAGATGCTCGCCGACGAGCTCGCGCAGTGGACCGCCGTCGTGAAGGCCGCCAACATCAAGGTGGAATGAAGTTTCGCCCGCCTCAGCATCGAAATTTCATCGCCATGTTCCGTCGTGACGCGCCCGCCGAAGCCGAATTCCGCATGGAAGTACGGACATGGCTGGAGGCCAATCTTCCGGTCGCGCTGCGCGGGCGCACGATCGCGTCCGCCGCCCGCGGAGCTGATGCCCTGGTATCACACGCTCTCGCGCAAAGGCTGGGTCGCGCCGCATTGGCCCAGGCAATATGGCGGAATGGGCGCCACGCTCAACGAACAGATCATCATGACGGAGGAGCTGGCGCGCATCGGCGCACCGCATCTGCCGGTTCAAGGTCTCAATCACATCGGCCCGATCATCATGGAGTTCGGGAGCGACGCGCAGAAGGCGCAACATCTGCCGCCCATCATTGCCGGCACATTGATCTGGGCGCAGGGCTATTCCGAGCCGGGCGCGGGCTCCGACCTTGCCAGCCTGGCGACCCGCGCAATGCTGGAGGGCGATCATTTCGTGGTGCGGGGGCACAAGATCTGGACGACCTGGGCGCATCATTCGGACTGGATGTACGCGCTGGTGCGCACCGATCCGCAGGCCCAGCCGCGGCAGGCCGGCATCAGCTTCCTGCTGATCGATCTGCACAGCCCGGGCATCAGGATCAGGCCGATCAAGACGATCGTGGGCGATGACGAGTTCAGTGAGGTGTTCCTCGACGATGTCATCGTGCCCGCCGAAAACCTGGTCGGGAAGCTGCATGATGGCTGGCGCATCGCCAATGCGCTGCTGGGACACGAGCGCCTGGCGACCTCGAACCCGCAATTCTCATTGATGGCGCTGGAGCGCATCAAGACGATGGCGCGCGCCTCCGGGATCATGGCGGATCCGGCTTTCCAGGATCGCCTCGCGGCCGCCAGCATCAATGTCACGGCGCTGTCGGCGCTGTTCAGCCATGCCGTGGAACTCACCAATCATGAGCCAAAGCCCCGGACCGGAATTGTCGGTGATCAAGATTTTCGCGTCCGAGCTTCTGCAGACGCTCAACGAACTTTTGATCGAGGCGGCAGGCGGCCACGCGCTGGCGGAACAGCCGGTCGCCACGGATTTCGGTGCGGTGGATGTCGCCGCCCCGTTCCTTCAGTCGCGGCGCGTGACCATCTACGCCGGCTCATCGGAAATCCAGCGCAACGTCCTGGCCCGCCGCGTGCTGAACCTTCCAAGTTGACGGACGGCGCGACGGGCGGTCATGGACCTGCATCTGACATCGGAGCAGACGTTGCTGCGCGACAGCGCCGCCAAGTTCATCGGGGCGGCGGGGCCGAAGGTGGCGCGCGGGTTTCGCGGGCAGGATCCGAGCTTCGCGCCGTTACGTCTGCGGCGGGCGGGCGAGCTCGGGTGGCTCGGCATCCTCGTCCCGGGTTGTGCGGATGGCCTCGGTCTGGGCCTCACCGAGCTCGCCTTGGTGCTCGAGCAGGCCGGGCGGGGGCTCGTCTGCGAGCCGATCGGGCTTGCCGCGATCTCGGCTGCCGCCCTGGCGCAGGGGCGCACGCCGCATCCGATGCTGGAACGGGTGATGACAGGCGAGGCACTGGTGGTTCCCGCGCTCGAAGAAAGCGTGCACGGCGACGACCCGCTCGGGCCGCGCACGCAAGTGGCGGGGCAGGACGGAGCGCTGCGCTTGACCGGAAAAAAGATGTTCGTGTGCGCCGACGGTGCCGAGGGCTTTCTCGTCAGTGCGAGCGGGCGCGATGGACCCGCGCTGTGCTATGTGGCGCGCAATGCGCCCGGCTGCGCGCTATCGACGACGCCGACGGTGGAGGGCCGCAAGCTTGCGACGCTCAGCCTCGCGGATGCACCGGCCGATCTCATCCCACCGCATTCGTCATCGCGCAATGCGGTGGATGCGCTCTACAATCTCGCGCTGATGGCGTTGTCCTCCGAGTTGCTCGGCGTGATGGAGAAGGCGCAAGAGATCACGCTCGATTATATGCGCATCCGCAAGCAGTTCGGAAAGCTGATCGGCAGCTTCCAGGCGCTGCAGCACCAGGCGGCAAACATCCATATTCGGATCGAGGCGACGCGGTCGCTGGTGTTTCAGATCGCGGCCAATAACGACGCCTATCGCATCGATTCCGCGATGGCCATCGCCGCGAAAGCCAAGGCCTCTGAAGAAGCCATGGTCGTCACCGAGGCCTGCATCCAGCTTCACGGCGCGATCGGATTCACCGACGAGCACGACATCGGCCTCTATCTCAAGCGGGCGATGCTGCTGTCGTCGCTGTTCGGAAACGCGGCGGCGCAGCGGCGACGCTATGTCGCAATCGCCGGCCTGACAGCGTAGCGCGAGCGCCCGAGAATAATCGCGTTTCCCGGGCGCGGCGCAGCATGTAGCGTAGCGGAATGATGCGACGCAGACCCGGGATCTTTTCAGGCTCCAGCTTGGAACGGTCCCGGAGCAGCGGTGCACCGCTCGCAAGAGTTCGCGCTGCACCGCGTCCGGGACACAGATTCCGCTTAGGGGCAGCACCTTGCCGGTAGTTGAGTTTGTCAATACGCTCGCGCGCTCCCATGAATGGCTCGAAGTCCCAAGACATAGACGGCGTGTCAGATGCCGAGCGCAGCCTGCTCCGAAGATCGGTGCGGGACTTTCTCTCGAGCATTTGGCCGGCCGACAAGGCCGTGGAGAATTCCGGCAACGCCGAGGCTGTTGCGAAGCTGGGGCCAGCCATGGCCCGGCAGGGTCTTTCGTCGCTCGGTTCCAATGCCGCCGAGGGAGGATTGCGCGAAATCGTCCTGGTGTTCGAGGAGCTGGGGCGCGCCTCCTGCCCGGCGCCGCTGCTCGGCGCGGTGGCGGCCAACCTCGCGCTTGCGATCGCAGCCCTCGAACGCGGCGCGCGCGCTGCTCGAAGATCTTCACCAGGGCAAGGCGATTGTTGCGCTGGCGCTCGGCGCCTTCGATGGCGACCCGGCCGCCGGCCGGGTCGACGTGCGCGGCGACACGCTGTGCGGGAAAAGTCGTCGTTCGTCGAAGGCGCGCAGAACGGCGACGCATCTCTTCGATCTTCACCGAGTCGCCCGCCGGCGTCGCCGTGGTTGCAGGCGATGCGCACGGCTTGACGATGCGAGCCACGCCCGGCCTTGCGGTGCCGCCGTTCTCCGAGCTCACATTCGAGGATGCACCGGCGCTGCGGCTGGACATGTCGTCGCAATCTCTGGCCGACATCGCGCTGGTGGCACGGCTCGCTTGTGCCGGCCGGGCGCTCGGCGCGGCGCAGCGCGCGTTCGAGCTTGCCGTTGAGTCACGCCAAGGTCAGAAAGCAGTTCGGCCAGCTCATCGGTCAGTTCCAGGCGGTCCAGCACAAGCTCGCCAACTGCCTGATCAGCCTCGACGGCGCGCGGCTGGCGCTCGATACGGCGGCCGCGGCGCGCGACCACGGCAATCCGGACTGGCGCGTTTTCGCTTCATCTGCGGTCGCATTCGCGGGCCCGGCGTTGCGCACTGTGTCGATCGAGACGCACCGGGCGCTCGGCGCCATCGGCTATGCCGAGGAGCACGAGGCGCCGCGGCATTTCCGGCGCGTGCATGCCGATCTCGCCCGCTTCGGCGGCGTGCCGCGCGCACGCGCCGAGCTTGCCGAATTCCTGCTCGGTCCGGTTCAGTAGACGACATGTCCTCGCTTCCCGCGCATGACATGGGTCCTGCCGCGAACGCCTTCCGCAAGGAGGTGCGCGACTGGCTTGCGCAAGCACTGGACGCCGGAGCGGCGCGCGGCGCACCTGCGCAAGCCGTTCAAGGAACGCGGCTGGGACGTCGAATTCTCCAGGCTGATGGGCCGCGACGGCTGGATCGGCGTCGGCTGGCCGAAGGAGTTCGGCGGCCAGGGCCGCAGCGCGACCGAGCAGATCGCGTTCATCACCGAGATGGCGAACGCCGGCGCGCCCTGTCAGGCGCACAGCACCGGCGAGTCGATCGTCGCGCAGGCGCTGTTTTGCACGGCACCAGGGAGCAGCAGGACGAATGGCTGCCCGCCATCCGCCGCGGCGAGCGCACCTTCGCGCTTGGGCTACAGCGAGCCGGAGGCCGGCTCCGACCTCGCGGCGCTGCGCACCCGCGCCGTCCGCGACGGCGACGACTGGGTCGTCAACGGCCAGAAGCTGTGGTCCACCGGCGGCGACAAGGCGGAGTACATGTGGCTCGCGGTGCGCACCGATCCGGAGGCGAAGAAGCACGCCGGCATCAGCGTGCTGATGGTCGATCTTCGCTCGCCCGGCGTCACCATCCGGCCGAGCCTGGCGCTCTACGGCAAGACCTTCAGCGCACAGTTCTACGACAACGTGCGGGTGCCGGCGAAGAACATGGTCGGCGAGGTCAACAACGGCTGGAAGGTCATCACCGACGCGCTCGCCGCCGAGCGCGTCATGATCGGCGGCGACGCGCATGGCGGGCATCGAGCGCGCCTTCGACCATCTCACCGAATACCTGAAGACTGCGGTGGTCGGCGGCAAGGCGCTGAAGAACGATCCGGTGATCCGCGATCGGATCGGCGCGCTGGCCGCCGACATCGAGGTGGCGCGCCAGTTCCAGATCCGGAACGCGCGGCTGGTCGAGCAAGGCAAGGTGCCGATCCACGAAGCGGCCATGGGCAAGGTGTTCGCGAGCGAATTGCAGGAGCGGCTCGGCCAGGCCGCGCTCGATATCCTCGGCACCGGCGGCCTGTTGTCCGAGGATGCGCCGAGAGCGCCCCGCTCGGCGAGATGGAGCAGTTGCTGCGCCATTCCATCATGGGCATGATCGGCGGCGGCACCAACGAAATCCAGCGAAACGTCATCGCGCAGCGGGGGCTGGATTTGCCCCGTTGAAACGCAGGAGCAGTTCATGAGCGAAGAAGCAATATGGTCACCTACGAGCTGGAAGGCGAGATCGCCCTGGTCGGCCTCAACCGTCCGGACAAGCGCAACTGCTTCAATCCGGACGTGATGAAGGCGTTGCGCGAAGCGATCGAGCGCGCCGGCGAGGAGGCGAAGTGCGGCATCATCTTCGGCCATGGCGACAATTTCTGCGCCGGGCTCGATCTGCGCTGGGCCGCGGAGAGTTGGAAGACCGGGCGCTCGGAGCGGCTGCCGTTCCAGTTCAATCGCAACACCTATTTCGAGGTGATGGCGCGCGGCAACATTCCCGTTCATCGCGGCGCTGCACGGCGCGACGCTGGGCGGCGGGCTCGAGACGGCCGCGGCCGCGCATATCCGCGTCGCGGACGAGACGACGTACTTCGGCACTGCCCGAGGGAACGCGCGGCATCTTCATCGGCGGCGGCGGCTCGGTGCGCGTGGCGCGGCTGATCGGGTTTGCCCGCATGCAGGACATGATGCTGACCGGCCGCGTGCTCAAGCCCGACGAGGCCGAGCGCTACGGCATCGTGCAGTATGTCGTGCCGAAGGGGCAGCGATGGCGAAGGCGAAGGAGCTCGCCGCGAAAATCTGCAAGAACGCGCCGCTGTCGAATTTCGCCATCACCAACAGCCTGCCGCGCCTCCAGGACATGTCCTACGACGACGGCCTGTACTTCGAGCGCATGGTGGCGGAATACACCCGCAGCCCCGAGTCGATCACGCGGCTGCACCAGTTCCTCGACAAGACCGCGCCGCGCGTGCGCATGCCGGACTAAAATTTCAGGGAGAGCGGGCAATGGGTTTGCGC
>CAWHPT010000008.1:0-81260 GCA_963831225.1 uncultured Alphaproteobacteria bacterium
GCATCCTCGCCGTTCAACGCCGCAGGCGTGCTGGTGCGCGGCGTGCGCGCAGCCGATCTCGCCAAACTTCCCTCGATCTCCAACAACATCCGGCAGGGAACGCTGGAGGGCTTCGACGAAGGACAAGGGGTGGCGATCGGCCGCCGTCTCGCCGATCAGTTATCGCTTCGGGCGGGCGACAATGTCACGCTTGTTGCTCCCCGAGGGGCGGTGACCCCGATGGGTACCACGCCCCGTATCAAGTCGTACCGTATTGCGGCCGTGTTCGAGATCGGCATGTCGGAATATGACGCCGCTTTCGTATTCATGCCATTGCCGGAGGCGCAGGCCTATTTCAATCGGGCCGGCGACGTCACCGCCATCGAGGTTTACACCGACAATCCCGACCGCATGGACCGGTACCGCAAGAGCGTCACCGATGCTGCCAGCCGACCGATCTTCCTAGTCGATTGGCGCCAGCGCAATTCTACCTTCTTCAATGCGCTCCAGGTCGAGCGCAACGTCATGTTCTTGATCTTGACCATCATCGTGATCGTCGCGGCGTTCAACATCACGTCCGGACTGATCATGCTGGTCAAGGACAAGGGGCGTGACATCGGCATTTTGCGGACCATGGGAGTGAGCCAGGGCGCGATCATGCGGGTGTTCATGATGACCGGCGCCTCGGTCGGCGTCGTCGGTACATTCGTCGGTGTCCTGCTGGCGCTCCTGGTCTGCCTCAATATCGAATCGATCCGGCGATTTCTGTCGTGGATGACGAGGACCGAGCTGTTCTCGCCCGAACTCTATTTCCTGTCGAGACTGCCTGCCGACTTGGACCCCGGCGAGACCACGGCGGTGGTGGTCATGGCGCTCGCGCTGTCGCTTCTGGCAACGCTTTACCCGGCTTGGCGCGCGGCGCGCCTCGATCCGGTCGAGGCGCTACGTTATGAATGAGACTACGATCCACGATGACGAGAGCAGCGCCGAAGCTGGCGCAGAGGCGAGCGCAGAAGATCCCCCGATTCTGTTTCTGCATGCCATCGACCGGCACTATCGCCAAGGCGAGGTAACGCTGGAAATCCTCAAAGGCGCCGAGCTCGCCGTCTGGCCGGGCCAATCGGTTGCGCTGGTCGCGCCATCTGGTGCCGGAAAATCGACGCTTCTGCACGTCGCGGGATTGCTCGAGCAGCCGAACGACGGTGAAGTCTATGTCGATCAGGTTGCCACCTCGCGGCTCGCGGATGCCGAGCGCACGCGTATCCGCCGCGCCGAGATCGGCTTCGTCTATCAGTTTCACCATCTGCTGATGGAATTCTCGGCGATCGAGAACGTCATGATGCCCCAGATGATCCGCGGCCTGTCACGAGGCGAAGCCACCAAGCGCGCGACCGATCTGCTCGCCTATCTCGGGCTCAAGGAGCGCCTCACGCATCGGCCGGCGGAGCTCTCGGGCGGCGAGCAGCAGCGAGTTGCGATCGCTCGCGCGGTTGCCAATGCGCCGCGAATTCTCTTGGCCGACGAACCGACCGGCAACCTCGACCCTCGCACCTCCGAGCACGTGTTCGCAGCGCTCACGCAACTCGTGCGCGCTTCCGGCCTCGCGGTCGTGGTGGCGACCCACAATATGGAGATCGCGGCCCGCATGGACCGGCGCGTGACAATTCGGGATGGCTTGGTGGTGGAGCTCGGATAGCCAATCTAAACCCCAATAGGAGTTCCCCCGGCTCTGCCGGGGAGGCACAAAAAGTTTGACGTATCCGGCGGTCGACACCGCCGATCCATCGACGAAACTCCGAATCGTGAGCGGCCAAGCACACGAAGAGGAGTTCCATCGATGGGTGGCTATGAAAGCTTAAGTCACAGCAAATGGGAGTGCAAATACCACGTCGTTTTTATTCCGAAGTGCCGCAGGAAGACCTTGTATGTAGAGCTGCGTCGGCATCTGGGAGATGTATTCCGGAAATTGGCCGAGCAAAAGGAAAGCAAGATCGAGGAAGGTCATCTTCTGCCGGATCACGTGCACATGTTGATCTCGATCCCCCCGAAGCACGCAGTGTCGCAGGTGATCGGATTTATCAAGGGAAAGAGCGCGATCCACTTGGCTCGTGTTTACGGGGAGAAGAAGCGAAACTTCGTAGGCCAACACTTCTGGGCGAGGGGATATTTCGTATCCACAGTAGGACGGGACACCGAGGTAATACGCGAGTACATCAAGAAGCAGGAAGAGGAGGACAAGCGTCTGGAGCAGATGAATTTGTGGCGCTGAGGAGCCACCTTCAGGTGGCCCTAACGATCGGGGCCGCGTCAGCGACCCCAACAGCCGCTTTGAGCGGCTAACTTCTCGTTATGAACACGGTCAGGTGTCGGCTCATAACCGGAATAGACTGGAATGTCACCCGGAGGTCCTCGATGGCGCTGGTAACAGTGCTGGCGGCGATTGTGGCGGTCTCGCTTTGCGGCGATCGGGCGGCTGCACAAACGCGCCCATGGTGCTTGTTCGAGACCGCAGGCGACGGTGGTGGCTCGGTCAATTGCGGTTTCCACACTTTCCAGCAGTGTCAAGCGTCCCGCGCGGGTGGTTCGAGTCATTGCGGGCAGAATCCCGCTTTCGTCGGAAATCCCGCCTCTAGCGAAGGCAGGTCGCAGAACCCTCGCGAAAGGCGTCGTTAAGGCGATGGTCCCCAAGCCAGAAACCGCAAGATAAACGTTGACACCAGAACATAAAGTGAACTATGTTCTCTTCCTGTTCTGGTCGGGGAATGATCAAATGGTTCGCTCCTTCATCGAAGAAGCAGTGGCGCTGGCTTCACTTTCGCTCTTTCTCGCCATCATCACGATCTGGGCCCAAGTCATCGTGATTTACACGTATTGAGATCCGGTAGCCCAACCACGCTCTGGGGATAAATGGGCATACCGCACTCTCTATCGCGTGGACAGCACCCGCACTGCCCCGCACATTCCTTTTGCGCGGCGAATCGTGAGGTGTAGATGGCCGAGCCCGGCTTTGTTCACCTGCATGTGCATTCGTCATATTCGCTGCTCGAAGGTGCTCTGACCATCGCGCGGCTGGCGCAACTCGCCAAGGACGACCACCAGCCAGCACTTGCGCTCACCGATACCGACAACATGTTCGGCGCGCTCGAGTTTTCCGAAAAGATCGCGGGGGCCGGCCTTCAGCCGATCGTCGGCTGTGCGTTGGCTGTCGATTTTGCCGACCAGGAAACGGGACCTCGGGGCGTCAACATTTCGCCGCCGCGGCGCCCGCGGATTGTTCTCCTGGCCGCCCGCGAAAACGGCTACCGTAGCCTGTTACGCTTGAACTCGCGCGCATTCCTCGATACCGCCCCAAACGAACAGCCGCACCTCAAGCTTGCCTGGCTCGAAGGCGAGGTCGATGGGCTCATTGCCTTGACTGGAGGGCCGGGCGGACCGCTCGATGCGGCGGTCTTGGCCGGGCAGGGCAGTCTTGCGGACGAGAGGTGCGAAGCGCTTGCGAGGCTTTTCCGCGACCGGCTCTACATCGAGTTGCAGCGCCACGGCACGAACGCCGAACGCACAGTCGAACCCGCCCTGATCGAGCTGGCTTATGCACACGGTATCCCGCTCGTTGCCAGCAACGAGCCGCTATTCGCCAGCCGCGAAGACTACGAGGCGCATGATGCCCTGATCTGCATTGCCGAAGGGAGGCTCGTGGCGGAGGGCGACCGGCGCCAGTTCACCCCCGAGCATTGCTTCAAGACCCGTGCAGAGATGACTGCCGTGTTTTTCGATGTTCCCGAGGCTATCAACTCCACCGTCGAGATCGCGAAGCGATGCGCTTTCCGTCCATGTGTTCAGGCGCCCGTCTTGCCGCGCTTTTCGGTGCGAGCCGCCGGCGCCGGCGTCGACGAGGCTGCGGAATTGTGCACGCGCGCCACGGCTGGACTCGAGCGCCGGATACGAACTCAGGGAGTTTGCCAGGGCCGCACAGTAGATGACTATCGCGAACGATTGGCGTTCGAGCTCAAAGTCATCGAGGGCATGAAATATCCCGGCTATTTCCTGATCGTCTCCGATTTCATCCAATGGGCGAAGGCCCAGGGTATCCCGGTGGGCCCCGGGCGTGGTTCGGGAGCAGGATCGCTCGTATCATATGCGCTGACCATCACTGATCTCGATCCAATTCGCTTCGGGCTGCTGTTCGAGCGCTTCCTCAATCCGGAGCGGGTGTCCATGCCCGACTTCGATATCGATTTCTGCCAGGATCGCCGCGACGAAGTCATCGGCTACGTGCAGGAGCGTTACGGCCGCAATCGCGTAGCCCAAATCATTACGTTCGGCAGGCTGCAGGCACGCGCCGTTCTGCGCGACGTCGGCCGAGTTTTGCAGATGCCCTATAGCCAAGTCGACAAGCTGTGCAAGCTGGTCCCGCAAAATCCGCTCAATCCCGTCACGCTCGGTCGCGCAATCGAAGACGAGCCGCGCTTGCAGGCTGCGCGTGACAGCGATCCGGTGGTCAGACGAGCCTTCGACATCGCGCAGAAGCTCGAAGGCCTGCACCGGCATGCCTCGACCCACGCCGCCGGTATCGTCATCGGCGAGCGTCCATTGACCGAAATGGTCCCGCTCTACCGCGATCCGAAATCCCAAATGCCGGTGACCCAGTTCAATATGAAATGGGTGGAACAGGCTGGCTTGGTGAAATTCGACTTCTTGGGACTCAAGACGCTCACCGTGCTGCAAATCGCCGTGGAGCTTGTGCGCAAGCGTGGCGTCGAGATCGGTCTCGAGGCAATTCCGCTCGACGACCAGAAGACCTACGCAATGTTGGCGCGCGCCGAAACGGTAGGCGTGTTCCAACTGGAAAGTCAGGGCATGCGGCGCGCTCTGCTCGACATGCGGCCGGACCGCTTCGAGGACATCATCGCGCTGGTCGCCCTCTATCGGCCAGGTCCGATGGCCAACATCCCGACCTATTGCGCGCGCAAGCACCGTTTGGAGGAGCCGGATTATATTCATCCCAAGCTCGAGCCGGTCCTGCGTGAGACGTTCGGCGTAATCGTTTATCAGGAGCAGGTAATGCAGGCCGCGCAAATTCTCGCCGGCTATTCGCTCGGCGAAGCCGACCTGCTGCGACGCGCCATGGGTAAGAAGATCCGCAGCGAAATGCAGCAACAACGCAGCCGCTTCGTGTCCGGCTGCATCGACCGCGGCATCGATCGCGGGCACGCCGAGACAATTTTCGAGCTGCTGGAACGCTTTGCCGACTACGGCTTCAACAAGAGCCACGCCGCCGCCTATGCGCTCGTCGCTTATCAGACCGCCTACATGAAGGCGAACTATCCCGTCGAGCTCCTCGCTGCCTCCATGACGCTCGACATCGGCAATACCGACAAGCTGTCGGAATTTCGCTCGGAGGCTCAGCGCCTGGGCATCAAAGTCGAACCGCCTTCGGTGAACCGCTCGAGCGTCGCTTTCGAAGCCGAGGGCAATACCATCCATTACGCCCTTGCTGCGCTCAAAGGGGTCGGGCGGCAGGCTGTAGAGTCGATCGTTGAGGCGCGGGCGGACCGGCCGTTTGCCGATCTGTCTGATTTCGCCGGCCGCACCAATCCTCGTGCGCTCAACAAGCGGGTGCTGGAAAGTCTGGCCGGCGCGGGCGCGTTCGATGTGCTCGAAGGAAATCGCGCCCGGGTTGTCGCAGCGCTCGACGCGGTCATTGCTTGTGCGCAACGCGCACATGATGCGGCCGCGACCGGCGCGCTGCAATTCTCGTTCGGCGGCCCGGCGGCAACGGAACCGATCCGGCTGCCCGCGATCGAGCCGTGGCTCCCGGCGGAGCGGCTGAAGAAGGAGTTCGATGCCGTCGGCTTTTTTCTTACCGGCCATCCGCTCGACGACTATGCCGCCACTCTCGAGCGTATGCGGGTGCAGTCCTGGGCCGAGTTTGCGCGCGGGGTGCGCGCTGGTGCAAGCGCAGGCCGCGCCGCTGCCACGGTGGTGGCACGCACCGAGCGGCGTACCCGCACTGGCAGTAAGATGGGCATCATCGGCCTTTCCGATCCGACCGGACATTTCGAGGCGGTGCTGTTCTCCGAAGGGTTGGCGCAGTTCCGCGACCTCCTCGAACCCGGCGCCGCGGTTCTGCTGACGCTCTCGGCCGAACTGCAGGGCGACGACGTACGTGCGCGCATTCAGATGGTCGAGCCGCTAGATCAGGCGGCGGCAAAGCTCTCCAAGGGGTTGCGCGTCTTTTTGCGGGAGCAGGCGCCGATCGAGAGCGTCGCCAAACGTCTCGAAAGTCCCGCGACGGGACGTTCGGGACACGACAACGGTGAAGTCGCGCTCGTGCTAATGCTCGACGAGGGAACCGAGGTCGAGGTCAAGCTGCCCGGCCGGTTCAGGGTCACACCGCAGATCGCCGGGGCCATCAAGGCGGTGCCGGGGGTCATCGAGGTGCAGGCGTTATAGTCCCGTAGCAAGTGCGGACAGGGTGCCGGTTATTCTTTGAAATCCAGCTCGAATACACCGATATTCTCCGGTCAATCTGTCGGTCAATCTTGCATCTGCTGATTTATGCCTATATAAGCAGGCAATCTCACACGCGGACCTTGGCCTCGAAAGCCGTCCGGTGGCCCTCCGACGCAATGACGAGGGCTCACGGGTCCGCGGCGGCTCAACCGGAGAATACGATATGTCGCTGCCCGACTTCTCCATGCGCCAGCTTCTAGAGGCTGGTGTCCATTTCGGCCATCAGTCCCACCGCTGGAACCCGAAGATGTCGGAGTACATCTTCGGTGCCCGCAACAATATCCATATCATCGACCTCGCCCAATCCGTTCCAATGATGCACCGTGCGTTGCAGGCGGTCAGCGATACGGTCGCCAACGGCGGCCGCATTCTGTTCGTCGGCACGAAACGGCAGGCGCAGGATGCCGTGGCCGCAGCGGCCAAAAAGTCGGCGCAGTACTACGTCAATTCGCGATGGCTCGGCGGTACCCTCACCAATTGGAAGACCATCTCTCAGTCTATCGCACGTCTGCGTAAGCTCGATGAGATGCTTTCCTCTGGCGAATCCCAGGGTTACACCAAGAAGGAACGCCTCACGCTACAACGCGAGCGCGACAAGCTCAATCGCGCGCTGGGCGGTATCAAGGACATGGGCGGATTGCCTGACCTCCTGTTCGTGATCGACACGAACAAGGAGGACATCGCCATCAAAGAGGCCCGTCGTCTCGGCGTGCCGGTGGCCGCCGTCGTCGACACCAACTGCGATCCCGATGGCATCACCTTTGTGGTTCCCGGAAACGATGATGCCAGTCGTGCCATCACGCTTTACTGCGATCTTGTCGCCAAAGCTGCGATAGACGGAATTTCGCGAGCACAGGGCGAGCTCGGCGTCGACGCGGGCGCCGCCCCGGAACCGCTCCCGGAAGAGCTTCCGGCACCGGCCGATGGCCCGGGCTACGAGGTGCTTTCGGGTCCCCGCGGCGTTGCCGACGATCTCAAGAAGCTGCATCACATGTCGCCGGCGATCGAAAAGAAGCTCAACGATCTCGGCATATTCCATTACTGGCAAATTGCGGGGTTCGGAACCGAAGCCGCCCACCAGATCGGAGAAGAACTTGGACTGCCCGGCCGGATGGAAGGCTGGATCGCGCAGTCGAAGGAATTGACTGTCGAGTAACTCGTAGCATTGGCTAGGCATTCATCGCCTGGCCGGTCGAGCGCACGCCAAATTCGAGGTCCAAGCTTGGTTTAGGTCAGGCGCGGCCGTCACGAGGATGCAGACATGGCCAATATCAGCGCACAATTGGTGAAGGAGCTCCGCGAGCGAACCGGTGCGGGCATGATGGATTGCAAAGGCGCGCTGAACGACACTGGTGGCGATATCGAGCAGGCCGTCGATTTGCTGCGAAAGAAGGGCCTCGCCAAGGCCGCGAAGAAGGCCGGTCGCATCGCCGCCGAAGGTCTCATCGGGTTGGCGACGGAAGCTCAGAAGGGCGTCGTTGTAGAGGTCAATTCAGAGACCGATTTTGTCGCTCGCAACGAGTTGTTTCAAGAGCTGGTGAGCAAGATTTCAAGAGTAGCGCTCGCCGTCGGAACCGATCTGGAAAAGATCAAGGCGGCGAAGATCGGCGGCGGCGGCACAGTTGCGGACGCGATCGCAGAGACCATCGCCAAGATCGGCGAAAACATGAGTTTGCGACGGGCGTCCTCCCTTTCGGTCGGAAAAGGCGCACTTGCCGCCTACGTGCACAATGCGGTCGGCGAGGGGCTCGGCAAAATCGGCGTCATCGTGGCGTTGGAATCTTACAGGCGCCACCGACGAGCTCAAGCGCTTCGGCCGTATGATCGCGATGCACATTGCCGCTTCAAATCCGCAGGCAATCGATCCCGCCGGACTCGATCCGGAGATGGTCCGGCGCGAGAAGGAGGTGCTCGCCGACAAGTTCAGAGCGCAGGGAAAAACTTCCAATGTGATCGACAAGATCGTCGAATCCGGGCTCAAGACCTTCTACAAGGAAGTCTGCCTGCTCGAGCAAGCGTTCATTCATGAACCCGACAGGAACGTATCGCAGGCGATCAAGGAAACCGAAGGGAGTGTAGGTGCTCCAATCAAAGTCTCCGGCTTCGTGCGTTACGCACTTGGCGAAGGCATCGACCGGCCGAATAAGGATTTTGCCGCCGAGGTTGCTGCAACTGCCGGGCGGGGCTGAACTCCAATCGCCCGCTGGCCATGGACCATGCGGCAAGAACCGGTGCCAGCACCATGCCTGAGCCGATCTATCGACGAGTGCTCGTGAAGGTATCCGGCGAGGCTCTCATGGGTCCTGATGGTTCCGGCATTCACTTTCCAACTCTCGAGCGCATTGCGAGCGATCTGGTTGCCACTCGGGCGCTCGGAACGGAAATCGGGGTCGTGGTCGGTGGCGGCAATATCATTCGCGGACTGCAAGTTTCCGAGCAAGGCATTCCGCGCGTTACCGGCGACATGATGGGCATGCTTGCAACTGTCATCAATGCGCTCGCGCTCGAGAGCGCGCTGGAGAGAGCGGGAATTGCAGCCCGCACGATGTCGGCTGCGTCGATGCCCGAAATTTGCGAAACCTATGAGCGGCGGCGTGCGCTTCGCCATCTCGATGCGGGGCGCATGATCCTGCTCGCGGGCGGCACTGGCAACCCTTTCTTCACGACTGACACGACCGCCGTGCTGCGCGCTGCCGAAATCGGCGCCGGCGCAGTGCTCAAGGCGACCGATGTCGATGGTGTCTACAGCGCCGATCCGAAGCGCGACCAGAACGCCAAGCGTTACGACCGCCTGAGCCACCAGGAGGCGATTGAGCGCAACCTCAAAGTGATGGATACGACCGCGTTCGCGCTTGCCCGAGAGAACCGTATGCCTATCATCGTGTTCTCGATCCGCGAGAAGGAACCGATAGCTACGGTGCTGCTTGGAAAGGGGCGCTTCACAGTGGTCGGCAATTGATGATCTGTCTCCTGTCGGGGTGGAGCGTGGAAGGCTCGCAAGGTAAGCATTCGAAGGGGTCGCCATGGCAAACCCAACGCATGATTTGAACGAGCTCAAGCGCCGTATGCAGGGCGCAATCCAGCTGCTGAAGCAGGAACTGGGAGGGCTGCGAACCGGCAGGGCTTCGGCGAGCCTGCTCGAGCCGGTGCAAGTCGAAGCTTACGGCAGCCATATGCCGCTCAACCAAGTCGCCACCGTCAGCGTCCCGGAACCGCGCCTGCTTTCGGTCCAGGTCTGGGACAAATCGATGGTCCATGCCGTCGAAAAGGCCATTGCTGCCTCGAATCTCGGCCTTGCTCCCGCGACCGAGGGCCAAGTGCTGCGTTTGCGCATTCCCGAGCTCAATGAGGAGCGGCGAAGGGAACTGGTCAAGGTCGCCCACAAATACGCCGAGGCCGAAAGGGTTGCCGTGCGGCACGTGCGACGCGACGGCCTCGATGTGCTCAAGAAACTCGAAAAAGAGCACAAAATCAGCGAGGATGACTGTAAGAGAGCCGCCGAGCAGATACAGAAGACGACCGATGAATCGATCGCCGAGATTGATAGGATGTTGGCGACCAAGGAAAAGGAGATCCTCACGGTGTGAGGTTCAGAAAGCATGGCAAAGACCGAGCCGTTGTTGACAGCCCGGATCGGTGATCTCGCCGTACCCCGGCACATCGCCATCATCATGGATGGCAACGGGCGATGGGCGGCGGCGCGCGGCTTGCCGCGAGGGGAGGGACACCGCCGCGGCCTGGAGGCGCTCCGTCGCACGGTTCGTGCCGCCGGCGATCTCGGCATCGGCTATCTCACGATTTTCTCGTTCAGCGCGGAGAACTGGTCGCGACCCCCGTCTGAAATTGGCGAGTTGATGATGCTGCTACGCCGGTTTATCCGACGCGATCTCGCTGATCTCCACCGCAATGGCGTGTGCGTGCGCGTGATCGGTGAGCGCGAAAATCTCGATGGCGATATCCAGCGCCTCCTCCGTGAGGCGGAGGAACTGACCAAACATAATGAAAAACTCGTCCTCATAGTCGCTTTCAACTATGGCGCACGCCAGGAAATTGCTCGTGCCGCCCAGCGCATTGCTGCGGCGGTCGCTGCTGGCGACCTCGCGGTCAGCGCGGTGACCGCCGACAAGGTTGCGAGCTATCTCGACGCGCCGGACTTGCCCGATCCTGACCTCATCATCCGCACCAGCGGCGAACAGCGGCTTTCCAATTTTCTGTTGTGGCAGGCGGCCTATAGCGAGCTTGTGTTCTTACCGATCTGCTGGCCGGATTTCGATCTCGCGGCACTGGAAAGCGCGATTTCCGAGTACTACCGGCGCGAGCGCCGTTTCGGTGGCTTGGTCGCGCGCACCGGGTCGTGATCCGTGGCGGATCCCGCAAGTGCCACGCGTCCGTTTCGGCTTCATCGCAACGAGCTTTCCCTGCGAATCGCTTCCGGCCTGGTGCTTGCCCTGCTGGCGATCGGGACAGTCGTTCTCGGCAGCTGGCCATTTGCCGTTTTCTGGAGCCTCGTGGCGATCGGTGTGCTGTGGGAATGGACTACGTTGACAGTGGGGGGCGACCGCAGGTCCGTATTGATGACGGGAGCGGCGTCGCTCGCGTTGGCGTTCGGGCTTGTGATCAGCTCTCACCTCCTGGCCGCGGTGATCGTGCTCGCAATGGGTACGCTCGGCGCGGCGGCGCTGGCGCCGTCGGAGCGGCGGATCTGGGTAGCAGGCGGCATTCCTTATGCCGGCGCCCTTGCAATTGCGCCCATCCTGCTGCGCTCGGACGTCGGCTACGGCCCTTTGGCATTGATCTTTCTGTTCGCAGTCGTATGGGCAACAGATATCGCCGCCTATTTCGTGGGTCGCGCCGTCGGCGGTCCCAAGCTCATGCCGCGAGTAAGCCCGAACAAGACTTGGTCTGGTGCCATCGGCGGCACGTTTGCCGCGATCGCGGCAGCGCTTGCAATCGCTCATCAGGCCGCGCTCTCATCGTTATTCGCAATCGCCACCCTTGCAGCCGTGTTGTCGGCGCTCACGCAAGCCGGCGATCTGTTCGAATCGTTCCTCAAGCGCCGATTCGGCGCTAAGGACTCGGGCCATCTGATTCCAGGTCACGGTGGCTTGATGGATCGCCTGGATGGTTTCTTCGCCGCCAGCGTGGCGGCTGCATTGATTGGATTGGCGCGAGGTGGCCTCGACGCGCCGGGACGTGGTCTGTTGGTGTGGTGAGTTGATGCAGTCCGAAATGTCGGGCATGGAGCTCGAACAATCGCGCTTCCTGCCTCCCGAGCGCAGTGTGACGCTGCTTGGTGCGACCGGCTCGATCGGCGCGAGCACGGTCGACCTGCTCAAGCGCCAACGCGAACGCTATCGCGTCGAGGCCGTAACTGCCTATAGCAGCGCTTCAGCGCTCGCCGCATTGGCACGCGACCTCGGCGCTCGATTTGCCGCAGTCGGAGACCCTTCTGCCTATGCCGAGCTCAAAGAGGCGTTGGCTGGAACCGGGATCGCCGCCGGCGGCGGCGAAAGCGCCCTGATCGAAGCCGCATTGCGGCCGGCCGAGTGGGTCATAGGTGCGATTGCCGGGGCGGCGGGGCTCAAGCCGACTCTTGCCGCTGCCGAGCGCGGCTCAATCGTCGCCCTTGCCAATAAAGAAACGTTGGTCTGTGCCGGGGATCTGTTCATGCGCCGCGCGGCGGCGTCCGGGGCCACCGTGCTTCCGGTCGATTCCGAACACAATGCCTTGTTTCAGGCCATGAGCGGGAGCCGGCGACGAGGATGTGCGCCGCGTCATTCTGACCGCCTCTGGAGGCCCGTTTCGCACTGCGAGTGCGGCGGCGATCAGGACCGCCACTGTCGAGCAGGCGCTCAAGCATCCCAACTGGTCGATGGGCCCGAAGGTGACGGTCGATTCCGCAACCCTGATGAACAAAGGACTGGAACTTATTGAAGCCTATCATCTTTTTGCTCTCCTTCCTGGGCAGATCGACGTTTTGGTCCATCCCCAATCGATCGTGCACAGCCTGGTCGAATTCTGCGACGGTTCCTTGATCGCGCAACTCGGGAGCCCCGACATGCGAATTCCGATCGCCTATTGCCTCGGCTGGCCAGAGCGCATCGATGGTCCTGCGCCGCGGCTTGATCTCGCGCGCGCTGCGACCCTGACCTTCGAGGAGCCCGATCTGGTGCGTTTCCCGGCTCTTGGGCTTGCCCGTCGCGCACTCGAGGCAGGCGGTGCGGCGCCGACTGTGCTCAACGCCGCCAACGAGGTGGCAGTTGCGCGAGTTCCTCGCGCGCGGGCTCAATTTTGCCGGCATTTCAGCTCTGGTCGAGGCCACACTGGAGGCGGCGTCGCGCCGAAATTGGACGAAGGAACCCGAAAGTGTCGAGGAAGCACTTTCGTTGACCATGATACAAGATCGTTGGCGCGCGATCTTCTGCCCGAAATTGCCGCAAAGTCATCCTAGAAGATCGCGGTCGGGCTCGGCACGCGGGGACCAGGTTGATGGGTTTCGATTTTCTTGTCTGGGATCAACATGCTGGGCTCCGGCGTGCTCGGCACGCTGATTCCGTTTCTGTTCGTGCTGACGGTCGTCGTGTTCTTCCACGAGCTCGGCCACTTCCTGGTCGCCCGCTGGTACGGGGTCAAGGTGCTGGTGTTCTCCATCGGATTTGGTCCGGAGCTTTTCGGGTTCAATGACCGTCATGGTACCCGGTGGAAACTCTCCGCCATTCCGCTTGGCGGATATGTAAAATTCTTCGGCGACGACAATGCCGCCAGCGTTCCTGATCAGGCGGCACTTGCCGCGCATGAATGCGGAGGAACGCCGGCACAGCTTCATCCACCAGCCGGTGGGACCGAGGGCGGCGATCGTCGTGGCCGGGCCGGTTGCGAATTTCCTGCTGGCCATCGCCATCTTTGCCGGCCTGTTCATGATCTATGGCAGGCCTAGCACGTCGCCGCGGGTCGATCAGGTTCAGCCGGAAAGTGCTGCCGCTGCCGCCGGGTTCCAGCCCGGCGACTTGGTGCTCTCGATCAACGGACGCGCGGTCGAGAGCTTCAATGACATGCAGCGCATCGTCAGCACCAGCGCGGGCGAGACGCTGCTGTTCGAGGTCGAACGCGGCGGCACGCGCGTGACGCTGAGGGCGGTTCCTGCGCTGAAAGAGGTCAAGGACCGCTTCGGCAACGTGAGTCGCATTGGCGTGCTCGGCATCACGCCGGTCGCCGGCACCGGATGATGCGCACTTCCAGCCGGTCGGCCCGCTCAAGGCTGTCGTGCTGGGCGTGCAAGAGACCTGGTTCGTGGTCGAGCGTACGCTCTCCTATATCGGCGGCGTGGTCTCAGGTCGCGAGGCGGCAGATCAGCTCGGCGGGCCCATCCGGATCGCCCAGGTGTCGGGGCAGGTGGCAACTGCGGCTTGCCGGCGCTGATGCATCTGACCGCGGTGCTGTCCGTTTCGATCGGCTTGCTCAACCTGTTTCCGGTGCCGCTGCTCGATGGTGGGCACCTTTTGTTCTACGCAATCGAAGCGGCAAGGGGAAAGCCGCTTTCCGAACGCGCGCAGGAGGTCGGGTTCCGGATCGGATTCGCGCTCGTCGTCATGTTGATGATCTTCGCAACTTACAATGACATCCTGCATCTCGCCGCCCAGTGGGCGGCATCGTAGCCGATCGGCAACGTTCGGGGGCAAGTCGCTAGGGGGATAAAGACTGGGTTGCGCTTCACGACAAAGGCTGTAAAAGCGGCCTGGGGATAGCGACGACCTTTCTCGTGGGCACCACACTGTCGTGGACGCCCAAAGGGGACGATAAAGGGCGTGTGGCGAATGAAACTTTGTAGTGGCTTGTTCGAGGGCTTGGCATCGTCTGCTTCGTCCTCGGGGGGATCGCATTGGGTGCTGGTGTCGTGTCGCTAACGGCACGTTCGGCCTATGCGCAATCGCCAAGCGTCAGCAGCATCGTCGTGCAAGGCAACCAGCGGGTCGAGGCCGATACCATCCGCTCGTACTTCCGGCCGGGACCGGGCGGCCGCCTCGACGCCTTCCAGATCGATGAAGGCGTCAAGGCTCTGTATGCCACCGGGCTTTTTCAGGACGTGATCCCGACGGTTCAGGGCGGGCGTCTTGTTATATCGGTGGTTGAAAATCCGGTCATCAATCGGATCGCCTTCGAGGGCAACAAGAAGGTCAAGGACGAGCAACTCAAGGCCGAAATCCAGTCGAAGGAGCGTGGCACGCTTTCGCGTCCCGTGGTTCAGTCGGACGTTGCGCGCCTGGTCGAGGTCTACCGTCGTAGCGGGCGCTTCGATATCGGCATCGAACCCAAGATCATCGAGCTCCCCAACAACCGGGTCGATCTCGTCTTCGAAATCTCCGAAGGAGGAAAGACCGGCGTCAAGAAGATCGAGTTCATCGGCAATCGCGCCTATACCTCGTTCCGTCTCAGGGAGGTGATCAAGACCTCCGAGACCGGGATTCTGGCATTCCTGCAGACTGCCGACATCTACGATCCCGATCGGGTCGAGGCAGACCGCGAGCTGTTGCGCCGGTTCTATTTGAAGCACGGCTTCATCGATGTGCGCATCCTTTCCGCGGTCGGGGAATACGATCCGAGCCGGCGCGGATTCCTGATCACCTTCACGATCGAGGAAGGGGAACAGTACCGAATCGGGACGGTCGAGATTCAATCGGCTGTGAGGCCGCTCGATCCTTCGATCCTGCGACCACGGCTGCGAACCTATTCGGGAAACATCTACAATGCCGAGGCGGTCGAGAAGACCGTCGAGGACATGACGATCGAAGCCGCCAGGCGGGGCTTTGCCTTCGCAACGGTTCGTCCGCGCGCAACGCGCGATTACGAGAGCAGGCTGGTGAACCTGGTATTCTCGGTCGAAGAGGGACCGCGCGCATACATCGAGCGGATCAATGTGCGCGGCAACACGCGCACGCGTGATTACGTGATCCGGCGTGAATTCGACGTGGGAGAAGGCGATGCCTACAATCGATCGCTGGTCAATCGGGCCGAGCGGCGCCTGAAGAATCTCGCCTATTTCAAAACCGTGAAGATCACGACGGAGCCGGGATCGGCGCCCGACCGGGTCATCCTCAACGTTGACGTCGAGGAAACGTCGACCGGGGAATTTTCCCTTGCCGGCGGCTATTCGACCGCGGACGGCTTCCTTGCAGAGGCCAGCATCTCGGAACGCAATCTGCTGGGACGCGGCTTCTACGGAAAAGCATCCGTGCAATACGGTCAGTATACGCAAGGCATCCAGCTGTCCTTCGTGGATCCGTATTTTTTGGGATATCGCGTCGCCCTCGGCCTCGATGTCTTTGCCAAGGAGCAAAAGCCGACGAACTATCTCTCCTACTCGACCACGACGCTCGGCGGCGGCGCCCGCCTCGGGTTTGCGCTCCGGGAAGATCTCGGTCTGCAGGTGCGCTATTCGCTCTACCGGCAGGAAGTCTCGCTGCCGACCGCCCTCAACGATTGCATCTTGTCACCTGACGCTCCGATCAATGGCGGGCCGGGGGTTCGCCAGCGGACCCCTGCTTTCTCAACGGCGAGGCATCGCTTGCGGTGCGGCGCGAGCTCGCGAATGGTGCCGTGCTCACCTCGCTGGTCGGGTACACGCTTTCCCACAATACGCTCGACAACAACAAGAATCCGACCAAGGGACTGCTGGCCGACATCAGGCAGGATTTCGCAGGCGTTGGAGGCGACGTCAATTTCGTCCGCACCGCCAGCGACATCTATGGCTATCACGAGGTCGTGCCCGACGTCATCGGAATCATGCACCTGCAAGGCGGCCATATCACGGGCTGGGGCGGCAGAGACCTGCGCATGCTGGACCATTTCCAGATGGGGCCGGGCCTGGTGCGCGGCTTTGCGCCGGCCGGCATAGGACCTCGCGATTTGACACCGCGACCATACACCGGGACGAACGGGGATGCGCTGGGAGGCACGCTGTACTGGGGCGCCAGCCTCGAAGTGCAGACCCCGCTCTACTTCCTGCCCAAGGATGCCGGTGTCAAGGTTGCGGCCTTTGCGGATGCGGGATCGCTATGGAATTATGTGGGACCGACCACCTTCCCTGCCACAGGCGAAGTGCTCTCGGGCTCCTTGTGCACGACACCGCCGTGCCCGCTCGACAATGCGATGTACGTTCGCAGCTCGGTAGGGGTTGGGCTGATCTGGGATTCACCGTTCGGTCCGCTACGCTTCGACTATTCATTCCCGCTTACGAAGCAATCCTATGACCGGGTGCAGCAGTTCCGTTTCGGCGGCGGCACGAAATTCTGATCCTCATTCGGGGCGACGGTTGCACGTGTGACCAGCCCCAACTTCGCTTGGATCGGGGACTTACAGTCGCGCCAGCATCGTGAGGCGCGGAACCTAATCGCCACGTTTGCGAAAATCCCAACATCGACAAGGGCGTAACGATCGGACACAATGGTGGCTCCCCCATCGTTGCATCATTGCCGATGAATAATTCCGTGACCACGCTCGAGACAGCTGACATCGCAGCGATCCTCAAAGCTCTGCCGCACCGCTATCCTTTCTTGTTGGTGGATCGCATCGTTGATATTCGGGGCCAGGAATCGGGGATCGGGATCAAGAACGTCACGTTCAACGAGCCGCATTTCGCTGGGCATTTTCCGGGCAACCCAGTCTTTCCCGGGGTGCTGATCATAGAGGGAATGGCGCAGACCGCCGGCGCGATATGTGTGCTGTCGAAGATGGTCGGCGATCGGCCCAAGAACGTGTATTTGCTCACCATCGACCAGGCAAAGTTCAGGAAGCCGGTAGTGCCAGGCGAGACGATCGAGTACCACGTGCGCAAAACCGGCCGGAAGAGGAATATCTGGTGGTTTCGCGCCGAGGCCAAGGTGGCAGGCCAGATGGTTGCCGAGGCCGAAATCGGGGCCATGGTCGAGTGAGGCCGGCCATGGCCGCCATCGATCCAAGCGCGCGGATCGAACCGGGGGCGGTGATCGGACGCGACGTTTCGATCGGACCTTTTTGCGTCATCGGGCCGCATGTCGTGATCGGCGACGGCTGCAGGCTCCTGGGCCATGTCCATGTCGCGGGTAACACCTCCATAGGCGTGCGCAGCCTGGTGTATCCGTTCGCGTCGCTGGGAACGCCGCCGCAATCCGTGAAATACTGCGGCGGTCCGACGCGCCTCGTGGTCGGTGCCGACTGCGATATCCGCGAAGGCGTTACCATGAATACCGGAACGGAGGAGGGCGGCGGCATCACTGAAGTTGGCGATCGCTGCTTGATCATGGTGGGATCGCATGTCGGCCATGATTGCAAGGTCGGCAACGACGTGACCTTTGCCAACAACGTGGTGCTGGGAGGCCATGTGACCGTCGGCGATTTCGTCGTGTTCGGCGGCCAAGCCGCGGTGCGCCAGTTCGTGCGCATCGGAGAGGGCGCAATGGCGGTGGGCTTGAGCGGGGTGCGCGCCGATGTGATTCCCTACGGACTGGTGCAAGGGCCGCTCGCCGACCTGATCGGCCTCAATATCATCGGCCTGCGAAGGCGGCAGGCCGGCAGGGCCGATATTCACCTGCTGCGGCAAGCTTACGAGGCGATGTTCTTCGGCAAGGGAACGTTCCGTGAGCGGCTCGAGCAGGTCGCTGCGCAAGCCGGCAGCAATTCCCTGGTCGCAAATGTGATCGACTTCATTCGCTCGGGTTCGCGGCCGCTCACCATGGCGGTGCGCCGTGCGCGGGTCGGCGGACTGACATGAGCGACACGGCACCCAGTCTGCCCGACGATGCTCCGCTCGCGGTCATCTGCGGCGGCGGAAGCCTGCCATTTGCGGTCGCCGACGCAGTCACCAAGCGCGGCCGGCGCGTCGTGCTCTTTCCGATTCGCGGCTGGGCGGATCCGCAACGTGTGGCCGACTATCCGCATCATTGGGCAGGCTTCGGAGGCTTCGGCTGGTTCTGCCGGGTCGCCCGTCACGAGGGGTGCCGCGATGTGGTGTTCCTCGGTTCGGTGGTACGGCCCGCGATCTGGCAGATCAGGCTCGATCTCAAGACACTACGGCTTTTGCCTAGAATACTCGGCATGTTTCGCGGCGGGGACGATCACCTGCTCAGGGGTGTCGCCGCGATGTTCGAGGAGAACGGCTTTCGTCTGATTGCCGCGCACGAAATCGCTCCGGAAATCTTGATGCCGGAGGGAACGCTTGGCCGCGCACGGGTGGACATGCGCGACCAAGCGGATATCGCAAAGGGACTGGCATTGCTGCATGCGACCAGTCCCTTCGACATCGGTCAGGCCGTGGTGGTCTCCGACGCGCGCGTGCTGGCAGTCGAAGCAGCCGAAGGGACGGATCGAATGCTCGACAGCATCGCGCAGTTGCGACGAAATGGAAGGATAGCCGCAGCATCACGCCGTGGAGTGCTGGTGAAAATGGCCAAGCGCGGCCAGGACCGCAGAATCGATCTGCCGTCGATCGGACCGCGAACGGTCGAAGGCGCCGCACGGGCAGGGCTCGCCGGCATTGCCGTCGTCGCCGGAAGCACGATCGTCGCCGAGCCCGACCGCACGGCTGCGGCAGCGGATCGTGAGCGGTTGTTCATTATCGGCGTGCGCGACGAATCCGCGCTTCGATGATTCGGCAACCGACCCACCAAGCGGACATCCTCCAAGTTTTTCTCGTGGCCGGCGAGGAATCCGGCGATCGCCTGGGCGCCGCGCTGATGCGGGCATTACGTGAGCGCAGCCGCGGGCCGATGCGCATTGTCGGGGTGGGCGGGCGCGAAATGGCCGCCGAAGGCCTGACGAGCCTCTATTCGATCGATGGTCTGGCCATCATCGGCTTCAGTGCCATTCCGCTGCGCATTCCAAAAATCCTGCGGCTGATGCGTTTCACGGCGCGGGCGGTGCTCGCGAACCACCCGCACGTCCTCGTGATCATCGACAGTCCAGGATTTACACGCGGGATCGCCCGCCGGGTGCGCGCTGCCGATCCCACCATTCCGATCGTCGAATATGTCTCACCCTCGGTGTGGGCGTGGCGTCCAGGGCGTGCACGGCAGATGCGCGCCTACATCGATCATATTCTGGCGCTGCTGCCGTTCGAGCCCGATGTTCACCGCCAACTTGGAGGTCCGCCCTGTACCTATGTCGGTCATCCGCTGGCCGAAACGGTGCATCAACTGCGGCCCGACGCGGATGAGGCTCGCCGGCGGCTCGCCTCACCTCCGGTTCTGCTGATGCTACCGGGAAGCCGCGTCGACGAGATCAAGAGGCTTCTCGGTATTTTTTCCGAAACCGTCGCGCTGCTGAGGAAACGCCTTGGAGCGCTCGAAGTGGTGGTTCCAACTGTTCCAAATTTCGTCGATACCATCAGCATCGAAGCGGCACGATGGTCGCTGCATCCGCGCATCGTGGTGGACGCTGTGGAGAAACAGGCTGCGTTCCGTATCGCCAGAGCGGCGCTCGCGAAATCCGGAACGGTCACGCTCGAGTTGGCGCTCGCCGGCGTTCCAATGGTCGCAGCTTACCGGCTGTCCTGGCTGGAAGGTGTGGCGGGACGGCGTTTGATAAAGATCCCGTCCGTCATCCTCGCCAATCTGGTCATCGGTGAGAATGCCGTGCCGGAGTTCATCCAGGAGAGTTGCATCGTGGAAAATCTTGTTGCGGCCCTGGTGCCACTGTTCGAAGATTCGCCACAGCGGCGCAATCAGATCGAGGCGTTCTCACGCCTCGATGCGATCATGGAAATTGGATCGAGCGCGCCTGCCACGCGCGCAGCAGACATCGTGCTCGACACCGCCCGTCGCGGCGCCTCGACGCGCTGAGAGCGGCGATCGCATTTTCCGTTCTCATCTTCTGCGGGAAATCGGCACATAATCGCGCTGCGTAGCGCCTGTATAGAGCTGGCGCGGCCGCCCGATCTTCTGGTGTGGATCCTCGATCATTTCCTTCCACTGGGAGATCCAGCCGACCGTGCGCGCAACCGAAAAAAGCACGGTGAACATGGTGGTCGGAAAGCCCATCGCCTTGAGCGTAATTCCGGAATAGAAGTCGATGTTGGGGTAGAGCTTTTTCTCGATGAAATAGTCGTCGTGCAAGGCAATTCGCTCGAGTTCCATGGCGACTTCGAGCAGCGGATCATCCTTGATGCCGATCTCGCTCAGCACTTCGTGGCACGTCTTCTGCATGATCTTGGCACGCGGGTCGTAATTCTTGTAGACACGATGCCCGAAACCCATCAGGCGGAAGCTGTCGTTCTTATCCTTGGCGCGGCGGATGAACTCAGGGATCCGTTCGGGCGCGCCGATTTCGCGCAACATATTCAGCGCCGCCTCATTCGCTCCGCCATGTGCAGGTCCCCACAGGCAGGCACAGCCGGCTGCGATGCAGGCGAACGGATTTGCCCCCGACGAGCCGGCCAGCCGCACCGTCGAGGTCGAGGCATTCTGCTCGTGGTCGGCGTGCAGAATGAAAATGCGATCCATCGCGCGGGCGAGAACCGCATTGGGCCTGTAATCCTCGCAGGGCACCGCGAAGCACATGCGCAGGAAGTTGGTTCCATAATCGAGCTCGTTCTTTGGATAAATGAACGGCTGGCCGATCGAATACTTGTAGGCCATGGCGGCGATCGTCGGCATTTTCGCGATCATGCGAATCGAGGCGATCATGCGCTGAGTGGGGTCGGAAATGTCCGTGGAATCGTGGTAAAAGGCGGAGAGCGCGCCGACGCAGCCCGTCATCACTGCCATCGGGTGGGCATCGCGCCGAAAGCCCTGATAGAAACGGCTCATCTGCTCGTGCACCATGGTATGGCGAGTGACACGGTCGTCGAAATCGGACTTTTGCGCGGCGGTCGGCAACTCGCCATAGAGCAGGAGATAGCAGGTTTCCAGAAAGTCCCCATGCTCGGCAAGCTGCTCGATCGGGTAGCCGCGGTAAAGCAGAACGCCTTCGTCGCCGTCGATGTAGGTGATCTTGGATTCGCAGCTTCCCGTCGAGGTGAAGCCGGGGTCGTAAGTGAACATCCCGGTCTCGGCGTAGAACTTGCTGATGTCAATTACCGCCGGTCCAATCGTTCCATCGTAGATCGGGTATGTCGTTTCCTTGTCGCCAACGATAAGCTTGCCGGATTTGATGTTGGCGCCGGTCTTCGCATCCATGGTCAAGCCCTCGTTTGTGCCGCCCGCGGCCTGCACTGACCCGCTGCAGCGCTGGGTGGCTTGTCGAGGCTGCTTCGTAAGCCCGCGGGGAGGCCGCCTGTGCGTAGCCCATCCCAGTTTGCGCTGCAAGACGGCGCATTTCCCGCAACCCCGGCGGAGATGCTGACTTCTTTCTCGTCACACCCGATGGGGGACCGCCGGAGACACTTGGTCGCATAGGCGGCCGAGACTTTCGCTTTTGCCGAGCACGGCCAGCACATCGAAAATGGGAAGGGAGGTGGTTCGTCCCGTGAGCGCGGCCCGCAAAGGCTGTGCTACATTGCCGAGCTTGACCGCCTTGCGATCCGCGAAGGCGCGCACGGCCCGCTCGGTTTCCACCGCGCTCCATGGCTCTACAGCGTCGAGATCACTAATCAGGTCGCCCAGGAGCTTGCGGGCCTCCGAGGTGAGCAAGGCGGCAGCCTTGTCCTCGAGCACGACCGGCCGGTCGGCGACGATGAAGCGTGCGCCATCGATCAGCTCCAGCAGGGTCTTGGCTCGCTCCTTCAGCCCGTTCATGGCCTCGAGCAGCTTACCGCGGACTTCCGGCGTCAACTTGGCGGCTACATCGCTCCCACCGGCAATGTGCGGAAGCACGTGCTGGATTTCGGCAAGGAGATCGGCATCGGCGGTCTGACGAATGTAATGGCCGTTGAGGCTTTCAAGCTTGGCGAAGTCGAAGCGTGCAGGCGAGCGTCCGATTTGCGGCAGGTCGAAGGCGGCGATCATCTCCTGCGTGGAGAAGATTTCCTGGTCGCCATGACTCCAGCCGAGCCGCACCAGATAGTTGCGCATTGCCGCGGGCAAGTAGCCCAGCGCTCGATAAGCGTCCACGCCGAGTGCGCCGTGCCGCTTGGAAAGCTTGGAACCGTCCGGTCCATGAATCAGCGGGATATGTGCCATCACGGGAACCGTCCAGCCGAGCGCACTGTAGATCTGAGACTGGCGCGCCGCGTTGGTGAGGTGATCGTCGCCTCGGATGATGTGAGTGATCCCCATGTCGTGATCGTCGACCACGACGGCAAGCATGTAGGTCGGGGTAGCGTCCGAGCGCAGAAGGACGAGATCGTCGAGGTTCTCGTTCTGCCACACGACGCGACCCTGCACCTGGTCTTCGATCGCCGTCTCGCCCGTGAGCGGCGCCTTCAGCCGGATCACCGGCTTCACGCCGCTTGGTGCGTGCGATGCATCACGGTCGCGCCAGCGGCCGTCATAGAGCTTGGCGCGACCTTCGCGGCGCGCCTGCTCTCGCATTTGGGCAAGTTCTTCGGGGCTGGCGTAACAGCGATAGGCCCGCCCCGTGGCCAGCAGCTGTTCGGCCACCTCGCGGTGACGCGCAGTGCGTGAGAACTGATAGACGGTCTCGCCATCCCATTGCAGGCCGAGCCACGAGAGCCCATCCAGGATGGCGCCGATCGCAGCCTGGGTCGAACGCTCGCGGTCGGTGTCCTCGATCCGCAGCAGCATTTTGCCGCCGCGCCTGCGGGAATAAAGCCAGTTGAACAGAGCGGTACGGGCTCCGCCGATGTGGAGAAATCCCGTCGGTGAAGGGGCAAAACGCGTGACGACGGTCTCGGTCATGTCAATAGTCATCGCAGCGGCGACGGGCTCCTCTACCACAGAAGCCGAAGAGAGATTAAAGGTTTCGCGGTCGACGGCACATTCGGTGCCCTTGGCCAGCCGCTGCGGATTTGATAGGGCGCGGCGTCCCTGCAGCTCGGGCCGGAAGGCAGTGGGACGTGTCCGTTGCAGCCGCGATGGAGCGGCGGAGCAGGCAAAACCGGGATCCGGCAGGCATGTCATTGAGCGAAGCGGCGGCAGCGGAACCCGGGCGCGATTTCATCCGCGATATCATCCAGGCCGATTTGGACGCAGAAGCGCCACGCCACGGTGGTGACCCGCTTTCCGCCGGAGCCCAACGGATATCTTCATGTCGGCCATGCCAAGGCGATCTGCCTCAATTTCGGAATCGCCGAGGAATTCGGCGGCCGCTGCCATTTGCGCTTCGACGACACCAATCCGACGAAGGAAGAGCAGGAATATATCGACGCCATCGAGCGCGATGTCCGCTGGCTCGGATTCGATTGGGGAGCGCACCTCTACCATGCCTCGGACTATTTCGAGCAGCTCTATCGAGTGGGCCGAGCATCTGATCCGGCATCGGCAAGGCCTATGTCGACGACCAGTCGCAGGAGGAGATGCGCGCCACGCGCGGCACGCTGACCGAGGCAGGGACAAAACAGCCCGTATCGGGAAGGATCGGTGGAAGAAAACCTCGACCTGTTTCGGCGCATGCGGGCAGGCGAGTATCCGAATGGCGCGCGGGTGCTGCGGGCCAGGATCGACATGGCCTCGGGCAACATCAATCTGCGCGACCCGGTCCTCTACCGCATTCTGCACGCTGCATCATCCGCGCACCGGCGCGGCTTGGTAGCATCTATCCGAGCTATGATTTCGCGCACGGACAATCGGACGCCATCGAGCACATCACCCATTCGCTGTGCACGCTCGAATTCGAGGATCACCGACCGCTTTACGACTGGTTTCTGGACCATCTGCCGGTCCCATCGAGGCCGCGGCAATATCGAGTTCGCACGTCTCAATCTCAGCTATACGGTGCTTTCGAAACGCGTGTTGACGGAGCTGGTGCGCGGCGGCCATGTCGAGGGCTGGGATGATCCCCGCATGCCGACCTTGGCGGGCTTGCGCCGTCGTGGCGTTCCGCCGGAGGCGCTGCGGGATTTCGTGAAGCGGATCGGGGTTGCCAAGGCCAATAGCGTCGTCGATGTTGCCATGCTCGATTTCTCGATCCGCGAGGTCCTCAACCGAAGGGCGTTGCGGCGAATGGCGGTGCTGCGCCCGCTGAAGGTGGTCATCGAGAATTACCCCGAAGGCGAGCTCGAGGAAATCGAAGCCGTCAACCATCCCGATGATCCGACGGCTGGAACGCGGCGCATGCGCTTCGGCCGCGAGCTTTATGTCGAGCGCGACGACTTCATGGAGAACCCGCCGAAGAAATTCTACCGGCTGTCGCCCGGACGCGAGGTCCGGCTGCGTTACGCCTATTTCATCACTTGCCGGAAGCGGTGAAGAACGCGGCCGGGGAGGTCGTCGAGCTGCGCTGCAGCTATGATCCGCAGACCCGCGGTGGCAGCGCATCGGACGGGCGCAAGGTACAGGCGACCCTGCATTGGGTCTCGGCGTCAGACGCGGTACCGGCGGAAATCCGGCTCTACAATCAGCTGTTCGCGCGTCCCGACCCGAATGCTGCCGAGTTTCGCCGCCGATCTCAATCCGCATTCCCTCGAGGTGCTGGCTCGAGCCAGGGTGGAGCCGGCGTTGGCAAGCAGCAGGCTCGGCGAAGCCGTGCAGTTCGAGCGACAGGGTTATTTCTGCCTGGATCCGGAGGCGCGGTCCGGCAAGCTCGTATTCAATCGCACCGTCGGTCTGCGCGACACCTGGGCGAAGGTGCAAGGCGGGAACTGGCGGTCCAAGTCTCCGTGACCGAGAGCGGGGGCTGGCGGTATCTCCCGAGCTCGCGCCCTGTAAAATGCGATAAGGTGCAGCGTGGGCGTGAGGGGGCCGCGCGGTGGTGGAGCCGGGTAGATCGCGCGGACGTGCGGCGGCTTGGCGGCCCTGGGCTGCTGCGCGGCGCCGGCCCGCGCTGGCCTGGCCCGAAGGCGTTTCCGAGCTTGCGCGCGCACCGCACAGCGCATTCGCGCGTGGCTTGCGGCTGAAGCGGTTCGGGCCGGCTGATCCCATGGCTCGCAATCGCATTCGGGTGCGGGATCATCGTCTATTTCGGCATCGATCGGGAGCCCGCATCTTGGGCGGTGGCCGTCCTGTTTGTGGCGACGGCAGCGACGGCGGTCGCATGCCGGCATCGGAGCATCGCGTTTGCGCTGGCGATGGGGAGCGCTGCCGTCGCAGCGGGATTTGCGACTGTCACGCTCAAGCGTGCCATCATCGCCCATCCGGTGTTGCCGGCAGCCATATGGAACGTCGAAATCGCCGGCTTCGTCGAAGTGCGTGAGGAGCGCGAGCGCGCCGACCGCATTGTCGTGCGCGTGGAGCGCATGACCGCCGCGCGGCTCGACGAGAAGCTCGAACGCGTGCGCGTCTCGGTGCGCAAGGGCACGGCGCCGCCGGTTGGCAGCTTCGTCGAGTTCAAGGCACGACTGACGCCACCGCTCGAACCCCTGCGACCCGGAGGATATGATTTTGCGCGCGATATGTACTTCCAGCGGCTTGCCGCCTCCGGCTTCGTGCTCGGACGCATCCGCACCGCGGTGACCGCGCCGCAGCCAGGGTTTCGGCTGCGCTACACGATGGCCATCGATGGAATGCGCGAAGCGATCGACAAGCGCATTCGGGCCGTCGTTCCCGGAGATCAGGGTGCGATTGCATCGGCGCTGATTACCGGCAAGCGCGACGCGATTTCGGGGCAGGTGAACGAGGCAATGTACGTGTCCGGGCTCGGCCACGTGCTCTCGATCTCGGGCTATCACATGGCGGTTGTGGTCGGGATCATGTTCTTTACATTGCGCGCATCATTGGCGTTGATGCCGGGCTTCGCCCGCTTTCCAATCAAGAAATGGGCGGCATTGGCTGCCCTTGCGGGTGCTGCGTTCTACCTTCTGCTGTCGGGCGCGGAGGTCGCCACGCAACGCTCCTTCATCATGGCCGGCATCGTGCTCGTCGGGATCATGGCGGACCGTCCCACCTTGACCTTCCGGACACTCACCATCGCGGCATTCGCTGTCCTCCTGCTCGCGCCCGAAGCGGTTGTGCATCCGAGCTTTCAGATGTCGTTTGCCGCGACCTTGGCACTGATTGCGGGATATCAATACGGCCTTCCCTGGATGAGCAAGGGGGGCGAAACGCCCATAGGCGCCCGCATCGCTCTTGCCGGCGGACGCTGGCTGCTTGGCCTTCTCATCGTGTCGCTGCTCGCGGGAACGGCTACCATTCCGTTCGTCGCCTACCACTTTCACCGGATCTCGCCATATGGGGTCGTCGCCAACTTGGCGGCGATGCCGATCGTGTCGGCCTGGGTGATGCCGGCGGGACTTGCCGGACTGCTCACCATGCCGCTCGGCATCGACGGACTGTGTTGGCGCACCATGGGCCACGGCATCGAGTGGATGATCGGCGTTTCGCTTTGGGTCAGCAGCTTTCCGGGCGCGCTCGGACGGCTAGCGGCGTTCGGTACCGGACCCTTGCTCATCTGCTCGCTTGGCCTCGTGGTGGTTTGCCTGCTCAAGAGTCCGTTGCGCTGCATCGGCGTGGTGCTTATCGGTGGCGCGGTTCTCATGATGGTTCGGGAGCCCCAACCCGACGTTCTCGTCGCCGCCGACGGCCGTGCGGTCGCGATACGCGGCGCCGATGGACGCCTGGCCATCGTCCGGTCCGGCAGCGACGCCTTTGCGGTGCGCGCCTGGCTGGCAGCCGACGGCGATACGCGCAGCCCCAAGGACGCCACTCTCGGCAACGGCATCAGGTGCGATGCCGCGGGTTGTGTCGGCAAGCTGCGCGACGGCACATTGGTTGCCATCGCGAACTCCATCGAGGCGTTCCAGGAGGACTGCCGCCGCGCGGCCGTGGTGGTGACCGCCCGCGATGCTCCACCCGACTGTGCTGCCGTGGTGATCGACCGGCAGGTCTCCGGCCGCTCCGGAGCGATGTCGTTGCGTCGCGTCGGCGAGCGCTTCGAGATCACTCCCGCGCGGCCGGCGGGCTATGATCGTCCTTGGGCCCGCTCGGCTGTGTCAGCCTCCAGCGGCAGTGAAGCCGCAACGACAACGAGCCGTCGCCAACCGAGCGACGCCACACCGCGCGCAGAAGATCTGGAAGCCGGAGACTGAGAATGCAACCTCAATATCGCCGGAACAGGCCGACCAGCTTGCCCTGGATACGCACGCGGTTGGGCGGAAGGATTCTCACCTCGTAGGCGGTATTGGCGGGCTCGAGCGCGATCGAGGCGCCGCGCCGTCGGAAGCGCTTGAGCGTCGCTTCTTCCTCGTCGATCAGTGCCACCACGATATCGCCGGTGTCCGCTCCATCGGTTTTCTTGATGAGCGCCATATCGCCGTCGAGGATGCCGGCATCTATCATGCTGTCCCCACGCACTTCGAGGGCGAAATGGTCGCCGGTCGACAGCAGGTCGGGTGGCATATTGATGACGTGGCTCTTGGTCTGGATTGCCTCGACCGGTGTGCCGGCGGCGATTCGGCCCATGACGGGCACCGCAACCGGGCGGCCACCCTCGTCGTCCGGCGCCGCCCGCACGCGGCCGAGATTTCCTTCGATCACGCTCGGCACGAATCCGCGCGTCCGTGTCGTGCTGAGGCCGTGTCCGACCGAATCGGGAAGCTTGATTACTTCCACCGCGCGCGCCCTGTTGGGCAGACGCCGAATGAAGCCCCGCTCCTCGAGCGCGGTGATGAGGCGATGGATTCCCGATTTGGAGCGCAGGTCGAGCGCGTCCTTCATCTCATCGAAGGACGGCGGAACGCCCGCTTCCTTCAGGCGCTCGTGAATGAAACGCAGGAGCTCGAGTTGTTTTTTCGTCAACATGCCGTGTCCCCGTCTGCATGGAGCCCGGAAGGACTTCACTGAAACAAATCATGAACATACCCTATATGTTCGATATGTGTTCCGCAACCCTTTAATTTGCCGTGAACAAATCGAAAGATCTGCGCAGCGTCGCATTTGGACGCTACGCATCCGACGTCAGGCTAGCGATCGAGCCGGATGATGGAGCACTTGTCTCCGGGCTTGGACGCTGGCGCGTGCGGCGGTCGCATCAGCAGGCAGTCGGCGCCCGCGAGCGGGGTGAGCATGGAACTGTCCTGCACCTTGCTCGGAGTGGCGAGCGGAATGCCGCCGGGACCGGATGCAAGTGTGGCGCGCAGGTAATCCGCTCGCTCGTCATTGGCCGGGAGCTCGCAGCCGAGCCGCGCTTCCTCGTATTCCGGCTCGACGTCGCTGCGGCCAGCGAGGCGTCGGAGCAAGGGGACAAGGAACAGGACCGCACCGACATAAGCGGACACCGGATTGCCGGGCAGGCCGAGCACGTGCGTCGCGCCGATCCGGCCATGCATCATAGGCCGGCCGGGGCGGAGCGCGACCTTCCAGAACGAGAGGGCAAGCCCCTCCGCCGCGAGCGCCTTCTGCACGAGATCGTAATCGCCGACCGAAGCACCTCCCGAGGTCACGAGAATATCGGTACCGAGATCGCGGGCGCGGCGGACCGCGGCGGCTGTCTCGTCGAGACGATCGGGCACGATGCCGAGGTCGACGACCTCGCAGCCTTCCCGGCGCGCCAGCGCCATGGTGGCGTAGCCGTTGGAATAGACGATCTCGCCGAATCCGGGTGTGCAGCCTGGCATTACCAGCTCGTCGCCGGTGGCGAGCATCGCCAGCTTGGGCCGGCGATGCACCGGCAGTCTCGGATGGTTCATTGCGGCGGCGAGTGCGAGGTCGCGATCGGTGAGACGGCGGCCGCTGGCCAGCAGCATTGCGCCTCGCCGAAAATCGAGCCCTTCGGCGCGCACATGCCTGCCCGTGCCAGCGCCTGTCGTGACCACCACCGTATCCGCCTCGCGCGTGGTGTTCTCCTGGATCACGATCGTGTCGGCTGCCGGGTGGCAGAACCCCTCCGGTGAAGATTCGGGCGGCTTCGCCGGGTCCAACGCTACCCTGGAACGGATGTCCAGCCGCAATCTCGCCGATCAGCCTGAGGCGAGCCGGCACACTCGCGACGTCGGCAGCGCGCACAGCATAGCCGTCCATGGCCGAGACATCGGCGGGCGGCTGCGTACGCAGCGCCGCGATATCCTGCGTGAGCACGCGACCGTGGGCTTGGGCGAGCGGGGACAACTCAGCGGGCAGCGGTTCGGCGCCGTCCAGCACGCGGGCGAGCGCCTCCGGAACCGGCATCAGCGCCACGACTCACTCCATTGCCTGATAGTGGCCCGATGCGCCGCCGCTCTTCTCGATCACTCGGATGCCCTCGATGCGCATCCCGCGCTCAACCGCCTTGACCATGTCGTAGATCGTCAGGCACGCGATCGAAACAGCGGTCAGCGCCTCCATCTCGACTCCGGTCCGACCGGTGACCTTGACGGTCGCGCGCACGCAAAGGCCCGGCAGCGTACGGTCCGGCTCGATCTCGACGGCGACCTGCGAAACCGGCAAAGGATGGCAGAGCGGGATGAGCTCGTGCGTCTTCTTCGCCGCCATGATGGCGGCGATGCGTGCAGTGCCGAGCACATCGCCCTTCTTGGCATTGCCCTCGAGCACGAGGTCGAGGGTCTTGAACGCCATCACCACCCGACCTTCGGCGACGGCGATGCGCGCGCTCGCCGGTTTCGCCGACACGTCGACCATGTGCGCCTCGCCGCGCCGCCCCAGATGGCTGAGCTTGGGTGTGCGAGCCACCAGTCACTCCGCCGCGCCGCTTCGGCGCGGCCGATCGCCAATCAGCGCACGGGTCGCCGCCTCGACATCGTGCTTGCGCATCAGGCATTCGCCGACCAGGAAGGTTGAAATTCCGACACCTGCCAGGTAGTCGAGATCGGCCGGGGAAGCGATTCCGCTCTCGCCTACCGTAATGCGGTCTGCGGGAATCCTGCGCGCAAGGCGGCTGCTGGTCGCCAAGGTCGTTTCGAACGTCTTGAGGTTGCGATTGTTGATGCCGATCAGGCGGGAACGGAGGCGCAGCGCGCGTTCGAGCTCGTCCTCGTCATGGACTTCGAGCAGGACGTCCATGCCGAAGGACTGGGCCGCGTCTTCGAGGTCCGCTGCGACGTAGTCGTCGACGGCAGCCATGACCACCAGGATGCAGTCGGCGCCCCAGGCCCTCGCTTCCACCACCTGATAAACGTCGTACATGAAATCCTTTCGCAAGACCGGCAGGCCGGTCGCGGCGCGCGCTGCTGCCAAGTCCTCGAGTGCTCCCTGGAACGAGGGCGTGTCGGTCAGAATGGAAAGGCAAGTCGCACCACCGGCTTCATAGGCTCGGGCCAGTGCCGGAGGATCAAAATCCTCCCGGATCAGCCCCTTCGAGGGACTTGCCTTCTTTACTTCGGCGATCAGCGCATAGGCGTTCCGGGCAAGGCGACGCTCGATCGAGCCGATGAAACCGCGCGGAGCTGCCGCCGCCCGGGCCTCGGTCTCGATGCCGGCAAACGGCCGAGCCCGTTTGGCGGCGGCGATTTCTTTGCGCTTATAATCTCCGATCCTGCTGAGGATGTCCGCCACGGCTTCCTCACGCATTCGAAACCGAAACCAGGCGTTCGAGCCGCGCCGCCGCCTCGCCGGAATCGATGGCTCGTTGTGCGAGTGCTACGGCTTCTTTCAGCTCCTTGGCGCGGCCGGCGACAATCAGGCTGGCAGCCGCATTGAACACAGCGACGTCGCGGAATGCGCCCTTCTTGCCGGTGAGCACGTCTCGCAATGCCTCGGCGTTCTCCATCGCTTCGCCGCCGCGCAGCGCCTCGGGCTTGATCCGTTGCAATCCCGCCTCCTCGGGGGTGATCTCGAAATTGCGCACGGCACCGTTTTCCAGCGCGGCGACATGGGTTGGGCCGGCCGTGGTGATCTCATCGAGCCCGTCCGATCCGTGCACGACCCAGGCCGCTTCAGTGCCGAGGTTTTTCAGAACGCGGGCGAGCGGCTCGATCCATTGGCGTGAGAATACGCCGACCATCTGACGCTTGACGCCAGCCGGATTCGACAGCGGTCCGAGCAGGTTGAAGATGGTCCGCGTGCCGAGCTCCACCCGTGTCGGACCGACATTCTTCATTGCCGGATGATGGGCAGGAGCAAACATGAACCCGATGCCCGCTTCGAAGATGCACTGGCTGATGCCCTCGGGCTGCAAGTCTATGTTCACGCCCAGCGCACCCAGCACGTCGGCCGCACCCGAACGAGACGAGAGCGCGCGGTTGCCGTGCTTGGCGACCGGCACGCCGGAGCCTGCCACGATGAAAGCAGCACAAGTCGAGATGTTGAACGAGCCCGACGCATCCCCTCCAGTGCCGACTACGTCGATGGCATCGGACGGTGCCTGCACCCGCAGCATCTTTTCACGCATTGCCGTGACTGCGCCGGTGATCTCATCCACTGTCTCGCCGCGCACGCGCAGCGCCATCAAGAAGCCACCCATCTGCGAAGGGGTGGCTTCGCCCGACATCATGGTATCAAACCCGCGCGCGGCCTCCTCCCGGCTGAGCACGGCGCCGGTTGCAGCTTTCGCGATCAATCCCCTGAACTCGTCGGTCACGTTAGCCTCACAGCACGCGGCGTGCCGTTCGGATACCGGCCGGGCGCCGGCCGCTCGCAGTATTCCACGATGCGGCAATGTCGACAAAGTTCCTCAAGACCAGATGCCCGTGCTCTGAAGCGATGCTTTCAGGATGGAACTGAACTCCGTGGACGGCCAGGCTGCGATGTGCCAAGCCCATGATCAGGCCGTCGGCAGTCTCGGCTGTCACGGTGAGATCGGCCGGAAGGCTCGAGCGTTCGACGATCAGCGAATGATAGCGCGTCGCCTTGAACGGCGCCTGGATGCCGCGAAACACTCCGTCGCTGTTGTGCCGGATCTCGGAAAGCTTGCCGTGCACTTGCAGGGGGGCTCGCACCACTCTGCCACCAAATGCCTGTCCGATCGCCTGATGGCCAAGGCAGACGCCGAGCACCGGGATGCTCGGGGCGGCCCTTGTGATCAGATCGACGCAGATTCCCGCATCGTTCGGCGTGCAGGGACCGGGCGACAGCACAATGGCGTCAGGATCGATTGCGATCACCCGGTCGACGGTGATCTTGTCGTTGCGGTGAACGACGACCTCGGCCCCCAACCCGCCAAAATAGTGGAATAAGTTGAAGGTGAAGCTGTCGTAATTGTCTATCAGGACGATCATGGTTCGCGTGCCCGCTCAGGGTCTTAGACGCGGGTTTGGAGCGAATCAAGGCGACCAGGGGCTGGCTTCGGCCGCTTACAACTTATTTCTCGCAGGGGCGAGATGGCCCGACGTGGGCATTACTGCCCTCGCCGCGCCGCGCTTGCGAATCGCTTGGCCTCCTCGGCGGCACGAAACAGCGCCTTGGCCTTGTCGACGCATTCTTGCTGCTCTGCCTTCGGGCTCGAATCGGCGACGATACCCGCTCCCGACTGCACATACATGACGCCGTCCTTGATCAACGCCGTGCGCAGCACGATGCAGCTATCGAGCTCGCCTGCTGCCGAGAAGTATCCGATCGATCCAGCATAGAGGCCGCGCTTGTTCTTCTCGAGCTCGTCGATGATCTCCATGGCCCGCAGCTTGGGCGCCCCCGATACGGTGCCGGCCGGAAAGCCTGCAGCCAGGGCGTCGAGCGAGTCGTATTTGGTGTCGAGCTTACCCTCGACATTGGAGACGATATGCATGACCTGGCTGAAGCGTTCGATCTGGAACTGGTCGGTGACCTTGACGGTAGCCGTGCGAGCGACGCGGCCAACGTCATTGCGGCCTAGGTCGAGCAGCATCAGGTGCTCGGCGCGCTCTTTCTGATCCGCCAGCAACTCGGCCTCGAGCGCCTTGTCCTCCTGCACCGATGCGCCGCGCGGTCGCGTACCGGCGAGCGGCCGGATGGTCACAGTACCCTCGCGCACGCGAACCAGGATTTCGGGGCTCGAGCCGGCAATCGAAAACCCATCTAAACTGAGAAAATAAAGGAACGGAGCCGGATTGACCCGCCGCAACGCGCGATAAAGCGCGAACGGCGGCAACTCGAACGGGGCCTCGAACCGCTGCGACAGCACCACCTGGAAAATGTCGCCGGCAGCGATATACTCCTTGGCGATATTCACCATCCGCTCGTATTCGGCGGGCGTGGTGTTGGAGGATGGCCATACCGTAACGGGCCCGGCCTTATTATGCGGCGGGGAATGCGTCAGGGGGGCGTCGAGCGCATCCACAATGGCCGCCAGCCGCTCACCGGCACGCGCGAAGGCGGTTTCTACGCTGATCCCGCTTTCCGGTCGGACCGGTGTGACGATGGTGATGGTGTCTTTTACGGTATCGAACACGACCACCACGGTGGGACGCATCATCATCGCGTCCGGAATCCCGGTCGAAGTTCGGATTGGGCAGCGGCAACTCCTCCATCAGGCGCACCATATCGTAGCCCAGGTAGCCGAATATGCCGGCCGCCATCGGGGGCAGCATCTCGGGTAACTCGATCCGGCTTTCGGCGATGAGGGCGCGCAGGGCAGCAATCGGCGCCTGGTTGCAGGGGGTGAAGCCATCGCGCCGATGCTTGGCCGCGCGATTGACCTCGGCTCGTCCGCTTACTGTCCGCCAGACCAAGTCGGGCTCGAGGCCGATGATCGAATAACGCCCCCGCACCGCACCGCCCTCGACCGATTCGAGTAGAAAGCTCATCGGCCGCCCATCAGCGATCTTTAGGAAGGCCGAGACCGGCGTCTCCAGATCCGACACCAACGTCGTCCAGACGACCTGTGCCTGACCCCGCGCGTAGCGCTTGCCAAACGCCGGTGGTTGCGGCTCGATCTGCATGGGAGATCAGTTGGTACCGGTATTTGCCCCGCCGCTGATCACTTGGTTCAGCGCGCTTTGATTGATGGTCACGCCAATTTCGCTTTCGAGCCGAGCGATGTATTCGCCGAAAATATCCTCGGAGAGCCCGCGATTGAGGGCTTCGATGATGCGTTTCGACTCTTCGGAGGCCGGATCGAATTTCGGCACAGCGATGTCGGTCACCCGAAACACCACCTGCTCGGCGGGCTGGGCTGCGTCGGCCTTTCCGGCTGCATCTTTTGCAGTCGCAAAGACCGCATCAACGCCCGCTGCCGATAGCGGGCCCGAGCCTTGGCCGCGCTTGATGTCCATTAAAGTCTCGACCTCGAGAGCCTGGGCAGCGGCGACATCGCCGAGCGTGGAGCCCGCTTTGAGCTTCTCAAGGATCTCCGAGGATTTGGCGTTGAGGCGCGTCACGATCTCCTGCTCGCGCCAACGCGTCTCGACCTGCTCTTTCACCTCATCGAGCGGGCGTTCCCGCGACGGGGTGATACCCGTCACATCGTACCAGATGTAGCCGTCCTCGGACCTGCAATGGGTCATGATCGACCCCGATCTCAGAGGTGAACGCGGCCGTCAGCACCCGCTGCTGCTCCGGCAGGTTGACCGGCACACCTGCCGGATCGCGACCGGAGCGATCGATCGCTTCGATGGTGCGCGACGGCAGTTTCAGTATTTCAGCAGCCTCGGACAGCGTCTTCCCCTCGGCGCGCGCGTCCTCGATCTTGTCGTAGAAGCTGAGCACCTCGGCTTTGGCACGCGCGGTCGCAAGCTCCTGCTTGAGCTCGCCGGCAACCGCTTCCAACGGCCTGACCTGCTCGGGCTCGATCTTGAGCACATGCACCAGGACGGTACCGAACCGACCCTGGACCGGCGCGCTGACCTCACCTTCCTTGAGCGCGAAGGCGGCGTCGGATACCGCGCGGTCGATGATCGCCGGCCTTGGCTACCGTGCCGAGGTCGATATCCTTTTCGGTCTTACCGAGCTCCTTGGCGATGTCCGCAAAGGTCGCGCCTTTGGCGATGCGCTCTGCGGCGGCGCGCGCCGCTTCGGCATTGGGAAAATCGATCTGCTGGATGTGGCGCCGCTCCGGAGTGACATAGCGGGCGCGCCGCTCTTCGTAGGCGCGCTTGAGATCGGCATCGGAAATTTCGATCCAGCGGGCCTGCTCGCTCGGGATCAGGGACACGACCACCAGCTTGCGGTATTCGGGCGCGCGGAACAGGATTTTGCGCTCTTCGTAATATTTGGCGAGCGCTTCCGCCGTAGGCTCCGGGATTTCGCCCGGCCTGGGCGCGGTCGAGCAGGACGTATTCGATCGAGCGCTGCTCGTTCTGATAGCGGTTCGCCGCCTCGACCAATGCCTTCGGAGCCGTCAATCCCGAGCTCATCGTGCCCGCGAGCTGGCGGCGCAGCAGCCGGCGGCGCTGCTCGGCGACAAAGCGTGCCTCGGTATAGCCGGCATTGCGAATCGTCTGCTCGAAACGAAAGCGGTCGAACTGGCCATTCGGCCCCTGGAAGGCCGGGTCGGTCGTGATCTGCTTGGCGACTTCGGCATCGGAAAGTGCAAGACCGAGCTTCTCTGGCGGCTTCGTCGAGCACGATCTCCGAAACCAGCTGTCCGATCACCAGCCGGTCGAGGCCCATGCGCGCGGGCCTGCTCCGTGCCGATGGGGCGGCCGAGCTGCCGCGAATATTGCTGCAGCCGCTCGTTGTACAGCATGCGAAATTGCTCGACCGTGATTTCGGTGTTTCCGATCTTGGCGACGGTGGAGCGGCCGAAGCCGCGGAAAATGTCGCCGATCCCCCAGATCGCGAAGCTGACGACCAAGACCCCGACCACCACGGCCATGACCAGCTTGCCGAGCCAGTTGGAAGAGGCTTTTCGGATACCTCGAAGCATGAGTCGTCCGTGATTGAGAGAAGTCCCGTCCGCCAGCCGGCCGAGGAGCTGCGTATCATAGGGAGCCGGCCTCCGCGTCGCAACATGTGGCGGCAGCGGCAGGCCGTCACAAGCGGCGCTGGCGTGCCCTCGACCGCTCTGATAACGGCTTCGCAGGAATTGGAAAGGGCTGGCAAAGCTGACGTGCCGAGCGAGCGCGAAGCGCCCGCTTGTTGCGGGCAATTGGAAAATGAACGGCTTGCGGGCCTCCCTGCGAGAGTTCGCTCGCATCGTCGCAGGGCGCCCGCGATCTCGACGGCATTGTCGAAGTCCTCGTTTGCCCGCCCGCGACCCTGCTCGCGGAGTTTGCGGCTGCCGCCGAAGGCGGCCAGGTGCAGATCGGCGCCCAGGATTGCCACGCGCAAGCCGCCGGCGCCTTCACCGGCGATCTGTCGGCCGAAATGCTCAGGGATGCGGGGGCGCGCGCAGTCATCGTCGGTCATTCGGAGCGGCGCACCCACCACAGGAGAGCGACGCCGATGTGCGGGCGAAAGCGCTGGCTGCTCACCGCGCCGGACTTCTGGCCATCGTCTGCGTCGGCGAAACCCAGGACCGAGCGCGAGGACGCACGCGCGCAAGCGGTCGTGGGCGGTCAGCTCGACGGTTCATTGCCGGACGGCGCCCTCCCGGAAAATCTGGTCGTCGCCTACGAGCCGGTCTGGGCGATCGGCACCGGGCTCACGCCGATGCCGGGCGATGTCGCCGAAATGCATGGCTTCATTCGCCGGCGTCTGGTGTCCCGGTTCGGCGAGCGGCGTCGGCGAATGCGCATTCTCTACGGCGGATCCGTCAAGCCTTCGAATGCCGCGGAGCTCATGCAGGTTGCCGATGTCGACGGCGCGCTGGTCGGAGGTGCGAGCCTGAAGGCTGCGGAGTTCCTGGCGATCGCGCGCATTTACGAATAGGGTAGGAAGCCGGGCACGGATGTCGATGCAGGGATCGATCGCGGTGGATCAATCCATTCCACGTCGCGGCTTTCTGAAAGGGGCGGGGGCCGCCGGCACCGCCGGCATGCTCTCCGCTGAGGTCACGAAGGCGGCGCAAGCACAGCCGAGGATGCCCGCGACGCCGGCGACGCCGGGCGCAGCCGACCTGGTTCTCAAGAACGGCAAGATCATCACCGTCGATGCGGTCGTCCACGATCGCTCAGGCGGTCGCCATAACCGGCGAGCGCATCTTGGCGGCCGGTCCGGACGAAGCCATGATCGCGCACACGGCTCCCGCAACACGCGTGGTCGACCTCAACGGCAAGGCCGTGATCCCCGGCATCATCGACGGCCATGCGCATATGGATCGCGAGGCGCTGCGCAACCGTGTTTCCTTCGCTCGGTCGCGTGCGCTCGATCCGCGACATCCAGGAGCGTATCGCCGAGCTCGCGCGCGGCAAGCGGGCCGGCGAATGGATCGTGACCATGCCGATCGGCGATCCGCCATATTATTTCGATGTGCCCGACATTCTCGCCGAGAAGCGCTGGCCCACCCGCCAGGAGCTCGATGTCGCGGCACCGGGCCATCCGGTCTACATCCGCTCGATCTGGGGCTTTTGGCGCGGGACGTTCCCGCTGGTCTCCTGCGCCAATACCGAGGCGTTGCAGCGTGCCGGCATTACCCGCGAGACAGTGGCGCCGGTCGACACGTTGACCATCGAGAAGGATGCCAATGGCGACCCGACCGGAATCATTCGTTGAACGGGAGATGCAGCCGACCGCCGAATTGATCTGGTTTCGCGCGGCGGCCGGTTTCACCCATGCCGATCGGATGCGGGCGTTGCCGGAATCGGCGCGCGCCTATCATGCCTTCGGCACCACCAGCGTGTTCGAGGGGCATGGCGCGGCCACCGAGTTGCTGCGCGTCTACAAGCAGGCCTACGGGGAAGGTGCGCTGACGATGCGCACTGCGCTTGCATTCAGTCCGAACTGGCAGGCAGCCGGCGAAGCCCCGCTCGGCCCGTTGGTCGACGCCTGGGCGGGGTGGCTCGGCGAGCCCGGCCTGGGCAACGATTGGCTCAAGATGAGCGGGCTCTATGTCAGCCTTGGACGCCGGCCGGCCGACGACCTTCGCGCGGGCGCCGCGCCTTACACCGGCTGGGCCGGATTCAACTACGCCACCGGACTGCCACGCGCGCAGCTCAAGGAGGTCCTGGTCCGCTGTGCAGCCAACGACATCCGCGTTGTGATGAACGGGCCGCCGGTGCTCGACCTTTACGACGAGGTGGATCGCGAGATTCCATTGAAAAGGAAGCGCTGGGTGATCGCGCACATCAATACGTTCTCGCCACACGACATCGAACGTATCGTGCGGATGGGTCTGGTCCTGACCACGCACACCAACAACTACCTTTACAAAGGGCTGCATGTGCAGGCGCAACGCTTGCCGCCGCAGCGGCACGGCGAGATCGTGCCGCTGCGCATCGCTGCTGGATGCCGGGGTGAAGGTATCGCTGGCGACCGACAACGTGCCGATCACGCCATTTCTGCCGATCTGGCAGGCAATCGCCCGGACGAGCTATCAGACCAAGGAGCGCGTGGCGTCTGAGCAGGCGCTCAGCCGTGCCGAGGCGTTGCGCTGCGCCACCGCGGACGGTGCATATTTGACGTTCGATGAGCAGAACAAGGGCTCGCTCGAGCCCGGCAAGCTTGCCGATCTGGCCGTCCTGAGTGGCGATCCGCTTTCCGTCGAGGAAAGCCATGTGGCCGATCTGCGATCATTGATGACGATGGTCGGCGGGCGGATTGTGCACGAGACGCCCGGCTGGCCCGGATAGTCGCCGCCCGGTCGAATCCGACGGATGTTGGTCGCCTTCCCTGCAAGCCGGCCCAATCGTGATGCATTGCGGGCCTTGGTTGCGCCTCAATCGCCCTCAAATCATCATTTCCTTCCCATGGAATTCGCGTGCGGGATCGTGTAGACGAGCCCCTCACATCCTATATGAAGCGGCTGGAAGCGGGGCGCCGGGCGGTTCCGCAGGCTTTCATTCGAGCAGATTCATGCAGACCGTGATCATCCTTATTCATCTCATGATCGTTGCCACCATGATCGGCGTCGTGCTGTTGCAGAAATCGGAAGGGGGTGGGCTCGGAATAGGCTCGACCGGCGGATTCCTGTCGAGCCGGGGAACCTCCAATGTGCTCACGCGTACCACGGCAATTCTGGCGGCTGCGTTCTTCTGTACCAGCTTGGTGCTGTCGATCCTGGCGGGAATGGACCGCAAGCCCAGTCCCGTCATTCAAGGCACTCCCGGACAGCAGACCCCTGGCAGGCCGCTGGGGCAGGGCGGCGGAGTTCTCGATACTCTTCGCCAGTCCGAGCAGCCGCGCGCCACCAGCAGGGCCGCAGGCGCCAAGGTCGCAATGAGGGCAGCACGGGGCCGGGAAACCGGCCCCTCTCATTTCAGCCATGCAACAAACGAATAGCGCATTGAAAGCTCACATCAGGAAATCGGCATATACCCCCTTTCCGTCGGAAGAACCGCCGGCGTTTCTCCACAGGGGATATCAAGGGCGGAGGCGGTTGCCGCGCTCGTCGAATCGCTGGGGCAGCGTTAAAGGTTGAGCCCCATGGCGCGGTACATCTTCATCACCGGCGGCGTGGTCTCCTCTCTCGGCAAGGGTCTCGCATCGGCAGCGCTCGGGGCACTGCTGCAGGCACGCGGCTACAAGGTGCGGCTGCGCAAGCTCGATCCCTATCTCAACGTCGATCCCGGGACGATGTCGCCCTATCAGCACGGCGAAGTCTTCGTCACCGATGATGGCGCCGAAACCGACCTCGACCTCGGCCATTACGAGCGTTTCACCGGCCGGCCGGCGAGCCGCCAGGACAACATCACTACCGGGCGCATCTACCAGGAGATCCTCACCAAGGAGCGGCGCGGCGACTATCTCGGGGCTACCATCCAGGTGATCCCGCACGTCACCAACGCAATCAAGGATTTCATCCGCGAGGGCAATCAGGGCTACGATTTCGTTTTGTGCGAGATCGGCGGGACAGTCGGCGATATCGAGGGACTGCCGTTCTTCGAAGCCATACGCCAGCTCGGCAACGATCTTCCGCGCCACCACGTCGTGTATATCCATCTCACCTTGCTGCCGTTCATCGCCGGTGCAGGCGAGCTCAAGACCAAGCCCACGCAGCATTCCGTCAAGGAATTGCGCTCGATCGGCATTCAGCCAGACATTCTGCTGTGCCGCTCCGATCGCCCGATTCCCAAGGAGGAGCGGCGCAAGCTCGGCCTGTTCTGCAATGTACGCGAGAGCGCGGTGATCGAGGCACGTGACGTCGACAACATCTACGCAGTGCCTGAGGCCTATCACGAGGCCGGTCTCGATCGGGAGCTGCTCTCCGCCTTCGGCATCGAGCCCAAGGGCGAGCCCGACCTTGCGCGCTGGCAGCTGATCAACGAGCGCATCCGCAACCCCGAGGGCGATGTCACGATCGCCATCGTCGGAAAATATACCGGCCTCAAAGACGCGTACAAATCGCTGATCGAGGCGCTCTCCCACGGCGGCATCGCGAACAAGGTCCGCGTCAATCTCGACTGGATCGAATTGGAGGTATTCGAGCGCGAGGATCCGACTCCGTTCCTCGAGCATGTGAACGGAATCCTCGTTCCAGGTGGTTTCGGCCAGCGCGGCAGCGAAGGAAAGATCAGGGCCGCCCAGTTCGCGCGCGAGCGCCAGGTGCCCTATTTCGGCATCTGCTTCGGCATGCAGATGGCCGTCATCGAGGCCGCCCGCAATCTCTGCGGCATCGAGGAGGCGAACTCGACCGAGTTCGGCGTCGACGCCCGAGCCGGTGGTCGGCCTGCTGACGGAATGGATGAAAGGAAACGAGCTGCAGACACGCGGCATGAATGGCGATCTCGGCGGCACCATGCGGCTCGGCGCCTATCCGGCACTGCTTGCCGCGCGGCAGCCGGGTGAACGAAATCTACGCGGCCACCGAGATATCCGAGCGCCACCGCCACCGCTACGAGGTCAATACCGGCTACCGCGGCCGGCTCGAGCAGCGCGGCATGCGCTTCTCCGGCATGTCGCCCGACGGGCTGCTGCCGGAAATGATCGAGTACGAGGATCATCCCTGGTTCATCGGCGTGCAGTTTCATCCCGAGCTCAAGTCACGGCCGTTCGAGCCGCATCCCTTGTTCGCCTCCTTCGTCGGCGCGGCGGTGGAGCAGAGCCGGCTGGTGTAGGCAACTCTCTCGGCATTCGAGGACCGCGACGTCCTCGCGCCACGCCGGGCATTGATTGCCTTTCTTCGTGACGCCGGTAACGTCGCCATGCGGTCAATATGCGGTCAACCCAGCAAGAGGCGACCATGATCTACGAATTGAGGATTTATCACTGCGTGACCGGGCGCCTGCCGGCTCTGTTGAAGCGGTTCGAGACCACGACGCTCGAGCTTTGGAAGCGACACGGCATAAGGCAGGCAGGCTTCTGGACGGTCCTGGTCGGCGACGGGGGCAACCAGGATCTGCATTATCTCCTCGCCTGGGAATTGCTGGCGGAGCGCGAGAGCAGGTGGAATGCGTTCGCCAGCGACCCTGAATGGCTCGCCAAGCGCGCGGAAAGCGAGCGCGATGGCCCGATCGTCGCATCGATCAAGAACATGTTCCTGCAGCCGACGGCGTTCTCGGCGGTGAAGTGACGCCGGTGGCGACGGCGCGGGGGCTCGACCATGTGGTTCATGCCGTGCGCGATCTCGAGGCCGCCGCCGGGCTCTATCGCCGGCTCGGCTTCACCGTCGGCGCACGCAACCGGCATCCCTGGGGGACCCACAATCGCATCGTGCAACTGCCGGGATTTTTCGTCGAGTTGCTCACAGTGGCGGAGCCGGAACTGCTCGGCGACGACGGCCTTTCGACCTGTTCGGCCGCTTCAACCAATCGTTCCTGGCCGACCGGCAAGGCCTGTCGCTGCTGATCCTGGAGAGCGGCGACGTGAGCGCAGGATCTCTGCGCATTGCAGTCCGCCGGCATCGGCGCCTCGGACGTCGCTGAAGTTCGAACGCGCAGGCAGAACGGCCCGACGGCACGACGCGTGAAGGTCGCCTTCTCGCTGGTCTTTGCCCGCGATCGACGGGCGCCCGCGATCGGCTTTGCCCTTTGCCAGCAGCATTTTCCGGAAAATTTCTGGAACCCGGCATTCCAGCGGCACGCCAAATGCGGTGCGCGGCATTGCCGGGGTCGTCCTGGTCGCCGAAAATCCGGCCGACCATCACATCTTCTTGTCCGCCTTCAGCGGCGCTGCGCGAAGTGCAAGCCGCATCAGAGGCATTGACTGCATCGACGCCGCGCGGCGACATCAGGTGATGGACCCGGCCGCCTTCCGCGGCCCGCTTCGATGCGGAGCCGCCCGACATGTCGCAGGGCGCGCGGCTCGCTGCGGTGCGCTTCACGTGGGCGACCGGGCCGCATTGACCGCGGCCTTGAACGAGGGCGGCATCGCGTTTTCCGCCGCCAGGGCGCAACCGTGGTCATGCCGGAGCTCGCCATGGGCGCGACCCTGGTGTTCGAGTAGCTGGTGCCCCATGAATGGGCTCGTCGGACTTACCGGCGCCTGATTGATCGGCAAGCTGCTCATGGACCGCATTGCGTCGGCAGCGCTCGATACGCTCGGTCGCAGACGCTGGCGGTGCTCGCCACGCTCGGATGACGACCACGCCGTTCGGGCGACCTATGTGGCGGGAAAGCTTGCGCATGCGCGCCCGGTTGACCGCTGAATAGGGCCGTCGCATGGTCCGGCCACATGAACACAAGGCAGTCGAAGCCCGCTCCCAATCCGGTGGTCGCCGTGGGCGAGGTGCGCTTCGGCAACGCTTTGCCGCTCGCACTGATCGCCGGGCCATGCGCGCTCGAGAGCCGCGAGCATGCGCTCGAGATGGCGGCCGCGCTCAAGGACATCGCCGGCAGGCTCGGCATCGGTCTCGTCTACAAGACGTCGTTCGACAAGGCGAACCGCACCAGCGGCGGCAGCAACCGCGGCATCGGGCTCGAAGGGGCCCTGCCGATCTTTGCCGAAATCCGGGAAAAGCTCGGCGTGCCGGTCCTGACCGACGTGCACGAAGCGCAGCAATGTGCGCTCGTCGCGCAGGTCGTGGATGTGCTGCAAATCCCGGCGTTCCTCTGCCGGCAGACCGATCTGCTGGCCGCGGCGGCCGCCACACGGCGCGTGGTCAATGTCAAGAAGGGCCAGTTCCTGGCGCCCTGGGACATGGCCCACGTGGTGGCCAAGATCATCGACGCCGGCAATCCGAATGTGCTGGTCACCGAGCGCGGCGCCTCTTTCGGCTACAATACGCTCGTCTCCGACATGCGCGCGTTGCCGATCCTGGCGCGCACGACCGGTGCGCCGGTGATCTTCGACGCCACTCATTCGGTGCAGCAGCCGGGCGGGCAGGGAAACTCCTCCGGCGGCGAGCGGGAATTCGTGCCGGTGCTGGCGCGCGCGGCGGTGGCAGTCGGGGTAGCGGGCGTCTTCATCGAGACCCATCAGGACCCGACAAGGCGCCCTCCGACGGCCCCAACATGGTGCCGCTCAAGGAGATGGAAGGGCTTGCTGCGCAAGCTGATCGAATTCGATCGGCTCGCCAAGAGCTGACCCTCGAGCGAGATTCACATCCCCACTCGTCCTGGGCTCGGGTGCGCGGGAATGCTGCGAATCCCGCGTCGTCGACCTGAGCGGACGAAGCGATTGCAGCCACTTCATCCCCGCCCACGATAGGGCGCCACGCCCTGGTCGGGCAGCCATAGGCCGGCCGGCAGCTTGCCCTGCTGCCAGAAGACATCGATCGGCATGCCGCCGCGCGGATACCAGTAGCCGCCGATGCGCAAGAATTTGGGCTCGAGCAGCGCGACCAGCGTTTTGCCGATCGCGACGGTGCAGTCCTCGTGGAAGCCGCCGATGTTGCGGAAGCTTGCGAGATAGAGCTTCAGCGATTTCGACTCCACCAGCCATTTGCCCGGCACGTAGTCGATCACGAGATGCGCGAAGTCGGGCTGGCCGGTGATCGGGCAGAGCGTGGTGAATTCGGGGGCGGTGAAGCGCGCGACATAGTCGGTGTCGGGATGCGGGTTGGCGACGCGGTCGAGCATGGCCTTCGTCCGGCGAGGCGGGAATGCGGCTCGGTTTGCCGAGATGGCGAAGTTGCTTGGCCATGGCAATGCTCCGCCCGCAAATTATCGCATTGACGTCTTTCGTCCACCTCGGGTCTTTGCCGCTTCCGGACCCGGCGGTCCTGTAGAAGCCGCCGGCGACGCCTCTAGGATTCGCCGGGAGCAGCCATGACCGCAATCGTCGACATCATCGGCCGCGAAATCCTCGACAGCCGCGGCAATCCGACCGTCGAGGTCGATGTCGTGCTCGAGGACGGGGCGAAGGGCCGCGCCGCGGTGCCGTCGGGCGCCTCGACCGGGGCGCACGAGGCGGTCGAGCTGCGCGACGGCGGCAAGCGCTATCTCGGCAAGGGGGTCGGCAAGGCGGTCGACGCGGTCAACGGCGAGATTTTCGATGCCGTCGGCGGCATGGATGCCGAGGCCCAGGTCAAGATCGACGAGACGCTGATCGCGCTCGACGGCACGCCCAACAAGGGCCGGCTCGGCGCCAATGCCATCCTCGGCGTGTCGCTGGCGGTCGCCAAGGCCGCGGCCGCGGCCCATGATGCTGCCGCTCTACCGCTATGTCGGCGGCACCTCGGCCCGGCTGCTGCCGGTGCCGATGATGAACATCCTCAACGGCGGCGTGCATGCCGACAATCCGATCGATTTCCAGGAGTTCATGATCATGCCGGTCGGCGCGGCTCGTTCGCCGAAGCACTGCGCACGGGCGCGGAGATTTTTCATACCTTGCGTGCCGCGCTCCAGCAGGCCGGACATCAATACCAATGTCGGCGACGAGGGCGGCTTCGCCCCCAACCTGCCGTCGGCCGACGCCGCGCTGGACTTCGTCATGACCGCGATTGCGAAGGCCGGCTTTCGAGCCGGCGAGGACGTCGTCCTCGCGCTCGACTGCGCCGCCACCGAGTTCTTCAAGCACGGCGCTTATGTGTATGAGGGCGAGAGCAAGACGCGATCAAGAGAACAGCAGGCCGACTATCTTGCCGATCTCGTTTCACGCTATCCGATCGTTTCGATCGAGGACGGCATGGCCGAGGACGACATGGAGGGCTGGAAAATGCTGACCGACACGAGTCGGGCGCAAATGCCAGCTGGTCGGTGACGACCTGTTCGTCACCAACGTGGCGCGGCTCTCCGATGGCATCAGGAACGGCATCGCCAATTCGATCCTGATCAAGGTCAACCAGATCGGCACCCTCACCGAGACGCTCGCGGCAGTCGAAATGGCGCACAAGGCCGGCTATACCGCCGTCATGTCGCACCGCTCCGGGGAGACCGAGGATGCGACCATCGCCGATCTCGCGGTTGCGACCAATTGCGGGCAGATCAAGACCGGCTCGCTTGCGCGCTCCGACCGCACGGCGAAGTACAATCAGCTCCTGCGCATCGAGGAGGAGCTCGGCCCGCAGGCGAGATATGCCGGCCGTGCGGCTTTGAAGGCACTGCGCTGACCTCTGCGAGGGGCAAGCTCGGCAGATCACGCGCAACACGAGGGATACGCGCCGGCGGCCGCGGCATCCGAATTAAAGCGCTCTTAACGACGCCTCGTCATTGTTTCGGGCATGGTGACCCGCAAGCGGATCCGCACCGTCCTCAACGCGCTCGCGCTCTACACCATCGCGGCGTTGGTGATCGGCTATTTCGGCGTCAATGCCTATACCGGCAACCATGGGCTTCGTGCGAAGCAGGAGCTCGACCAGCAGATCGAGCAGCTCAGCGCCGAGCTTGCAGCGCTCTGAACATCGAACGAGGTAGTTGGCAGCGGCGCGTTTCGCTCTTGAAGCCCGAAAGCATCGAGACCGATATGCTCGACGAACGCGCCCGGGCGCAGCTCAACTACGCCGATCCCCGCGAGCTCACTCTGCGGCTCAAGCAACCCTGATCTTTGCCGTCGGCGCGAGTCTGCCGACGAGTCGCTAACCCCCGCCGGTTGCCTGCTTCCCGCCGCAAAAAGACGCGGCTCGCGCTCCCTCCGTCGGCTTTCGCCCTGCGGCAATTTCGGCTATTGGGGGAGTGGCCTCGATCGATACGAAGCCGCACCACCGAGGAGCAAAATGGCCGCTGCCAGCAACAAATCCGCGGCTCAGTCTGCCGCGACGCGCCGGGCCGTGGCGGATCATGCGGCAGAAGTGCCGGACTTCGATCGGGAGCAGGAGCTGCAAGCCTATCGCAGCATGCTGCTCATTCGCCGGTTCGAGGAGAAGGCAGGTCAGCTCTACGGCATGGGGCTCATCGGCGGCTTCTGTCATCTCTATATCGGTCAGGAGGCGGTCGTCGTCGGAATGCAGATGGCAATCAAGGAGGGCGACCAGGTCATTACCGGCTACCGCGACCACGGCCATATGCTGGCCTGCGGCATGGACCCCAAAGGCGTGATGGCGGAGTTGACTGGCCGCCGGGGAGGCTATTCCAAGGGCAAGGGCGGCTCCATGCACATGTTCTCCGTCGAGAAAAACTTCTACGGCGGGCACGGCATCGTGGCCGCCCAGGTCCCGCTCGGAACCGGCTTGGCTTTTGCCAACAGATATCGCGGCAACGACAATGTGTCGCTCACCTATTTCGGCGACGGCGCCGCCAACCAGGGACAGGTCTACGAGAGCTTCAACATGGCGAAGCTTTGGAAGCTGCCGGTGATCTACATCATCGAGAACAACCAGTACGGCATGGGAACCTCGGTCGCGCGCGCCTCCGCCACGACCAATCTCCACAAGCGCGGAGCATCGTTCGAAATTCCCGGGGAGCGGGTCGATGGCATGGACGTGCGCGCGGTCAAGGCCGCCGGCGACCAGGCAGCGGAGTGGTGCCGCGACGGCAACGGTCCGATCATACTGGAGATGCTCACCTATCGCTATCGCGGCCACTCCATGTCGGACCCGGCCAAGTACCGCAGCAAGGAGGAGGTCGACAAAGTCCGCACCGAGAACGATCCGATCGAGCAGGTGCGAAGCCGACTTCTGAAAAAGGGAATTGCAAACGAGGACGCCCTGAAGAAGCTCGATGCTGCGGTGCGCGCGGTTGTCAACGAAGCTGCCGAGTTCGCCACCAACGATGCCGAGCCGGATCCAGCCGAGCTCTGGACCGACGTATACGCCGGGTAGGGCATGGCCATGGTGGCATCGATCGTGGCTGTTTTCGCCGTCGCCGGCGCGATTGCAAGCTGGATCGCAGGCGCCTGGTTCTATGTGCGGACGATGCGCGCGCTTGCCGCCGGGCGGGAGCAAGCGCACACGATCGTGGCTGGCCGTGATCGGCTGGCCGTTCGCGATCGCACGGCTCAAGGGCACGGCGGAATCGGACGCCAATGTGAACAAGGCGTTGGTCGCTTTCCTCGCCTGTCTGATGGTCGCCGCGGCTGCGACATCGGTGGCCACCAATCTTGCGCGGGTATCCCGCTAGGCCGCCTACGGGTGAAGCTTCCATGCCGATCGAAGTGCTGATGCCTGCGCTCTCGCCCACCATGGAAAAGGGCAACCTTGCCAAATGGCACAAGAAAGAGGGCGATGCGGTCAAATCAGGCGACGTCATCGCCGAGATCGAAACCGACAAAGCGACGATGGAAGTGGAGGCGGTCGAGGAAGGCACGTTGGGGCGTATTTTGGTGCCGGAGGGCACCAACGATGTTGCGGTGAACACGCCCATCGCCATGATCTTGGCAGATGGCGAGGATGCCTCGGCGCTCAAGGACGGGGGCAGGCGGCCGTCGGCGCACGCTCAGCCGGCCAAGACGGAATATCCGGAGCTGGAGGAGAGGGTGGAATCAATTCCGCCCGCCATGGGCGATGATCCCGCCGTGCGGGCTGCTCGACTGCCGGCAACGGCACCCGGCTCCGATCTCGCCACGGCACCGCAGCCCGCAACACAGCCGGAGCCCGAAGTTCCGGCCGGTACCGAGATGCTCTCGATGACGGTGCGCGAGGCGCTGCGCGACGCCATGGCGGAAGAGATGCGCCGCGACCCGGACGTCTTCGTCATGGGCGAAGAGGTGGCGGAATATCAGGGCGCCTACAAGGTCACGCAAGGACTGCTGCAGGAATTCGGTGCCATGCGGGTGATCGACACGCCGATCACGGAGCACGGCTTTGCCGGGCTCGGCATCGGGGCGGCCCTGGCTGGACTCAAGCCGATCATCGAGTTCATGACCTTCAACTTCGCCATGCAGGCCATGGACCAGATCATCAACTCGGCGGCCAAGACGCGCTACATGTCGGGCGGACAGATGGGCGCGGCAGTTGTCTTCCGCGGTCCGAATGGACCGGCGGCGCGCGTCGGTGCCCAGCACAGCCAGGATTACAGCGCCTGGTACTCGCACGTTCCCGGGCTCAAGGTGATCGCGCCCTACACGGCTGCCGATGCCAAGGGTCTGCTCAAATCGGCGATCCGCGATCCTAACCCGGTCATGTTCCTCGAAAACGAGATCCTGTACGGCCAAAGCTTTCCGGTGCCCGAGCTCGACAATTACGTCGTCCCGATCGGGAAGGCGAACATCGTGCGGACGGGCAGCGACGTGACCATTGTCGCCTGGTCGATCGGCATGTCCTATGCGCTCAAGGCTGCCGACGAGCTCGCGAAGGAGGATATCGCAGCCGAGGTCATCGATCTGCGCACGCTCAAGCCTATGGATACCGAGACCATCATCGAGTCGGTGAAGAAGACCGGCCGGATCGTCACGGTCGAGGAGGGCTGGCGGCAATCCGGCGTGGGCGCCGAGATTGCTGCGATCGTGACGGAGCAGGCCTTCGATTGGCTCGACGCACCGGTGCCGCGTCGCCGGCAAGGACGTTCCGATGCCCTATGCCGCCAATCTCGAGAAGCTTGCGCTACCCTCGGTCGCGGAAGTGGTCGCAGCAGCGAAGGCGGTCTGTTACCGGTGAGGATGTGATGAGCAATACTTATCAAGCATTGAATATTCCGCCGGCGGCGAAAGAGCGCGGCGGCTTCGAAATCTTGCGTTGCGCCATCATCGACGGTGAGCTTCACCTCACGCTGCGACCGGTATTCGACGAACCGGGCGCCTGGGGCAAGCTGTTCGCCGAGGTTGCCCGCCAGGTGGCACGTGCCTATGCGCATCAAGACCGCTTTGCGGAATCCGAGACGCTCTCGCGCATCGGCTCCGCGTTCGACATGGATATGAAAAATCCGCCCGACATGGTGAGCACGGTCGGGCCGATCGGCTGAGGCGAGGCATTGTAGTCATGCCGGTCAATATCCTGATGCCCGCGTTGTCGCCCACCATGGAGAAGGGCAATCTCGCCAAGTGGCTCAAGCAGGAAGGCGACAAAGTCAAACCCGGCGACGTGATCGCCGAGATCGAGACTGACAAGGCAACCATGGAATACGAGGTGATCGACGAGGGCACGCTCGCCAAGATCGTGGTCCCCGAAGGCACCCAGGACGTACCAGTCAATCAGCTCATTGCAGTGCTGGCCGAGGAAGGGGAAGACGTGAGCGCGGCAGCCGCTGGGGCAGGGAAGGGCGCTGTTCCTGCGAAGGCGGCTAAGCGCAGTGCCCCCCTCACCCCAACCCTCTCCCCTGCGGGGAGAGGGAGTCGCACCGAGCTTGTCGCACCAGCCTCAACTCTCTCGAGACGCGGGAGAGAGAAAGCACCTCATGCCGCAAACGCAGCCGGCACCCTCTCCCCGCAGGGGAGAGGGTGGGGGTGAGGGGGCCCGCACCCCCGGATCGAGCAACAATAACCGAATCTTCTCCTCGCCACTTGCACGTCGACTTGCGGAGGAAGCCCGGATCGAGCTCTCGGGCATCCAGGGCTCCGGCCCGCACGGGCGGGTGATCGCCCGCGACGTGGAAGCGGCAAAGTCGGGCAAAGGCCTCATCGCGCCCGCGTCGGCGCCCACGCGCCCCGCCGCGGTTCAGGGACCGTCCGACGAAAAAATCATCGCCTTGTTCGAGCCGGGCTCCTTCGACCCCGTCGCGCATGACACCATGCGCAAGGTGATTGCCCGGCGCCTGGTCGAAGCCAAGCTGACCATTCCGCATTTCTACCTGACCATCGATTGCAGCATCGGGAAGCTCCTGGCCGCCCGCGAGGAAATCAACGCGGCCGCTCCCAAGGACAGGGAAGGCAAGCCCGCCTACAAGATCTCGGTCAACGATTTCGTGATCAAGGCGCTTGCGCTCGCGCTGCAACGGGTGCCGGACGCCAACGTGACCTGGACCGAAGGCGCCATGCTCAAGCACAGGCATTCCGACATCGGCGTCGCTGTTTCGATCCCTGGCGGATTGATCACGCCGATCGTGCGCAAGGCGGAGACGAAATCGCTCTCGATTATCTCCAACGAGATGAGGGATCTTGCCGCACGGGCGCGGGCGCGCAAGCTCAAGCCGGAGGAATATCAAGGCGGCACCAGCGCGGTATCCAATCTCGGAATGTATGGGATCAAGGATTTCGCCGCGGTCATCAATCCGCCGCACGCGACCATACTTGCGGTCGGCGCCGGCGAGGAGCGCGCCGATTGCCAGAAATGGCAAGATTGAAGCCGCATGGGTGATGTCGGTGACGCTTTCGACCGATCACCGCGCCGTCGATGGCGCCCTTGGGGCACAACTGGTGGGCGCCTTCAAGTCCCTGATCGAGAATCCCGTGATGATGGTGGTGTGAGCGGCCGCAAATGGGCGAGCGCGAGGCTACAATTCGCACCGCCATCGTCGTCTATTTCCCGATGTTCATCGCGACGCTGTCCTTGGTGACGTCCATCTACAACGGTTATCTCAACAACAAATTCGTCGATATCATTCAGCGCAATCTGGGCCGCACGGAATATTTGCGCACTTGCAAGGAGATCATCGACGCCTATTTCCAAGTCAAGTTTCGAGCCAGTCTGGTCAGCGAGATCCGCGAGCGCGAGCGCGCAAGTGGTTCAACTGCGGCCGGCTCGTCGGCGGCGCAGATCGACGCCACCAACGCGGTCAACAAGTTCGCTGCGCTCGGCACCTATCTCGCCAATCTGCGCGACGAGCCCACCCGCGAGCACTATACTCGTCTGACCCGAGAGCTCGGGAATATCGTTCGGCAGGCAGCAAAAACGTCGCCGGCAAATCTCGACCGGCTGTTCGAGCCGGCAGATCGCATTTTCACCGAAATGAACAATGATTGCGTGAAGACCGCCAAGGGCTAAACGAAGGGCTGCCACAAGGCTGCCGGCACAGAGGAGGCAACCATGAATGGAAGCAGGTCGAATGATGCCGGCGAGACCGCGACGGTCCAAGACCAGACTCCTGAGGCCGGCCCAGGACGCGTCGTGACCTGCTGCGCGCCGTCGCAGTCGGCGGCGCCGCAGCGATGGTGCCCGCTTCATTGCGCGGCCAGGAGCGCTATCCTGCGAGAACCATCCGCATCATTGTGCCGTTTCCGGCCGGCGCCACCACCGACATGCTGGCGCGGCTGTTCGCCCAGCGCATGACCGAAGGGCTCGGCCAAACCGTGGTGGTCGAGAACGTCGGCGGCGCCGGCGGCTCGCTCGGCGCCGACCAGGTGGCGAAAGCGGCGCCGGACGGCTACACGCTTCTGTTCCACAACATCACTTTCACGACCACCACCACGTCGCTGCAATATGTCGGGCGCTCGAACCACGACATCGAGCAGGATTTCGTGCCGATCTCGGTCGGAGCCTACGTGCCGTTCTGGCTGCTGGCGCATCCGTCGGTGCCGGCGCGCAATCTCGAGGAGTTCGTGGAATTTGCAAAGCAGACCAAGGACCCGCTGTTCTACGGCTCGACCGGTCCCGGCAGCATCATGAACCTGGTGGGCGAGGTGCTCAAGCGCGACGCCGGCATCAAGATGGATCACGTGCCGTTCCGCGGCGCCGCGCCGCTGGTGACGGAGATGCTGTCGGGCCGCATTCAGTTCGGCGGCGATCAGCTCTCCAGCTCGCTGCAGCACGTGCGCAGCGGGGCGCTCAAGGCGATGGCGGTCGCCACCCGCTCGGCGGCGATGCCGGACGTGCCGACGGTGCGCGAGCTCGGCTTTCCCAATCTGGAGCTGCAAGGCTGGAACGGCTTCCTCGCTCCCAAGGGTACGCCGGAGCCGGTGGTCGCGCGGCTGCAGCAGGAGATCGCGGCGGCGGCGAAGCATCCCGAGGTGCAGAAGCGAATGACCGACGTCGGCGCCGAGCCGTCCGGCTCGACGCCAGGCCGAAATGCGCGCGATGCTTCGCGACCAGATCTCCAAGGTGAAGCCGCTGGTGGAAGAGCTCAAGCTCGTGGTGCAATAGGCTTCGCGCGAGTCGAGGTGCCGCGAATGGCTGACACCTCCTTCGACATCATCATCATCGGCTCCGGCCCGGGCGGCTACGTCACCGCGATCCGCGCGGCGCAACTCGGTTTCAAGACCGCGATCGTCGAGCGGGAATATCTCGGCGGCATCTGCCTCAACTGGGGCTGCATCCCGACCAAGGCGCTGCTGCGCTCGGCAGAGATTTTCCACTACATGCAGCACGCCGAGGACTATGGGCTCTCCGCCGAGAAGGTCGGCTACGATCCCGCTGCCGTGGTCAAGCGCTCGCGCGCGGTCTCGAAACGGCTCAATGACGGCGTCGGCTATCTGATGAAGAAGAACAAGGTCGCCGTCATCTGGGGCGAGGGGGCGATCGAGGCGCCCGGCAAGGTCAACGGTCAAGGAGGGCAGGAGCGAGGCGCCGAAAGGCGCGCTCGGCGCGGGCAGCTACCAGGCCAAGCACATCATCATCGCCACCGGCGCACGGCCGCGCGTGCTGCCCGGGCTCGAGCCCGACGGGAAGCTGATCTGGACCTATTTCGAGGCCATGGTGCCGGACCGGATGCCGAAGTCGCTGCTGGTGATCGGCTCGGGCGCGATCGGCATCGAATTTGCCTCGTTCTACCGCTCGTTCGGCTGCGAGGTGACGGTGGTCGAGGTGCTGCCGCAGATCCTGCCGGTCGAGGACGCCGAGATTTCGGCGTTCGCGCGCAAGCAGTTCGAGAAGCAGGGCATCAAGATCCTCACCGGCGCCAAGGTGACCAAGCTCGACAAGAAGGCGGACAGCGTCATCGCCAGCATCGACGACGGCAAGGGCGGCAGCCGAGACGCTCACGGTCGAGCGCGTGATTTCGGCGGTCGGGGTCACCGGCAACATCGAGAATCTCGGCCTGGAAAAAGCCGGCGTGAAGACCGAGCGCGGCGCCATCGTGGTCGATCAGCTCAGCCGCACCAACGTGGCCGGCATCTACGCCATCGGCGACGTCGCGGGCCCGCCGCTGCTTGCGCACAAGGCCGAGCACGAGGGCGTCATCTGCGTCGAGGCGATCAAGGGCTTGCATCCGCATGCGATGGACAAGCGGCTCATTCCGGGCTGCACCTATTGTTCGCCGCAGATCGCTTCGGTCGGACTCACCGAGCAGGCGGCGAAGGAGAAAAAGCTGGAGATCCGGGTCGGACGCTTTCCGTTCGCCGGCAACGGCAAGGCCATCGCGCTCGGCGAGGACCAGGGCCTGGTCAAGGTGATCTTCGACAAGAAGACCGGAGCGCTGCTCGGCGCGCATATGGTCGGGCGCCGAAGTGACCGAGCTGATCCAGGGCTACGTCGTCGCGATGAACCTGGAGACGACGGAGCAAGAGCTCATGCACACGGTCTTCCCGCACCCGACGCTCTCGGAGATGATGAAGGAGGCGGTGCTCGATGCCTATGGGCGGGTGCTCAATATCTGATCCAGGGAGCACGAAGCACGACTGCAGCGCAGCATGTGCGACCGTTCCTGTAACTCTATCCCGCAACATGTCGAGGTTCGAGAGGGGACCGCAGAAGCACACCGTGGCGGCTGCTCTTGCGTTACGCTGCTGCGGCGACATTCGCTTCTCCGCTGCCGCGCATCCGGAGGTTCTCCATGGACGACCATATCTATCGCGTCATCGAGATTGTCGGCACTTCGCAAAAGAGCATCGAAGACGCCATCACCAGCGCCATCGATCGCGCCAATGCGACGATCCGAAATCTGCGCTGGTTCGAGGTTGCCCGCACCAGCGGTCATATCGAGAGACGGCAAGGTCCAGCACTATCAAGTGACGCTGAAGGTCGGCTTCACGATGGAAGCGTCCCGCTGAAGCGCCGCCAAAGCGCTGCCCCTCCATCACCTTGCAGCGCAGCTCGGCGCCGCGTAAGTAAGCTGTCTCAGGGTGCACCATGGTCGTCGTGCTCGATGCTGCCAGCCGCGCGCGCCATCCGGAAAAGGCGCATCGATCCGACACGCCTGCGCTGCAAGAAGCCGGCCTGGATCAGGGTCAAGGCGCCGGTGTCGCGGGGCTTTGCCGAAACCCGGGCGATCGTGCGCGCGCACGGCCTGCACACCGTGTGCGAGGAGGCGGGCTGCCCCAATATCGGCGAGTGCTGGGAGAAGAAGCACGCGACCTTCATGATCATGGGGGACACCTGCACGCGCGCCTGCGCCTTCTGCAACGTCAAGACCGGATTGCCCGGCCCGCTCGATGCGGCCGAGCCCGCGCGCGTCGCGCAGGCGACCGCCAAGCTCGGCCTGCATCATGTGGTCGTCACGTCGGTCGACCGCGACGATCTCGACGACGGCGGGGCAGCGCACTTCGCCGCGGTCGTACGCGCCATTCGCGAGCGATGCCCGCGACGACGATCGAGGTGCTCACGCCCGATTTTCTGCGCAAGCGCGGGCGCCGTCGAGAGGGTGGTGGCGGCGCGGCCCGACGTGTTCAACCACAATCTCGAAACGGTGCCCGCCGAAATATCTCACGGTGCGGCCGGGAGCGCGCTATTTCGCCTCGCTCCGGCTGCTGCAGCAGGTCAAGGAGATCGATCCCGCGATGTTCACCAAGTCCGGCATCATGGTCGGGCTCGGCGAGCAGCGGAACGAAATTCTCCAGGTCATGGACGACTTGCGTGCAGCCGAGGTCGATTTTCTGACGATCGGCCAGTATCTGCAGCCGACCCGCAAGCACCACCCGGTCGAGCGTTTTGTTCCGCCCGAGGAGTTCAAGGCCTACGAGACCGTCGCCTATGCCAAGGGCTTTCTCATGGTGGCGTCCTCGCCGCTCACGCGCTCCTCGCACCATGCCGGCGACGATTTCGCCCGCCTCAAGGCCGCCCGCAACGCGCGCTTGCGCTGACCTATGCCGCAATTCTCCACCAGGCGCCGGGTGCGGCACTCGGCCGCCGACATGTTCGACCTCGTCGCCGACGTGGAGCACTATCCCGAATTCGTGCCGCTGTGCCGCGAGCTCGAGATTCCGCAAGCGCATCCCCGAGCCGGAGGGGGTCGAGATCCTGATCGCCGACATGACGGTCGCATACAAGTTCGTTCGCGAAACCTTTACCAGCCGGGTGACGCTCGACCGGCCCAATCTGCAAATCCTGGTTGAATATCTCGAAGGCCCGTTCAGCAGGCTGGAAAACCGCTGGGCGTTTCATGCCACGGGCGAGCGAACCTGCGAGGTGGAGTTCTTCATTTCGTACGAGTTCAGGAGCCGGACCTTGGGCCTGCTCATGGGCACGATGTTCGAAGCAGCGTTCCGCCGTTTTGCCGTCGCCTTCGAGCGCCGGGCCGATGTGGTCTATGCGCGGTAAGCGGCAGACTTCGCACAGCACGACTGGCGACGTTACACCGCCGATTTTGAATCCATTGTGAGCTTTGCAGACGTGAGCGGCTCTGGCTGCTCGCGATGCCTGGGCGCCGTCTGCGCCGCGAGCGTGCTCCTGCGATTTTGGATGAGGTTGCTCAGACGGAGGGCGACCATGCTCAGCGCCGTCCATTCGGCAGCACCGTCGGCATCGACTTTTGAAGGCGCGGTCAATTGCTCCTTTAGAATGCGGTCGATATTCTCCTCGATGACGTCGAGGTCGCGCTCGCTGCGAGCCTCGCGAATCCGATCCGTCATTGCGAAAAGTGGATGGAGCGGGTGTTTGGACTCGACGCTGGCTGCCCTGCCCATGAACTTCCACAGCGCGGCCAACGCCGTCGTCAGAGCACCCAGCAGCATGGACCCATAGAACAGCGCATCGCCGTACTTGTCGAAGAAGCCCTGCTGCTCGCCGTCGAAATAAGCCGCCGCTCCCGGGTGCACCGGAATGAGAGCACGCAGCCTGGCAAGATTTTGATCGGTGACCGGCATCACCACCAGCAACGCGTTCACCTGCTTCGTTTCGATCGCTCGGCGGACGTCGGTGAGGTCGAGATCGACGAACCGGCCACGAAGCAGGTTGTACTCTTTGGTCAGCAACTCGACTATTCCATGGTTCAATGCGCCGCCGGCGACGCCAACCGTCTTGCCCCTGAGATCATCCATGCTCTCGATCGTCGATCCGGCCGGGACGACGATCAAGACCACCGCGTCGGCGGCATGCACGACCGCGCGCGCATCCGCCAAATCTCCGCTATCGCCGCGAACGACTGCCAGATCGACCTTCCCCGCTGCCAGCGCCTGGGCGGCTTCGCGCGGGGTTCCGGTTTCTACGACCTTCAAACGAACATGCGATCGGATCGTTCTGAGCCGGGTGGCGATTTCGATCATGAGCCGCGCTGCCTCGCCATCGGCAGAACCGGCCGCCACTGCCAGCATCACCGGCTTCGTGGCGTAGCGATACGCCGCCCATCCCATTCCCGCGATACCGATGAGAAGTCCGGCGACCATGGTCAGTCGCAACCAGTGCGGTAGTGCCAGCGACATCATCCACCTCCCGAAAAGTGGCCCGCCAACAACCTGCTACGGTTTCTGGTGAAACTGACGATGCCGTAACCGTGCCTGCCCGCCACGCAAATGGAGAACTCCGACCCTCACCGGGTGGCACTTTCTTGCGTCCGCATGGAAAGCTGCTAGCTGTCGCACTCAACTCGCTTTAGGCCTGCGGCTGCCGATCCACCAGAATGTCAGGCCAATTCCAACCAGCACAACCGCAGCCATCAGCAAGAGCAGAGCCGACTCTTCGATCCAAGCGATCGCAGGAACGAAAAACGCCATCACGACACCGAGGACGCAGATTTCCCAGGCCAACATATGCACGCCGGCGATAAAGGTGCCGAGCGCGAGCAACATGAGAATTGCGAGCCCGGTCGCGTCCGCGTTGAGCATGCTCTGCACGGTGCTGAGCAACAGCAAGTTCATCGCTGCCAGGAATGCGAGCCAGTGCAGCGCCTGTGTCCAGATCAGCCGGGCTCGCGCGTCCCGATCGCTGGCGCGCCGCCAACCGGTCCAAACGCAAACCACGCCGACCACCAGCGCAAGAAACTCCCAATAGAGGATGAACGGGCGTTTCGAGAAGCTCGTGTAAGCGATGCCGAACAAGGTCAGGAACAACACCACGCCGTAGGGCAATTGCCTGACCCAGAACCCCGCACGTGCTGGGCGGCTTGCCGCCGACGCCTCGTCTTGCAGGTCGCTCGGACCCGAGTGCGGATTGCTCATGCAGCAGCTCCAGGCGGCCAGCTCTCCACGCCCGGGCGATCCAGCAAGCGTGGGTATCGACTCGATGCGCCCTGGCCATGTTGATATCTTTCGCATCGCACGTCCACCGCTGACGCGATTGATCAAGCCGTCCATGGTTTTCGAGCTCGAGAGAAGTTGGCCGAGCTCCGAAGGGCAGGAGACGAACATGAATTCGAGCGAGAGCACCGAAACCGGCGCGACCGCAAGACATGCCTCTAATCTGTGCTTCGGCGGTTGCTGTTGCCGCTCTCATGATCGCGCCAACCAATGCGAAGGTGGACAAAGGCGAAGTCTGGCGGCGACGCCGCAGGTCCCGGGATGGTCGCATGCGACCCTGCGTGCGGCCTGCCGCCTGCAATGGCCCGCGGCCATGCAAGCACGCATCGGGCTATGGCTACACAAAGGAACGACGACGTTCTGTAAATAGTTATTGACTTCTTATCAGGTCCGTATTAGGGTCGCTTGGTCTCGCTCATGAGGGGCCGTTTCTAGAGGCGATCCTGAAGGCGGAGCGAGGTTTGGCGTCCTGCGGCCGCGGCTCGCAACCGCAGACTTGGGAGGTCCGGGAAACGACTGTCGGGTACTATGGCCCGGCCGCGAGGAGCTCTCGCTACAGCCTTCGGCGCAAATGCCGAAGGGGGAAGCAAGCGTACCCGGATCAGAAAGCGCCAAGGCGGAGCGCCGGAAGGCGAGCGCACCCGGGCTGGGTGCGCGCCGCGCCTTGCCCAGCGTGGCAGTTGTTTGCGCCTTTCGGCGCTCCGCCGCCCCTCATCGGGTGGCTGCAAGGAGACGTCAAGACCCGGGCGCATGGCGCCGCGGGTGGGAAAGGAGTTGTGCCTATGGAAAAAGCGGGCAAGCCATTAACCGCGCCCGCGACTGCCGCGGCGATGCGCTTGCTTGCAGCGCGCGGCGATGGCCGGCGGTGCGCTCGTGCTTCGATGAGATAAGGAATCGGGCCGCGCTGGGCGCGCGGCGCAACAACTCGCCAAGGCCACCCTGCGGGAATGGTCGGAGGAGAACGGCGTTCTGGTCCGAAAAAGAAAGATCTACGTCGATTGGCCCGGGCTCAGAAACACCAAACATTAGAGCATTTTCCGGAAAAGTGGACACCGGTTTTCCGCAGAAAATGCGACCAACTAAGGAAGCTGGAGCGCGTTTCCGATTCAACCTAACCGAAACGCGCTCTAGTCCGCCGCCCCCGCAGCGATCCGCAGTTGCTGTTTGACATCGTGATACGCGAATGCCGGCGCGTCGGGTGCGCCTCGGCCCGGTCTACTGCGTGCCGGCGATGCCCGCCTGCTGCACGACTTTGCCCCAGCGCACGATCTCCGACTTGATGAAATCTTGTAATCCGTCGATCGACGAGCTTTGTGCCGGCAGCATCCCATTTCGCAGTATCTGGTCCTTGACGTCAGTCGTCGCCAGCAGGCTTTTGAGCTCGCTGTGCAGCTTGTCCAGGATGGGGCGCGGGGTCTTGGCCGGAGCGACGATCATCTGCCAGGAGGCCGCGTCGAAACCGGGCACGCCGGCTTCGGCAATAGGCGGCACATCGGGGAGGGCCGCGACCGGTGTCGCCGTCGATACGCCGAGCGGGCGGAGCTTGCCGCTCTGAATGAGCCCCAGGGACGGCCCAAGATCGACGATGATCAGCGGGACATGTCCTGCCACGACGTCATTGAGCGCCGGCAGGCTGCCACGATAGGCAACCGGCGACATCTCGATGCCGGTCATGGTCTTCAAGAGCTCGGCAAACAAGTGATGCGGCACGCCCGGGCCGGCAGTCGCATATGACAGCTGTCTCGGTCTTTCCTTCACGTATTGGATCAGCTCCCGCACCGATTTCACCGGCAGATCGGGATTGACGACCAAGACGAACGGGGTCTGCGCAACCAGCGCCAGCGGAACAAAATCGGCGGCCGGGTCGTAGGACAGGTTCTTGTAGAGGGTGACGTTGACCGCCATGGTGCCGCTCGGAGCAATCAAAAGCGTGTAGCCGTCGGGAGGGGCCTTGGCGACCATGTTGGCGCCGATGACACCGCCCGCACCGGTCTTGTTCTCGACGATGATCGGCTTCCCCAATCTCTGCTCGAGCCGCGGGCCGAGCATGCGCGAAAGAATGTCGCCGGCGCCGCCCGACGCGAACGGAACCACCATCGTTACCGGACGCGTCGGATAGTCTTGTCCGTGTGCCGCAGGCAGGCTTGCCTGCGCGGCAATCAAGAGGCTGGCCAGCACCGAGCAGGCAATTGTGCAGATTTGCATGAATGCTCCCTCCCAACTGAGAAGTGGCCAGATCGTCCACGCCTTCGGCTACTCATTCTGAGCCATCTCGCGCAGCATGGCGAGCGCCTGCAGCACCGAGTCGATGCGGACCTGCTCGCGGCCGATATCGCCGAATCAGCGCTCCTGGTGGACGAGTTGTCCACGGCGGGAAGCGCCGGCGAAATGCACGAGCCCGACCGGCTTGCCTGCGACCGCGCCGCCCGGCCCGGCGATGCCGGTGATCGAGACGGCGAGATCGACCGGCGCCTGCGCGAGCGCGCCCTTGGCCATGGCCTCGGCGGTCTCGCGGCTCACCGCGCCGTGGCTTTCGAGCGTGCCCGGAGGAACTCCGAGCATCGCGTGCTTGGCTTCGTTGCTGTAGGTGACGAAGCCGCGCTCGAACACGTCGGAGGAGCCGGCGATCTCGGTGAGCGTCGCGGCAAGGAGCCCGCCGGTGCAGGATTCTGCGGCGGCGATCTTGAGCTTCCTCGTTCGGCAAAGGTCGAGCAGCACCTTCGCCTGCGCAATCAGCCTCTGGTCTGTCATCAGCCGCTCCAGGGCAGGCGCACGGTCGCATTGGCGAACGCCGCCATGCCTTCGCCGCGGCCGGTAAAGCCCATCTTCTCGCTGGTCGTTGCCTTGACGCCGACGCGCTCGATCGGGATGCCGGCGATCTCGGCGATGCGCGCGCGCATGAGCATCGCGATGTGGGCCGATCCGCGGCGTCTCGCAGACCACGGTGACGTCGAGATGGGCGATGCGACCGCCGCGGGCGCGCACCCGATCGACCGCGAAGGCGAAGAAGCGGTCGGAGGAGGCGCCGCGCCATTGCGGGTCGCTCGGAGGGAAATGGACGCCGATATCGCCGTCGGCAAGGGCGCCGAGGATCGCATCGACCAGCGCATGCAGAACGACGTCGGCGTCGGAATGGCCGGACAATCCGCGCTGGTGGGGGATGCGCACGCCGCCCAGCATCACATGATCGCCGTCGCCGAACTGGTGGACGTCGAAGCCGAAGCCGGTGCGTACATCGCTCAAGCCGGCGAGCTTGGCCGCCTCGGCGCGGGCGAAGTCGTCCGCGGTGGTGAGCTTCACGTTTCCGGCTTCGCCCTCGAAGGTGGTGACCTCGAAGCCCGGCCCATTCGGCGAGCGCGGCGTCGTCGGTGAAATCGTCGCGCCCGGTCGCTCTTGCCGCGCCGATGCGCGTCGAGCAGGGCGGCGAAGCGGAAGGCCTGCGGGGTCTGCACGATGCGCAGGCTCGCGCGGTCGAGGGTGGCCGGTCACGATCCCCCTGCATCGACGGTCTTGACGGTGTCGGCGACCGGCAGGACCGGCACCGCGGCACCGCTCGCCTGCGCGGCCGCGATCGCCCGCGTGATCAGCGCGTCGGAGGCAAACGGCCGCGCGGCATCGTGCACGAGCACGATGTCCGGCGCGAGCGGTTCCAGCGCCTCGAGGCCGGCGCAGACCGAGCGCCTGCCGCGACGCGCCGCCGTGGACCGCCGGCAGCAGGTCGAGCCCCTCGGTCGCCGGCCGGTAGAGAGCGGCGTCATCGGGATGGATCACCGGCTGCACCGCCGAAATCTCGGCATGCCGGCCAAGGTCGCAAGGCTCGGCCGGATCACCGGCTCGCCCAGAATCTGTCGATACTGCTTGGGCATATCGCCGCCGGCGCGAAGCCCGCGGCCGGCTGCCACGACGACGGCTGCAACCTTGCCTGCCAATGTTCCGCAATTCCAAACATCCGTGATTCTGGACGTGGCTTTAGCGCGTCCTGGCGAACGCCGCAAACGAGCGATTCGGCCTGCGGCACGGCAAGTTGTGTCGAAAGCTGGGATTTTTGCAGTGCAGCACTTGCGCATCCGTAGCTAATTGGCTAAACTATATGCAGCCAGGAGTGGCGCCTAAATCGTGTGCAAGGACGCTAAGTGCCTTTATTGACCGACTTTTCCGGCCGCGGGCCGGTAACGATCGGCAACCTGACACTGCCCAGCGCGGTGATTTTGGCGCCGATGTCGGGCGTGACCGACGCGCCGTTCCGGCGGCTGGTGGCCCGGCTGGGGGCCGGCCTGGTCGTCTCGGAAATGACCGCGAGCGAGGCACTGGCTGCGAAGGCTGCCCCGACGCGCGCCTGCGCGCCGAAGGGCAAGGCGCTGGCATTCACGTCGTGCAGCTCGCGGGCTGCGAGGCGCGCTGGATGGCGGAGGGCGCGCGCATCGCCGAAGCTTCCGGCGCGGCCATCATCGACATCAACATGGGTTGCCCGGCGCGGCACGTGACCGGCGGGCAGTCGGGCTCGGCGCTGATGCGCGATCTCGACCACGCGCTGATCGCTGATCGAGGCCACCGTCGACGCGGTGTCGGTGCCGGTGACGCTCAAGATGCGGCTCGGCTGGGATGATCGCTCGATCAACGCGCCCGAGCTCGCCCGCCGCGCGCAAGGCGCCGGCGTGCGCCTGATCACCGTGCACGGGCGGACCCGCTGCCAGTTCTACAAGGGCCGCGCCGACTGGGCGGCGGTGCGCGCGGTCAAGAACGAGGTGTCGATCCCGGTCGTCGGTGAACGGCGATATCTGCGTCCGCGGAGCGCCGATGGCTGCGCTCGCGGCCTCCGGCGCCGACGCGGTGATGGTCGGGCCGCGCGGCGCAGGGCCGGCCGTGGCTGCCCGGCCAGATCGCGCGCCGTCTCGCCGGCGGTCGCCGCGAGGCCGCGCCGCCGCTCGCGACCCAGTTCGAGATCATCAACAGCCTTTACGACGAGATGCTCACGCATCACGGCAGCTCGGTCGGCCGCCGCCATGCGCGCAAGCATCTCGGCTGGGCGCTCGATGCCGCGGCCGAGACTGCGGGTGCTGGCGCAGCGATGCTCAAGGCCCATCGCGGCCGCGTCCTGACTGCCGAGGATCCGGTACAAGTCCGCCGCCATCTCGCCGACGCCTATGCCGCGTTCGCCTGGGACAGGAGACAGGCGGCATGAGACCGCTCGAACCGATGCCGACGCTGCCTTCCGGGACGGCCGACGCCGTGCTCGATGCGCTGCCGCACCCCGTGATCATGGTCGCGGCGGGCGGAACGATCGCGAACGCCAACACAGCGGCGGAATTCTTCTTCGAAGCCTCCTTGCCGCTGTTGCGCCGCCACCGGCTGCGCGACCTGGTGCCGTTCGGCAGCCCATTGCTGACGCTCGTCGATCAGGTTCGCACGCGAGGTATGGCGGTCAACGAATACAAGGTCGATCTGGGGACGCCGCGCAATCCCGGAGAACGCCTGGTCGACTTGCACGTTGCACCGCTGCCGGAGCGGCCTGACCACGTGGTGGTCATGCTGCAGGAGCGCACGATCGCCGACAAGATGGACCGCCAACTCACGCATCGCGGTGCCGCACGGTCGGTGAGCGCGCTGGCCGCGATGCTCGCCCATGAGATCAAGAACCCGCTCTCGGGCATTCGCGGCGCGGCGCAGCTGCTCGAGCAATCGGTGGGTGACGAGGACCGGAGCTTGACGCGGCTCATCTGCGATGAGGCCGACCGCATCGTGAAGCTGGTCGACCGCATGGAAGTGTTTACCGATGAGCGGCCGGTGGAGCGTGAGCCTGTCAATATTCACCGGGTGCTCGAGCACGTAAAACGGCTCACCCAATCGGGAGTCGCTCGCCACATCAAATTCATCGAGGACTACGATCCATCGCTGCCGCCCGTGCTCGCCAATCGCGATCAGCTCATCCAGGTATTCATCAATCTGGTGAAGAATGCCGCGGAGGCGATTGGAGAGGGCGCGAACGACGGCGAGATCGCGCTGTCGACCGCGTTCCGGCCGGGGGTGCGCCTCTCCGTGCCCGGAAGCAAGTCACGCGTGTCATTGCCGCTCGAATTCTGCGTCAGGGACAATGGACCGGGCGTGCCAGAGGATCTATTGCCCCATCTCTTCGACCCCTTCGTTACCAGCAAGCCCACCGGGTCCGGCCTCGGTTTGGCCCTGGTGTCCAAGATCATCGGTGACCACGGCGGCATCATCGAGTGCGAATCGCAACCGCGACGAACCATCTTTCGCGTGCTCATGCCCATTTATCTGGGCGGCGGCGCTGCGCCGGGTGGGGCTGCCTGAAGAGGAGCGCTATGCCCGCGGGAAACATTCTGGTGGCCGACGACGATGGGGCGATCCGGACCGTCCTCAACCAGGCGCTGTCGCGCGCCGGTTACGAGGTCCGTTCGACCAGCAATGCCGCAACCCTGTGGCGCTGGGTCAGCCATGGCGATGGCGACCTCGTCATTACCGACGTGGTGATGCCGGACGAGAACGCCTTCGACCTCTTGCCGCGCATCAAGAAGCTGCGGCCGGAGCTGCCAGTGATCGTCATGAGCGCGCAAAACACGTTCATGACCGCGGTGCGCGCGTCCGAGCGCGGCGCCTACGAATACCTGCCCAAGCCGTTCGATCTCAAGGAGCTGATTGCAATTGTCGGCCGCGCACTGGCGGAGCCGAAGGAGCGAACCAGGCCGGCCTCCAAGCCCGAAGACTTGGAAGCCATTCCCCTGGTCGGGCGCTCGCCGGCAATGCAGGAAATCTATCGCGTGCTGGCCAGGCTGATGCAGACGGATCTCACCGTGATGATCTCGGGAGAATCCGGAACCGGAAAAGAGCTGGTTGCCCGCGCGCTGCATGACTACGGCAAGCGCCGCAGCGGGCCTTTTGTAGCCATCAACATGGCGGCGATCCCGCGTGACCTGATCGAGTCCGAATTGTTCGGTCACGAGAAAGGCGCCTTCACCGGGGCCAACAGCCGCAGTTCCGGCCGCTTCGAGCAGGCGGACGGGGGCACGCTGTTCCTGGACGAGATCGGCGACATGCCCATGGAGGCGCAGACCCGGCTTCTGCGGGTGCTGCAACAAGGGGAATACACCACCGTCGGGGGGCGCACTCCGATCAAGGCCGATGTGCGCATCGTCGCGGCCACCAACAAGGACCTGCGGATTCTCATCCAGCAGGGGCTGTTCCGGGAGGATTTGTTCTTTCGTCTCAACGTGGTGCCGCTGCGGCTGCCGCCATTGCGCGAACGCAGCGAGGATGTGCCCGACTTGATCCGGCACTTCTTTGCGCAGGTCGAACGCGAGGGTCTCCCCGCCAAGCAGTTGGAGCAAGCCGCGCTCGAGCGGCTCAAGCGCCACCGCTGGCCGGGAAACGTGCGCGAGCTGGAAAATCTGGCCCGACGATTGGCGGCGCTCTATCCCCAGGAGACGATTGCAGCCGCTGTGATCGACGCCGAGCTGGCGCAGCCGGCGACGGTCGCGGCCACGGCCGAGTCGAGTTCGCAGGAGGGGCTTTCAGGGGCGATCGAGCGCCATCTTTCCGCGTACTTCGCACGCTTCGGCAGCGAGCTGCCTCCGCCAGGGCTTTATCACAGGGTATTGCGGGAGATTGAGCACCCACTCCTGTCGGTCACGCTCGCAGCCACCCGCGGCAACCAGATCAAGGCCGCGGATCTGCTCGGGGTCAACCGCAACACGCTACGCAAAAAAATCCGCGACCTGGAGATTCAGGTGTACCGCGGCGCCACTTAAGGCTCAGCTGGCACTCATGATGCGGATCGGCCACAGCGGGGCAGCGGCGCCGCGGAATTGTCGCAATCCGGCAACATTGTTGTATAAAAGCATCAATCGAGGGGGCGCCCACATCGCGTTACCGTGCGAGTTCCCGTTGGGCGAGACGAGTTGATGAGCACTGTCGGCCAAGCCGCCACCGCGGAACTGGTCAACGCTACGGCAGCACCAGCACCGGGATGGCTTCCCAGGGCGCTCGGTCTCTCTGCCGTGGCGCTCGCGTTGCTGTCCGCGTTTGTAACCTTTGTCGTGCTCGCCGGCCTCACTCCGATCCCGCCTACGCATGAGGTCGTGGTTACGCTGCTTCTCACCAACGCGGTCACTGTGTTCCTTCTCGTTCTGGTGATCGCGCGAGAGGTGTGGGGGGTAGTGCAGGCGAGGCGCCGCGGCCGCGCGGCGGCGCGCCTGCATGTGCGTATCGTGGCATTGTTCTCCATCATTGCGGCAGTTCCGGCGGTGCTGGTGGCGATCGTCGCAAGCGTGACGCTCGACCGCGGCCTCGATCGTCTGTTCTCGCAGCAAACTCAGTCGATGATCGAGAATTCGCTGATCGTCGCGGATGCCTATGTGCGCGAGCACGTCCAGTTCGTGCGCGCCGACAGCATCGCGATCGCCATCGAGCTGTCGCGTGCAAAGCCTTTGTTCGACCAGTCGCGCGAGCAGTTCCAGCAGTTTCTCTCGGTCCAGGCCTCGATCCGGGGACTTCCGGCAGTAATGCTGCTGGACAAGACTCTCAACGTCATCGATCAGGCCCCAAAGCAGATCAGTCAGACTTTCGTCAAGCCTTCGCCCGACGTGCTCTCCGGCATCAACGATACCGAGCCGCAGGTGGCGATGTTTCTCGACGCCAACTATGTCGCCGCCATCATCAAGCTGCGAGGATACAACGATACCTATCTCTACATCGCCCGGCTGCTCGATCCGCGCGTGCTCGCGCAGTTGCGCGCGACGCAGGCAGGCGTGGCGCAATATGCCGATCTGGCGGCGCGCCGCGTCGGCATTCAGATTGCGTTCGCCCTGATGTATACCGTGATTGCCCTGATCGTCCTGCTCTCGGCGGTTTGGATCGGGCTCAATTTTGCGAATTATCTGGTTGCGCCGATACGCCGCCTGATTGGTGCGGCCCAAGTGGTCTCGACCGGCAATCTCTACGTGCAGGTGCCTACCCGCCGCTCCGAAGGAGATCTCGCGCAACTCGGCGAAACATTCAACAAGATGACGCAGGAGCTGCGTACCCAGCGCGACGATATCGTCCGCGCGCGCGACTTGATCGACAGCCGGCGGCGTTTCACTGAAGCAGTTCTGGCGGGTGCGAGCGCCGGAGTCATCGGCGTCGACGCCGAGAGCTGCATCACCATTCTCAACCGCTCGGCGGAAAGACTGATCGGGCGTTCCGAAGGCGACGCTCTGGGGCGGCCACTCGCCGAGATCGTTCCGGAGCTCGCCGATATATTCGCGGCCGCGCGCTCGGGCGTGCAGCGCCTGGTCCACGGGCAGGTGACGATCAATCGGAGCGGGCGCGAGCGCAACCTGTCCGTGCGGGTGACAAGCGAGCAGTCGGGCGCTGCCGAACGTGGTTACGTCCTGACGCTCGACGACATAACGGATCTGGTGGCCGCGCAGCGCACTTCGGCCTGGGCCGACGTGGCACGCCGAATCGCGCACGAGATAAAAAACCCACTCACGCCGATCCAGCTCTCAGCCGAGCGGTTACGCCGGAAATACGCCGCAGTCATCAAGGACGATGGCGGCATCTTTCAGCAGTGCACCGATACCATCGTCCGCCAGGTCGACGACATCAAACGCATGGTCGACGAGTTCTCGCGTTTTGCACGCATGCCGAAGCCGGTCATGACCGCAGAGGATGTAGCCGATACCGTGCGTCAAGTGGTTTTTCTCCAGCGCGTCGGCAATGCCGAGATCGACATCGACGTCGAGATTGCACAAGACCCGATGCCCGCGCAATTCGACCGCCGGCTCATCTCGCAGGGTCTCACGAACATCATCAAGAACGCGACCGAGGCGATCGCCGCCGTGCCGCCGGCCGAGCTCGGCCGCGGACACATCCGCGTGTCTGCGAGCCGAGAAGGCGACGACATCGTCATCGATGTGGTCGACAACGGGATCGGATTGCCGAAGGAGAACCGCAGCCGGTTGCTCGAACCTTATGTCACGACTCGCGAGAAGGGTACCGGGCTCGGTCTCGCCATCGTGGGCCGCATCCTGGAGGAACATGGCGGACGCATCGAGCTCGGCGATGCCGCCAGCAAGATACCCGGTCAGCGGGGAGCGTGGATGCGGCTGCGCTTCGCCGCGGAAACCGCGAGTTCGCCCGAGGCCGCGCCTGCGCGGCAACAGCAGTCAACTCAACTTGCAACGAATGCATGAACCATGGCCGATGACATTCTCATAGTCGACGACGAGGCAGACATCCGGGAGCTCGTTTCCGGCATCCTGCAGGACGAAGGCTTCATCACGCGCTCTGCGCGTGACAGCGACGACGCGCTGGCGCATGTGGCCAGTCGAAGGCCTAACCTGGTCTTCCTCGATATCTGGCTGCAAGGCAGCCGACTCGACGGGCTGCAACTGCTCGATGCCATGAAGGGGCAGCATCCCGAATTGCCGATCGTCATGATCTCGGGCCACGGCAACATCGAAACGGCGGTCGCCGCCATCAAGCAGGGCGCCTACGACTTCATCGAAAAGCCGTTCAAGGCGGACCGGCTGGTGCTGGTCGCCCAGCGCGCGCTCGAAACGTCGCGGCTCAAGCGCGAGGTAAAGGCGCTCAAGCAGCTGTCGCCCTCGACCCTGGTCGGCAAGTCCTCGTCGATGAACCAACTGCGACAAACCGTCGAGAAGATCGCTCCCACCAACAGCCGCATCCTCATCGTCGGACCTGCCGGCGCCGGCAAGGAATTGACTGCGCGCGCTATCCACGGTCATTCGGTCCGCGCCAATGGCCCGTTCATCGTCATCAACGCCGCTGCGATGATGCCCGAGCGCATGGAAATCGAAATGTTCGGCGTGGAAGCACCGGTCGACGGGCAGGGGCGCAAGGTCGGCGCGTTGGAAGAGGCCCATGGCGGCACGCTGTTCATCGACGAGATCGTGGACATGCCGCGCGAGACCCAGAACAAGATCTTGCGGGTGCTTGTCGAGCAGACGTTTCAGCGCGTCGGCGGCACCAACAAGGTGCAAGTCGACGTCCGCATCATCTCGTCCACCGGCCGCAACATCGAGGCCGAGATCGCCGCGGGCAAATTCCGCGAAGACCTCTACCACCGGCTTTCGGTCGTCCCGATCCGGGTGCCTCCGCTGGCCGAGCGCCGCGACGATATTCCCCACCTGATCGAATATTTCATGCAGCAGATATCTCTCGGCACCGGCCTGCCACGACGCCTGATCGGCGAAGATGCCATGGCGGTGCTGCAGTCGCACGACTGGCCCGGCAATGTGCGCCAACTGCGCAACAACGTGGAGCGGCTGATGATCCTCGCCGGCGGCGATCCGGAAGCGGTGATCAATGCGGACATGCTGCCGCAGGACGTGGGTTCGATGGTGCCGTCGATGCCGGGCGGGGACGGCGGCGAGCACCTCATGGGATTGCCGTTGCGCGACGCGCGCGAGGTGTTCGAGCGCGAGTATCTGGTCGCGCAGATCAGCCGCTTCGGCGGCAACATTTCGCGCACCGCGGAGTTCGTGGGGATGGAGCGATCAGCGCTCCATCGCAAGCTCAAGGCGCTCGGGATCGACTGACGAGGGATGACGCCGACCAGACCTCGCAATTGGAGCGCCCCTTGTCGCGCATCGCTTATGTGAACGGCCGCTACCTGCCCCGGCGGGAGGCAGCGGTCGATATCGAGGATCGCGGCTACCAGTTCTCCGACGGCGTGTACGAAGTATGCGAGGTGAGGGAAGGCCGCATCATCGACGAGCGGCGCCACATGGCACGCCTGCAACGCTCGCTCGATGAGCTTCGAATTGCGATGCCGATGTCGGACGCCGCGCTGGCGATCGTCATTGCGCGAGTGCATCCGGCGAAATCGGGTGCGCGACGGCATCATCTATCTGCAGATTACCCGCGGAGTGGCACGCCGCGACCATGCCTTTCCGGTGCAGGAGACGCCGCCGAGCGTCGTGGTGACCGCACGCAACCTCGATTTCGCCGGCAGCGAGCGCATGGCGGCGCGACGGAATCGCCGTGATCACCGTGCCTGACAATCGTTGGGAGCGGGTCGATATCAAATCGATTTCCCTCCTGCCCAACGTGCTGGCAAAGCAAACGGCGCGCGAGCAGGGCGCCAAGGAGGCCTGGTTCGTAAATCGGGACGGCCACGTCACCGAAGGTTCATCGAGCAATGCCTGGATCGTAACCAAGGGCGGCAAGGTGGTAACGCCGCCGGCCGAAAAGGGGATCCTGCGAGGCATCACGCAGAAGCGTGCTGATCGAGGTTGTCAGAGCGCAGGGACTGGAGCTGGAGGAGCGCCCGTTCACGGTGGACGAGATCTACGGGGCCCGAGAGGCGTTCCTCACCTCTGCAAGCCAGATCGTCATGCCCGTGGTACGCGTCGACGACCGCCCGATCGGAAACGGAGCCCCCGGCTCGATTGCCACCGCATTGCGGAGGGAATTCCATCGTCCACGCCGAAGCGACCTGACGGACGGTTTGCCGCCGGATCGAGCGTGATCGACCGGGCTTGAACGCCTGAAAGCTATCCACGAGATTGCCCCTGCCCCCAACTTGTGCTTGCGCGGCCCGCGTACGTGCCTTGTAATGGCAGGGGTCCAGGTCCTGTGAGTGAACGATAGGCAAATGGGCACGGCGACTTGGCAATAAAGGCCTTGCAGGAAAGCCCTGCGAGCAAAAAAATGGATCAGCAACAATGGCGGCCGAGCGCTCACAAAATCTTCAAGACACGTTCCTCAATCATGTGCGCAAGAACAAGACCCCGCTCACGATCTTTCTGGTGAACGGGGTGAAGCTGCAAGGCGTTGTGACCTGGTTCGATAATTTCTGCGTGCTGCTGCGACGGGACGGGCATTCGCAACTCGTGTACAAGCATGCCATCTCGACGATCATGCCGGGACATCCGATCCAACTGTTCGAAGGCGCCGACGAGCCGGCCGGGGAAAAGGCGTAGTTGGAGCCCCGCCGCTTCGATAGCCGCAGCGACCGCCTGAGCGCTCGGGAAGGCGAAGAGACGGGCCGTGCGCTCGTGATCGAACCCAACTTGCGGGGGCGTTCACCCGCTTCTGCCGGTGGAGGGAAACGCCCAGGTCCGGCGTTGCGCTCACCCGAAGCCCGGCTCGACGAGGCGGTCGGGCTCGCCCTCGCCATCGATCTCAATGTGGTCTCGTCCGGGATTGTGCCGCTGGGCGACATCCGGCCCGCGACTTTCATCGGCAAGGGCAAGGTCGAGGAGATTGCCGGCCTGGTGAAAAGCGATGAAGCCGGAATCGTGGTGATGGACTGCGCGCTTTCACCAGTGCAGCAGCGCAATCTGGAGAAGGCCTGGGGCGCCAAGGTACTCGACCGGACCGGGCTGATCCTGGAAATATTCGGCCGCCGGGCGCGCACCCGTGAAGGCGCATTGCAGGTCGAGCTCGCACATCTGACGTACCAGAAGAGCCGGCTGGTGCGCTCGTGGACCCATCTCGAGCGCCAGCGCGGCGGCTTTGGTTTTCTTGGCGGACCGGGCGAAACCCAGATCGAGTCCGACCGGCGCATGATCGAGGAGCGCATCGCCCGGATCGAGACGGAGCTCGAGCGGGTCAAGCGCACTCGCAAGCTGCATCGCGACAGCCGCAAGCGCGTGCCTTATCCGATCGCCGCGCTGGTCGGCTACACCAATGCCGGCAAGTCGACCCTGTTCAACCGTCTGACGCAGGCGAGCGTGCTATCGGCCGACATGCTGTTTGCCACCCTGGATCCTACTCTGCGTGCGGTCGCACTGACGAGTGGCTTGCGGATCATCCTCTCCGACACGGTCGGCTTCATCTCCGATCTGCCGACGATGCTGGTAGCGGCGTTTCGCGCGACGCTGGAGGAAGTCATCGAGGCCGACGTGATCCTGCACGTGCGCGACGTGTCACATGAAGATAGCGAAGCACAATCGCTCGACGTTCAAGACGTCTTGAGGCAGCTCGGGATCGCGGCGCACGACCCACGCCTGATCGAGGTCTGGAACAAGATGGACCGGCTCGACGAAGGCGCCCGCGCCCGCATCCGCAACCTCGCCGAGCGGCAGCCGGCCGGTGAGGAACCGGTGCTGATCTCGGCACTGACGGGAGAGGGGGTCGAACGCCTCGCCTCCGATATCGAGAGGCGGCTCGCCGCCAGCCGCGTGACACTCGAGCTGGTGCTCGATGCAGCGGACGGTGGCGGCCTGAGCTGGCTTCACCGCAATACCGAAGTGATCACGAAAACATTTCGCGACGACGGGCGCTTGGCAATTACAATTCGTGCCGATCCGGCCAATGCCGGCAAAGTGCGGGCGAGATTCGGCAGTGCAATCCCGGCGCGCTGACGGGATTTTCAGTGACCGCGAGTCCCCGTCCCACCTGCGTGTTCGCTGGTGCGCTCGCGCGCTTTTGCTTCGGTCCAAAGCTCGTCCATCTCTCGTAGGCTCGCCTGCTGCGGAGTTCTGCCCCGTTCCGCCAATGCCCGTTCGATCGCGCCGAAGCGCCGCTCGAATTTCTTGTTGGTTGCGCGCAGCGTTGCTTCGGGGTCGGCGTCGAGATGACGGGCGAGATTGACGACGGCAAACAGGAGATCGCCGACTTCCTCAGCAGCGGCGGCGTGATTTCCGCTCCTGAGGTCGCTTTCGATCTCGTCTGCCTCTTCGCGAATCTTGCTGAGAACCGCAAGCGGGTCATTCCAGTCGAAGCCGACCTTGCCGGCCTTTGCCTGCAGTTTGAGCGCGCGCGTGAGCGCAGGAAGCGCCAGCGGTACGCCGGCCAGCGAGCTACGAGCGCGGGTGTCGTCTCCGCCGCGGTTCTTTTGGGCGCGCTCTTCGGTCTTGATTCGCTCCCACAGGCCCTCAACCAACTCGCGGCTCATACCTGGCGCGGTGCCGAAGACGTGGGGGTGGCGACGCAGAAGCTTTTCGTTCAACGTTTGCACGACGTCGGCGAACGCAAAGGCTCCTTGCTCCTGCGCCATCCGGGCATGGAAGACGACCTGCAACAAGAGATCGCCAAGCTCCTCGCGCAAGTCATCGAGGTCACCCCGCGCAATCGCATCGGCGACCTCATAGGCCTCCTCGATCGTGTAGGGAGCGATAGTCGCAAAATTCTGCTCCAAGTCCCAGGGACACCCGCTGCCGGGAGCGCGCAACGCCGCCATGATGTCGAGCAGCGTGACGATATCGCAGGATTCGGACATGGAACGCTGCTGCTGCTAATGGCTCCTAATGGCTTTGCTCGGCCTCACGGCTTGCCTCGAACAGGAACCAGCAGCGCTTCTCGGCTTCGTCGATGAATTGCTCCAGCAGGCTCGCGGCCGCCACATCCTCGTGCTCGTCGGATAGCTTATGAGCTTCGCGCATGTGGGCGATCTGAGCCTTGTTGTCACTCATGAGCTCGCACAGCATGTCTATCGCCGAGACGTAGTTGTCGTCATTGTCCTTGATCCGCTGCAGCTTGGCGATATGGCCGATGGAGCGTAGCGTGGTTCCACCGACCATGCGCACGCGTTCAGCCAGGATATCGACACTGGCCAAGAGCTGCGCCGCTTGCTCGTCGAGCAGAAGATGATAGTCCCGAAAATGCGGGCCGCTGACATGCCAGTGGAAGTTCTTGGTCTTCACGTAAAGCGCGAAGGTGTCGGCCAACAGCCCATTGAGCGCTGCCGATATTTCGCGCACGGCGTCTTCGGACAAGTCCGTCGGCGTGTCGAGACGCGCGGGCGCGCCGCGCGGTTCCAGCTTTCTTACCTTGGTCACAGGGCACCTCGTGCAATCCTTGATGGGAAGTTAGTAGTGCGCCGGCATCGGTGGCGGCGCAATGACAATTGCTGAAACGTTCGGAGGCGGTTGAGGTTCCGCCAAACGACGCGGGATTGGGAGCGGTCCCAGATTCGAGCGTGGCGAGACCGGAGGAAAGCGGCGGGCCGCGCGTTGCAGAAACCCACGATATTGCCTACTTTGGTCGAATATTCCATAATATTACTTATGCGAATCAGGCACTACCGGAGAGGCTCGTGTTTCAAATGTCATCGGCGCCCCCCGCCATTTCGAGCTTCAGGCCGTCGAACGCCGGCTCCACATGGGGCGGCAGCTTCCGGCGCAGGTCTTCGTAGTCGAGATCGGAATGCAAGTTGGTCAGGATGGCTCGGCGCGGCTTGACACGCTCGATCCAGGCCAGCGCTTCGTCGACGCTGAAATGGCTCGGGTGGGGTCGATAGCGCAGCGCGTCGACGATCCACAGATCGAGCCCGGCCAATGCGCAGGAGCTTGCTGGCGGCAGGCCGCTCACGTCGCAGGAATAGGCCAGCGGGCCGAAGCGGAAGCCGAGCGACGGGATGTCGCCATGGTCCTGCAAAATCGGAAGCGCGGTGATCGAGCCGCCCTCCCCGTGCACCGTCACCGACTGGGCAGGCGCCAGTCGATGCTCGGTCACGATAGGAGGGTATTCACTGCCGGGCGGCGAATTGAAGCAATAGGCGAAGCGGGCACGCATGGCTTTCGAAGTGGGCCCATCCAGGTACACGTCAACCGGTCGCCTGCGATGAATGAAGAGCCCGCGCAGGTCGTCGATGCCATGGGTGTGATCGGCGTGCTCGTGGGTGAACAGAACGCCGTCGAGCCAATCGACCTCGGCCTCGAGGAGTTGCTCGCGCAAGTCGGGTGAGGTGTCGACCAGGATGCGGGTGATGCCGGCGCCGTTGCGCCTTTCGAGCAGGAGCGAGGTGCGCCGCCGCCAATTCCTGGGATTACTTGGATTGCAGGCTCCCCACCCGAGCGCGGGTCGCGGGACGCCTCCAGAGGAGCCACATCCGAGGATAGTGACCGTCAGTCTCATGCGGCGGCCGCCGCCTGACGCGGGACCTTTCCGAACAGGCGGAAGAAGTTCTCCGTGGTCTGACGGGCGATCTCATCCTGCGACACGCCGCGCGCCTCGGCGAGCACCTTGGCGATCTCCACGACATGAGCGGGCTCGTTGCGCTTTCCGCGAAACCGGCCGGGGGCGAGATAGGGAGCGTCTGTCTCCACCAGGATGCGGTCCGCAGGCAGGCCGTTCGCGATCGCGCGCAGGTCGTCCGACTTTTTGAAGGTCAGTATTCCCGTGAACGAGATGTACAGACCGAGCGTGATTGCGCGCTCGGCAAGCTCGCGACCTCCGGTGTAGCAGTGCAACACTGCGGGGAAGACGCCCTTCCCGCTCTCCTGCTCCAGAATGCGGGCCATTTCATCATCCGCCTCGCGCGAATGAATGACGAGCGGCAGCCCGGTGGCACGCGCGGCGGCGATATGATTGCGGAAGCCGCACGCCTGCGCGTCGCGCGGGCTCGCATCGTAATGATAGTCGAGCCCCGCCTCGCCGATCGCCACGACTTTCGGATGAAGCGCGCGCGCGACCAACTCGTCGACGCCGATATCGAGTTCCTCATGGGCGTTATGCGGATGCGTGCCGATCGAGCAGTAGACGTCCGGAAATTGCTCGGCAATGGCGAGCACCGCAGCGTGCCTTTTGATCCGGGTCGAGATGGTCACGATGCGTGCGACGCCAGCCACCCGGGCGCGCGCTACCACGGCGTCGAGTTCGCCGGCGAAATCGGGAAAGTCGAGATGGCAATGACTGTCGATCAACATATCCCGTGCTGCTCCGCCATTACGTCCCGATTCCTGCGGCGAAATGGTTGGCCGCTGCTCCGACCGCGATCAATGCCGCATGTCCGACCCTGATGAGTTGGCATATTCCGCTTCGAATCGCGAAATCTCGCGCATGAGATCCTCCACGATCCGCTGGCGCAATGCGGCGTCGGAACCATATGTCAATTCAGCCACGGTCTTTCCGAGTGCCGAAATGATCTCGTCCATATCCATGGCGTCTTTCTCGCCACTCGCGGAACCATACTCCGCATAGAAGTCGTCGATCGCGTCCGCGATCAGACAATGCAGGCAAGGCCGTTCATCGTTCGATTCTGGGTTATCCGACATGGCCGTCCTTTCGACCGAAGAACCTGACAGCTTCCGAGTGTTGCATTGGGCAGCACACGAGGGTAGTCAGGCATGGCAGGGGGTGCCGCTCCAACTGTTGCGCCTCGATGTCGGTCCGCATCAAGCCTGCGCGCTCGCTTCGCTGTCGACGTAGCGGGGGAAGACCGGGCTGGGCGCCGGCAACGCGACCCCGGCAGCGATTCGACCCGCTCCGGCCAGCTTGGTGAAATTTCGTTCCGTCGGCGGGACGGCAAGGAGATCGAGCAGTTGCGCGGCCGAGGCCGGCATGAACGGCTGCGCCAGGATCGCGATTTGTCTGATCGTCTCGGCGGTAACATAAAGCACGGTCGCCTGCCGCCCGGGATCGGTTCTTGCGAGCGCCCATGGCGCTTCGCTCGCGAAATAGCGGTTTGCTTCAGCGACAACCGCCCACACCCCGTTGAGCACTTGATGCAGCTGCTGGGTCTTCATCGCCTCCCGGCTCCTGCCGATCATGCCGTCGGCGGCCGACAGCATCGCCTTGTCGGAATCCGAGAATGAGCCCGGGTTCGGCAACACGCCGCCCATTTGTCGCGCGATCATCGAGAGTGAGCGCTGCGCCAGGTTGCCGAGATCGTTGGCGAGATCTGCGTTGATGCGGCTGACGATCACCTCGTGGCTGTAGTTGCCATCCTGCCCGAACGGGACCTCCCGCAACAGGAAGTATCGCAACTGGTCGACGCCATAAGCATCGGCGAGCGCAAACGGGTCGATTACATTGCCAACCGACTTCGACATTTTCTCCCCACGATTGAACAGGAAGCCATGGGAGAAGATGCGGCGAGGCACTTCGAGTCCCGGCCGAGATCAGGAATGCCGGCCAATAAACCGCGTGGAAGCGCACGATATCCTTGCCGATGACATGCAGGTCGGCGGGCCAATACCGGCGAAACATCGGGCTTTCCGTATCGGGATAGCCGACCGCGGTGATGTAGTTGGTCAGAGCGTCGACCCACACATACATCACGTGCTTGGGATCGACTGGGACCTTCACGCCCCAGTCGAACGTGGTGCGAGAGATCGAGAGGTCCTGCAGGCCACCCTTGACGAAGCTCACCACCTCGTTGAGCCGTTCCTTGGGCAATACATAGCTGGGATCGTGCGCATAGAGATCCAACAGTTTGCCCTGGTAGGCCGAGAGGCGAAAGAAATAGCTTTCCTCCTCGACCCATTCCACCGGCGTCTCCTGCGGACCGACCCGCTCACCTTTCTCGTTGATTCGGGTCTCGTGCTCGTCGTAGTACGCCTCATCACGGATCGAGTACCACCCGGAATATTTGTCGAGATAGATATCACCTGCCGCCTGCATCCGCTGCCAAATTGCGGTCGAAGCTCGATGGTGGCGCTCTTCCGTCGTGCGAATGAAGTCGTCGTTCGAACAGTTGAGCCGCTCGACCATTGCCTTGAAATGAGGAACGTTGCGCTCGATCAGTTGCCGCGGAGTGAGCTTCTCCTTCGCCGCCGTCTGCAGCAGCTTGATGCCGTGCTCATCGGTGCCGGTGAGGAAGAACACATCGTAGCCATCGAGCCGCTTGAAGCGGGCAATCGCGTCGGTGGCGATGGCTTCATAGGCGTGGCCGATATGTGGCGGGCCATTCGGATAGGCGATGGCCGTGGTCAGGTAGAAGCGGGGCTGGTCAGCCATCGTGTTGTCCGCACGCGATCATTACAGTACCTCATCCCGGCTTCCACGAAAGGCGAAAGATCGACGCGCCCAATGCGCGCGTTCAGGCCAAATGGATACCAAGCGAACCGCCCCGGCAGGTGCGCCGAAGAAGGGAGCGCGTTCGGAGGTAAAGCGCGTTCCACGCTTGCTGATCACCGTCCACGATGAGCACGGGATAGGTATCAATCACGCGACGCCTCGGCAAGCCAGCCGAACACACTGAAAACCATCGGCTTCCGGTCGAGATTGAAGATCTCGGCGTCGCGCGACGCAATGCTGAACTTCTCCCAGGCGCCGGCGATCCGGTCGAGATGGGCGCGTTCATGCGCGCGGACGCTCAGACGCATGGAAAGCCAGCCGTTCACTGTTGCGACAAAGGCTGCGAGCGGCGCCGCTTCGGTGCCGGAGATGCGTTCGCCGAGCGCATGCAGCGCGTTCGGATCGAGGGCAGGCAGACGATCGAGCACGGCGAGGATGCGATTGCGCAGGTCGAGCGCGTCGCCGCTGAGAAAGGTGAGCGCGCGTCGCACGCTTCCCTCGGCCAAACTTGCAGCGCTTGCGATGTCGGCATCACCGGCGTGCTTTCCGAGCGCGGCGGCGGCCGCCCGCGCGACATCGTCAGCCGCCAGAGGGCGCAATGCCAGCAGCCGGCATCGCGAGCGGATCGTCGGCAGCACGCGCACGGCGGAATGGCTCACCAGCAGCAGCAGAGCGCGCCGTGGCGGCTCCTCCAGGACCTTGAGAAGCGCATTGGCTCCGGACGCATTGAGCTCATCGACGGCATCCACGACGGCGACCCGCCAGCCCCCTGCACCGGGGGTGGACCCGAAGAACGCGACCGAACGGCGCACGTCGTCAACCTGAATGTCCTGGCGCAGCTTCTTGGTCTTTTCGTTGATGGTGCGCTCCAGCACCAGCAGGTCCCCCTGCGCCTGCGCGGCAATGCGCCGGGAGACCGGGTGTTCAGGAGCAACTTGCAGCGAGCTCGCGGTCTGCACGAGCGGCGCTCGCGGGTCGGAATGGGCGAGGACGAAACGGGCCATCCGATAGGCGAGCGTCGCCTTGCCGATACCGGAAGGGCCGCTGATCAGCCAAGCGTGTGGCAGGCGGTTACCGCGATAGGCGTCGAGCAGCGCGCGCTCGGCGTCGACATGGCCGTAAAGCACATTGGTCTCGCGCGCAAGCGGCGCTTCGATGGCCTCGTCCGCTTCGCTCACGATGCCAACCCTGTGAGCGCGACTGGAGCGGTCGCCGGCTCGAGACGTTCGCTGACCGTCTTCCAAATGCGCTCGGCAACTTCGAGCTTCGACTGGGTGGCGTCGATCACCACGCAGCGGCCAGGTTCGGATGCCGCGAGCAGACGATAGGCTTCGCGCAGTCCTTCGTGGAATGCGATGGATTCCGCCTCGAACCGATCGGTGATCCCGCCCGCACGTCGCTTGCTCGCGCGTGCAAGCCCGACATCCGAGGGCACGTCGAGAATGAAGGTGAGATCAGGCTCGAGGTCGCCGACAGTCACCCGCTCGAGGGCGCGCATGAACTTGGCATCCACACCGCCGAGGGTGCCTTGATAGACCCGCGAGGAGTCGACAAAACGGTCGCAGATGACCCACGCGCCGCGCACCAGTGCCGGCGCGATGGTGTTGCGCACGTGGTCGTCACGGGCCGCAGCAAACAGCAGGGCTTCGGCTTCCGCGCCGAGCGGCTTCGCCACGCCAGAGAGCAACACATGGCGGATTGCTTCCGCACCGGGCGAGCCGCCGGGTTCACGCGTGAGCACGACCTCGATGCCGAGCGTTTTGACTCGATCGGCAAGCATCTTCGAATGCGTAGACTTGCCCGTGCCCTCGCCGCCCTCGAACGTGATGAATCGTCCACGCATCGTTTACGTTGTGCCGCCCATTTAGAGACCAGCTTGCGTCCGCATTATACGTCGTCACGGCCACTACAGGGGCAGCCATCAAGCACGCGCCGATGAAGTGGCACAAGCAGCATTGCCGCTCGAAGACTGGCCAGGATGATCGTCGTAAGGAATTATAGCCGTTGCAAGCCGGCGCGGAACAGGCCGAGAACGAGCTCGGTTGCAGCATCGAAGGCCCGTTGCGACAGCGAACCTGCGCCGACGCTTTCGGCTGCCTGCAGGGGAACTTCGAGCACCAGGAACTCGCCTCGCCATACCTTGAGGTTACCGATCTTCTGACCCTTCTGTACTGGCGCGTGCACTGGGCCGGTATATACCATCCGTGCGATGATCTTGTCGCGCGAGCCGCGGGGGACCATCAGCCGCACCTCCTTCTTCCCGATCAGCGGCACGTATCCTTTTTCGCCACCATAGACCTTGGCCCACGCGATCTCCTGCCCCTCACCGAACAGCAGTCCAGACTGGAAGTTGTGAAATCCCCATTCGAGAAGTTTCTTGGCCTCGTCCGAGCGTTCCTTCTCCGACTTCAGCCCATTGACGACGACGATCAGCCGCAACCCGTTCTGCACCGCCGACCCCACGAGACCATAACCCGACTCCTTGATGAAGCCGGTCTTGAGCCCATCGGCACCGATCTCCATTGCGAGCAGCGGATTGCGGTTGAATTGGCGGATCTTGTTCCAGGTGAACTCTCGCTCGGCGTATATTTTGTAATGCTCCGGATAGGTTTGGATGATGTGCCGCGCAAGCTTGCCGAGCTCGCGTGCGGTCATCAACTGCCTTGGATCGGGAAGGCCGTTCGAATTGCCGAATGTCGACTTGGCGAGGCCGATCTCGCGCGCTCGCTTGGTCATCAGTTCCGCAAAAGCGGACTCGCTGCCGGAAATCCCCTCCGCCAGCACCATGCAAGCGTCGTTGCCGGACTGCACGATCACGCCACGCAAAAGATCATTGACCGCGACTTTGCTGTGAATCGGAAGAAACATGCTCGAAGTACGCGAGGGCGCTCCCCCGCGCCGCCAGGCATTCGTGCTGACGGTGAATTCATCGCTCGAGCTTGAGCCGGCCCTCTTCGAGCTCATGGAACACCGCTTCCGCGGTCATCAGCTTGGAAAGGCTGGCTGGCGGAACGAGGTCATCGGCTCCTTTTTCGAACAGCACGGTGCCGCTTTCGGCTTCGATCAGAATCGCGTGCGCGGCCGCGGTTTGGAACCCGTCACTGGCCTTCGGATTGGGAGCGGCGCAAGCGGAACCGATGAGGCAGGCCAAGACGGCCGCACCGCCCCACTTGCAAAGAAGGGATCGCCACGATTTGTCGAGAACGCGCGTGTTCATGAATGCGGCAAGCTATCCGTGGGGAGAGGCCCATGCCCTGCCCCACCCGGCCATTTGCTTAGCAAGCTCAGCACGCCGGAATCAATGTCGGATCGGCCATTGGGACAAATGTGAACACCTGCGCTGCCAGAACAGCGTTCTTTCGCTCTCAGTAGAGCCCACGCCCGCTCATCAGCCCGAGTGCGCCCCCTTCGCTTCTCATTGGAAGAAATCCTATCGCAGGAGCAATCGGAGGTGACCAAGCGCTCGTCTCGGCAGCGGATGCGGTGGACGATCGCAAAATTGATCTCGACTGCGCTCGATTTTTCGCCGTGACATCGCCCTCCGGCTCCTGCTCACCTGCGGAACCGCGAGGACCTTCGATGAACGGTTTCGCCGACGCCACCATGATTTTCGAGGGCGCCGGCGCCGGAGACCCCGTGCGCAAGGTGGCCATCAACAGGCGATCATCGCTGCCTTCGATCGGCGCGCGGCCCACATATTCGACTCGGACTTGGGCCAGCCCCCTGCTGTAGAAGTCCAAAGCCTTGGCGGTTCCAATCGAGAGGTCG
>CAWHPT010000009.1:0-49794 GCA_963831225.1 uncultured Alphaproteobacteria bacterium
CTCGCTGGCGGACCTCTTCCGAGGGCGCTCGCAGCTCCTCGTCTATCACTTCATGTTCGGCTACGGAGCCCGGCTCACCGACGAGCGCCGGGGATGCACCGGATGCTCCTTGGTCGCCGATCACTTCGACGGTGTCATCCCCCACTTGAACGGCCGCGACATTACCCTCGTTTGTGCGTCGATCGCCCCGTTGCAGGAGCTCCAGGACTACAAGCGGCAAATGGGCTGGCGATTCCCGTGGGTTTCGTCGCTCGGGAGCGACTTCAACTACGACTTCGGCGTCGCCTTCACCGAGGAGCAGCGGAGAAACGGCGCCGACTACAACTTCCGGCATGTCGACGAGCCCGAGCCGCAGAAGGAGGGTATGAGCGTCTTCGCGCTTCAGGACGGCGCTGTCCACCACACCTACTCCACCTACGCCCGTGGCGTCGAGGCCTTGATGGGGACCTACCAGTTCCTCGACCTCGCCCCGTGGGGCAGGAACGAGGACGGGCTCGAGTTCCCCCAGGCGTGGTGGCGCCGCCACGACGAGTACGACAAGCGCTGAGCCAAGTCGTGGGTGTCGTTGGCGCAACCGGGGACGGGAGATCTCACGACGCATGGTTTCCGAGCGAGCTTCCCAGCAAGCCTTCTTCGGCGTCTCAGCGCTGCTCTTCGCCGCCAGCGCGGCGGTAACGATCGTCTGGTGCGCGTCCATGTCGGCGATGGGCGAGATGCCGATGCCCGGCGGCTGGACGATGTCGATGGCGTGGATGCGGATGCCCGGACAGACGTGGCCCGGCGCCGCGGCGTCGTTCCTCGGCATGTGGGTCGTGATGATGGTGGCGATGATGCTGCCGTCCCTGGTCCCAATGCTGTGGCGCTACCGCCAGGCCGTCGGCAGGACAGGCGAGACGCGCCTCGGTCGGCTGACCGCGCTCGTGGGCGTGGGTTACTTCTTCGTCTGGACCGTGTTCGGAATGGCCGCTTTTCCGCTGGGCGTCGCGCTGGCGGCGATCGAGATGCAGCAGCCGGCGCTGGCGCGCGCCGTTCCGATCGCGGCCGGCGTGGTCGTCCTGATCGCCGGCGCCCTCCAGCTCACCGCGTGGAAGGCGCGTCACCTCGCCTGCTGCCGGGAGGCACCCGGGCGCGGCCGTACGCTGCCGGCCGACGCCGGCACGGCCTGGCGACACGGCCTGCGCCTCGGCCTCCACTGCAGCCAATGCTGTGTCGGTCTGATGGCGATCCTCCTGGTCATCGGGGTCATGGACCTTCGCGCGATGGCTGTCGTGGCGGCAGCCATCACCGTCGAACGTCTCGCACCGGCCGGTGAGCGCGTCGCGCGAGCCACCGGGGCCGTCGTCGTCGGGGCAGGGTTGTTTCTGATCGCGCGAGCAGCCGGGCTCGGATGACGTATCCGCGTGGTGCCGCGCCTACCTGAACTTTGCCTACCGCGCGCGGTTCGCCAACCTCCGAACCCTCGTGAAGGAGATCGATCCATGAACGACGACGCATTGAAGTCCGGCACCCAAGACATCGTGGTTGACGAGGTCTTCCCACATGCGCCGGAGACGATCTGGAAAACGCCAACAACCGGGCGGCTTGCCCGAGCGCATGAACATGGCGCTGGTCGAGCCTTTGCGCGAACTGTTCAAGGACGAAGTGCGCGCGCTCGGCCGCGAGCTCGGTCTGCCGCAGGCCTTTGTCGGCCGACACCCGTTCCCGGGCCCGGGGCTCGCCATCCGCTGCCCCGGCGAGGTCACGCGCGAGAAGCTCGAGATCCTGCGGCGCGCGGACGACATCTATATCCAGGAAATCCGCCGCGCCGGCCTCTATGTCGAGATCTGGCAGGCATTTGCGGTCCTGCTGCCGGTGCGAACGGTCGGCGTCATGGGAGACTTCCGCACCGACGACTACGTGGTGGGATTGCGCGCGGTCACCTCGACGGACAGCATGACGGCGGACTTTTATCCCTTCGACATGAAATTCATCGGCCATGTCGCCACGCGCATCGTCAACGGCTTCTCAGCGGTCCAATCAAAGCGGACCAATTTGACGGTGCTTCCGACGGCCTTTTCCAAAGACTGTGGTCGGTTTTGAGAAAAGACCGTCAGGCAGAGGCGAGCGTGTGACGGTCTTTTTTTATGCCCGTGCGAGTTGCGTTTCACTGCTCCGCCTCGCAGCCGAGGCGCGTGGTGCGCCTCGGATAGCGTCTCCGGAAGCGTGCGCCGATCTTCGCCGATTTGTCCTTGCGAGGGTCGGCTTGAGAATATAACCTGTTACAGGTTATATTCAGAATCTCAGGTGGTTTCCCCATGAACTTCAACCTCTATCTCGACGATCAGACGGCCAAGGAACTGGACCGGACGGCCAAGAAGCTGGGCGAGACGCGCAGCGGATTGATCCGCAAGGCGCTGCGCGAATGGCTGGACAAGAAGACACTCGGCAGTCCCGGCTGGCCATCGCTGATTTTGGAGTGGCAGGGCGATCCCGACACGCCGCCGTTCGAATTGTATCGCGGCGAATTGCTGCCACCGCGTGAAGATGCCTTTTCGTGAAGTATCTCCTCGACACCAATGTGCTGAGCGACTTCGCTCGCGGCGAGCAGGCCGTGATGGCGCGGCTTCGTCAGGAAGCGCCGCTGCAATTGGCCGTTTCGGTGATCACGGAGATGGAAGTCGAGTACGGGCTGGCGCGCAATCCCAACCTTGCGCCGCGCGTGCGGGAAGCCATGCGGATGCTTCTGAACACGATCTCCGTCTTGCCGTTCGAGCGCGAAGATGCCCGTGCGGCGGCGCAATTGCGAGCAAGCCTGAATAGCCAGGGTACGCCCATAGGAGCCTATGACTTGCTGCTTGCTGCCGGTGCCTTGCGGCGAGGCCTCAAGATCGTAACGCACAATGCGCGGGAGTTCGTTCGCGTCGGCGGGCTCGGGCTTGAGGACTGGCGTAGCCCGTAAACTCCGGAATCCTGCGATCTGCCTTGGGTTGACCGATTAACATCTCGCGAGAAATCTATTCCGAACGGAATATACCTCGATGAAATCCAAGCGCCGAAATCTGAATTCCGCGACCAAGCCGAACAAGGAACCCAAGCTCTCGCGCACCCATGCGCCGGCCGATCTGTCGCCGGTGGACTGGCAACGCGGCTTGCGCCGCCAGTTCGGCCGCGAGCAGGCCTTCGGGCTTGAAAATCTGGGCAGCGAACCGTTTTTCTCCGAATTTCGGGTCAGCAATCCCGCTTCGAAATCCAGCTATCGCGTGGCGATTCGAGGCTTGGGGCCGGGCGGCAATTTCTGTTCATGCCCCGATTATGCCACCAGCGAGTTGGGCACCTGCAAGCACCTCGAATTCACGCTTGCCCGGCTGAAGAAAAAGCGCGGCGCCAAGGCGGCGTTCGCGCGCGGTTACCAGCCTGCATTTTCCGAGCTGTATCTGCGCAACGACGGCAAGCGCCGCGTGCATTTTCGCGCCGGAACGGATTGCCCGCCGGCGGTGCGCGGAGGCCGCCGCCGGTTTGTTCGACGCCGAACGCGACGGCCTGCTGCCGGAGGAGCGCTTTGGCGAGCTCGAGCCTTTCATGGCCATGGCGTCGAAGTGCCGGTCACGAGTTGCGCGCCTATGACGATGCGCTCGATTTCGTCGCGGGAAGGCGGGATGCGGACCGGCGGGTCGCAAAGCTCGAGCAACTGTTCCCGCACGGCGCCGCCGATCCCAAGCTGCTGGCGCTTCTGAAGGTGCCGCTCTATCCCTATCAGGCCGAGGGCGCGCTGTTCGCGGTGCGGGCCGGCCGGGCGCTGATCGGCGACGATATGGGGCTGGGCAAGACCATACAGGCGATTGCCGCGACGGAAATACTGGCGCGGCATTTCGGCGTCTCGAAAGTGCTGGTGATCTGCCCGACCTCGCTCAAATACCAGTGGCAAAGCGAGATCATGCGCTTCTCGGGGCGACAGGGTCGAAAATGCGGCACGCGTCATCAACGGCGGTCGGGCGCAGCGGCAGAAGGACTACGCCCTGGACGACTTCTGCAAGATCACGAACTACGAGAAGCTCAAGCCCGATCTCGACCTGATCGCCGCCTGGGCACCCGAACTGGTCATCGTCGATGAAGCGCAGCGGGTGAAAAACTGGAACACCATCGCGGCACGCGCCCTGAAGCGCATCGACAGCTCCTACGCGATCGTGCTGACCGGGACGCCCTTGGAAAACAAGCTGGAAGAACTGATTTCCATCGTCCAGTTCGTCGATCAGCACCGGCTGGGGCCGACCTGGAAGCTGCTGCACGAGCATCAGGTCAAGGACGAAGCCGGGCGCGTCACCGGCTATACCGGGCTGGAGAGGATCGGCCAAACGCTGGCGCCGGTCATGATCCGCCGGCGCAAATCCGAGGTGCTGCGGCAACTGCCCAGCCGGACCGACCAGAACCTGCTGGTGCCGATGACCGAGATGCAAATGCTCCATCATCAGGAAAACGCCGACGTAGTGGCGAAAATCGTCCAGCGCTGGCGCAAGACCAGGTTTCTGTCGGACAAGGATCAGCGGCGGCTGACCTGTGCGCTGCAGAACATGCGGATGTCATGCAACAGCACCTATCTGCTGGACCAGGAAACCGACCATGGCGTCAAGGCCGACGAATTGGCGGCGCTGTTCGACGACTTGTTCGCCGAGCCCGAGGCCAAGGCGGTGGTGTTTTCGCAATGGACGCGAACCCACGACATCGTCATCCGCCGCCTCGAAGCGCGAGGGCTGGGCTATGTCAGCTTCCACGGTGGCGTGCCGTCGGAGAAACGGCCGGCGCTGGTCGAGCGGTTTCGTTCCGATCCCGCCTGCCGCGTGTTCCTGTCCACCGATGCTGGCAGCACGGGCCTCAATCTGCAGCATGCTTCGACCCTGGTGAACATGGACCTGCCGTGGAACCCGGCAATCCTCGAGCAGCGCATCGCGCGTATTCATCGCATGGGCCAAATACGGCCGGTGCAGGTGATCAATTTCGTGGCCAAGGGCACTATCGAGGAGGGCATGCTTTCGGTGCTGGCGTTCAAGCGCTCCTTGTCGGCCGGAATTCTCGACGGCGCCAGTGGCGAGATCTCGCTCGGCGGTTCGCGCCTCAACCGCTTCATGAAGGATGTGGAAAACGTCACTGGGAGGATGGGTGAGGGCGATGCCGTGACACCGGCTGAAGAAGTGACGAATGGCGGCGCTGCCGATGACGCAGGATCCCTTGAAGACATGGATGCCGATGTGAACACGGACGCTGGCGAGCTGGCGATCGCGCGGGGAGATAGGGCCGGGGCGTCACTGCGCGATACAGGTCCCGATCCATGGCATGCCTTGGTGCAGTTTGGTGCAGAGCTTGTTGCTGCTCTGGCGGCTGCCAACAATCCTAATGCAGCGGCGCACCTATGGATTGAGCGCGATCCAGCCAGCGGAGCGCAAAACCTCAAAATACCGCTGCCGCCGCCGGAAACCGCGAGACAGCTTGCTAATGCGCTGTCGGCGCTCGCGGACAGCTTGCGGGGCAAGATCGTATGATGGGCTGCGGCGGCTGAACGCATGATCGCTTCGGCCGCGGGCAAATGAGTTGGATGGGGCTTCTGCCGAGTTCTAGGTCCAGGTTGTTGCCAGCGGGCCTGACGGTCTTTTCTCCGCCAGGCCGATGACGCCGTTCTCGCTAGAGATTTCGAGAAATCGTCCGATCGATGCCGATAGTCGCTGAAACCGAGCCGATTTGAATCTGCGAAATTTCCCTTTGAAATCAGGAGCGCAAATCTCTGACGGATCGGGCAGTCGGTCCTTGACCAGACGTAGAAAAAATTTGTGTCGTTAGATCAACGCGTTATGGTCGCTCAAAAATCATCGCGTGGGAATGATGACATATCATATGGCCGGTTCATTTTCTGTCCCTTACTGAATGCGTAATCTGACCGAGGTGACGCGACAAATCGCGCCCAAGGCGATCACTGCACGGTAAATCCGCCATCGACGGCCAAGGCCTGGCCGGTCACGAACGTCGAGCCCGGGCTGCACAGCCAGAGCACGGCGTCGGCGATCTCTTCGCCCTTGCCCAAGCGCTTCATCGGCAGATCGCGCAGGAGATCGTCCATCGCCAGCATGCCGCGATCCAGCATGTCCGACACCATCGGCGTGTCGATCGTGCCGGGGCAGACCGCGTTGACGCGGATGCCGCGCGCGGCGTATTCGAGCGCGACGCTGCGGGTCAGGCCGATCACGCCATGCTTGGAGGCGTGATAGGCGGCAAGCTGCGCCCGGCCGGTCAGCCCGCCGATCGACGAGCAGTTGACGATCGCGCCGCTGCCTTGCTTTCGCATCTGCAAAAGCTCGTGCTTCACGCAAGCCCAGACACCCCGCAGATTGATGGCGTTCACCCGGTCAAACGCCTCCGCCGGCTGGTCCGCCACATCGGAAGCTGGAGCCTGGACGCCCGCATTGTTGAAGGCGGCGTCAAGCCGGCCAAAGGCAGCGACGGTGCGCTCCACCATCGCCGCCACCTGAGCTTCGTCAGACACGTCGCAGAGCACGCCGATCGCATCGCCGCCGGCCGACCTGATCTCGTCCACGGCCTTCTGCAAGGCGTCCTCGCTGACGTCCGCCAAAGTGACGGCCGCACCGGCGTGGGCGAAGGCCCGTGCGGTCGCCAGTCCCATACCGGAGGCCGCGCCAGTGACCAGCGCAACCTGGTCCTTGAAGTTGTAGGTAATGCTCATGAGTATTCTCCAGATACGGGCCAGAAGCGGCGCCGGGCGCGGTGAAAACCCGTCAAGTTGATCGTACGAAGTGAGTTGCATCACCGCGCGTGCTTCCCGATCGCATTCACCGGATTCCCTTGCCCGGGTCAGTCCGCTTGTCAGTCCTGGTTAATCTGCGACATTTGGGTCGATGCAACGCCGCGTGCAGATGGTTGCCAGCCATGACGCCGATTTCTCGATCTTGTCCCGGTCGCCCTTCTGCCACTTGAGGAAGGCGTCGTGAATCGCATCCTCGGCGTCGGCCCGAGCCGAGGATGCGATATGCCAGGCCGAGGAGCATCGGGCGGCTCTCTTCGAAGACGCGAGTGTCGTTGTGTTCCAGCATCTCAGTGTCTCGATACATGGATCCTGTGCCATGGAGCGATCGTGGTGGCGACCGGCAGGGTGCTCGTCTTCACGGATGCTTTCACCAAGGCGTGGTGCGACGCGCCTTGCCGATGCCGCCAGTTAGAAGATCTGGATGAGTGCGACCCCGATGAGCAGCAGGGCAACGCCGCTGAAACGAAGGGCAGATATCTCGCGCCTGGGCAGGCGGAACCAGCCATAGCGGTCCACGAACAGCGACGCGATCTGCTGGCCGGCGACAGTAAGGCCGACAGCCGCGGCGGTGCCGATCGCAGGGATGGCGGTGAAGACCGTTGTCACGTAGGTGGCCCCGCAGAAGGCGCCGAGCCATCCCCACCATGGCATTTTCGCAAGCCCGGAAAGCTGCGGCTTCGGAGCGTCGGTCAAGGCGAGCGTGACCAGCAGCACAACGACCATGGCGAGGGTCGCGACCACGAAGCTGATGGTGCCGACGACGAATGGCGCCCCGATGTCGTTGCGCAACAGCCCGTTGATGGCGCCCTGGACGGGCAGGACCGCTCCGGCGAGCAGCGCGAGCAGAATCCACCCGAGCTTCGAGACGTACAGCGCGCTCGTCGCCTCCCTCTGACTGAAGACGATCGTTGCGGCGCCCGCGAGGACCGCTGAGGTACCGACGATCGTCGAGGTCTGAGGCGGCTGGCGCGGCACCCCCAGCACACCGAAAGTATCGAGGCCGAGCGAGACGAGCATCTGACCCGCGATGTAGAGCCCGACAGTCACGACCGCGCCAAGACGCGGGAACAGCAAGATGGTCGAAGCGACGTAGATCGCGGTCGCCAAGCCGCCAATCGCGTGCCACCAGGGCACGCCTGAAAGGCTTCCAAAGGCGGCGAGAGTGCCGGTGGCGGCGGCCACGATCAGGAGCAGCGCGCCGGCGACGACGACCTGGATCGTCGTGGCGGCGAATGCGCTGCCGGTCGCCTTCGAGAGCTGAGTGTTGGCTCCGCCCTGGACGGCGAGCAATCCGCCGGCGAGCAGGGAGATAGGGACGAAAAGGGTTTCCATCATACAACCTCGATTGTCCGATGCGTTGAATTTGGAGGTAGGGAGTGCCACGATGCACTGCGATCTGTGCTTGCGCCGTCTCAAGCTGCAGAAATGCACAGGATGCAGAGAAGTGCGGCGAAGCGCATCGTGGGATGCGCGCTCGAAGCGGCAGGTAATACCGACCCACGCGATGATCGACGCTCCCTCAGCGTCTTGGCCGTCCCCGGACTTGATCCGGGGATTGTCCCGGCCATCCACGTCTTGATCTGACTCGCGATTTCAAAACGTGGATGCCCGCGACGAGCGCGGGCATGACGAGTCAAACATCATGAGGGTTGGGGTCACCTCGTGCGGGCACGCGGACGGGCCTGGGTTCCCTCGAGCAGCGGGCGGCGGCGGCCAAATGCGCCGGCTGCAAATTCGGTGAAGGCTCGGACGCGGGCGGTTCGACGCAGGTCCTCATGCGTCAGGATCCAAAGCGCCGTCTCCATCGCCGGTATGGGCCGGTGCACGCAGACAAGGTCGGGAGAGGTATCTCCCAGGTAACACGGAAGCGGCGCCAACCCGAGGCCAGCTTGGGCGGCTTGTCGCAACCCCAGAAATGAATCGGCTCGAAGCGTGATCTTGCTCTCGGGCAGCTCTGAACGCATCCATCGTGCGACTGAAGTGTCGGAAAGACTGTCGTCTGGTCCAACCCAGTCGTGGGCGGCGAGACCATCACTCTTTCGGTGCTTTGCCAGGTAGTGCGGACTCGCATAGACGGCGAATGCTATTTTCGCGATGCGGCGGCCGACGAGCGTTTCCGGCGGGTCGTTTGCGGGACGGATCGCCACGTCGGCGTCGCGCTTGCTGAGGTTGAACATCACGTTGGAAAGCGCGACTTCGAGCTGGATTCCCGGATGCGTTGCGCGGAACTCCGCCAGAATGCCGGGCAGGACCGAACCCATCAACGTGTCGGTTGTCGTCACGCGAACGATCCCGGAAAGCCGCAGATCCTGGCCCGCAAGCTTTCGCTCGAGCTCGGTCACAGTATCATCGATGGCACGCGACGCCGCGGCCAGCTCCTCGCCGCCGGCGGTCAGGACGTAGCCGCTCGGCAGACGTTCAAACAGCCGCAGCCCGAGCCGTTTCTCGAACGCGCCGACTCGCCTGAGCACTGTCGTATGGTTGACCCCAAGGCTGCGTGCCGCCCCGGCAAGCGATCCTGCGTTTGCAACGGCGAGCACGTAGCGAAGGTCGTCCCACGCGAATTCCGGCATGCTCGGGCCTGTGCATCGATGCAGGAGAATAGCGGACAGGGGCTCGAACAGCCAGCCTCGATGCACAGCGATGCCAGCCTGGCTCAAAGTTATCTGGCATCACCGCGCTTGACATTTTCGAGCGAGAACATATCATGAACAAACATGCCGCTCGCCGAGGATCGCCCATTTGATCCCGCGCGAATCGGCGGCGACGCTGCCAGGCACGGGAAGAACGTGGTCCCGCTTGAAGCGTCGCGGTGGAGCGCCGGGAGGCGCCTGCCCCCTACGTCACTGGGGGGGCAAGGCGCCGCCGCAGCGGCGCTGGGCGGACCTCGGCGGGTCCGCCAGGGCGCGTTAAAGCCGACGCGCCCGGGCGCCTCCCGGCGCTCCATTTCCCTCGCCTGCGAGGGAAGAGGAAAAGGGGAAAGGGCGCGCCCGGCGCCCGAAATCATGGTCTCCGGGCGGCGCAGCGTTGGCTAGGGCTGTTTGACAAGTGAATTCGAGCGACCTGGTTGTGTTTCGGCGCGACTTTAGATGCCGCCCGACATTAGGTGAGTCGCATATTTCTGCCATCCTTGCTGCCGCGACTTTCGTTGCAGCGCCAGCGGGCGGTGAAGTCACGAGCGCCGGCAGCCGCCGGCGCCATGGGATGCCATGGGGAGGGCCGTATGGAGATCAGTCTGACCGGACGTGCCGCAATCGTGACCGGTGCGAGCAAGGGCATCGGGCTCGCGATTGCAACACGGTTCGCCGCTTCAGGCGCCGACGTCGCGATCGCTGCGCGTGGGCCGGAAGCGCTCGACGAAGCGGTAGCGACGCTCGGCTCGCGCGGCGGCGGACGGGTCATTGGAATTCAAGGCGACGTGGCCGTCGCTGCGGACGTTCGGCGCGTTTACGAAGGCGCGATGCACGCATTCGGCAAGGTCGATATCGTCGTGAACAATGCCGGCACCTCCAGGACCGGCGCATTCGACGCCATCACCGACGAAGTCTGGCGTGAGGACTTCGATCAGAAGCTGTTTGCGGCGATCCGGCTCACGCGACTGGTATGGCCGCAGCTCAAAGCGCGGCGATGGGGGCGGATCATCAACGTTCTCAATATCGGGGCAAAGGCGCCGCGCGCCGGCAGCGCGCCGACTACGGTCACACGGGCGGCCGGCCTGGCACTGACCAAGGTGCTCTCGGGTGAAGGCGCGCCCCACAACGTGCTGGTCAATGCGATGCTGGTCGGGTTCATCGAGGCCGACCAGCATGTGCAGGCGGCGGCGAAGGCGGGCATTCCGCTGCAGGACTATATCAACGTGCGCGCCAGGAACGTTCCGCTCGGACGCATCGGGCGCGCCGAGGAGTTTGCCAACCTGGCCTGCTTCCTCGTCTCCGACGCCGGCTCCTACATCACCGGCACCGCGATCAACGTCGATGGCGGCACCTCGCCGGTCGCGTAGCGCTTGGAAGGTCGAGCGCCGGTCAGTACCGCACCCCGGCGGACGGCTGCGTGGCATCCAGCTGCCGCAGCAATTTCCGCTGCTCATTCCATTGGCCGGGTGCCGCCGCCGGCGTTCTGGCAATCGCGCCATATTCCTTCTTCAGATGTTGCAGGCGCTCCGACAGCGCCGGCGCGATGGCGGCATAGGCGTCGATCTCGCTGACGTTCTGCTGGAACAGTGCGCGCGCTTCCTCGTGCTTGCCCTCATCGCGAAGCCTTACGGCGGCGGCGGAGCGCTCGCGTGTCGTCTGCTCGAGCACGGAACCCAGCACCAGATTATCGCGGCTTGTCGTAACCTCCGCGTCCGACATGCTGAAACGGGCGGCAATCCCGGTGTCGAGGGCTTGCGCCGATCCGTCCTGCGGCGAGGTATAGGCAACCCGCACACGGCCCAGATCCTGTTCGCCGGTGGTTGCAATCTCCTGGTCGAGCTCGACTTCGAGCAGCACGTAATGCTCGGTCGCCTGGTAGACCTGGTTCAGTCGGAGCTGCGCGTTCTGGCCATTGATGCTGGCATCGCGGCTGAGCGCGCGCAACGCGCGCACCCCGGGACGCAACTCGACGTCGATCGAAACGGTCTGCGCGCAGGAGCCCAGGACATCGTCGAATTCCCGATTGAACACCTGGACGAGATCGGTCGCCTCGCCCACGAAAGTGTGGTTGCCGTCGCTCGCACGCGCCAGCGTAAGCATGAGGTCCTCGTTATAATCGAGGCCGAGCCCGATGGTGCTCACCGAAATTCCTTCGCCGAGCAGGTCGCGACCCAGCCTGGCGAAATCGTCGGGGCGGCTCGGACCTACATTGGCAAGTCCGTCGGACAAGAGGACGACGCGATTGAGCCGGCGGCTGTCCTTGAACCGGCGCACCTCGCGCGCGCCCCCGTCCACTCCGGCGTGGATCGCGGTGCTGCCGCGGGCTTGGATTTGCCTGATGCGATCTGCAAAGGCGCTCTGATCGGTGACCGGCTGCGCCGGCACCAGCACGTCGATCTGATTGTCGAAAATGACGACCGAGGCGATGTCATTGCCGTCGAGCCGCCTGAGCGCGGCGATCGCGGCCTCGCGCGCCTGCGCAATGCGCACGCCCTGCATGGAGCCGGACCGGTCGATCACGAACGCGACGTTTACCGGGGTGCGATCGGTCTTCGGCCGCTCGCAACCGCTCAGCGCGATGCGAAGATAGTTGCGCTGCGCTTCTCCGCCCTTCATCACCGGATGGGCCAGGCGGGCCTCCAGCACCAGCGGCTTGTCTGCGCGCGCCGGCATGGTCGCGAGAAGCCCGGACAATCCGATGAGGCATGCACCAATCGCGCGGGATACCATGAAATCCTTCTCCTCCCTCGATTCGCGCCACCCGCATGGATGCTCGGGTCGAGTATTGTCGGAAGTAGGGAAGAAAAGGTGTGTTTTGACGGCCGACGGAGGACCGAGGACGGGATCAGCCGCCGTCTGTCCCTCCTGTCGTCTGCCGTCCGTCGTCTGTCTACAGCGAGCCTTCGAGGCCCAGCTTTCTCACCAGCGAGCCCCATTTGTCCTGCTCGGATTTGATGTAGTCGCGAATGCCATCGACCGGCGGCGAATCGAGCGGGAGCAAGCCGATATCGGAGGCGCGCTTCTTCATGTCGGGGGCCGACATGATGCGCTTCATCTCCTGGTGCAGCCGGTCGATGACCTCCTTCGGCGTGGCCGCGGGGGCAAGCAGGATATGCCAGGATACCGCCTCGAAATCCGGTGCCCCGGCGGCTTCCCCGAACGGCGGCACGTCGGGCAGGGTAGGAAGGCGCACCAACGACGAGGCCGCGAGCGCGCGCAGCTTGCCGTCGCGGATCAAGGGCAGGGAGGCACCAGCCTCGGCAAAACCGAGATGCACATGACCGGCGGCAATATCGGCGATCGACTGCGGCGAGCTGCGATAGGGCACGTGCGTGAGCTTGAGGCCGAAGCGCTGCGCCATGAATTCCATCGACAGATGCTGCGAGGTGCCGGCGCCCGGCGTGCTGTAGCTCATCGGGGTCGCGCTGTCCTTGGCATACTTGATCAGCGCCGGCACCGAGTTGATCGGGAGCGCCGGATTGACCACGAGCACGAACGGCGACTTCGCGTAGAAATAGACCGGAGCCAGATCCTTGTTCGGATCGTAATTCATCTTCTTGTAGAGCACCGGATTGACCGCCATCGGCGTCGCGGTCGATATGCCGAGCGTATGGCCGTCCGGAGCGGCCGCCGCAATGGCCGCGGTTCCCAGCATCAGGCCGGCGCCGGGCTTGTTCTCGATGACCACCGGCTTGCCCAGTGCCTGTGCGAGTGACTCCCCATAGAGCCGCGCGAGCGAGTCCATGCCGGTGCCGGCCGCGAGCGGCACGATGATCGTAACCGCTTTCGATGGATAGGTTTGCGCGCCAGCGGGTTTGGACGGTTGCAGCGAAACGAGTGCAAGTGCGGCGAGCATCACCAACGAGCGAAACATTGCATTCCCCTGTCCTGTGCCACGTGTCAGCCGGATTAGTTGATCTTGAGATCGATGGCCTTGATTACCGGCGACCAGCGCGCGATCTCACGGTCGATGACCGCGCGAAATTCCGCCGGCGAGTTGCCGACCGGCTCCATCAACTGGAGCGCGAGCTTGGCGCGCGCCTCGGGCGTCGTGATCGCCGCCACTACCTCGCGGTGCATCTTCGCGATCACGCCATCGGGCGTCCTCGCCGGTGCGATCAGGCCCATCCAGGCGTCCGCCTCCACGTCGATGCCGGCCTCCTTCAGGGTCGGAACATCCGGCAGCAGCGTGGATCGCCTTGCCGTGGATACGGCCAGGATCTTCACCTTTCCCGTATCGGTGTGGGGGGTCACCGCGATCGCCGGCAGGCATGCCATCTGCACGTCGCCTCGCAACACCGCGGTGATGGCCTGGGGCGAGCCGGGGTAGGGGACATGCACCATCTGCGTCCCGCTCCTGAGCGCAATCGCCTCCATGGCGAGATGCGACAACGAGCCGTTGCCGATCGAGCCGAAATTGTGCCTGCCGGGCTCGCGCTTGAGCAATGCCACAAGCTCGGCGACGGTGTTGACGCCGAGGCTGGGATTGACCGCCAGCGCACTCGGCTGGGTGATCAATTGGGTGACCGGCGCAAGGTCTTTGCCTGGGTCATAGGGAAGCTTGGAGAACAGCAGGGTATTGATGGCCAGCGGGCCACCGATCGAGATGCCGATCGTGGCGCCATCGGCCTCGGCCTTGGCGATCGCATCGGTGCCGAGATTGCCGCTGGCGCCGGGCTTGTTCTCGATGACGAAGTTGTGGCCGAGCTTTTGCTGCAGGCGCTCCGCGATCAGTCGCGCCACCATGTCCGGGGTCGAGCCGGGGCCGAACGGCACCACGATCCTGACGGTCTTGCTGGGCCAGTCGTGCGCCGCCGCCGGCGCTTGTCCCAGCAACGCGACGAACAGAGCAAGCGTGAGCGTTCTCATCAGAGCTCCCTTGGCGATCTGGTCTCCTGAGCCGGCCCCGGGCACCAGCGTAAAGTCGGTACGGAGGCCCAGGTCAAGCCCTTCTATTGGCACGTGCAAGCCGAGCACGCCGGCTTGCCTCCGAACCTGCCATGGCCTCTACTGCCCGCGGGTTCGCGGGGCTGCCGGTGGATTGCTGAAAAAAGATGGGCTTGACGATACTGGTTGCCGGACTGGTCGTGTTTCTCGGGGTGCATGTCCTGGTGACTCGACGTGCCCTGCGCTCGGCGGTGATCTCGCGGCTCGGGGAGGGGCCGTACAAAGGCCTGTTCTCTCTTGTCTCGCTGGTTGGCCTCGTACTGATTTTTTATGGCTTCGCAACCTATCGCGCGACCGGCTGGATCGACGTCTGGCATCCGCCGCGCTGGACTTCTTACATCGCGCAATTCTTGATGTGGCCGGCGAGCATTTTTGTCGTGGCGGCCTATGTTCGCGGCAACATCTGGCGCAGGCTCGAGCATCCCATGCTGGCCGGAGTGAAGACATGGGCGGTCGCTCATCTCATCTCGAATGGCGACCTCGGCTCGATCCTGCTGTTCGGCTCATTTCTGGCCTGGGCAGTGTACGACCGCATCACGCTCGAGCATCGAAATGATGCCGGCGCACCAGCGATCGCGGTGGGAGGAGGCCGTAACGATGCGATCGCAGTCGTGTTGGGCACGCTGCTTTTTCTCGCGCTCGGTCTCATCTTTCATCCGATTGCCATCGGCATTCCAGTCTTCGGCAGGCCGGCCTTCTAGGAACTTCGACCATGTCGGCACAAGATGCAATCAAGCGGCTGACGGCGCCTGATATTCGAGCCCGCAAAGGGGGCGAGCCGATCGTGAGCCTCACGTCCTATCACGCGCATACCGCGCGGCTGCTGGATAGCCATTGCGATCTCATTCTGGTCGGTGATTCCCTGGGCATGGTCATGCACGGGCTGGAGACCACCGTCCCGGTCACCCTCGACATGATGATCCTGCAGGGTCGCGCGGTGATGCGCGGCTCCAGTCGCGCCCTTGTCGCCGTCGACATGCCGTTCGGCTCTTATGAGGCCTCGAAGGAGCAGGCCTTCTTGGCGGCCGCGCGCGTAATGAAGGAGACCGGGTGCGGAGCGATCAAGCTCGAAGGCGGCCGCCGGATGGCGGAGACCATTGCATTTCTTGTGGAGCGTGGCGTGCCGGTGATGGGCCATATCGGCCTCACCCCGCAATCGATCAACGCCATCGGCTCGTTCCGTGCGCAAGGCCGCGATGAGACGGATTGGGGTCCGATCGAAGATGATGCCCGCGCGGTCACGCAGGCCGGCGCCTTTTGCGTGGTGATCGAGGCGGTGGCGGAGCCGCTCGCTCGCCGAATCACGGGGGCGATCGAAATTCCGACCATCGGCATCGGCGGCAGCGTCGCCTGTGATGGCCAGATTCTCGTGCTCGAGGACATGCTCGGCCTCTCGCCCCGGGTGCCGAAATTCGTCCGGCGCTACGGCGAGCTTGGTCCCGCCATCCAAGCCGCCGTCGCAGCCTATGCCGCCGATGTTCGCGCTCGCTCGTTCCCCGGCCCCGAGCACGTCTATCCGATGCGAACCAAGGCAAAGTAACCTTGATGTTCAAGGTGTTATCCACGGCCGCCGGCAGGCCGCGTTGCCTTGTCTGTGCCACATCGATAGGTTACGGCGCGATGGGGCAGAGGTGATTTGACGTGGGGCCGGTTCGTGTCCGACATTTTCCATGAAGTCGACGAGGAAGTCCGACGAGACCAGCTCAAGAAGCTGTGGGATCGTTACGGCATCTTTTTCATTGCGGCAGCTGTTCTGGTGGTCGCCGGAGTAGCGGCTTGGCGCGGCTATGGTTGGTGGGAGGCCAAGCGGGCAGCCGAGGCGGGGGCCGCCTTCGAGGTTGCAACCACGCTCGCCGAGGCTGGCAAGCATGGCGAAGCCGAAGCGGCCTTTGGCAAGATCGTTGCCGACGGCACCTCGGGGTATCGCAAGCTCGCGCGCATGCGCGAGGCCGCCGAGCTTGCCCAGGTCGACCCCAAAGCGGCGGTGGCGGCTTACGAAGCGATTGCGGCCGACGGTGCAGCCGGTGCAGCGATCCAGGATCTCGCGGCCGTGCGTGCTGGAGCAATGCTCATCGACGCCGGATCGTTCGAAGAGGCACAGCGGCGGCTGGAGGCTCCGTCGGGGAACGATCGTCCATTCCGCCATACTGCGCGCGAGTTGCTGGTGCTGGCTGCCTGGCGTGCCGGCGATGCCATGGCGGCAAGGCGCTGGTTCGATGTGATCGCGACCGACGCGCAGACGCCTCCGGGCACCCGCTCGCGCGTCGAGATGCTGATGGCGCTGGGTCCGACCAGCAGCAAGATCTGAGGGGTGCAGAATGAAAGGTTTCGGACGCATTGCCGTAACCGCTTCGGTGCTGTCGTTCGGCCTTCTGCTGGGCGGCTGCGAAACGTTCGACCCGACCGCCATCCTCGATTTGGAGATTTTCAATACCAAGAAGAAGCTGCCGGGCGAGCGCCGGGCGGTTTTTCCTGAGGGAACGCCAGGCGTTCCGCAGGGCGTTCCGCAAGAGCTGGTGAAAGGGTATCAGCCCCCTGAGCCCGAGCCGCCGCCGCCGGTCGAGGCCAAGGCGAAGCCCAAGCCGAAACCGAAGCCGAAAATCGTCGCTCAGCCGAAAGATGATGAGCCGGCCGCCACATCGGTTACCGTTCGCCCGCCGCAATCCCAGTCGCAGCCGCAATCTCGTGATCCGCCGCCGATGCAGCGCCAGCCGGCAGCGGGCGGCTGGTCCGGCTCCGCTTCGTCAGGCGGCGGAGTAGCATGGCCTGATCCGCCGGCGCCACGCTGATCGCGCATTGCGCAGACTTTCCGGCGCCGGCATAGCACCGGAATCGAGGCGCGGTCGCCCTCATGCAATTCACGGTCGCCATCGTCGGACGGCCGAATGTCGGCAAATCGACGCTGTTCAACCGCCTGGTCGGCAAGCGCTCGGCATTAGTGGATGACCGCCCTGGGGTGACCCGCGATCGACGGGAGGGCCGCGCGCGGCTGGGCGATCTCTCCTTCACGGTGATCGACACGGCAGGTCTAGAGCAGGCTTCGCCGCAGAGCCTGACGGGTCGCATGCAGGAGCAGACCGCGGCTGCCGTCGCAGCTGCCGACGCGGTGCTGTTCTTGATCGATATTCGAGCGGGGACAACGCCTGCGGACCGCGATTTTGCCGATCTCGTGCGCAGGTCGGGCACGCCCGCGATCCTGATCGCAAACAAGAGCGAGGGCAAAGCGGCGCAGGCCGGCATGCTCGAAGCGTATGAGCTCGGCCTCGGCGAGCCGGTTGCCATCTCTGCCGAGCACGGTGAGGGGCTCGCCGATCTCTATGCGGCGCTTCGCACGGCACTGCCAGAGGCGACCGCGGCTGCGGCCCTCGTTGAGCGGCGCGCCGCGGCCAACGACGGTGCCGCCGGCGGGAATGCTGTCCGGCAAGACCCGATCCGCATCGCGGTGGTAGGACGTCCAAATTCCGGAAAATCGACCTTGGTGAACAGGCTGGTCGGCGAGGAACGGGTGCTGACGGGACCAGAGCCCGGTATCACCCGCGACGCCATCGCCGTCGACGTACACTGGCGGGACCGGCAGTTCCGCGTGCACGACACTGCCGGCCTGCGCCGTCGCAGCCGGATCGAGGAGAAGGTCGAGAAGCTCTCGGTTGCGGATGCGCTCAATGCCGTGCGCTTCGCCGAGGTGGTCATCCTGCTGCTCGACGCGCAAAGGCCGTTCGAGGAGCAGGACCTGCGCATTGCCGATCTCGTCGAGCGCGAAGGGCGGGCCCTGGTGATCGGAATGAACAAGTGGGACCTGGTCGAGAGGCGTCCCGGCGCGATCAAGCAGTTGCGGGAGGAAACCGATCACTGGCTGCCACAGGTCAAGGGTGTGCCGGTCGTGCCAGTCTCGGCGCTGACCGGCGAGGCGGTCGACCAGCTGATGCAGGCCGTGGTCGACGTGCATGCGGTGTGGAACCGGCGGGTGGGAACGAGTGCGCTGAATCGCTGGCTCGCCGAAGTGTCGGCGGCTCATCCGCCGCCGGCAGTGTCAGGCCGGCGCATCCGGCTCGACTACATGACGCAGCCGAAGAGCCGGCCGCCGAGCTTCGTGCTGTTCACCAGCCGTCCCGAGGCGGTGCCGGATGCCTATCGGCGCTATCTGGTCAACAGCTTGCGGGAAAGCTTCGACCTGCCCGGCACGCCGATCCGGCTCACGCTACGAGAAAAGAAGAACCCGTATGCGAAGAAAGGCAAGCGCTGAGCCTGGTGCCTACCTGGTGCCTGCGCCCGCAACTTTGGCGCATCTCTGCGCCGGATCAGGACGGCGGGCGGAATTCCAGAAACCTCTGCTTGGGATAGGCGTATAGCTTGCCGCTCTCCTGCATCCCGGGCAGGCAGAGCTCGATGATCTTTTCCGCGACCTTGTCGGGAGGTTCCAGAGACATCGGATCCTCGCCCGGCATCGCCTGGGCGCGCATCCGGGTGCGGACCGGCCCGGGACTAAACAGATTGACCCGCACATTGGTGGTCGCGGTTTCCGCCGCGTAGGTGCGTGCCAGTGTTTCGAGGGCGGCTTTCGAGACCGCATAAGGCCCCCAATATGCCAGCCCCTGCGCGGCCACGCCGGAAGAGAGGAACACCACTCGTCCGGCGTCGGACAGCTGCAAGAGCCGATCCATCGCGCGGATCAGGCGCCAATTGGCGGTCACGTTGACCGCCATCACCTCGTTCCACGCCTTCGCCTCTACGTGACCGAGCGGCGAGAGCGGCCCGAGCACCGCAGCATTGCCGATCAGCACATCGAGACGGCCGAATCGCTCGTGCAAGGCGAGACCGAGGCGGTCGATGCCTTGATAGTCCTCGAGATCGAGGGGAACCAGCGTGGCCGATCCGCCCAATCCCTTGACCGCATCATCGAGCTCCTCGAGACCGCCGACCGTGCGCGCTACCGCAATGACATGGGCGCCGGCCTTGGCCAATGCGAGCGCGGTCGCGTAGCCGATGCCGCGTGAGGCGCCGGTGACGAGCGCGATGCGATCGGCAAGAGGTAGCGGCATCGGATGCTCTCACATCACTGCGGCACGCCGGCTTCGCGTTTCGCTTCGCGGGATGATGGCTTCGGGTCAGCTCGCCTCGGCGAGCAGCGACAACTGCCGCGGCGGCGCTTCCCGCGCGCTATGGTCGGTGAGCGGGGTGGGATAGTCGCCGGTGAAGCAGTGATCGGTGAACTGCGGCCGCAGGGAGTCCCGACGATCATGTCCCATGGCGCGATAGATGCCTTCGACGGACAAGAACGCAAGCGAGTCGGCTCCGATGAAGCTGCGCATTCCCTCGAGGTCATGGGTGGCGGCAAGCAGCTTGTCGCGCTCGGGGGTATCGATGCCGTAATAGTCGGAGTGCGTGATCGGCGGCGAGGCAATGCGGAAATGCACTTCATCGGCGCCCGCCTCCCGCATCATCTGTACGATCTTCACCGAGGTGGTGCCGCGCACGATCGAATCGTCGATGAGCACGATTCGCTTGCCATTGACGACGGCGCGATTGGCGCTGTGCTTGAGCCGCACCCCCAATTGGCGGATGTGCTGGGTCGGCTCGATGAATGTACGTCCGACATAGTGATTGCGGATGATGCCCAGCTCGTAGGGTATCGCCGATTTCTGGGCATATCCGATCGCGGCCGGAACCCCGGAATCGGGGACAGGGATGACCACGTCGGCGGCGGCCGGCGCTTCCATCGCGAGCTGCGCGCCCATGGTTTTGCGCACGTCATAGACATTGCGACCGCCGACGATAGAGTTGGGGCGCGCGAAATAGATGTACTCGAAGATGCACGGACGTGGTGCCGTCGGAGGAAATGGCTTGTGCGAATGCATGCCGTCCTCGTCGAAAACCACGACCTCGCCGTTCTCCACGTCGCGCAGGTATTTCGCTCCGATGATGTCGAGCGCGCAGGTCTCCGAGGCGAGAATCGGGTGTCCGTCGAGCTTGCCGATCACCAGGGGACGGATGCCGAACGGATCGCGCGCGCCGATCAGCTTCTTGTTGGTGAGGCCGACGAACGCGTAGGCGCCTTCGAGCTGGCGCAACGCCTCGATGAAACGGTCGATGAAGCGGTTGCGCTTGGCCTTTGCCACCAGATGCAGGATCACCTCGGTGTCGGTGGTCGACTGCATGATGGCGCCATCGCGCACCAGCTGACGGCGCAAGCTGAGCCCATTGGTAAGGTTGCCGTTGTGGCCGACCGCAAAACCGCCACCCTCGAGCTCCGCGAACAGCGGCTGGACGTTGCGCAGGATGGTTTCGCCGGTGGTCGAGTAGCGCACATGCCCGGTTGCCGACGAGCCGGGCAGGCGTTCGATGACCTCGCGCCGCGAGAAATTATCTCCCACGAGACCCATCCGCCGCTCGGAATGGAACCTGTTGCCGTCGAACGAGACGATGCCGGCCGCCTCCTGTCCGCGATGTTGGAGAGCATGCAGGCCGAGCGCCGTGATTGCCGCGGCATCGGGATGTCCGAAGATGCCGAAGACGCCGCACTCCTCGCGCAGCCGGTCGCCTTCGAGATCGAGCCCGGCGTCGCCGCAGGTGATCTGGCTCATCGCATTCATCTCCAAAGCCTGGTTACGGCGCGCTGCTCCCGACGTACCGCTGTCAATCATCCGCCGGGCCGTTCGGAGGGGCCGGGCGCGGACGGTGCCGGAAACGCACCCGAGTTGAGGCTCGAACGCTGACCAGGCGTCGGCTCGTCCTCTTCCGGCTTGGGTTTCTTCAACCGCTTCAAGATGGTGCTTTCCGGGTCATCCGGCAACATCGACATCAGCCAGTCGCCGGTCCCCTGCAGCACGACCCGCGACTTGGCGCTCCGAATCCATTCAGGCTGACTGCGGTCGGGCACCAGCCAGGCGAAGAACAGGAAGGCCACGACCACGATGATCAGCCCGCGCGCGAGCCCGAACAGAAAGCCAAGGGTGCGGTCGAGCGCGCCGACGCGGCTGTCGAGCACCATGTCGGAGAACCGCACCGTGATCACCGACACGATCAGCAGCGTGCCCAGGAACACGCCGGCAATAACCACCACGGCGGCGACGATGTCGTTGTTGAAATAGGACTTCGCCAAGGGCAGCAGCTTTGCGTACGAATAGAGCGTCACCAGCGCCGCGATCACCCAGGCGGCGATCGACAGGATTTCGCGCATGAAGCCGCGGATCATGGCGAGCAGCGCCGAGATCAGCATGACGCCGATCAGGATGATATCGAGGAGCGTGATGGGCATGGATCTCGGGTTCTCTACCCTGACAGAACGGACCGAATCGGGGCAACCAGATCACTACGGGCTCGACCCAGCCGAGACGCCGGCAATGATACCAGGGAATGCCCCAAGGACTTGAGTTCTTCGGTATTCACCGTGCTGGTTAACGGCCAGCACCTGCCGGATGGGGCCGGAGCCCGGCCGCTGTATAGCTCGATGAGGCCACGTCGTCACTCGTCTTGTTGGCGTTGTCCGGCACCGGTTTTCCCGCGTCCACCCGCCACGATGCTGCTGACCAGGCTCGTCAGGTTGCTCACGGGCAAAACCGGCAAAGCGTGCTCGCCGCTTGCTTCGGTGCGTGCCTCCGGAACGATGGCGCGGGCAAAGCCGAGCTTGTGTGCCTCCTTGAGCCTTGCCGCGGCTTGGGTAACGGGTCGCACTGCGCCGGAGAGGGAGATCTCTCCGAAATAGACCGCATCGGCCGGCAACGGAGCGTTGGCGAGCGAGGAAACCAGCGCCGCTGCAGCTGCAAGATCGGCCGCGGGCTCCTGGATGCGTAAGCCGCCCGCGACGTTGAGGTACACGTCGTTGCCGGACAGCCGGACGCCGCAATGGGCTTCGAGCACGGCCAGCACCATGGCCAGTCGGCTCTGGTCCCAGCCGACAACTGCACGACGCGGTGTGCCGAGCGAAGTAGGGGCGACCAGCGCCTGGATTTCCACCAGCAGCGGACGGCTGCCCTCGATGCCGGCGAACACAGCCGTCCCAGGGACGCCGAGATCGCGCTCGGAGAGAAACAGCTCGGAAGGATTGGCGATCTCGCGCAGACCCCCGCCGGTCATCTCGAACACACCGATCTCGTCGGTCGGACCGAAGCGGTTCTTGACCGCGCGCAGGATGCGGAACTGATGCGAGCCTTCTCCTTCGAACGAGAGCACGGCGTCGACCATGTGCTCGACCACGCGCGGGCCGGCGATCTGGCCATCCTTGGTGACATGGCCGACCAGGATGACGGCCGCCCCGCAGCGTTTGGCAAATCGAATCAGGCTGTGCGCGCTCGCGCGCACTTGCGTCACCGTGCCGGGTGCGGACTTCGACCGTGTCGGTCCACATGGTCTGGATCGAATCCACGATCACGAGCCGCGGAGTCTTGCGCTCATTCAGCGTGGCCACGATGTCCTCGACCGAAGTCTCGGCCGCAAGCTCGACGGGCACGCCTGCGAGACCCAAGCGTTCCGCGCGCAGGCGCACCTGGGCCACCGCCTCCTCACCGGAAATGTACACCGCACGGTGCTCGCCGCAGGCGAGCGATGCCGCAACCTGGATCAACAGCGTCGACTTGCCAATTCCGGGGTCGCCGCCCAGCAGCAGCACCGATCCGGGAACGAACCCCCCGCCGGTGACGCGGTCGAACTCGGCGATGCCGGAGGCAAGCCGCGGTGCATCGTGGGTGGCGCCGGCCAGGGGCTCGAGCGCGAACACGCGGCCCTTGCGGGGTGCGCGGCCCGGCATGTGCGGGCGTGCACCTGCCGAGCTCTCCTCCGCGATCGTATTCCATTCGCCACAGGCATCGCACCTGCCCTGCCAGCGGCGGTAGGCAGCGCCGCAGTTCTGGCAGATGAAGCTCGGATCGCGTCGGGCCATTGGGTCGCCGGTGATCAAGCTCCGTGCAGGCGGCAACCGCGCCGGATCGCCTCGAGCCACAGCCCATTGCGCCCCGCTGCGCCAGCAGCCGCCCGAGGTGAAGCCCGAGTCACGCCCCTTTGTAAACCCGGTGGTAGCGTCGTCCGAGGTTCGCCAGGACCTCATAGCTGATGGTGCCCATGGCGGCGGCGAGATCGTCGACGCTCATGCCATCGCCGATCAGTGTTGCAAAATCCCCGCGCCGCACGCTGCCGGCGGCAAGATCGGTGATATCCAGCGCGAACAGGTCCATCGACACACGGCCGATGATTGGACAGCGCTTGCCGCCGACAATGCTCTCGCCGGCGGGCTTGCCCTTGGCAGCACCAGCCGAGCGCAAGAAACCATCCGCGTAGCCCACGGCCACCACTGCAATGCGGGTCGGCCGCCCGGCGGTCCAGCTCGCGCCGTACCCCACGCTCTCGCCCTTATTGATAGAGCGCACCTGGATGATTCGGCCTTTCAGCTCGACCACCGGACGCATGGGATTTGGCTTTCCAGGCGTCGGGTTTGAGCCATAGAGTGCGATGCCCGGCCGAACCAAGTCGCAATACAAGGTGCCGCCCAGGAAAATGCCGGAGGAATTGGCGAGCGAGGAGGAAACACCCCGATAGAGGATGCGAATCTCGCGAAAAAGCCGGATCTGGCGGTCGTTCATGGGATGGTCAGGCGTTTCGGCGCAAGCCAGATGGCTCATCAACAGCACGAAGCCGTGATTTTCCGATTGGATGCGGGGTGCGACGGCCACTGCCTCGTCGGTTGTGATCCCGAGGCGGTTCATTCCGGTATCGACATGGAGCGCTGCGCCACCGCGCCAACTCCTGGACGCAACGAAGGCATCCCATTCCGCAAGCTCGGTCACGCTGTTGATCACGGGCCGAAGACGATCAGAAGCGAAAGTCTGCGCGGTGCCTGGTATCAGACCGTTGAGAACGTAGATGATGGCTTCGGGTGCGAGCTCGCGCACGCGGCGGCCTTCAACCACGTCGGCAACGAAGAACGTCCTGCAGCCGGCCTTGACGAGCTTTCTGGTGACCGGCTCGAGCCCGCAGCCATAAGCATCGCCCTTCACCACGGCACCGCACTCGACCGGCACCGTCATGCCGGACAGCTTCTTCCAATTGGCCTCGATAGCGGAGAGGTCGATGGTCAGGACACCACCGGCTTCGGCTTCCCGCGGCGTCATCGGCGATAGATGTGCCAGCCGCAAGTCAGGATCGTGAATGGTCATGAGACGTTTATGGCTGTCTGCGCTGCGCTCGTCCAGCGTCGTGACGTTTCAGTTGTCGGCCCGCGGCCCGGGCAGTGAGCCGGCTTCCGGCAGCTGAATGCCCGCATTCGACAAGCACGATTTCTCCGGATGCGCGAGCGATCACACCTGCTCCGGCAGCTGATCTTCGCGGGCGAGATTGTCGAAGCGCGTGACCGCTGCTTCGAACTGGAGATTGACGGTGCCGGTCGGTCCATGGCGTTGCTTGCCGATGATGACCTCGGCCTTGCCATGCACGGCCGCCATCTCGACCTGCCACTTCGCATACTCGTCCGATCCTGGCCGCGGCTCCTTGTTGCTCAGGTAATATTCCTCACGAAAAACGAACATCACCACGTCGGCATCCTGCTCGATCGAGCCGGATTCGCGCAGATCCGAAAGCTGCGGCCGCTTGTCGTCGCGATTTTCGACCTGACGCGACAACTGCGAAAGCGCCAGGACCGGCACATTGAGCTCCTTCGCGAGTGCCTTGAGGCTGGTCGTGATCTCGGTCACTTCTTGCACGCGGCCTTCCATGGCTCTGCGGCTCGAGCCCTGCAGCAACTGGATGTAGTCGATGACCAGGAGATCGAGCCCTTTCTGCCGCTTCAAGCGCCGCGCTCGCGCGGCAAGCTGCGCGACGGTCAATCCGCCGGTCTCGTCGATGAAGAACGGCAAGTGCTGCAGCTCGATTGCTACATCCTTGATCTTCTCGAAGTCGCGTTCATTGATCCCGCCGCGTCTTATGGTGCTCGAGGGAATGCCCGCTCTGCTCGGCGATGATACGCGTGGCGAGCTGCTCGGCCGACATTTCGAGCGAGAAGAAGCCGACGATGCCGCCGTTCACCGTGTCGATGTGTCCGTCGGTGCGAACCTCGCCCCGCCATGCGCGCGCGACATTATAGGCAATGTTGGTGGCGAGAGCCGTCTTGCCCATGCCGGGGCGGCCGGCGACGATGATGAGATCCGACGACTGCAGACCGCCCATCTTGCTGTCGAGGTCCTTGAGGCCAGTGGCGAGCCCCGAGAGCTTTCCTTCGCGCTGATACGCGCGTGCTGCCATGTCGACGGCGGTGGTCAGAGCGGTTTCGAATTTCTGGAATCCGCTGCCATAGCGTCCCTGCTCTGCGAGCTCGTACAGTCTGCGCTCGGCGTCCTCGATCTGCTCGCGGGGAGCGAAATCGACCGGTGCGTCGAATGCGACGTTGACCATATCCTCGCCGATTTGGATGAGCTCGCGCCGAGTGGCGAGGTCATAGACCGTGCGCCCATAGTCCACCGCGTTGATGATGGTGGTTGCTTCGGCCGCGAGGCGGGCGAGGTATTGCGCGACGGTCAGCCCGGCAATGTCGGTCTGCGCAGGCAGGAAGGTTTTCAAGGTGACTGGAGAAGCGAGCTTGCCGGTGCGGATCAGGCTGCGCGAAATATCGTAAATCTGCTGGTGGATCGGCTCGAAGAAATGCTGCGGTTCGAGGAAGTCGCTGACCCGGTAAAGTGCCTCGTTGTTGACCAGAACGGCCCCCAACAGCGCCTGCTCGGCCTCGATATTGTGCGGAGCCGCACGATAGGCCGGCGGTATCTGTTCTGTTGGCTTGCGAGCAGCCAAATCCAGCGGGCCCATGATGAGGTTGCGATCGTGTTCCAAATCGTCGAAGAGAGGCGCACTTACACCCTGGCCTGATTCGGGGCGACGGCTCATTGCCGGTTTCCCCGATACTCACGATAGGCGAAAATAACAGCTGGAACCGCTACCCAGGCCCTTGACCGGCCCGGCCGCTGCGCGAACGGTTGCGCCAGCCTATTCTCCGGCGAGGCGCAGCGGTGGCCGAGTGTCTCGTTCGAGCGTGCGCAGCCGTGCCTCTTCCCGGGTGATGTAGTCGCGCGTCAGCGGTACGATGCCCTGGCGCTTGGTCAGTTGCATCTGGAACACCATCATCGCCTGCTCGCGGAATGCCATCTCGGCCGCCGCCAGGTAGAACTCCCACATTCGAACGAATCGCTGGTCGTAAAGTCGCTCCGCCTGCTCGCGGTGGGCGAGGAAGCGTTCGCGCCAGGCCTTGAGGGTCTCGGCATAATGCAAGCGCAGGATTTCGATGTCGGTCACGAGCAGGCCAGCGCGCTCGACGGCCCGCAGCACCTCCGACAGGGCGGGGATGTAACCGCCGGGGAAGATGTATTTTGCGATCCAGGGATTTGTCACATTGGGGCCTTCGGATCGTCCGATCGAATGCAGCAACATCACTCCGTCCTGCTCGAGAAGTGCGCTGCAGCTGTGGAAGAAGGAATCGTAGAAGCCAACGCCGACATGCTCGAACATGCCGACCGAAACGATGCGATGGAACTTCTCCTTCACATCGCGATAGTCCTGCAGACGGAAACCGAGCTTGTCGGACAGGCCCTTCTCTGCCGCGCGCATGCCCGCATACGCATGCTGCTGCTGCGAGAGGGTAATTCCGGTGACTCGCGCTCCTAGAAACTCCGCCAGATAGAGTGCAAGCCCGCCCCATCCACAGCCGATGTCCAGCACGGTGTGGTCCTTGGTGAGCAGAAGCTTCGCCGCAAGATGACGTTTCTTGGCGACTTGAGCATCATCGAGCGACTGCTCGGCTACCTCGAAATAGGCGCAACTGTATTGCCGGTCGGCGTCGAGGAATAGCGCATAGAGCTGGCCATCCAGATCATAATGGTGTGCGGCATTGAGACGGGCGCGCGGAGGCGGATTGAATTGCTTGAAACGGCGATGCAGGTAGCGCAGCATCCACTGCAATTGCGCCCAGACCGGGGGCCTGCCGTCGCGGCGTTGGCCCAGCACGATGGCCAACACGTCGGCGATCGAGCCCTGCTCTACGACGATGCCGCCATCCATGTAGGCTTCGCCGAACCTCAACTCGGGATCGATGAGAATGCGGCGTTCGGCTGCGTGGGAGGTGAAGCGGATCGCTACCGGCTTCCCGCTTCCGTCTCCGCAGGTAAAGGTCGACCCTCGCGCGGTGGTCAGCCGGAAGATTCCCCGCGCGGATCAAATTGTTCAATGCCATCCGAAGCAACCGATCCATCGGCCGCCTCCCGTCGCATCACCGCGTTCGCATCCGTCACGCCTACGACACAATTACCGTCCACCGGCGTCGGTGCGAATAGGGTGCGAATAGATGGACCTGGGTCCATGGCACCAGCCGCCCCGGACAGGGCGATTAAAACAAACTCTTTTCGGCACGGCAACGTGTCGAAGAGCGGCTGATGGGGGCGGGGCCATCCTCCCGGGGCCAGGACGGCCCGATGGCGGGAGGCGGCCGAAGTGGCGGAGGCGATCGTGTCGGGGAGAATTCGGAACTGTGCCTTGGCATGATCGCCGCCTTCCTGTCTGGCGAGCGTGTCCGCCCACGCCCAGTCGAACATCGATGCGGGCATGACCCCCGCGCAAGTATTCTCGAACACCTGCAATGCCTGTCACCGCAGTGCACGCGAGCTCAGGCCGACGAGCGCGGGTTTCTTGTCCGAGCACTATTCGACAGGTGGCCGGGAAGCGGCCGCGATGGCGGCTTATCTTGCCGTCCATCGGCAGTGATCCACGTGCCGTTCAGCAGCGGCGGCCGGCGGTTTTGGGGGCGGGCCAGGCGGCGTTGCCGGGCTGGCGTCAGCCGGGAGATTCGGGCAAACCATCGCCAGCGACCGGCAGACCTCGCCGCCCGTCGGACAGCGTGGAGGCCGGTGAATTTCCACTGGCCGCAGTTCCGGGGGGCGACGCTGATGCCATCCCGGCCCAGGCAGCGGCGCCCCCCACTCGGCCGTCCATCCCGGAATTCGAGGAATAGCGGCTGATCGCTTTGCGCGGGATCTGATACTCGTCATATCGACCCGGCCGCGTCGTCAGCGGAGCGGGCTCCCTCTGCCGCTTCCTCCTCGAAAAATGCTTCCGCCTTCGCTGCGGCCTCCTCGGCGGTCGCCTCTCCTTGCTCGCGAGCGATGGAGATGTCCTCGCCGCGGGCGATTCGTCCGGCTTCGTCCGCATTACGCGCAACCGTCACGTTGATTGTTGCCTCGACCTCCGGATGGAGCGTCACCGGCACTTTGTGGAGGCCAATCGCCTTGATCGGCGTATTGAGTGCGATCTGCGCGCGACCGACCGCAAAACCTTGCCCGCTGACCAGGGCGGCGAGATCGCGCGGTGACACCGAACCGTAAAGCTGGCCGCCCTCCGCTGCTTGGCGCAGGACCGTGAAGCTTTTCCCGTCGAGCTTCCGGGCTACCTTCTCGGCTTCGCCCTTTTGCTCGAGGTTGCGCGCTTCGAGGTCTACTTTCATCGTCTCGAAGCGAGAGCGGTTCTCTTTTGTAGCACGCAGCGCCTTGCCCTTGGGCAGCAGGAAATTGCGCGCAAAGCCATCTTTGACGCGCACCACGTCGCCCATCTGGCCAAGCTTGGCAACACGCTCGAGCAGGATCACTTCCATTGCAGTCTCTCCATTTGGGTCAAAGAGCGTTGATTGATCGGCTGCGCGGCCTCAAGTCCGTAAGCTCGGAGGCCCGCGCTTTCGGGCGACCCGATCACGGATGTGGAAGGCGGTCTCCGCCAGACCCAGGATCGAGATCGCCAAGATCGGCCAGCCGAGCACGATGGTGGCGGCATAGACCGCCGTAAGGACAACGATGCGACTGTTCATCCCGCGCGTGATCGCGTGCAGGACGGCCAAGCCCAGGATAGCAAAGACCATGAGCAACGCTCGCCGCAAACGCTCCTGAAAGAACGCCGATCAGATCGGGAAGGAACGAGCCGGCGATGGCAGCTGCGAGCCATCCCGATCGCGGAGGGCGGCAACGTCAAGGCCGCCAGGTCCGGCCATGGCCGCTTGAGCCGGCCCGAAATTTTCACCACCCGCGCGGCGAGCCACAGATTGAAGAGGTTGGTGATGGTCGAGAACACGGCAGCCGCCGGCGGAACTGCCACGACCAGCATGTCGATCACCGACTGATCGCGCAGGATGCGTTGATAGGTCTTGCGCAGGGCCGCTTGCAGGCTCTCCTGATCGATGCCGAAATTCGGTACTGCGGCTGCGACCACCAGGGTGCCGATCACGGCTCCCCAAAGCACAAGCCGTCCGACCGGGTACCATTCGAGATCGGATCCGCTGCCGTTCGATGCGGGCCGTGCCAGCAGCGACAGATAGCCGAGCCACCATGCTCCGAAGGCGATCACCGGCACGGCGATGAAGAAGACGCCGGATAGCTGCTGCAATCACTGCCGTAGCGGAAGCGGCGGCGATGAGCCCCGCCAAGTGACTCCAGCCCAGCGCAGCGATCAAGATCGGCAGGGGCGCAAGATAAAACAGAAAGATCGCGGCGATCGACCCGGACACCACGGACGCGAACAGCAGCGCCGCTGCCGCGCCTGCTCCCAGTCCGACAAGGACGATTGCATCATCGCTGCGCTGTCCCGCCTCATCAGCGGTTAGAGACGGATCAATGTCCGGCCCAACCTAAACCGAGACGGACGACAGAGAGCAGACGACGGACAAGATAGATAAGTGAGCCCGTTGCCTCGTCCGTCGTCGGTCGTCCGTCGTCCGTCATCTGATCACGTAAGGCAAAAGCCCGAGGAAACGCGCCCGCTTGATGGCGCGGGCGAGCTCCCGCTGCTTCTTCGCGGAAACCGCGGTAATCCGGCTGGGAACGATCTTGCCGCGCTCGGAGACATAGCGCTGCAACAGCCTGACGTCCTTGTAATCGATCTTCGGCGCATTGGTGCCGGTAAACGGACAAGTCTTGCGGCGGCGAAAGAATGGCCGGCGCGTTTGGGTGGGCGAAAATGCCATGGCCATCACTCCTCGATCGGCGCCGAAGCGGGCTCTTCGGCTCTCTCGCGCGCCGGGCGGCTGTCGCGATCACGGTCGCGGCGGGGCTCGCCACGGTCACGGTCGCGATCTCGAAAGCTGCCGCGATCGCGGTCTCGAAAGCCGAAGCCGCGGTCATCGCGCTCGCGGTCGCGGTCGACCTTGCGCATCATTGCGGATGGGCCTTCCTCATGCTCGTCCACGCGTATGGTCAGGTAGCGAAGGACGTCTTCATTGAGCCGTTCTTGCCGCTCGACCTCGTTGAGGGCCGCCGGCGGCGCCTCGACGTTGAAAAGCGTGAAATGGGCCTTGCGATTTTTGCGCAACCGATAGGAGAGGGATTTCACTCCCCATTGCTCGGCCTTGGCGACCTTGCCTCCCATCTGCTCGATGACGCCCTTGAATTGTGCTGTAAGTTCTTCGACCTGCTGCGCGCTGGCGTCCTGGCGCGTCAGGAATACGTGTTCGTAGAGCGGCATGCCGGATGCCCTTTCCTTGTTCTCGTGCTCACCCGGCGCGTAGCCCTTCGAGCCCCTTTCGGGAAAGGCTCGAAAGCTCAGAAGGCGGGAGCACGGGACGCCGGACCACGAGGGCCCTGCCGATTGGGCGGCCGTCCGTTCAGCTCCCGGCCAGGATCGAGCGGAAGCGCGGTTTATAAGCAGTCACGGCCAAAAGGCAAGGTGCCGTTTGGTGCGTACCGCCGCATGTGCTTGACAGCGGAAGATTGCGTTGTTTAGGGCTGAAGTCTTCGTTAGAGGGGCAGGGGATGTTCGATGCTTTCGTTTTTCCCGGTCAAGGAAGCCAGTCGGTCGGCATGGGCAAGGCGCTCGCCGACCGGTTCGCAGCGGCTCGTGCAGTATTCGACGAGGTCGATGCCGCTCTCGGCGAGAAGCTTACCAGCATCATGTGGGAAGGTCCCGCCGATACGCTCACCTTGACCGAAAACGCACAACCGGGACTGATGGCGGTGTCGCTTGCAGCCATGCGGGTGCTGGAATCCGAGGCTGGCGTCGAGCTCGCGCGCGATGCGCGTTTCGTTGCCGGACATTCGCTCGGGGAATATTCGGCGTTGGCGGCCGCCGGCGCGCTCAGTGTCGCTGATACTGCGAGGCTGCTCCGCCTGCGCGGCCGTGCCATGCAGAACGCGGTTCCGGTCGGGACCGGGGCCATGGCGGCGCTGCTGGGGCTCGACTTCGATCAGGCGGTGGCGGTTGCGGCCGAGGCCGCAGGGGCACAGGTCTGCGAAGCCGCCAACGACAACGGCGCCGGGCAGGTGGTCGTTTCCGGCCACAAAGCCGCGGTCGAACGTGCCGTCGAGATCGCCAGGGCAAGAGGCGCGCGTCGCACCGCGATGTTGCCGGTATCGGCTCCTTTCCATTGCTCCCTGATGCGGCCGGTCGCCGGCGCCATGGCGCAGGCGCTGGCAAAAGTGTCGGTCAAGCCGCCCTCGGTACCGGTCATCGCGAACGTTCTGGGCCGCCCGATCAGCGATCCCGGCGAGATTGTCGCCGCACTTGTTGCGCAGGTCACTGGAACGGTGCGCTGGCGCGAGTCGATCGCCTTCATGGCCGGTCAGGGCGTAACTACATTTTATGAGGTCGGCGCCGGAAAGGTGTTGAGCGGGCTTGTCAAGCGCATTGCCGAGGGAGCAATCGGCATTCCCATCGGGACGGCCGACGACGTCGCCGCCTTCAAGGCAAGTCACGCGCAGGTCTGAGCACTCCTGAGAGGGAAGCTAACTCCATGTTCGATCTGACCGGCAAAACCGCACTCGTCACCGGAGCTACCGGCGGAATCGGGAATGCGATTGCGCGTTCCTTTCACCATCAAGGCGCGACCGTCGCTTTGTCTGGGACCCGGCGCGAATTGCTGGATCAGCTTGCCGGCGAGCTGAAAGATCGTGTCCACGTGCTCCCCTGCAACCTCGCGGACAACGCCGAGATCGAGCTGCTGGTGCCGAAGTCGGAGCAAACGATGGGCAGGCTCGATATCCTGGTAGCAAATGCGGGAATCGCGAAGGACAACCTCCTGGTCCAGTTGCGCGACGAGGACTGGGATCGGGTGATTGCGGTCAATCTGACGGCGACGTTCCGCCTTGTCCGTGCGGCTGTGCGTGGGATGATGCGGCGCCGCTGCGGGCGGATTATCGGCATCAGTTCCGTGGTCGGCATCACCGGCAATGCTGGCCAGAGCAATTACACCGCAACGAAAGCCGGCGTCATCGGGCTGATCAAATCTGTCGCCGCCGAATATGCGAAACGCGGGATCACTGCCAATGCGATTGCTCCGGGATTCATCGCCACGGCGATGACCGACAAGCTCAACGACAATCAGCGCCAGGCCATCCTCGCCCGGGTACCCGCGGGCCGGCTCGGGACCGGCGCCGATATCGCGGCGGCCGCGGTGTTTCTGGCCTCAGATGAAGCCGCCTACGTCACCGGGCAAACCATGCACGTGAACGGCGGGATGGCGATGATTTGACCCCTCGCTTGTGCCGAGCCCGAGGTTGTGGTGAACCCGCGTGGACCCGCAGTGGACCGCGGCCACGCTGGTCAAGGCATTTGAAGTGTGGTAACCGGGACTTCGTTTGGCTGGGGCGGCACTAACGGGGCCAATCGTCTCAGAGGGTCCGCTCGCGGCCCGGATGATCCGTCGCCGGACATGTTGCCGGACATCATGTCAGCCCAAATGCCGGGTGGCTCGGGGGTGCCCACCGATCGAGCCCAATTCAAAGGACACGAGGTTGCAGCGATGAGCGATATTGGCGAGCGGGTCAAGAAGATCGTGGTGGAGCATTTGGGCGTCGAAGCCGAGAAGGTGACCGAGAACGCCAGCTTCATCGACGATCTCGGTGCCGATAGTCTGGACACCGTCGAGCTCGTCATGGCGTTCGAGGAGGAATTCGGTTGCGAGATCCCCGACGATGCCGCGGAAACCATCTTGACGGTCGGTGACGCCATCAAGTTTCTCGAAAAGAACGCGAAAAGCTGACTTCCGCCGGCTGCGGCGGGATCTCACGATCGCTTCGATCGGACATCGCCTTGGCGCATATCGGCGTCGGGAGCATACGAGTATCGGCGGGGGTGGGCGGCCAGGGAGTCGCAGATGAGACGAGTGGTCGTCACAGGGCTGGGCATGGTGACGCCTCTGGCTTGCGGCGTCGAGTTGACGTGGCAGCGTCTCATCAACGGCGGGAGCGGAGCAAGACGGATCGAGACATTCGACGTGTCCGATTTGGCGGCGAAGATCGCCTGCCAGGTTCCACGCGGCGACGGCTCCGAAGGGACATTCAATCCCGATCAATGGATGGAGCCGAAGGAACAGCGCAAAGTCGACGATTTCATCATCTTCGCCATGGGTGCTGCGAAACAGGCGCTGGAGGATGCCGGCTGGAAGCCCGCCACCTACGAGGACCAGATCAAGACCGGCGTGATCATCGGGTCCGGCATCGGCGGTCTGTCCGGCATTGCCGACACCGCGATCGTGCTGAAGGAGAAAGGTCCGCGCCGCGTATCGCCGTTCTTCATTCCCGGTCGCTTGATCAATCTCGCCTCCGGATATGTCTCGATCGCTCATGGCCTGAGGGGGCCGAACCATGCGGTCGTGACCGCCTGTTCGACCGGCGCGCATGCAATCGGAGATGCTGCGCGGATGGTCGCGCTCGGCGATGCCGACGTGATGGTCGCCGGCGGCGCAGAATCGCCGATTTCCCGCATCGGCATGGCAGGATTCATCGCGTGCCGCGCCTTGTCCACTTCGTTCAATGAGCACGCCGGAACGTGCATCGCGCCCCTATGACCGTGATCGCGACGGCTTCGTGATGGGCGAGGGCGCAGGCATCCTCGTGCTGGAAACTCTGGAGCACGCCAAGGGGCGCGGAGCCAGGGTCTATGCCGAGATCGTCGGTTACGGGCTGTCGGGAGATGCCCATCACATCACGGCGCCGGCCGAGGATGGCGACGGTGCGTTGCGCTGCATGAAGGCGGCGATCGCGCGCGCCGGCATTCCGCCGGCGGAGATCGATTACATCAATGCGCACGGTACCTCGACCCCGCTCGGCGACGAGATCGAGATCGGCGCGGTGCATCGTCTCGTCGGCAATGCCGCCGGCCGCATATGCATGTCATCGACCAAATCTTCGATCGGGCATCTGTTGGGTGCGGCGGGAGCGGTCGAGGCCATCTTCTCCATTCTCGCGATGCGTGACGGGGTGGTGCCGCCGACGATCAATCTCGACAATCCCTCGGTGGAGACGCCGATCGATCTGGTGCCGCACCAGTCCCGCAGGCGGGAGGTAGACGTGGTGCTTTCGAATTCGTTCGGGTTCGGGGGGACCAATGCGTCGCTGGTATTTCGCCGGCTCGTCGATTAGCAGCGGCGCTCAGCACGATCTCATGAAACCGTCTCGCTCCACATGTGAAAGTAGTCCGCTCCTACGTTTGGCCATATTCCTTTCTGATGGTGCGGGGTCCGGTGGGCTTGCTCCGCTCGAGTCGTGAACGCAGACCGGCGGAAGATAGCGAGCTCGCTTTCCGAGGCGCGTGGTCCAGACCAGGCCGACGAGACCCGGGCGGTGGCGGCCATGGTGGGCGTCAGGGTGGGGACACGGCGGTGAATACCGGCAACACGCCGCCCGAGAGCAAGGGTCGCGACCCCGACGCTCTGCGGGTGCAAGCGGCTGCATCCTCGCATGGGCGCCCAGCGGAGACCAAGAGGGGGCCGCGGCTCCCGACATCCTCCGTCTCAAACGCAATGGGGATGACGAACGTACCCGCTGCGGCAACAATGGAGAAAGCCGCGACCGTCGATGCGCCGGGCTCGGCTGCAAAGGTTGCAAGGCAGGGCGATTGCCTGCCGGCTGGCGCGGGGGGCGGAACGCTCAAGACCGATTTGCCTAGGCTGGATCGCCCGAATTCGGATAAGTTCAGGCGGGTTTCGGCCGCCGCGACACTTGCACTGCCAGTTTCCGGCACCGTCTCGTCGCCCGGACGGACGTCGTTTGGCGCGAACGAGCCAGAACCGCCCATGTCCGGGCGACCTGAGGGAACAGCCGGTTCGCTGATGGAGCCCAAACGAATCACGCCGCGCAGCCCGCGCGCTGCTCTGGAGCCGGATCACGTGCCTTTGCCCACCCGTTCTCTCCGTCCATCCAGGCGTGCGCGCAATCCGCTTGTGATCATCGGCAATGCCATATTCACCGTCCTCGCGCTCGTCTTGCTCATCGGTGGGGCGGCCGCGGTCATTGGCAAGGCACGATTCGAAGCGCCGGGTCCGTTGCAGGAGGACAAGGTGGTCAACATCCCGCCTCGCTCCGGCATGATGGACATCGCGGATCTGCTCAAGCGAGAAGGCGTCATCGACGAGCACCGGCTCATCTTCATCGGCGGTGTGTTCGCGCTCAAGGCACGCGCCGGCCTCAAGGCCGGCGAATATCTCTTCCAGAAGCAGGCCAGCGTCCGCGACGTGGTCGAGACCATCGTCGACGGCAAAGTGGTCCAACACCAACTCACCATTCCAGAGGGCCTGACATCGGAGCAGATCGTCGCCCGGTTGCTCGAGAACGACATCCTATCCGGTAACATCAAGGACATTCCGAGAGAAGGAAGCCTGCTGCCGGACGGTTACAATTTCAACCGGGGCTTTACCCGCGAGCAGATGATCGCACGCATGCGCCAGTCGCAGGATCGTCTGCTGCGAGAGGTATGGGAGCGCCGCAATCCCGATCTGCCGCTGAAGACGCCCGAGCAGCTGGTGATTCTTGCGTCGATCATCGAGAAGGAAACCGGTAAGCCCGAGGAGCGCACGCGAGTTGCCGCCGTGTTCGCGAACCGGCTCAAGCAAAAGATGAAGCTTCAGTCAGATCCGACCATTATCTACGGTCTGGCCTTCGGCAAAGGTTCGCTCGGTCGGCCGATCAGCAAAGCCGACATTACTCAGCCCACGCCTTACAATACTTATATCATCGACGGCCTGCCGCCCGGGCCCATCGGCAATCCGGGCCGAGCCTCGATCGAGGCCGCTGCCAGCCCGGCGCGCACGAAAGAGCTGTTTTTCGTGGCCAACGGCACAGGCGGACATGCCTTCGCCGAAACCTACGAACAGCACCAGAAGAACGTCGCGCGCTTGCAAGTCATCGAGCAGGAGCAGCGCGGGGGAGACGCGTCGTCCTCGGAGTCGCAAGCACCGGCCGCGCCGACACGGGCGGCGCCGGCGCCTGCGCAACGAGGTAAGCGGAGCGCGAACGGCTCACCACGCGCCGCCGAGGCGCAATAAGATTCGATTGCGCGTCGCTTCCTTCCCCTGACATGAATGCGGCCACGCACTCCTCGCGAGATGGTGAAGATGGCGCTCTCCAGCATGACTGGCTTCGCACGCGGCAGTGGCGTCAGCGCTGCACACAGCTGGTCATGGGAGCTCAAATCGGTCAACGCCAAGGGACTCGATCTGCGCCTGCGATTGCCGGCGGGTTGGGACGCCGTGGAGGGGCCAGTTCGCGCCACTGGCGCGCAGGCGCTGGTGCGGGGCACGGTCTACGGAACGCTCACAGTGCAGCGCCAGGGCATCGCACCGGTAGTCCGCGTCAATGAGCCGGTGCTCGCCGCCGTGCTCGCGACCATCAAGAATCTTGCCGGCCGGGTGGAAGCCGCGGCACCTCGGCTCGACGGGATTCTTTCACTCAGGGGCGTGATCGAGATCGTCGACGAGGACGAAGGCGAGGACGAGCGCCGCGCCGCCGAAGCGGCGGTTATTGCCGGGTTCGAGCGAACCGTGGCGGATCTTGCTGCCATGCGCCGGCAAGAAGGCGCAATTCTGGGACAGGTCCTGACCGAGCGTCTCACCGAAATCGCGGACTTGGCGACGCGCGCCGACCGCGCACCCGGCCGCCAGCCGGAAGCAATCAAGGCCCGGATTGCCGAGCAGATTGCGTTGCTGCTCGATTCGTCCAACCGGCTCGATCCCGACCGCCTGCACCAGGAGGCGATCCTCATCGCCAGCAAAGCCGATATCCGCGAGGAGCTCGACCGGCTCGACTCGCATGTCACGCAAGCGACGCGGCTGATCGCCCAGGGTGGGGCGATCGGCCGGCGGCTCGATTTCCTCGCCCAGGAGCTCAATCGCGAGGCGAACACGCTGTGCTCGAAATCAAACGACGTGGAACTGACCAATATCGGACTGGAGCTCAAAAGCGTCGTCGAGCAGTTCCGCGAGCAAGTGCAAAATCTGGAATGAGCCGATGACGGCGAGCGGCGTCGAGCAGCAAAGGGGTGGCCCACGCCGCGGCCTCATGCTCGTGCTCTCATCACCTTCGGGTGCCGGCAAGACCACGCTGGCGCGCAAGCTGCTCGAGGCTGATCCGGCGGTCGAGCTCTCGGTGTCGGTAACGACGAGGCCGCAACGCGCCAACGAAATGGACGGCCGCGATTACCACTTCATCAACAGGTCACGGTTCGAAGAAATGATCGCGCACGACGAGCTGCTCGAATGGGCGAATGTCTTCGGCAATCTCTATGGCACGCCGCGATCGCCGGTCGAACGAGCGTTGGCTGCCGGCCACGACGTCCTTTTCGATATCGATTGGCAGGGAACCCAGCAACTTCGCGAAAGGGCCCGCGGCGAGATGGCCAGCATTTTCGTCCTGCCTCCCTCGGTCACCGAGCTGGAACGCCGGTTGCGCGCCCGCGCGCTCGATGACGAGGGAGTGATCGAAGGGCGTATGGCGAAAGCGGGCGACGAGTTGAGTCATTGGGCCGAATACGACTACGTCGTCGTCAACGACGATATCAGGGAGACCTTCGATCGGATATACGCGATCTTGACGGTCGAACGATTGAAGCGTGAGCGCCAGCCGTGGATTTCGGCATATGTGCGCGGTCTACAGTCGGATCTGTGAGCCTCATTGCGTCGCGGCGGCGACATGATTGGCGCGTGCCGCCTCCGCTACGGCCGCGGGCCATGCTCGCCCGCCAAAGCCCGCGCCAGCGCGACAAATCCTTCGACCGGAATTTGTTCAGCGCGTGCGGTCGGATCGATATCAGCGCTCGCCAGCAGTGCCAGCGTATCGGTCCCGAGCGATCTCAGTGACTGGCGGAGCATCTTGCGCCGTTGACCGAAGGCAGCTTCTGTCACTCGCTCGAGCGTGCGTCGGTCCGCTGGAAGCGGCCTTTCTCGCGGCACCAGACGTACCAGCGAGGACGTCACCGTGGTGGGCGGCACGAACGCCGTGCCGGCGACGTCGAAGAGAATGCGTGCCTGGGCGCGCCAGCCCACGAGCACCGAGAGGCGTCCGTAGCTCTTGCCGCCGGGCGCAGCGATGATGCGTTCGGCTACCTCGCGCTGGAACATCAGCACCAAGCGGTCGTACCACGGCGGCCATGGTTCGATCGTGAGCCAAGAAACCAGCAGCGCGCTGGCAATGTTGTATGGCAGGTTCGCGACCACACGCGCCGGCGCGCTCTCGAGATAAGGACGCGGATCGAATTCGAGCGCATCGCCGGAAACGATCTCGAGTCGGCGGGGATAGCGCACGCCGATCTCATGCAGTGCCGCGATCGCGCGCTCATCACGCTCTATTGCGATCACGCGATTTGCACCCTGCGCCAGCAGCGCACGTGTGAGCCCGCCCGGTCCAGGACCGACCTCGACCACATCCACGCCGTCGAGCGGGCCGGCGGCGCCAGCGATGCGGACGGTGAGATTGAGGTCGAGGAGAAAGTTCTGACCGAGCGATTTCCTGGCGCGCAGGCCATATCGACGGATCACTTCCCGCAGCGGAGGAAGGTCGTCGACGGCGTTCATGCGCGGCGCGTGACCGGTTGCGGGCCGGGGCCGTTCGCGAGCCTCGCAGCAAGCTTCAGCGCCGCGATGAGGCTTCCGGGGTCGGCGCGGCCGGTGCCGGCGATATCGAATGCAGTGCCATGATCCGGCGAGGTGCGCACGAACGGAAGTCCGAGCGTCACATTGACCGCGTGATCGAACGCAAGGGTCTTGATCGGAATCAATGCCTGATCATGGTACATGGCGAGCGCCACGTCGTAAGTCGCACGTGCCGCTTCGTGAAACAGAGAATCGGCTGGGAGCGGGCCGCGCGCATCGATGCCGGCGGCCTGGAGACGCTCGACGGCCGGCCGCACCACCGAGAGATCCTCGTCGCCAAGCGCGCCACCCTCGCCCGCATGTGGGTTGAGGCCGGCCACGGCAAGCCGCGGACGCGCGATACCGAAACGCATCTGCAGATCGCGCGCGACGATGCAACCGGTCTCGAAGATAAGATTGCCGGTGAGCTTGGCAATCACGTCCTTGAGTGGAAGATGGATTGTCACCGGGACGACCGCGAGCTCCGGCGACCACAGCAGCATGACCGGGTGTGCCGACACGCCGGTCGCCTGCTCGACGAGCTTGGCGAGATACTCGGTATGTCCCGGTTCGGCGAACCCCGAGCGATAGAGCACGTTCTTGGCGATCGGATTAGTGACGATGGCAGCTGCCGCACCGGCGCCGACATCCAAAACCGCCCGACGGATGGAGCTCAGGGCTGCCGGCGCGCTCGATCGATCCGGGCGGCCCGGTTCTGCGCTTACCGACACCCCGATATCGACAATGGGCAGTGCGCTGTCGAACGCGGCCGCCGCTTGCGCAGGCTCGACCGCGACGCTGTTTACTTCGGGAGCTGTCCGCTTCGCGCGCTGCGCGATGAAGTGCGGATCAGCGAGCAGATAAAAGGGTGGCAGGTCGAGCTCGGCACGCCGGCGCCACGCCGCGAATGTGATGTCGGGTCCGATCCCGGCGGGCTCACCGAGCGTCAGCGCCAACGGCCGTCGCATGACCCGGCTTACTTGTATTCCAGCATTGCGCCGCGGCGTAAGTCTTTGAGATATTGCTTCGATCGCTGCTCGTACCGTTCGGCCATGATGGACTCGCGGGCTTTGCGCTTGCCTGGCGTGTTGTCCGCCGAGGACTGCTTCTTGGCGCAAATTGCGAACAATTGGATGCCGAGCTTGGTGGCTTCGGGCGCCGTCAACCGGCCGACCTCGATGCCGTCGAGAACCTTGCGCAGATCTGGCGGGATATCGGCCGAGCTCCGGGTCACTTGCTCGCGGATAGCGACGTCCTTGAGGGCGCGCACAAACGCCATGCCGTCGTCGCAATTCTGGAAACGACTGCGCAACGCCTCCGCTTCGCGCCGGCGTGCGTCGACGAACGTGTCGGACGCCCCGGCCGGAACGAGGAACAGGATCGGCCGAAAGGTGTAGTCATAGCCGACGCTATCGTCGGTCTTGGCTTCCATGACAGTGAGTATTTCCTTTTCGCCGATCTGCAGGCTGGACTGGTAACGCCCGCGCACAAGTTGCGGCCAGGCGAGGTCTGCCCGAACCCGGTGCTTGAGCGTGGCAATGTTGACGCCTGAGCGCGCGAGCTGTGCGGTCAATTGCTCGATCGTAAGTCGCATGCGGCCCGCCATCCCGGCAAGGGCGCTGTTGACGTCGGAATCGGAGATGTCGAGCTGCCATCGCTTGGCCTCGCGTATCTTGAGCTTTTCGGCGATCAGCTCTTCGATCACCTCCTGCCGCGGCGGAGCCTTCTGCGTGGACAACTGGGTAAGCTTGCTGCGCTGCTCGATGTCGAGCGCTGTTATCGGTTCGCCGTTGACGATCACGACAACCTGCTGGGCGCCGGCGATGGTCGCCGACAGCGGTGCGGCAAGCGCCACCGCAAGCGCCACAAGCAGAATCCGGCATGTCATGACACTGTCGAACATCGTCGCACCGTCCGCCTCCTCATAACGACAGCGTTTCGCTCTATCAGCACCGGGCTCAACGAGCGTTTCATTGTCGGGTGCCGGTGAATCCCGGAACCCCGGAATTGAGCGCCGAGCTCCCTTGATTCGATGTGTTCCCGCCGAGCGTGCGCAAGCTGACCTGCATCAAGTAGGTATGATTCACAGATACGCTGCCACTATAGGCATAATCTGTAATGTAATTCAGGGCCAAGATGAGGCAATCGTCGACGTAGCCGACCCCGATCTGAGTCTGGCTGACCTGGTGCGCCCGCAGGTCGTATCGCGCTGCGCCGAGCAAAACCCAATTCGGATTCACCTTCAGTTTTGCATTGCCGAGAATCCCCTCCCTCTGATCCAAGAAGCCGAGAGCGGGCTGGGCGGCGTAACTGCCGTACATGATCGAGGTGGTCCAACGGCCGAAATTGGCGGTGGCTTCGAGCTCGGTGCGCTGCAGCGTGAAATCGGTCTCGCCGATGCGAAATCGCGACGTGAAGGCGAAGGTCGAGTTCGGCTGGTACGATACCCGCGCGACGTAGTCCGACTGAGCGGTGTCGAGACCGCTGTCGAGGCCGGTATTGGTGGTGCCGGCAAGCGCGAAGGAATTCTGTCCGAACAGCTGAAAGGACTGCCCGAACAGGATGTTGATGTTGCCGCCACGATTGAACTGGGCGTTGTACTGGAAGCCCACATTGGCGCGGCTGCCGCCCTCCACCCGGTCCCAGCCGGAATACTTGTTCACCTTGAACAGGTTCGAATCATCGAAGATCAGGCTTTGGGCATCCTCGTTGGGGAAAACGCCGACCCCGGTCTCGTCCGGACGGAAAATGAGTTGCGCAATGGGTTCGATGGTCTGTGTGCCCCAGGACTGCACGCTGATCAGCGGATAGCGGTATTCCACGCCGGCCGTCGGCATTACGCGCCCGACATCGGTCTGGCCGACATCGAGATAGTTGGATACGCCCACCTGCGGCGCAACATTCATATCTGCGGCGTCGGCCCGCACAGTGACGAACGGAGTGATCATCTGGCCGAAGGGGTCGATGATCGTGCGCCGCCAAGTTGCCTCGGTGGAAAGCCGCGTATAGTTGCCCGGCACGCCGCGCAGCAGGCAATTGGCAGAATTCTTCACAGCAGGGTCGGCGCTCATCGGACTGCACAAGCCGCCGGTGACCGCGGCTCTCGATATCGGATCGAAATTGGCGCTCTCCCGCGAGAGGCTGGTCAGGTTGCTGTAAAAGCCGAGCTCGCCGCCGAAGATCGGGCTCTTGAAAACGTATTGATGATCGATCACGGGGTGCACGATCGGAATTTGCTTCTGGTCGTCCGCAAGCGAGAAGCCATAGAAGTAGAGCGTGCGGGCATCGAAGTAGCTGCGGTCGCCGCGGCCTGCCAGGTAGAGTTGCGACAGCGCATAGTCCGGTGTCCATTTGAGCAGGTTGGATGACTGGACCGATTTCTGGAGACCGTAATCCTGCAGGTAGGTCTTGTCCGACAGCAAGGTGCCATCCCAGCCCCAGACCCATTTCTCCGAGAGATTGAATTGCCCGGAGCTTTCCAAGCTGCCTCGCCACTCGCGATAGCCGGGGGTGGGAAGGCCGTCCTTGATGAACACATCTTTGTCGAGCTGGAAAATCCCCGAAGCGCGAACGGTATAGGCGCCGTTCACGAGACGCTGACGCCATTCGCCCTGCAGATGCGGACCCTGCTTGGTCGTGATCATCGGCGTCAGGGTGAGATCGTAGTCGGGGGCGAGCGCCCAGAAATACGGCACGGAAGCCCCAAGTCCATAGACCGTGCTGGAGCCGAACGTCGGCACCAGCACGCCGCTCTTGCGTTTCACCGTCGGATCGGGCGCCGAGAAAAATGGGATATAGGCCAACGGAACGCCGAAGATTTCGAGGCGCGCATCCTCGAAATACAGCATCTTCTCGCCTTGATCATGAATCATCCGCGCCGCCTTTACCTGCCATTTCGGCGGCTTCTTGGGATCCTCCTTGCAAGCTTCGCAGGCGGTGTAGACACCGTTATGAAACACCGTGAAATTTCCACTCGACCGTTCCGCCCGCGATGCGGCGAAGCGGGTCTGCTCCGGCGCATCGATGCGCAACGAGTTGACGAAACCGTCGCGGTAATCGTCGCTCAGATCCATGATCTCGCCGTGGGTCACGGTGCCATCCGCCTGGGTCAGGCGAACATTTCCGGACGCGTGCAGCCGCTTGGTCTTCTGGTCGTAGATGACGCGGTCGGCTTCGAGAGATGAATCAGCGTAGTAAATTTGCACATTGCCTACGGCAGCGACGCGCTCGTTGGTGTAGTCGTAGTTGATCTCCTCGGCACGAACGAGCATCTGGTCCTGCGCGCCGGTTCGCTTGGGTTTGACGGCGGGCTTGGGACGCTCTGGAAAGCTCAGCATTCCCTGCTGCGCGAGCGACGGCGCGGCGCAGGCGCCGACGAACGCCGCTGCCAATGCAATAGCGAGCGACGCGCCGCACAAGGTACGGCGGCGCGAGAAGGAAGCGATGGCCGGCCACGCCATCACCCGTCCTCCTGATAAAGCAAGGCAATCAAGCCGGTAATTCCCCCCACCGCCGGCGGCAATGCCGCCGCCGCCAGGGGTGCCATCAGGCCAGCTTTGCTCAAGTCGCCCGCGATCTTGGCCAGCACATAGAGCAGAAAGCCGGCGCCGATCCCGCCCAAGATCACCTTTTGAACGCCCCCGAACCGGAAGAAGCGCAGAGAGACCGCAGCGGCCAGCAGCACCATGGCGACCAGATAAAACGGCTGGGCCAGCAATTGATAATACTGCAGGCGGTAGCCGGCGGCGCCGACCCCGGCGCTCTCGGCCAAGTCGATATACGAAGACAGCTGCCAGAACGGCACCGTTTCAGGGGTCGCAAAGCTTTCGCCGACTTGTGCCGGCGTCAGGCTGGTCCTGAGCCGAAAGATCCCGTGCTCGGTCGGCGCGATGCCGCTGGCATAGAGCCGTACATCCTCGAGCCGCCAATATCCGTCTTCGAGCGTTGCACTTCGGGCCTCGATGCGATCACGAAACCGGTCGGCGGAGTCGAACCTGAAGATCGTCACCCCAGCCAGTTGAATTCCCTGCTGCCGGCTCGACTTGGCATTGATGATCACCTGGTCGCTGTCGCTGCGCTGGCGCAGCCAGAAACCGCTGCCGAGATTGCGGAATCCCCTGTCGCGTCCGAACAGCTCGGCTTCCAGGCGGGTCGATTGCTCGCGCCAGTTCGCCGAAATCGGATTGTACACGGTCATGATCGCGACACCGATAAAGGCGGCGATCACGATAGCCGGCGCAATGAACTGCCAGGCTGAAACGCCTGCGGAGCGCGCAACCACGAGCTCCAATCGTCGCGACAAGTTCAGATAGCAAAACATCGCCCCGACCAGCACCGCGAAAGGCATCACCCGCTCGGTGATGAAGGGAACGCGATAGAACGTGATTTTGGCGATGGAGAAGGTAGCGACATCCTTGATATCGCCGGTGCGCCGGAGCAACTCGAGGAAGTCGATCATCGCGGTCAGCACCAACGTTCCCGCGAACACGGCCAACACCGCGGAGAGAAAGCGCGAACCGAAATACCGCGAAAGCGTTCCGAAGATCATGGCGCCTGTCCCATCATGGCGCCGTTGCGCTGAGTGATGCGCTCCAGAATTGCAGAGATAGCGTTGGTTACCAGGACCGGAGGTTCGATGATCACACCGCGCGAGATCGCAAAATATCCGAGCCCGAACGCGGTCGCCAGCCCGAGATAGGGAAGCACCATGGCGAGCGGGGTATGCACGCCTGCGATCATGCCGGCAAAACCAATTCCGCGCAGTGCCGCCACCGCGCCGATCGCGCCGAGCAGCGAGATCGTGCGACCCTGCCGCGTGGTGCGCGGTGCCCCAAGATAGGCGTAGGCGATCACGACGAAGGCGAGTGGATAGAGCGGAGCCGTGATGCGATCGTGAAGCTCGGCTCGGATTCTGAGCCGGCTGATCGGCGAATTGCTTGTCGGTCCGGGTGGGATTGACGAGCTCCCAGAGATAGCGTTCGCGCACAGAATACTTGACATTCTTCGGACCGCTCGCCAGCGACGACAGGTCGAAACCATAGCTGTTGAACAAGACGAGCGCGGGATCGCGCTGGCCGGTTTCGTGTCGTTGCACGCTGCCGTTCTCCAGCACGAGAAATATTCCGCGCTCGTTCTTCACGATGTCGCCTTGCTCGGCGATGATGGTGGCGCGCTCCTTTGCATCGCGCTGGTCATCGATGAAGATGCCCAGCAACTGCCCGTTCGGCCGTCGTTCCCGGATATGCAGGGTGAGCCGGTCTTCTATCTTGGTGAAGCGCCCGGGCTGCACGACATTGCTAACCAGGTCGGCGCGAACCTCGGTCGCCCAGCTGCGCAACTCGCGAAGGCCCCACGGAGAGACGAATATGCTGATCGCCGCAACGAGAAGGGAGACGACGATTGCGGCCGCCAGGAACGGGCGGAACAGGATCCACGGCGGCATGCCGGCCGAATTCATCACGATGATTTCGGAATTGTTGCCGAGCTTGTTGAGCACGTGCGCAACCGCGATCATCAGCGCGAGCGGGGCGATGATCTGCAGAAGCAACGGCACGATCAGACTGGTGATGCCGATGAAGACGAAGATGCTTTGACCTTGATTCGTCATCAGGTCGATGTCGCGCAAGGCCTGCGTGATCCACATCAACGCAGTAACGCTGGCGCAAACCACCAGGAACGCACCCAAGGTGGTGCGGAAAATATAGCGGCCGATCGACCCCATCCGACTTACGCGTCCCCGCTCGCGTCAAATCCTCGGTGCGCCAAGCCCCCGCCCGCAGTGGCGCTCCGATATTGCAGCGATCCTCTTATACCCGCTATTTGATCGGTCAACATCATGGCTTGGCCAAGGCAAAGCCTTTGACTACAAACAATAAAACGTTGATGCGGCACCGTTGCAAGAAGGCCACGGCGGGAGCCGCAGGCGATCGAATTTCCTTCCAAGACCGGAAAAGTAGGGGCTTTCCGGGCACGCCTGAGCTCCCCGCCGCCTCGTTTCAACAAAGGACAATGCCATGCCAGGGGCCGTAAAAGTTGAATTTGCGCCGTTTTCCGCCCGCGCCAAGGGTGTTCTCGTGCTGTTCTGCGAAGAAGGGTTGAAGTTCGGCTCGGTTGCGAGCCGGCTGCTCGAGCCCACCGGGGATCTGGTCACCAGGGCAGCTGCGGGCGAGCAGCTTCAAAGGCAAGAGCGGCTCGGCGCTCGAGATCGCAGCGCCGTCCGGCCTCGACGTGACTCGGCTCGTCATCGTGGGGCTCGGCAAGAGCCGCGACCTCGGCAACCGCGATTTCGTCAAGCTCGGCGGCACGGTCATGGGCAAGCTTCCGTCGGCGGCGAAGGATGCGACCGTCATCGCCGATCTCCCGGGCGGACCAGTCAAGCCGGATGCGACCGCCGACATCGGGGTGGGCTTGCAACTGCGCGGCTATGCTTTCGAGCGCTACAAGACGAAACGCAAGGACGACGAGGAAAAAGCGACGGAGGTCAAGGTCACGATTGCGGTCGCCGCGGTTCCGGCAGTGGAAAAGACGTTTGCACGACGCGCCGGGGTGGTGAGCGGCGTGCTGCTCGCGCGCGATCTCGTCAACGAGCCGGCCAATGTGCTGTACCCTGAGGAGTTTGCCCGGCGTTGCGCAAACCTGAAGAAACTCGGGGCCGCGGTCGAGGTGCTCGACCTCAGGGAAATGAAAAAGCTCGGAATGAACGCGCTGCTCGCCGTGGGCCAAGGCTCGCAGCACGAAAGCCGAACCGTCGTCATGCGCTGGAACGGCGGCAAGCGCGGCGCTGCACCGATTGCTTTCATCGGCAAGGGCGTTTGCTTCGATACCGGGGGCATTTCGATCAAGCCGGCGGCCGGGATGGAGGACATGAAGGGCGACATGGCGGGGGCGGCTTGCGTGGTCGGGCTCATGCATGCACTCGCCGCGCGCAAGGCGAAGGTCAATGCAGTGGGAGCAATCGGGCTGGTCGAGAACATGCCGGGGGCCAACGCGCAGCGCCCTGGCGATATCGTCACCACCATGTCGGGACAAACCATCGAGATCATCAATACGGATGCCGAGGGACGGCTCGTGCTCGCCGACCTGCTGCATTACGTGAACAAGCGCTTCAAGCCGAAATTCATGATCGATCTCGCCACCTTGACCGGGGCCATCATCGTGGCGCTGGGGCAGGAATATGCCGGCTTGTTCAGCAACGACGACAGGCTCGCGGAACGTCTCGTCAAGGCCGGCAACGAGACCGGCGAACGCGTCTGGCGGATGCCGCTCGGGCCGGAGTTCGACAAGATGATCGATTCCAAGTTCGCCGACATGAAGAATACCGGGGGGCGACACGGCGGCGCGATCACCGCCGCGCAGCTGTTGCTGCGCTTCGTCGACAAGACGCCATGGGCGCATCTCGACATCGCCGGCACCGCCATGGGGTCGCCGCAGTCGGACATCAACCGGAGCTGGGGCTCGGGCTTCGGCGTTCGGCTGTTGGAGCGCCTGGTTGACGATCATTACGAGAAGTGACGCAATGCGGATCGAGGGACCGTCCTTCGGCAGAGGTCTGGCGGATGATGCGAACATGACCGAATTCCTATTTTACCACTTGCAGCGCCAGCCGATCGAGCGCGTGCTGCCGACACTGATCGAGAAATCGCTCGAACGGGGATGGCGGGTGGTGGTGCAGGCCGCCTCCGAGGAGCGGGTGGAGGCGCTCGATGCGCAGCTCTGGACCTTCCGCGACGACAGTTTTCTGCCGCACGGCACCTGGCGCGAGGCCGAGGCGCGCGAGCAGCCGGTCCTGCTCACCGTCAATGACGACAATCCCAACGGCGCCGCCGTGCGGTTTCTCGTCGACGGCGCCGCCGGTTCCGGCCGATGCCGCAAGCCTATGCGCGCATCGTGCTCATCTTCGACGGCGAGGACCCCGATGCGGTCGCCGCCGCGCGCGAGCGCTGGAGCGAGGGCAGGGCGAAAGGTTTCGACGTCACCTACTGGCAGACCGACGCGCAGGGGCGCTGGCAGCGCATGGGATGAGCTGCGCTGCGCGCACATGCGGGGCGTGAATCGCAAATCCGCCGGGCAGGCCGCAGCGCGCGCAACGAAAAGCCCCGGGTGCTTGCCCGGGGCCTTGTCGCGTAGCTGGTTTCGGATTCGATCAGTATTTCGCCATGACCGCCGGTGCCACCGGGGCCTTGCCCCAAATGCCCCAGCCCTGGGTCTTGATGGTCAGGCGGGCGCGCACCAGGTCGCCAGTGGCCCTCAAGGTATCATAGATCGCGGAAGCTGCGAGGGGACTGCAAACGATGAGACTGACGCACAGGTGAAGGCTCATCGCGTATCGACATCCCAATGCTGGTATTCAACACCAAAGATCACGTCGACCAGCGCGCCCTTGTGGATCATGTAGTCGAAGCCGCCGCCGACATACCAGCCCCAATTCCAGATCTGGCCGTCACCGAAGGTAGCGGATTGGCGGCCGGGACCACAGAGACTGGTCACGCCGTCGCAATAAGTTGCCTTCAGATCGGCGGCGGCGGCGCCGCCGGTGGCGAACACGAGGAAGCGGTCCCAGGCAAAGCCGATCCGGGGGCCGACCGTGAACAGGTTGGTGATCTTGTGCTCACCCAGAGGCGCCGGGTTGTAAGAACGGTGGGGGCAGGACACCGGTAACCGCCCGGCACTCTTCGAAGCATCCGCTCAGCGCCGCTTCCACACCAAACACAAAGGAACCCCACTGCCATTGCGCGCCGGCGTGAAAGCCGAAAATCCCATCAGTGTCGTTGGTCGTGAAGTTAGCCGAAGCCGCGCCGGACCCAAGGGCGACGAAGTACCGATGCGTGGGTGAGGATACTGCGATCGACGTCATACCACATGCCGCCGATGTTGAAGCCGATATAGGCGCCCGACCAATCATAGACGACGGCGGCGGCGGTGGCGCGCCTTGACCCGCATGTCCGCCGCCATTGCAGGGCTTGCGACCATCGCCGCAAGCGCCACGCTTCCAAGCAAGAGCTTTCTCATCGACCCCCCGTTAGACCATGCCCCAGTTGGGCTTTCTTAGATCTCGATGCCTTGGTTGGCCTAATTTGCGCAACGGGAAAAGGCGATTCGATCCTCTATTATTAAGGCGCAGTTGGTAGGCGCGGATGACTTCGCGTCGCAGCTGATATCGCTTCGCAGCCTCCGAAGCGTTCCCATCAGAACCGGTTTTGATCAGAGCGGTGCACACCGCACGCTTGCGTGCCGGCGCTGCACTGGATCGAACAGGTGGGGGCGGCGTGACGGCTACCAACGCTGGAATTATCACCGCATGCCAAATGAAAAGCCCCGGGTGCTTGCCCGGGGCTTGTCGAGTTGCTGGTTCTTAACTGATCAGTATCTCGCCATGACCGCTACCGGTGCCTTTCCAACAGCCGGGGGTCCCCAGAATCCCCAGCCCTGCGTCTTGATGGTCAGGCGGGCGCCACCAAGTCCCCGCTGGCGCCCAAATCATAGTCGCGGAAGCTTGGAAGGGGACCGCAAAACAGGCCAGCAGGCGCACAGGTGAAGGCGCGATCGGTATCGACATCCCAATGCTGGTATTCAACACCAATGATCAC
>CAWHPT010000010.1:0-42669 GCA_963831225.1 uncultured Alphaproteobacteria bacterium
GCAGTCAGCGGCGATGACCCATAAAGGAAAGCAATCAGGGGCCGTTGGGCCTGCGTCTGCGCAAGAGCGGAAAGTGGCCCCACAACCGCCGCACCACCGAGCAGATGTGATCAACTCCCGCCGTCTCATGGGGCTCTCCGAGCTGAGGATCAGCGTTGAAGCCCAGCATAGCACGTTCCGGTCGGCGCGATGGGGAGCCGTTGGAGCGCGCGATGCGGCTTCATGGCGCTTGAGGACCCCTTGAGCCACTCATGAGCCGCTATCCGCTCTCTCGCGCACCATTTGCGACCGCCCGCGCTCCCAAGCGCACAACGCGCGCGTAATCCCTGCGGGTTCATCACGGCTGACGGCCGCGCGTCGAGGATCGCTTCAGTTGCGTTGCGATCAACGAGAACTCATTGGTGCTCAAGCGCCCAGGGAGGCACACACGACGCGACGCGGTGAAACAACAACGGCGAGGGCTTTAGCGGTTTTTGCGAAATGGGGTGCGGTGGCCCTTCGCCAACAACGGCAAGCCCCGGAGGACCCATCGGACATCGAGCGAAAGGTGAGCTGCCGTGCTCGCGCCCTCGCTATCGCACCGTGGCAGTCGTTGCCGTCTTCGCTTGCCAACGCCCATCCGCGCAGTCGGTCGACGGCTGGGGCGGTGTGCGCGGCGGTGGATAAGAGCTTCGACGAACTCCGCGCCAGAGGCCACCGTTCCCCACAGAATGCCTCGAGAGCCCCAGGGCGCGCCCGCTGGTGAGTCGCCGGTGGGGGCCGCTAGGGGGTAGCGGCATGCGTGTCGCAGGAGTCGGTTGAGGCCGATTTTGTTGAGGTTTTGCGCTGAGCAGCCTTTGGCTGATGAACTGCTACCGTCCTCGCGCCAGCACGTTGCTCACCGTCATCGCTTGCCAGCGCCCCCCGCGCGCTGTGGGCACGCCACGGGCGTTCAGGGCCTCAGCGATTGCCGTAGTGACCTTGCGCCTGCGCGCTGTATCTGCCGAATGATGGGGAGCACGTTCGCCGCGTGACGATCAGCGTTGGCCTCTATGGCGGCTACGGCGGCCTTGCGTGCCTGAGGGAGCTTGGGGCCTCCAAGCTTCACGCCGCGCGCCTTGGCGCGTGAGAGCGCGTCGCGGGTTCGCGTGGCTATCATCGCGCGCACTTTCTCGGCAATGCCGCCAGATCAGGTTACATCCCCCAAGTGGCCAATGCGGCTTCAGCCGCTAGCAGGATCATCCTTGATCCTATAGACCGTCTGCCGAGTGAGCCCGGTGGTCCTTGCGACCTCACCAACGCTGCGGACTTCCCCAACATCGCCTGTGCATTCTCGAATTGCTTGCGGCTGTAGCTCGGCTTGCGGCCCTTGTAGACCCGCGCGTCCCCGTTTGCCTTCGCATGCGCGATGCCTGCGCGCTGCGCTTCCTTGGTCGCTTCGGCTTGCGCCTGAGCCGTTGCGGCCATGAAGGCGATCAAGCGCGTCACGGATTGCGCACTGCATCGCGTCCTTGGTCGCGCCGTCGAACGTGATGCCGTTGATCACCGTGCGGATGACAACGCCGCGCCGCATGAACTCGCGTATCGTGTCGCAGATGTCCTGGTAGTTCCTGCCAAGGCGGTCGACCCAGCGCACGACAAGCGTGTCGCCGTTGCGGAGCAAGTCGAACAGACGGCGGCCCTGGGGACGCTCGCGAGCTTGGTGCTGACGCCAGAGACGCCATCGTCCCAGATGACCTGATCGAGCTTGAAGCCCGCTTTCTCGGCCTGGGTGCGTTGGTGCTCGATGGTCTGCTCGCTGGTGCTGACGCGCGCGTAAAGGACGGTGGCCATGGTCCCCTCGGAGTCCGTTAGGATCAGGTCCACTGATAGCTTGTCCGTTGACTCCATGTCAACTCCAGCGGACTCAAGAAGGCGGTAGAGTCCCACAAAGACCGCTGAGGTATGCCCCAACGGACGATGTGCGCAGAGGGAAAATCTCCGGGAGGACAGTTCGCTGCACTACAATCCGCCGAGGATCGGCGGGTGAATAAGGGGCTACATGGCGCTTTCAGACTCGACGAATGGTTGTTCTCTTGCAGGACAGATCAGGCGCGGAGCTACTTTCAAGAGGCGGTGGATTGCTACAAAGCCGGATCGTTCCGCGCGTCAATGGTTATCACCTGGGTAGCTATCGTTTTTGATCTTATTGAGAAAATAGAGGACTCTTCGGGCGCTCGCGGGACCTACAGGCGCAGAACCTCGCTGAGATTATCGGACGATGGCAGCTCGAAGTCGAAAGGGTCACCCGGACGCGCTACGAAAGAGTTTGGATTTTGAGCGCCGCAATCATCCAACACCGGCTCACATCATTTGCATTCTTCGAAGCTCAGCAACTCGTAGACCTGCATAGGCTCCGAGAGGAACAGAGATCGTTGTGCGCATCCCACACTCCAGCGGCAAGATACGCCGTATCAACCACCAGCGGAGCTTGCGCGTCTTCATCTGAGGAACGCTGTTGAGTATGTGCTTTCCCAGCCGCCAAGTGCCGGGCAAGGCAGCAGTGCAGAACCTCGTCGTTTTAGTTAGCTCGATTCTTTCCAAGCGACTACGTGCAAGCGAAGGTCCGGCCCGCTGCAAAGGCCGGGTTGATCGCCCCAAGGACAACCTTGTGATCAGCTTCGTGGATACGTTGATCTATGGCCTTTTCGAAGGAGGTGCTGAACTCAAAGGCCGCCGCCAAACGCTGGTCGCCCTGCGGGCGTGCTGGACCTATTCCCCGCACTGACGGAGGCTCGCCTTGCACGGGCCATCAACAGAACTCGCTCGACAGGTTGACGATACGCATTTCGAATTGGTGCTCACTGCTCAACGCCATCTCAAGCAACATGAAATCTTTGGAAACGGATGAGCAAAATAAGATGATCAAGTTCATGCGGCGCTGTTCAGCTCTTCGACCGCTTCGGCGATCCCAATCTATCTGGAGATTCCGGAATTCGAACCGGAGGCGGAGCAAGGCTAAACACATTCTCACCGCAAGAACAACGCAGTACTACAACGATCCAGAAACCGCGTTGTCTTCGAGCAGTTGCACTTGTCTTTGTTCAGCCGCAACTGAGATGAAGCAGAACCGAACTATGATTTGTGCATTGAGCGTATCCTTCCGCAACTCACGAGCGATGACTTCAAGGCCATCATTGTTGCACCGAGCCATGGTGCTGATTTGAGGGGTGCCAACAGTTTGACCGATTATTGGCTTACATCTATAAAGAAAGCTGGAGTGGCGCGCGATGAACTAATTCATTTCATGAGCAGATAATCTCGATAGAGAGTCGGCCGGACTACAAGCCGCTGAACAGCATGATGACATTCCGTTTGAACAACGCCTGACCAACAGACGGCACACGCTACACAAGACACTACACAACAAGGACAGCACTGAAGAAAATGTTCATAAATCGATCGGTTATCTATAAACTTTCGTTTCACCTCAACCGCGTCACTGACGATCAGCGAACCGCCCTACGGGGGGACGAGGTGAGGCTGGATTAGCGGGTGGTATAAGCGGGTCGGCACAGCAGCGCAGTTATGCAGGTTTTATCGAGCTTTTGATGCGACGTTCCTTCCCTCCCATAGGGCGCGCCACTCTACGATCGTCCGGAGGGCCAATTCCGGCAAAGCTTCCGCTGTCACGCTGTCACCGGTACCTCGATCAGCCCCAGATGCCGCGCCATCGGATGAAAATCGCTGTCGTTATGGAGCAGTGGCCTGCGGTTCTCGATGCACCAGGTGCCGATCAGCAAATCGATGGTCTTGCGGACGGTGATGCCGCGCCTGCGCAAGGAGCGGAAATTGCGGGCCGCTGCGACCGCAATCGCGTCGCCGGCCATGGGCACGATTTCGAAGCGGCGCAGAAGAGCCTCGACTTCTCGAGCCGCCCGCTCGCTCGCCAAGCCTTGCAGTACCTCGCAAAGCATCAGATCCCCGACGATGATCTCGTCCGTGCCGAGGAGCGCGCGCAGGCGGCGGACATGGGGCGCATTGCGGCCATTGAGAAAGTCGATCCAGACGCTGCTGTCGACAACGATCACCCGGTCCCTCGCCCTTTGCGGCTCCGGGCGAGGTTGCCGCGCCAGCGGTATTTGCCGAAAGCCGCGTCGACCTCCTGCTGCCGTCGCAGTCTGATCATCAAACGGAGCGCCTGTTCTACCGTCTGCTTCTTGGTTGCGTGTCCGGAAGCTTTCTGGGCTTCTGCCATCAGCGTATCATCGATCTCGATATTGGTGCGCATTGGCGGCACTCCGTTGTCATGTGTATGATAGAACATTACAATACACATTGCCGTCCCGCAATAGCCAACATGACCGAACAAGTACCGTCCTGGTGGTGCCGCGAGCGCAGCTCTGTCGCCAACGCGACCCCACGGAGAAAAACGCCCGACTGGGTTGCCTTGTTGACCCCGGCCGCGCTTATTATGATGGCATCCGCAAAATCTCGAGACAAACATCATGGTCGGCGCCATGCGCTAGTATCCCCGATCCTCTCGGTTGCCTCGTTCCGTGCGTGGCTCGCTTCGCGACCGGAGGAGGAGCATTGGGAGTTGATCGAGGGCGTGCCGATGATGATGACCCCGCCGAACCGCCGCCATCAAAGGATCACGAGCAATCTCGAATCACTGTTGAATGCCGCGCTCGAACCCCACGATCCGCTGTTCGCCGCCTATCATGACATCGGCGTAAACGTCGTCTCCACCTGCCTTACGATCCGGAACCCGATGTGGCAGTGGGCGCACCTGTGCCCGCGACCACGTCGCATCACGGCCTTTACCGCCACTTGGGCATGCTTCCCGCCATCAGCGCCGAAGTCGAGGCAGCACAGAAGGTCGAACCACTCGACCCTCCGGCCGGTCGCCGTGACAGAGAGCGCACGGGCTATTCCGTCGCGGCCTGTCAGCCGCAATTCCCACAGTTTCCCCTCCAGGTGCTTCACATGTGGCTCGCTCAGGCTTTCCGGCGCGCTCGGCCAATGCGCGCGGCAAGCCGAGGGAACCGCACCTGCATGTCCGGAGGAAGGGTCGCGATCTCGGCTCCGACAGTTTGGGTCCGGTTACCTGCTGAAAAAGTTGTGGACCTCTCGTGGCTTTCTATTTTTGCGACAATTCCGCGCTATTCTGCCCGATCGCAGCTATGGAGCGCACATGGCCAAGCAGCGTATTCCAGACAAGCTGAAACCCTGGATCGATGCACGCAAGCGATTTCGCCTCTCGCACGCGCACATCCAGATGGCTCGCGAGCTCGGAATGAACCCCAAAAAATTCGGCGGACTGGCGAATCACCGCCAGGAACGCTGGAAGCTTCCTCTGCCGCAGTTCATTGCTGAGATCTATTTCAAGCGATTCGAAAGAATGCGCCGGACCATGTCAGAAGCCTCGAAGACATCGTGGCAGCAAAGCGGAAAAAGAAGATTGCAAAGAAACAGGCAAATCTGGCGGCCGCACTCGGCACGTCGGGAACTCCATCAGGCTATCCAGCTTCATTATCGACCATCCTCGAGCCTGTGGACTGTTCTCGCGACCCTGTCGCTGTGCTTTGATCCGCTCGGCGGTCCCGTATCGATCACGGCAAGCAGGTCCGCGATGGCAGTAGCCCGCATGGAGCGGAGCGCGATGCGGGAACACGGCCCCGGATTGCGTTTCGCTCCATCCCGGCTACTTGAGCCCGAGAAGGGATTTCGGTGACCTTATCAGGCGCCTCGGTGCCGCGCGACAATCAAGGTGAGAGGCGAGCGACAATCAGGATGAGAATGGCGCCGGGGGTAGGCTGACGGAGGGAGGGCGTAGCCCGACCGTAGTCAGGCTACCCCCGGCGGCGCGTTTTCCCCAGGGGACAGACGTCGTCTGGCGGTCGGAGTGGTTGGGTGCAGCATCTGATTCTCTTCATCACGAGAGGGATCAGCGCTTGCCTGGCCGACACATCACCGACTGCCAGACGAGGTTGTACATGAAGTCCCGTCAGAGCAACGTTCCCGCCATCGCTGCGGCGAAGGCCGGGTTCAGCACCGCCACCGCCTATCGGATCGAAGCCAATCCGTGGCTGCCGTCCCAGAAAAAGAATCCGCGTGGACGCCGGCGTCCCGACCCGCTTTCCGGGGTGTGGGATAGCGAGATCGTGCCGATGCTGGAGACCGCACCGGGCATCCGCGCGGTGGCCATCTTCGAGGAGATTTGCCGTCGAGATCCCGGGATCGCCCTGGGAGTGCGCCGGACATTGGAGCGCCGCATCGCCAGATGGCGGGCTCTCAATGGCCCCGACCGAGATGTGATCTTCCGCCAGGAGCACCCGCCAGGCCGCATCGGCCTGTCCGACTTCACCGACATGGGCGCGCTCGGCATCACGATCGCGGGTGAGCGGCTCGATCATCGGCTCTATCACTTCCGGCTGGCGTTCTCGGGCTTCGCGCATGCCCATGTCGTGCTCGGCGGCGAGAGCTTCGTGGCGCTTGCGGAAGGCCTGCAGAACGCGCTGTGGGCGCTGGGCGGCGTGCCGGAACAACACCGCAGCGACAGCCTGTCGGCGGCGTTCTGCAATCTCGATCGTGAGGCACAGGAGGACCTCACCCGGCGCTACCAGGAGCTGTGCGTCCATTACGGCATGACGCCCTCCCGCAACAATCGAGGCGTCGCACATGAGAACGGCTCGATCGAGAGCGCCCATGGGCACCTCAAGAATGTGCTTCGCGACGAGCTGCTGCTGCGTGGTTTGCGCGACTTCGAGGACCTTGCCGCCTACCGATGCTTCATCGACGAGGTGGTCGGGCGGCGCAATGCCAGGAACCGCAAGCGCATCGAGATCGAGCGCGCGGCGCTCAAGCCACTGCCCGGCCGACGAACCACCGACTATGAGGAGGCGCGCGTCCTGGTGACGTCGAGCGGCGGCTTCATCCTGCGGCGCGTCTTCTACAGCGTTCCTTCGCGTCTGATCGGTCACCGTCTCAATGTTCACCTCTACGACGACCGGCTCGAGTGCTTCCTCGGCTCCACGCAGCTGCTGACCTTGCGGCGTGGTCGGCCGCCGCAAGGGAGTGGTAAGCACGGTCACGTCGTCGACTATCATCACGTCATCCATGCGCTGCGCAAGAAACCGATGGCGCTGCTCAATCTGGTCTATCGCGATCAGCTGTTCCCGCGCCGCGCTTATGCCCGCGCATTCGAGGTACTGCTGGCCAAGGGAAGTGAGAAGCAAGCTTGCCGCACAATGGTCGGCCTGCTTGCGCTCGCTCATGACCGCGCCTGTGAAGCCGCACTCGCGCATGCGATCGACGCCGATCTTGATGCCGGCAGTCTGCCTGATCTCGATCGACTGCGCGACCGCTTCAAGCCCGATCAGGCCGTGATCCCACACGTTGCCGTCGAGCTTGTCCCACTCTCCGCCTACGACGAGCTGGCCGCTGTTCGTGCGCCGACGGCCGATCTCGTGCGCGACGGAGGCGTGGCATGAAGACGACCAATTCTGTCGACGCCGCGCGTGTCGAGCTCCCCCCAAGCCCACAATGACGGCGCCGCGCTCGGGCCGATTGCCGGGAGCGTGGCCGTGGCCGATCATGCTCGAGCTGGCGAGCCGGCGAGGCGCTCTTTCATCCAGTTGATCAATCCCCCGCTGAGCACGAACTGTACCTGCCGGGGTGACAGGGAATGACCCACCTGGAAGCTTCGCTGGCGCGTGACGTTCTCGACCACCAACTGGTGCTCCTCCGCGAGTGCGCGTCGGACACCCACGAGACGCAGCACGTCGCCGGCCTGGATGGCGACGTAGTCGGCAGGGTCGACAAAGGTTAGCGGCAGCACACCGAAGTTGATCAGGTTCTGTGCGTGGATGCGCGCGAAGCTCTTGACCACGACGGCGCGAAGCCCGAGGAACTGCGGGCCCAGCGCGGCGTGCTCGCGGCTCGACCCTTGCCCGTAGTTGCTCCCGCCCACCACCACGTGTGCTCTCGTCTGCTTGGCGCGCGCGGCGTAGGTGGGATCGATGATATCGAAGGAGAACTCGGCAATTCTCGGAATATTGCTTCGGAACGGCAGCACCCGCGTGCCGGCGGGCATGATCTCGTCGGTGGAAACGTCGTCTCCCACCTTGAGCAGAACGGGCCCTTCGATCGTATCCGACAGGGGCGCGAACGTCGGCAGCGAGGCGATGTTGGGGCCCTTCTCGATCACCACTCGCAGTGCCGCTTCGCGCGGCAGCGGCGGCACGAACATCCCGCGGTTGACAATCGGGTCGTCGGGGTCGGCAATGCGCGGGTAGTCGATGGCAAGCGACCGAGGGTCGGTGATCACGCCGGTGAGGGCGGATGCGGCCGCGGTCTCGGGGCTGACCAGGCACACCTTGTCTTCGCGCGTACCGGATCGTCCCGGAAAGTTGCGGGGCACGGTGCGCAAAGAGAGTTCGTGCGTGGCCGGCGCCTGGCCCATGCCGATGCAGCCGTTGCAGCCGGCCTGGTGCAGCCGCGCGCCGACATGGATCAGGCTGGCGATGTGGCCGTCGCGCACGAGCGCCTCGAGCTGCGCTCGGGACGTCGGACTGACGTCGAAAGAAACGCGGTCGTTCACGCGACGACCGCGTACCATCGTCGCCGAAACAGCGAAATCGCGGTAGCCAGGGTTGGCCGACGAGCCGATGTAGGCCTGGTAGATCCGCTCGCCCGCGACTTCGCGCACCGGTCTCACGTTGCCCGGGCTGGATGGCATGGCGATCAAGGGCTCGAGGTTCGAGAGATCGATCTCGTCGTGGAGGTCGTAGGTCGCGCCCGGATCCGCGACCAGTTCCACCCAATCGTCTTCTCGCTGCCACGCTCGCAGGAAGCGGCGAACCTCCTGGTCGGAGGGGAAGACAGTCGTTGTCGCGCCTAGCTCGGCCCCCATGTTGGCAATCACGTGCCGATCCATCGCGCTCAAGGTATCGAGGCCCGGTCCATAGTACTCGACGATCTTGCCCACTCCGCTTTCAACGCCGTGGCGACGCAGCATCTCGAGGATCACGTCTTTGGCGCTCACCCAATCCGGCAGCCGGCCAGTGAGCCTCACCCCCCAGATCAGGGGCATGGACGTGAAAAATGCTTCGCCCGCCATGGCCAGCGCCACTTCCAGCCCGCCGGCGCCGATGGCCAGCATGCCGAGCGCACCGCCCGCCGGCGTGTGACTGTCGGAGCCGAGCAGCGTCTTCCCCGGCTGGCCGAAGTTCTCCTGGTGGCACGGATGGCTCACGCCATTTCCAGGTCCCGAATACCACACGCCGAAGCGCTGGCACGCGCTGCGCAGGAAGAGGTGATCGTCGGCGTTCTTGTAGTCCGCCTGGACGATGTTGTGGTCGACGTACTGGACGCTGATCTCGGTCTTTACCCGATCCAGGCCCATGGATTCGAGCTCCAGCATGACCAGTGTACCGGTGGCGTCCTGGGTCAGCGTCTGGTCGATGCGGATCCCGATTTCCTCGCCAGCCTTCATGTCGCCGTGCATCAGATGCGACTGAATCAACTTTTGCGTAGCATTCGACCTCATGATCGAACTCCAATGTGGCCGTCATGGCCGTCAATGTCTGCGATGGCCGCTCGCGTCGTTCTATTTATGCCGGGCGCAAAACAGCTTGGCACCCAACAGAACTTCTCGCAGGACAACCGCGTCGTTGTGCCGCTCGTCATGCGCCGCATACACCAGCGTAATCGCACCTTGCCGCGCCAGGTCGCGCAATCGGTCGAGCTGATCGGAGCGCTGACGGAGCTCCGCTCGATAGCGCCGACGGAAATCCTGCCAGCGGTCCGGGTCGTGCCCGAACCATTTTCGTAGCTCGGTGCTGGGAGAAAGATCCTTGACCCAGTGATCGATCGCCGCATGCTCCTTCTTGACCCCGCGCGGCCACAGTCTGTCGACCAGGATCCGCGTGCCGTCCTCGGCAGCGGGACGCTCGTAAGCTCGCTTCAGCCTGACGCTCTCTGCGGAGATCTTCCTGCTCATCTGCATCGGTCCCGCATGATGCCCTCGGATGCCCCCGCCGCCCAAGGCCTCTCGATCGGTCGACCGGCGGTGCGAAGCATCATAGCTGCCACTGTCCGGAATTCGAAGGGACGTGCCAGGACAGCGCTTTCGTGGGTTGTGGAACCTTTAACTCTTCCTCCGAGTTAACGCGCCAAGGGGTGCTTCTCCTTACCAAGCCCGGGGTGGAATCCGATCCTCCCGCCAAGATCGCGAGAAGCCTCTCGATGACAGCCAAAGCGATTCCGACAATTGACGTTTCCATCGCCCCGCCGAGCCGCGAACCCGGACACGATCGCGTCCTCGACCAACTCTGCATAAACACTATTCGCACGTTGGCGATGGACGCCGTGCAACAGGCCAATTCCGGCCATCCCGGCACGCCGATGGCATTGGCGCCGGTGGTCTACACACTGTGGCAGCGTTTCTTACGGTTCGACCCCGAGGATCCGATCTGGCCGAATCGCGATCGTTTTGTGCTTTCCAACGGGCACGCCTCGATGCTGCTCTATGCGACCCTGCATCTCGCAGGCGTGAAGGCGGTCGACGCCAGGTACGAACGTCTCGGTGAGCCCGCGGTCACGCTCGAGGACATCAAACGTTTCCGGCAGCTCGAGCAGCAAATGTCCCGGGCATCCGGAGTACCACCTGACGTCTGGAGTCGAGACGACCACCGGGCCACTGGGCCAGGGTTGCGGCAACAGCGTCGGTATGGCGATCGCCGGCCGATGGCTTGCCCAACATTTCAACCGCCCGAACTTCGCGATGTTCGACTACGACGTTTATGTCGCTGTGCGGCGACGGCGATATGATGGAGGGCGTGTCCAGCGAAGCGGCCTCGATTCGCCGGTCACCAGATGCTCGGCAACCTCTGCTGGATCTACGACAGCAACCGGGTGACCATCGAGGGCCACACGGATCTTGCCTTCGGCGAGGACGTCGCCGGCGCGCTTTCTCGCCTACGGCTGGAACGTGCGGCGGATCGGAGACGCGAACGACACGGAACGCCTCGCGGACGCAATCGAGGCCTTCCGGCGCGCCGAAGGACGTGCCGACGCTCATCATTGTCGAAAGCCATATCGGTTATGGCGCCCCGCATAAGCACGATACCAGCGCCGCCCATGGCGAGCCGCTCGGCGAGGAGGAGATCCGCCTGGCCAAGCGCAGCTACGGCTGGCCCGAGGACGCCAAGTTTCTCGTGCCGAACGGTGTGCGCGAGCATTTCCGCGACGGCATCGGCCAACGTGGCTGACGAGCTACGCGAGGCTTGGCTCGCGCTGCTGGCGTCATATCGGGCCGAGTATCCCGGCCCTCGCTGATCAGATCGAGCGCATGCAGAATCGCGAGCTTCCCGAGGGCTGGGACGCGGGCTTGCCGACCTTTCCGGCAAGCGCGAAGGGTCTCGCCAGCCGCGAGTCCTCAGGCAAGGTGCTGAACGCCATCGCGCCGCATTACCCATGGCTCATCGGCGGTGCGGCCGACCTCGCGCCATCCACCAAGACGCGCCTCACCTTCGAGGGCGCAGGGGATCTGGAAGCGGACACTCCGGGAGGGCGCAATCTGCATTTCGGCGTGCGCGAGCATGCCATGGGAGCGATCCTGAACGGACTGGCGCTGTCCAAGATCCGTGCCTACGGATCGGGCTTCCTGATCTTTTCCGACTACATGAAGCCGCCCATCCGCCTGGGCGCGCTGATGGAGCTTCCGGTCATCTACGTGTTCACCCATGATTCGATCGGCGTGGGCCAGGACGGGCCGACGCACCAGCCGGTCGAGCAGCTCATCGCGCTGCGCACCATACCGGGCCTCATCACGCTCCGCCCCGCCGATGCCAACGAGGTCGTCGAAGCCTGGCGCGTCATCATCGGCCTCGAGCATCAGCCGGCCTGTCTCGTGCTGAGCCGCCAGCCGCTGCCGACCTTCGATCGCACGCGCTACGCGCCGGCCGCGGGCGTGAGCCGCGGCGCTTATGTTCTCGCCGAGGCCGAGAACGGCAAGCCGGCGGTGATCCTCATCGGCACCGGCAGCGAAGTCGCTCTCTGCATCAAGGCCTACGAGGAGCTCAAGCAGGAGGGTATTCCGGCGCGCGTCGTCAGCATGCCGTCGTGGGAGCTGTTCGAGCAGCAGGATCAGATCGTACCGCGATCGTGTTCTCCCGCCCGACGTCACGGCGCGCGTGTCGGTGGAGATGGGCTCCGTGATCGGCTGGGACCGATATGTCGGTACGACTGGCGCCAAGATCGGCATGCACACTTTCGGCTCCTCGGCGCCGCTCAAGGACCTGCTCACCAGAATTCGGCTTCACTCCGGAAAAGGTGCTTGCTGCAGCGAAAGAGCAGATCGCGAAAGCCAGAGGGAAACCGTGATGAAATCCGAAGGCAAAAGGAAAGCCGTCCAGAATCCGCTCAAGTCATTGCACGACCATGGACAAGCCGTATGGCTCGACTTTCTCGCGCGACGCTTCATCGCCGACGGCGGCCTCAAGAAGCTCGTCGAGGAGGATGGGCTGACCGGCGTTACTTCCAATCCCATCGATCTTCGAAAAAGCGATCGCCGGCAGCGCGGACTATGATTCGTCGCTGAAGAACGGCTGAGACTCAGGGCGACTTCGACGTCATGGCGCTCTACGAGCGCCTCGCGATCGAAGATATCCAGCACGCGGCGGATGTGCTTCGGCCCGGTCTACGAGGCGACAAAACGGGCGATGGGTATGTCAGCCTCGAAGTCTCTCCCTATCTGGCGATGAGCACCGAGGCGACAATCGCCGAGGCGCGGCGGCTCTGGCAGGCGGTCGGCCGCGACAACCTGATGATCAAGGTGCCGGCGACGAAGGCGGGCTTGCCGGCGATCCGCCAGCTCATCGGCGAGGGCATCAACGTCAACATCACGCTGATGTTCTCGCAGCGGGTCTACGAAGAGGTCGTCGAAGCGTATCTCGCCGGGCTCGAGCATCTCGTCGCGCAAGGCGGCGATCCGAGCAAGATCGCGAGCGTCGCCAGTTTCTTCGTAAGCCGCATCGACGTGGCGGTCGACAAGCTCATCGAGGAGCGGCTTCGGCAGACGAACGATGCCAAAAAGCGCGAGGCGCTTTCCGGATTGCGCGGCAAAGTCGCGATCGCCAACGCCAAGCTTGCTTATCAACGCTACAAGCGACTTTTTGCCGGCGCGCGCTGGGAGAAGCTGCAGGCCAAGGGTGCTCGGGTGCAGCGGCTGCTTTGGGCGAGCACCGGCACGAAGAATACGGACTACAGCGACGTGCTCTATGTCGAGGAGCTGATCGCTCCCGACACGATCAACACCATGCCGCCGGCGACGATGGATGCCTTCCGCGACCATGGCAAGGTGCGGCCCAGCCTCGAGGAGAATATCGAGCAGGCCAGGCAGTCGATGGCAACGCTCGAACGGTCCGGCATCTCGATCGATGCGGTGACGGCAAAGCTGGTCGAGGAAGGCGTGCAACTCTTCGCCGACGCGTTCGACAAGCTTCTCGGGGCGGTCGCCCGCAAGCGCGCCGCGCTCCTCGGCGAGAAGCTCGACAGCCAAACCATCAAGCTCCCTGCCGACCTCGAGAAGGCGGTCGCGGCCTCGCTCGAAGCGTGGCGGCGCGACGGAAACGTGCGCCGGCTGTGGGCCGGCGATGCGCGACCTCTGGACCGGGGCGGACGAGGCCGAAATGGCTCGGCTGGCTCGGCATCGTCGGAGGAGCAGCGCAAGCGAGATTGGCCACTCTCGAAAGCTTAGCCGAGAGCATCCGTCAGCAGGCATTTCTCGCATGTCGTGCTTCTCGGCATGGGAGGATCGAGCCTTGGTCCGGAGGTGTTTGCCGAGACCTTCGGGAGACAAACGGGTCATCCCGAGCTGCTGGTGCTCGATTCGACCGACCCGGCGCAGATCCGAACCGTCGAGAGCAAGATCGACCCCGCCCGAACGCTTTTCATCGTGTCGAGCAAATCGGGCAGCACGCTCGAACCGAATATCCTGAAGCAGTACTTCTTCGAGTGCGCGAAGAGGGCGGTCGGCGCCGACAAGGCCGGATCACGGTTCATCGCCATCACCGATCCGGGATCGCAAGCTGCAGACGATCGCGGAACGCGACCGGTTTCGGCACGTCGCGTTTGGGAATCCGAGCATCGGCGGGCGGTATTCGGTGCTGTCGGATTTCGGCATGGTGCCCGCCGCGGCGATGGGACTCGACATCGGCAAGCTGCTCGCCGCAACGCAGACGATGGTGCGCTCCTGTGCCGCCAATGTGCCGCCGGCCGATAATCCGGGCGTCGTGCTCGGAACCATCTTGGGTGTGCTGGGAAAGGCGGGCCGCGACAAGGTCACCATCGTCGCCTCGCCCGGCATTGCCGATTTCGGCGCATGGCTCGAACAGCTGCTTGGCAGAATCGACCGGCAAGCAGGGCAAGGGGCTCATTCCGGTCGATGCCGAGCCGCTCGGCGCCGCCGGAGGTCTACGGCGCAAGATCGCTTGTTCGCGTATGTGCGGCTGACGGGCGAGGCAGATGCCAAGCAGGATGAGGCAGTCGCCGCACTTGAGCGAGCGGGCCATCCGGTCGTGCGCATCGCCGTCGCCGATCGCTATCACATCGGCCAGGAATTCTTCCGCTGGGAGATCGCAACGGCGGTTGCGGGTGCGATCCTCGGCATCAATCCATTCGATCAGCCCGATGTCGAGGCGAGCAAGGACAAGACGCGCGAGCTCACCACCGCATACGAGACGGACCGGCAAGCTGCCGCCGGAAACAGCGCTGCTCGCAGGAGGGCGGCCTCACGCTCTTTGCCGACGAGAAGAACAGCAAGGCTTTCGGTGAAGGCAGCACGCTCGTGGAATATCTCGCGGCGCATCTCGAGCGAATTCGAGAAGGGGATTATTGCGCGCTCCTCGCCTATGTCGAACGCAACAAGCAGCATCGCGACGCACTCCAGGATATCCGCATCCTGATCCGCGACCGCAAGCGCGTCGCCACTTGCCTCGGCTTCGGGCCGAGGTTCCTTCATTCGACGGGCCAGGCCTACAAGGGCGGGCCGAACACCGGCGTGTTCCTGCAGATCACCTGCGACGATGCCGCCGATCTGCAAGTGCCGGATCAGAAATATACGTTCGGTGTCGTCAAGGCGGCGCAGGCGCGCGGCGACTTCGAGGTGCTGGCCGAGCGCGACCGGCGTGTGCTTGCGCGTCCATCTCGGCGCGCATGTCGCAGCCGGATTGACGACTCTCGAGGACGCCGTTCGACAAGCGCTCGCATGAGCAACGATAACGGGAGAAGGCCAGATGCAGCTCGGCATGATCGGCTTGGGACGCATGGGCGGCAACATCGTTCGCCGCCTGACGCGCAACGGTCACCAATGCGTGGTGTTCGACCAGAACCCGGCGGCCATCAAGGCGCTGGTCGGCGAGCGCGTCGCCGGCTGCGCCGATCTCGAGCAACTCGTCGGCTCAGCTCGAGAAGCCGCGAGCGGTTTGGGTCATGTTGCCGGCCGGCGAGATCACCGAGGACACGATCGAGCAACTGGGCGCGCTGCTCGAGCCGGACGACATCATCATCGACGGCGGCAACTCCTTCTACAAGGACGACATCCGGCGCGCAAAAGCGCTTGAAGGCCAAAGGCATTCGGTACGTCGATTGCGGCACCAGCGGCGGCGTCTGGGGTCTTCGAGCGCGGCTATTGCCTGATGATCGGCGGCGAAAGGAAGCAGTCGATCGCCTCGATCCGATCTTTCGATGCCTTGGCTCCCGGCGCTGGGCGACATACCGGCCACGCCGGACCGCAAAGGTCGCGATCCGCGCGTCGAGCGCGGCTACATGCATTGTGGCCCAAGCGGCGCCGGGCGTTTCGTCAAGATGGTCCACAACGGCATCGAGTACGGCCTCATGCAGGCCTATGCCGAGGGCTTCGACATCCTGCGCGGCGCCGCCTCCGAGGAATTGCCGGAGGATCAGCGCTATCAGCTCGACCTGCCCGACATCGCCGAGGTCTGGCGGCGCGGCAGCGTCATCGGCTCCTGGCTGCTCGACCTCACGGCGATGGCGTTGGCGGAGGATCCGAGCTGTCGCGGTATTCCGGGCTTCGTCGAGGATTCCGGCGAAGGCCGCTGGACGATCGAGGCGGCGATCGAAGAGGCGGTGCCGGCCGATGTGCTCTCGGCGGCGCTCTACGCCCGCTTCCGGTCGCGCGAGAAGGACAGCTTCTCCGACAAGCTGCTCTCGGCGATGCGCAACAAATTTGGCGGGCACGTCGAAGCCAAGGCGGACTAAGTGATGGAGCCGCAGGCACAATCTGCGAGATCCTTGCGTCCTGGTGATTTTCGGCGCTGCAGGCGATCTCACCAATCGTTTGCTCGTTCCCGCCCTCTACAATCTTCGGCGCGCAAAGTTATTGCCGGAGCAATTCGCCGTGATCGGCATCTCCAGGCGCGACATCGGACGACGAGACGTTCCGCCAGGGCTTCGGCGAAAGCCTTCGCGCGTCCGGCAACGGCGAAGTGGTCGACGGCGACTGAATTGGCTCGCCGAGCGCCTCTACCATCTTCGGGGCGAGTTCGATCGATCCGGCGACTTACACAGCTCTGGCGCGGCTCTTGACCAAGACCGGCGCGGCGCACCAAACCGGCGGCAATTACCTCTTCTATCTCGCGACGCCCCCACAGGTTTTAGCCACCATCGTGCAGCGGCTTGGAGACGCCGGCCTTGTCCGCGAAGAGGAAGGGCATTGGCGGCGGGTCATCATCGAGAAGCCGTTCGGCACCGATCTGGCGCTCTGCGCAGGCCCTCAATCAGCAACATCCTCGGCGTGCTCGACCGAGAGTCAGATCTATCGCATCGACCACTATCTCGGGAAGGAGACGGTCCAGAACATCCTGGTGTTCCGGTTCGCCAACGGAATTTTCGAGCCGCTGTGGAATCGCAATCACATCGATCACGTCCAGATCACCGTGGCGGAGACGCTCGGCGTCGAACGTCGCGGCAAGTTCTACGACGAGACCGGCGCGTTGCGCGACATGGTGCCCAACCACCTCTTTCAACTCCTCACGCTCATCGCGATGGAGCCGCCGACCTGCTTCGGCGCTCGACGCCGTGCGTTCGGAGAAGGTCAAGGTGCTGGATGCGATTCAGCACCTTGGCCCACAGGATGCGAGGCGTAACGTGGTGCGCGGCCAGTACGGCGCCGGCACTGTCGGAGGCAGGAGCATCGCCCCGTACCGGTGCGCACCCAACGTCGCGCCGGACTCGACGACCGAGACCTATGTCGCGCTGAAGCTGATGATGGACAATTGGCGCTGGGCCGGCGTGCCGATTTATCTCCGCACCGGCAAGGCGCTCGCCGAGCGGCGCTCGGAAGTGGTCATCCAATTCAAGCAGGCGCCGTTCGCTTTGTTTCGCGACACGCCGGTCGAGCGGCTCACGCCAAACGACTCTGATTCTGCATATTCAGCCGGAAGAAGGGAGTGACGCTGCGGTTCGGCGCGAAAATCCCGGGCCCCGAGCATGCAGATGGGCGGGGTCGAGATGAAGTTCGACTACCAGGATTATTTCAAGGCGGCGCCGAGCACCGGTTACGAGACGCTGATCTATGACTGCATGATCGGCGATGCGACGCTGTTCAAGCGCGCCGACAACATCGAGGCCGGATGGCGGGTGGTGCAGCCCGTGCTCGATGCCTGGGCAAAGGACCGTGTGGCTGAAGCTGCCGGTGTATCCGGCGGGAAGCTGCGGGACCGAGCGAAGCGGACGCGCTTCTGACGCGGGACGGCCGACGCTGGCGCCCCATCAACGGCGCCGGCGATCGGAAAATCATCATGACCCACGCGCGCCCAATTCGCGCCGAGCGACGGATCCGACTTCGTCCTCGGCGATGACACGGACATCGCGCATGGTGAGAAAGCCCAGATCCCTGCTGCGTCGAAAGATTTCGCTTGTCGTGGCCGATGTCGACGGCACTCTCGTCACGGCGGAAAAGGTGCTGACCCCGCGCGCTGGCGCAGCCGTGAAGGCGCTACGGACGCGCCGGCATGCATTTGCGATCACGAGCGGCCGTCCGCCGCGCGGGATGGCGATGTTGATCGAGCCGTTGGCTCTGCGGACGCCGATCGCGGGCTTCAATGGCGGGATCTTCGTCAAGCCCGATATGACCATCATGGAAGAGCACGTGCTTCCCGCCGAGGTCGCAAGGCGCGCGGTCGAGCATCATCATCCACCACGGCATGGATATCTGGGTCTATAGCGGCAAGGACTGGCTTATTCGGGACGCCAATGCGCCCCATGTCGCGCGCGAGCAATGGACCGTCAAATTCGCGCCGACCGTCGTCGAGGATTTCAAGGAGGTGCTCGACAGAGCGGTCAAGATCGTCGGCGTAAGCGATGATCTCGACCTGGTCGCCCGCTGCGAGAAAGATGCCCAGGAAGCGCTGGGCACGGAGAGCATCGGCGGCCCGCTCGCAACCCTACTATCTCGATGTCACCCACCCGGATGCGAACAAGGGGACAGTCGTCACGACACTCTCGAAGCTCCTCTCGGTCCCGGCCGACGAGATCGCCACGATCGGCGACATGCCGAACGACGTGCTGATGTTTCGCAAGAGCGGGCTCAGCATCGCGATGGGCAATGCCAGCCAGGAGGTGCAGGCGCAGGCCGATCTGGTGACCGATTCCTATGACGATGAAGGATTTGCCAAGGCGATCGAGCGATTCATCCTACCCCGCGCGCGCGCAGTGCTGCCGGAGTCATAATGAAGCCGGGGTCATTGCAGGTCGCCCCCGATTTGAAACAGCGCATCGCAAAGCTCGGAACAGCGCATCGCAAACAGGATGCCGCGCAATGACCGAAAGGATATCGACCGAGGCGCACACTTTCGAGAACGCCGAAATGCTGGCGCACAGTGTGGCCGAATGGCTCTGCGCTCTTGCACAGGCCAGCGACCGCGCCTTCGCGGTTTGCCTGTCTGGCGGATCGACGCCTCGGCGTCTTTATGAACGACTTGCCGACCCGGCAATTGCGTCGCGCTTTCCATGGTGCCGAGTGCACTGGTTCTGGGGCGACGAACGGTTCGTGCCGCATGACGATCACAACAGCAATTATCGAATGGCCCGCACTGCGCTTCTTTCACGAGTCCCCATTCCCGATGGCCATATTCACGCGATCCCGACTGAGGGCGTGTCGCCGGAGCAAGCCTCCGTTGCGTACGAAGCAACACTCAAGCGCTTCTACGGCGCCGAGATAATTGTTTCCGATCGGCCCCTCTTCGACGTGACCTTGCTCGGAATCGGAGAGGACGGACACACGGCTTCGTTGTTTCCTGATCATCCGGCCCTCGAAGAGCGCCTTCGCTGGGTAGTCGAGGTCTCAGCGCCAGATTCCCTTCCGCGCATCACATTGACTTACCCATCGCTCGACAGCAGCCGCAATGTCGCGTTCCTGGTGACGGGAGAAGGAAAGCGGGGAGTTGTCGCACGTGCGCAGGCAGGAGACCGGACGATGCCCGCAGCCAGGGTTCGTCCGGTCGGTCGTCTCCATTGGTTTATGGATCGCGCCGCTGCGCCGGGTGGAGCCTACTGATGTCGATGGAAAACAGGTCTATGCGAGACACCGCATCCCCTTGTCCTTCGGTAGTGATCGTCATGGGCGTTTCGGGGTCCGGGAAGTCGACCGTTGGTGCGCTGCTTGCTCTGCGCCTCAGATGGGAGTTCGAGGATGCCGATTGGTTCCATCCGGCCGCCAATGTCGAAAAAATGCACAACGGGATTCCGCTGACCGACGAGGATCGCGCGCCATGGCTGGAAGGGATTGCCGCCTGGATCGACCAGGCGCGTCGCTCGGGCGGACACGGCATTATCGCCTGCTCGGCGCTGAAGCGCCGCTACCGGGACGTGCTGGTCGGTGACCGAGCGGATGTCCGCCTTGTCTACCTCAAAGGAGACGAAGCACTTATCGCACGGCGCATCGCCACCCGACATGAACATTTCATGCCGGCAAGTCTGCTGCGCAGCCAATTCGAAGCGCTCGAGGAGCCAGGACCGGACGAAAATCCCATCACCATCTCGATCGCGCCGGAGCCGCGCGAGATCGTGGCGCGGATTCTATCGGCGCTGAACACGAAGGAAGGCGATCTGCCGCCAAAGACCAAATCACGAATGCCGTCTGGTCCCGCCCCGTGAAGCGATCGCCTTGATGTTCGACACGCTGACCCGCCCAAATCGGCTTGCCCGAGCTTGACCCGGCCACCCATCCCTGTCAGCGGCCGTCTCTTCGTGCCATGAACGCCAGCCGCTCGAACAGGTGCACGTCCTGCTCGTTCTTGATCAGCGCGCCGTGCAGCGGCGGAATGAGCTTCTTGGGATCGCGCTCGCGCAGGGTCTCCGGGCCGATGTCCTCGACCAGCAGGAGCTTGAGCCAGTCGAGCAGCTCCGAGGTCGAGGGCTTCTTCTTCATTCCCGGCACCTCGCGGATCTCGTAGAACAGCCGCAGCGCTTCCGCGACCAGGCGCTGCTTGATGCCGGGAAAATGCACCTCGATGATCGCGCGCATGGTGTCGGGATCGGGAAAGCGGATGTAGTGGAAGAAGCAGCGGCGCAGGAATGCGTCGGGCAGCTCCTTCTCGTTGTTCGACGTGATGACCACGATCGGCCGCCGCCGCGCCTCGACCGTCTCGCCGGTCTCGTAGACGAAGAATTCCATCCGGTCGAGCTCTTGCAGCAGGTCGTTGGGAAACTCGATGTCGGCCTTGTCGATCTCGTCGATCAGCAGCACCGGCCGCGCATCGGCGACGAAGGCGTCCCACAGCTTGCCGCGCCTGATGTAGTTGCGGATGTCGTGCACGCGCGCGTCGCCGAGCTGGCTGTCGCGCAGCCGCGACACCGCGTCGTATTCGTAGAGTCCCTGCAGCGCCTTGGTGGTCGACTTGACGTGCCACTCGATCAGCGGCGCGCCGACGCTCTTGGCGACCTCGAGCGCCAGCACGGTCTTGCCGGTGCCGGGCTCGCCCTTGACCAGGAGCGGGCGCTCGAGCGTGATGGCGGCGTTGACCGCGATCTTGAGGTCGTCGGTGGCGACGTAGGCGCTGGTCCCTTCGAAACGCATGCGCTCCTCTTTGCTGTGCTCGAGCGGCGACGTATTGCACAATAAGCTGGCGGGGCAAAGAATTCGGAACGAGCTCGCAGCCGACGACGTCGAGAGTGGCGATAGCGCGGAGCCTGTCATCGGGCGGCGCTTCGCGCCGGCCCGTTGGCGCGATCCGCTCTGGGAGGATGCGATGACACGGACCTTCTGGCTCGCCACGATGGCGGCCGCTGCCTGCCTGGCAGCACCGGCGCAGGCGCAGAATTTCGTCATGAAGTTCGGCACCGCCACCGTCAACGATCCGCAGCACGAATACATCAAGACCTACAAGGAGGAGATCGAGCAGCGCAGCGGCGGCCGCATCAAGGTCGAAATCTATCCGCAGAGCCAGCTCGGACCGATCCCGCGCCAGATCGAAGGCCTCCAACTCGGCACCATCGAAGGCTTCATCGGACCCGCCGATTTCTATGTCGGCGTCGACAAGCGCTACGGCGTGTTCAGCGCGCCCGTTCTGTTCCGCGATTACATGAACGCGGCGGCAACGCTCGCCGATCCGGAGCTCAACCGGGCCATTCTCTCGCTCGGCGCCGACAAGGGCTATGTCGCGCTCGGCACCTTCGCCTATGCCCAGCACGATTACATGGCCAAGGACCCGATCCGCAGCTTTGCCGATTTCAAGGGCAAGAAGATTCGCGTCAATGCCACGCCGCTCGAACGCGAGGCGATGGCGCGGCTGGGCGCAACCGCCTCGCCGATGCCGCTCAATGAAGTCCTGCCGGCGCTGCAGCGCAACGTCATCGACGGCACGCGCAGCGGGCTCTCGGTGTTCGTCACGCTCAAGTACCAGGACGTCTCCAAGGTCGTCACCGTGACCAACGACACGATGCTGGTGCCGCTGGCGACCGCGAGCAAGGCCTGGGTCGACAAGCTGCCGGCCGACCTGCAGAAGGCGGTGGTCGACGCCGGCCGCGCCGCGCAGGTCAGGAACCAGACGTTCACCCACGAATTCAACGCACAGATGCCCAAACGCTGGGCCGAGGTCGGCGGCGAGCTGTTCGTTCTGCCGGACGCGGAGCGGCAGAAGCTCGTCGCTGCGCTGAAGTCGGTGGGCGACGACGTCACCAAGGACGATGCGCCGGTGAAGGCGTTCTTCGAACGGGTGCGGGCTACCGCCGCGAAGCATTGATCAAATGCCACCGCCGTCATCGCCCGGCGCAAGCGAGCGATCCAGCGCGGGCTACGCATCTGGCCGCGTTGCTGCTGCATCGATTGCCGCTGACGCTTGCCGCGCTCCTGCTGCTCGCCGCGATCGCGATCAATTTCGCCAATGTGCTGGCACGCCATGTGCTCCTCGCCTCGATCTACTGGGCCGACGAGGCCATGGTCTTTCTGGTGATCTGGTCGATCTTCCTGGCGGCGCCGCGGTCACCTTCGACCGCAGCCACCTCACCATGGATTTGTTCTCGATGCGGCTGGCCCGCGCTGGCGGCGGCTGCTGCAAGGCGCGATCGCCGCCGTCTGCCTCGCCACCTTCGCCTTCATGGCATGGCAGGCCGTCATGGTGGTGCGCACGATGCTGCGCAACGACCAGAGATCGATCGCGCTCGACTTCCGATGGCGATTCCGCACGCGGCCTGGTCATCGGCTTCGTGCTGATGGTCCTGGCGGTGGCGGCGCGGGCAGCCTGCGGCGTGGGCGCCGGATCAGGCAGCCGATCGCGCCGCGACGATGTCATGCCGGCGGTATAGGACTGCCGGCACATGACGTCAGGCATGGGCCTCGAGCCATGACTTGGGCCATGACTTGGGCAATGACCCTGCTGCCGCTCGTTCTCCTGGTGCTCGGATTTCCGATCTTCGTCATCCTGCTCGCGACCTCCGCGCTGGTGATCGTCGCTTCTATTCGATTCCGCCGACCGCATTGCACCAGGTGATGTTCGGCACCTTGGACAGCTCGGCCCTGCTGGCGGTGCCGTTCTTCATCTTCGCCGGCGAGATCATGGGATATGGCGGCATTTCCCGCCGCCTGGTGGACTGGACCAGGTCGCTGCTGGGCGCGACCAAGGCGAGCCTGCCGATCACGACGGTGGCGAACCTGCGTGGTGTTCGGCGCGATTTCCGGATCCTCGGCGGCAACCGTCGCCTCGGTCGGCCGCATCACCTTCAAGCCGATGCTGGATGCCGGCTACGATCCGCGCTTCGCCAGCGGGCTGCTCACGGCGTCCGGCCTGATCGACAACATGATCCCGCCGGCGATCGCGATGATCCTCTATGCCGCCGTTGCCGAGCAGTCGCTGGTGCGCATGTTCACGGCCGGCTTCGTGCCGGGATTTCTGTTTGCGCTGGCCTTCGTCGCCTACATCCTGGTGAAAGCGCGACGCAGCAGCATCGATCGGCCGGAGCCGTTCAGCTGCGGCGCTTCGGCCGCGAGACGGTCAATGCGGCGTGGGCGCTCGGCATGCCGGTCATCATCCTGGGCGGCATCTATTCCGGCATGTTCTCGGCGACCGAGGCCGGCGGCGTGGCCTGCATCTACGCCATGGTCGTGACCATGCTGGTCTATCGCGAGGTGGGATTTTCCGCCTTCGTTCAGCTCACCCGCCGCGCCGCCTACGTCACCGCGCAGATCATGCTGATCGTCGCTTCGGCCGGCGTGTTCTCGTGGCTGCTGACGACCAGCGGCGTCGGACCCTCGATCACGGCATTCTTCGCGCTGCTCGACTGGCCGCCCTGGGTGCTGCTGCTCATCATCAACCTCCTGCTGCTCGTCGTCGGCTGCTTCATCGATACGGCATCGGCGATCCTGCTGCTCACTCCCATCCTGGTGCCGATCGTCAAGGCCGCCGGCGTCGATCTCGTCCATTTCGGGATCATCATGACGGCAAATCTCAGCATCGGATGCTTCACGCCGCCTTTCGGCATCAACATTTTCGTGGCACAGGCGGTGTTCAAGCAGCCGGTATCGATCATCTATGCCGGGGTCGCTCCCTTCATCGCCGTGAGCCTCCTCGTCCTTGCGCTGATCACCTACATCCCGGCGCTGTCGCTGTTCCTGACCAGGCTGCACGATTAGCCATCGGTCGGCGCGAAGCGCCGCCCGATGGCGGGCTCCGGCGTAACCCGCGTTACGCCCTCACGCCGCCATCGCATGAACGTGAGCGAGAATTGTAAGGACGGCGGCCGCGCATATCCGTATGATGCGAAGGTGGAACGTCGCGCCGGCAATGGGAGAACCGCATGGGGATTTTCGGACTTGGCTTGGCGCTCTGGCTGATCCTGGCCGGGAGCGCGGCCGGGCAGGGGACATCGCCGCAGAAACACGGCGACCGCCACCTTCGCGGGCGGTTGCTTCTGGTGCGTCGAGGCCGATTTCGACAAGGTCGAGGGCGTCATCAGCACCACGTCGGGCTATATCGGCGGCAGCACCGCCAATCCCACCTATGAAGAGGTGGTGCGGGGCGGCACCGGCCATGCAGAGGCGGTCGAAATCGCTTTCGACCCGGCCAAGGTGACCTACGAGAAGCTGCTCGACGTGTTCTGGCACAACATCGATCCGCTGGCGAAGGACCGGCAGTTCTGCGACCGCGGCGAGCAATACCGCAGCGCCATCTTCTTTCACGACGACGAGCAGCGCCGGCTGGCGGAGACCTCGAAGAAGAAGGTGGAGGCGCGCTTCAAGCAGCAGCCGGTCCATACCCAGATCGCCGCCGCGGGAACGTTCTACAAGGCCGAGGATTACCACCAGGACTACTACCTGAAGAATCCGGTCCGCTACCGCTTCTATCGGCTCAATTGCGGACGCGACGGGCGGCTGGAAGAGCTGTGGGGCAGGAAGGACTCGTGAACGTCATGCTCGACCGCCGTCTCCTGCTGGCGGGCGCGGGCGCACTGGCGACCCTCGCCGCCTTGCGCTGGCTCACCGGAAGTGACGTCGAGGCCGCCGGCTCGTTCGAGATCCAGAAGAGCGATGGCGAATGGCGGCGGCTTCTCACCAAGCCAGCAATATGAGGTGCTGCGCCTGCACCGCACCGAGATCCCCGGATCGAGCCCGCTCGACAGCGAGAAGCGCAAGGGCACCTTCTCCTGTGCGGGCTGCAGTCTGGCGCTGTTCTCCTCGGAGACGAAGTACGACAGCAAGACCGGGTGGCCGAGCTTCTACCGGCCGTTGCCGAACGCGATCGGCACCGCCACCGACTATGTCCTGCTGGTGCCGCGCACCGAGGTGCATTGCCGCCGCTGCGGCGGACATCTGGGCCACGTGTTCCACGGATGGACCGCCGCCGACGGGCCTGCGTTACTGCATCAACGGCGTCGCCCTGACATTCGCTCCCGACGCTCCGGCCTGATTCGTCTCAGGGGCTGGCACTCGCTCGTGTCCCGGGCGAGTGCCGCGCTCTTGCGCGCAGGGACCCAGGGCGGCGTTCCGTAACCCCCCGGGTCCCGGCTCTTCGCGCGCGAAGGTGCGCGCTCGGCCGGGACACGAGGATGGCTTTCGCGGCAGATTTTTCGCACTGCACAGCTAAAAGCTGGCAGCCACAATTCCGTTATTGTCCATCACTGCGTGGACCGATATAAGCTCGCCCCGCGAGCACGGGGGCTCGCGTCGGTATTCGCACGGGGTTGCAATGTCTTCGCTCAAGAATGGCGTCGCAGTAATCGACAAGGGCAAGAGCTACCATCCCTCCGAAAAAGAGCCTTTCATGAACGAGCGCCAGCGCGACTATTTCCGCCAGAAGCTGCTCGCGTGGAAAGACGATATCCTGAAGGAGGCCAGGGAAACGCTGGCGCATCTGCAGGCCGAGAACGAAAACCATCCCGATCTCGCTGATCGCGCCTCCTCCGAGACGGATCGAGCGATCGAGCTGCGTGCCCGGGATCGGCAGCGCAAGCTGATCGCCAAGATCGATGCGGCGCTCACCCGCCTCGAAGACGGCAGCTACGGCTATTGCGAGGAAACCGGCGAGCCGATCGCGCTCAAGCGGCTCGAGGCGCGTCCGATTGCAACGCTCTCGGTCGAGGCGCAGGAGCGTCACGAGCGGCGCGAGCGCATCTACCGCGACGAATGAATGACGAAATGACGTGTGCCCGACGCGTGTTGCTGATCGCGCTCGCCGTGCTGTGCGCCGGCGCCGCGAGCCAGGCGCAGACCCAGACGCAGAGCTGGCCGCAGCGGCCGGTGAAGCTTCTGGTCCCGTTCGCGGCCGGCGGCAACATCGACGTGATGGGGCGCCTCGCCGCCGGACGGCTGAGCGATGCCTTGGGCCAGCAGTTCGTGGTCGAGAACCGGGTCGGCGGCAACGGCGCCATCGCCACCGAGGCGGTCGCACGCGCCCCGGCCGACGGTTACACGCTGTTATGGGCCAGCACGTCCGTGCTCGCGATATTCCCGGCGATCACCAGGGTCGGTTACGACCCGGTGAAGGATTTCGCGCCCATCAGCCTGTTCGGCGTGGCGCCGCAGGTCCTGATCGTGAACCCGAAATTCCCCGCGGGCAACGTTGCCGAATTCGTCGCCCATGTGAGATCGCAAAAGGAAAAGCTCGCCTATGCCGGAGGCGGCGGACCGGGCAGCGCGAGCAATCTGCTGATGTCCTTGTTTCTCAAGCGCGCCGGCCTGCAAATGACCAATGTGAGCTATCGCGGCACCGCGCCGGCGCTCACTGACCTGATCGCGGGCCACATCCCCACGATGTTCGCGCCGATATCGGAGGTGTTGCCGCAGGCGCGCGCCGGCCATATCCGCATGCTGGCGGTGTCCAGCGGCACGCGCTCGCCCGAGGCGCCCGAAGTGCCGAGTCTCGCCGAAGCCGGTTTTCCCGGATTCCACGCGGTGTCCTGGACCGGCATGGTGGCGCCCTCCGGCGTGCCGCGTGACATCGTGGAGCGCATGGCGGCCGAGCTCGCCGGCGCGCTCAACGATCCGCAATTCGTGCAGCATATGCGAAAGGGCGGCGTCCAGCCCCCGCCGGACCCGAGCCCTGCAGCGTTCGCCTCCTTCCTCGCCCAGGAGATCGCGCTTTGGGGCGAGGCAGTAAAGGTCGCCGGCGTCACGCTGCAGCAATAGGCAATTCCGTGTCCCGGGCGAGTGCAGCGCGCTCTTGCGCGCAGCACGAGACCCGGGACCCAGGGCAGTGTTCTGCAATGCAATGGGTCCCGGCCTTTCGCACGCGAAGGCGCGCGCTCGGCCGCGACACGAGTGTGGTCTTCCTTGCAGGCCTCAAACTTTGCCGCCCGGACGGCCCAACAGGCTCGCCATCTCCTGCTCGAGGCTGTCGTAGAGCGATTTCTGCGGAGGCGGCTTACCTTCGGAGCGCACCGGCGGTGCTTCCGGGCGCAATGGCCGCACCTTGTCGGTGCGCATGAGCGTGGGTGGGGCAGGGGCGAAGTCCTTCTCGCCCTCGCTTGCAGCCGGGACCGGGTTCGGCGCGGCCGGGGCGGCGCGGCCCTCCTCGACGGGTGCCGGACGGCGCAACGCTGCCTCCAGCCGGTGTGCCATTTCGGCCAGATTGTGGTCGGCGGCCGAGCTGAGCTCGGCGTCGCCCCCAGAAGCCGGCGGCACCGGTTGCGGACGCGGGACACGGCGAGCCGGCGGGCGCAGCGTCTGCTCGGTCGGGCGCCCTGGTTGGTCCACCGGTGCGGCATCGGCGGGTGCCGGCGCACGCGCCAGTTCCGCAGCCAAGCCCGCCAGGGGATCGGCCGCACGGGATCTGCGCTCACGCGGCGGAAGCGGCGGCGCCTGTGGGTGGGGCGAGGGGTCGGACTCCGACCATTGCATGGTTTCTTCGATTGCTGCCGGCGGGCGCTGCGGCCGCGGAGCGGGCTCGGCGCGCGACGGCTCCAGCCGCGTCGACGGTTCGGGCTGCAACGGCCACATTGATCCCTCGCCGAGCGGAACCGCACGCGGCAGCGGATCGGTCGCCGCCGGCGGGCGCGCGGCCGGCGCCTCGCGCGTGGCTGCGGCGGCGCGCAGAATATTCTGTTCTATGACCACGTCGGTCGGGCCGCCGATGATCAGAAGATGCTCCACATTGTCGCGTCGGATGAGCACGAGACGCCGCCGTCCATCGACCGTCGCCGCATCGATCACAGCCAGCCGGGGCTGGCGCCCGCGTGCCGCGGGATTGCCGACCCGCTCGCCGCTGAACCGCCGCACCAGCCACAACGCCAGTGCCAACAGGCCGAACACCACGATGAAGGCGAACAGCATCTTCAGGCCGTACTGGCCCTCGCCGAATAAGGTGTCGAACATCACTCCTCCCTGCGTCCCCCAGGGGTACGGCATGTTTATCGGACAGCCCGATGGTTAACGCCACGGAGAATATTGCCCCCAAGTGTCGACGAAGCTCAGCGCAATCTGGAGCGTGGTCCCCGTGTCCCCGGATACAGATTTCCCTTGGTAAACGGCGGATTAATGGCAGAGACCTCCTCTTTGACGCCTTTAACCGGCCATTAACCATGAGCCCGGCAAAATCCGCCCGCGGCGGGGTGCACGCTCCGGCGCGGGGCCGGCACGCGCCCTTCGGAGCGAGTGCGCGGGCCACTTGCGAGAACCGGGCGGCTGGGGCACTCAGGGCGAGGCGAACGAGACAGAATTCGGCGCCGTCATGACGCAGCAGCAATTGGTCTACGACAACGCCCGTGCCCCGATCGACCGCAGCCGCGCCGGCCGTGGCGGCGGCAGCATCGGACTGGTGCTGCTGATCGCGCTGATCCTGGTCGGTGCCGGCGGAGGCCTTGCTGTTCATCGGCCGCACCAACGCCGAGCCTTACATCCTGGCGCTGCTCGCGCTTCTCGCCATGGTCGGCGTCTTTCTGCTGTTCGCGCTCGCCGCCGGGGTCCTGCGCATTTCCGGCGGAGAGACCGCGAGCCCCCTGCTCAAGGCCGTGGTCGACAATGCCGGCGAAGGCGTCCTGGTCACCGACGCCGGCGGCCGCGTCATCTATGCCAATGGCGCCTACCTCGCCCTGGTCGAGGCCTCCGAGGCGCACGACGTGCCGCCGGTCGAGCGGGTCTTCATCGGCGATCCCGGGGTTTCGGAAGCGGTCTATCGCCTGCTCAAGGCGGCGCGCGAAGGCCGCCGCGGCCAGGAGGAGGTGCGCGTCGGTGCCCACAAGGGCGAGGCCGGCCGCTGGCTGCGCATCCGCGTGCGCCCGCTCGGCGACGGCAAGCGCGAGTCCCGCATCACGGTCTGGTCGCTCGCCGACGTCACGCGCGAGCTCGAGCGGCACGAGAACGTCTTTCAGGAACTCCAGCACGCGATCGATTATCTCGACCATGCTCCGGCCGGCTTCTTCTCGGCCGAGGGCAACGGCAACATCGGCTATCTCAACGCCACCCTGGCCAATTGGCTCGACCATGATCTCGCGCAGGTCGGCTCCGGCGGCCTTAAGCTCGACGACATCGTGGCGGGCGAGGGTGCGGCGCTGCTCACCACGCTGGCGGCGGTTCCCGGCGACGTGAAGACCGAGATCCTCGACATCGACCTCAAGACCCGCAGCGGCCGCACCGTTCCGGCGCGGCTGTTCCACAAGGTCGCCTTCGGCGCCGACGGCGCGCCCGGCGCCTCGCGCACGCTCGTCCTCAACCGCGCCCGCGACGGCGGCGCCGACCCGCAGCGCGCCGCCGAAGTGCGCTTCATGCGCTTCTTCCAGAACACGCCGATGGCGATCGCGACCGTCGACAAGCATGGCCGCATCGCGCGCTCGAATGCGCGGTTTGCGCGGCTGTTCCATTCCGTGTTCAGGGGCGAAGCCTCCGGCGACCGCTCGATCCTCGCGCGTCGTCGCCGAGCGCGACCGCGCCGCGCTGGAAGCCGCGATCCGCCGGGCGGCGCAAGGGCAGGGCGAGATCGCCCCGGTCGACGCCGCGCTCGACGGTCCCGGCGAGCGCTTTGCGAGCTTCTTCGTCACCGCCACCGAGGACGCGGAGGAGCGCGACCAGGAGGCCGCCATCGTCTATGCGCTGGAGACCACGCAGCAGCGCACGCTCGAGAACCAGGTCAATCAGCAGCAGAAGATGGAGACCATCGGCCGGCTCGCCGGCAATATCGCGCACGACTTCAACAATCTGCTCGGCGCCATCATGATGGCGACCGACTTCCTGCTGAACGCCCACAAGCCGACCGATCCGTCGTTCGAGGACATCATGCAGGTCAAGCAGAACGCCAACCGGGCGGCCAGCCTGGTGCGGCAACTGCTCGCGTTCTCGCGCAAGCAGACCCTGCGCCCGCAGGTGATCGATCTCGGCGAGGCGCTGTCGGATCTCACGGTGCTGCTGCGCCGGCTGATCGGCGAGAACGTGACGCTCACCGTCCCGCAAGTGCGCGACCTCTGGCCGGTCAAGGCCGACGTCGGCCAGTTCGAGCAGGTGATCATCAATCTCGCGGTCAATGCGCGCGACGCCATGCCGTTCGGCGGCCAGCTCACGCTGCGCACGTGCCAATGTCGGCGCCGACGATGCGCGCTGTCCAGTACAAGGGCATGCCGCTCGGAGAATACGTGCTGGTCGAGGTCGAGGACACCGGCACCGGCATCGCGCCCGACATCATCGACAAGATCTTCGATCCGTTCTACACCACCAAGGACATCGGCAAGGGCACCGGGCTCGGGCTCTCGACCGTCTACGGCATCGTCAAGCAGACCGGCGGCTTCATCTATGTCGATTCCGAGGTCGGCAAGGGCACGCGTCTTCCGCATTTTCCTGCCCCGCTACATCCCCGCACGCCGACGACGTGCAGGCGCCGCAGCTGCCCGAGACCACGGCGCCGGCGCTCGCTGGCGCCATCTCCGCCGCCGACGAGACCAGGCACGGCGCCGCGGCCGACCTCACCGGTCACGGCACCATCCTGCTGGTCGAGGACGAGGAGGGGCTGCGTGCGCTCAATGCCCGCGGGCTCGCCTCGCGCGGCTATACCGTGATCGAGGCCGGCAACGGCGTCGAGGCGCTGGAAGAGCTCGAGAAGCAAGGCGGCAAGGTCGATCTCGTGGTTTCCGACGTGGTCATGCCGGAGATGGACGGGCCGACGCTGATGAAGGAGCTGCGCAAGCGCAATCCCGACATCAAGATCATCTTCGTATCGGGCTATGCCGAGGACGCGTTCGACAAGAGCCTGCCCGACCACGAGCAGTTCAACTTCCTGCCCAAGCCCTTCACGCTCAAGCAACTGGTCGACTGCGGTGAAGGACACCATGGCGCAGCTGAGCCGGCGCTTGCCACATCAGGTCGTGTTGATTGCTCCGCCAACGAGTCTGGCCTCGGCGGCCGCGATGACCACCCGGCTCGAGGCTGCGTTTCGCCGGCGACCTGCCGCTGCTCGAGCGCATGGACAGACCAAGCCGCCGCAACAAGACGAACACGTGGAGCGCGACCGCGGCCGCGGCTTGCCAACATCGTGCTGCTGGTCGTGTTCCTGGTGGTGGCGGGCGCCGGTGTGTGGCTCGTCAATGCCATGCTCGATGCGCGCGCGGTCGACGATTGCCTGGCGCAGGGCCGCCGCAACTGCGCGCCGATCGAGGTGCCGGCGCGTTGACGGGCCGCTGACGCGTAGGATGCGGTTGTGCCCGCGAAACCGTAGCCGCACCCAAGTCGGTATAGCCGACTTGGGCGTAAATACTTGCCGATCTCGGGTACCCGAGATCGGGTAAGCGCGCTCACCCTCCATTTCCGTCTTGCCGTCAGCGCGCCATCCGCCAGCCCCACAGCACCAGCAGCGCGCCCGCCACGGCCCCGAGCAGCGCGGCGTAGCCGGTGATCCCGAGCAGGACCGCAAGCGCATGGCCGACGAACGAGCCCGCGATGCCGACCAGCGAGCTCGTCACCATCATGCGGGTGCCGCCCGCGATCTGGCGGGACAGCCAGCCCGGGCCCGGCGAACCGGTCGAACAGCAGGCCGGCAGCAATGCCGATGACGAGCAAAATGAGAAACAAGGCCCCCGGGGTGAGCATGGTCGCGGTCTCCTGTACAGGTGCTGCGGCCGGCGCGAAGGCCGACCGATTCGTTTCATGCTAATGCGCGCCGCACCGCCCTGCCAGAGCTGCGCGCCGCAATGCGACGATCGCCGCGCCTCTGCGGCGCTTCATGCAGGCAGTGCGTGCAGCTGCAGCCCGTGCTCTCCAGGAAGAGCTCGAAATATTCCCTGCCGTAGTCGTAGGTGATCTCGTCGCCCGGCTTGATTGTCCTGATCGCCCGCAGGATCACCCGGCCTTCGACCAGGTCGGACTCCGCGTTGGGCCGGCAGGAATGGTTGGCGTAGCGCGCAAGATTGCGGCGGCTCGAACCGTCGATGGTCCAGCGGCTGTTGATCTCGAACATGTAGCGGCGCCCGCGCGCCTCCAGGCGCTGCGCCTGCGCATGGGGGATGCGGCGCCCCTTGTACTCGACGATGAAGGCGCCCTTCTCGATCGGTGCGGTGGCGAAGAGCCCGAGACCGGTGCGCGAACGCCCGACGCGGTAAGACTTGCGCATCATCGAGCTCGCGCCGTTACGCTGCTTTCTCGCCACTGTCCGCGTCACCTCGAGACCGCCGCGCAGCGTTAATGCCGGTGACGACGGGGAGCTTGCTTTGGCGTCACTTCGCCCACGCCATCGCTCTGGAAGCGCAGCATTTTGATCACACGATCGCGCACCGCGCCGGAAAGATCGAGACGCAGCGCCCAGTCACCGTGCATCTCGAGCACGATGCGCGCCCGGTAGGTTCCCTTGTCCTCGTCTTCGGTCGCCTCGACCGGCCTCACATTGTGCGCGGCCGGCATGGACGGCATATCCGCTCCCACCGTCAGGCCGAGGCCGGATAGCGGCTCATTCGTGCGGGAGTTGCTGAGCTTGACGACGCAGTCGTATTGCAGCCTCTCGGTGCCGGGCTTGCAGGTGACATCGGCCTTGGCGCGGACTTGCGCGTGTGCGCTTTCGCCGCCGCAGAGTGCGAGCATCGCGATCGCCGTCGCTAGATAGGCTGATGACCTCATGGCCGACCTCGGGTCGCTCAGAGCATTTTCCGGAAAAGGCCGATCCTGTGCACCACAGTCTCGTCGAGCAGGCCGCGCGGCCGCACGATCAACAGCAAGGCCACGAGCCCGCCGAAGATGATCATGCGGTATCCGGCCAATGCCCTGATCAACTCCAGCAAGCCGATATCGATCAGAACGCCGAGCAGCGGACCAAGCGCGGTGCCGAGTCCGCCGATCAGGCCGTAGGCGAGGCTGTGCACGCCGAGCATGACGTCGAAGATACGCGGCTCGACGTAGGTCGTCAGATGGGCGTAGAGCCCACCGCCAACTCCAGCGAGCGCACCGGCGATTCCGGCAGCGAGCACTTTGTGTCGGGCAACGGAGATGCCCTGCAAGCCGGCGAGCGCATTGTCCTCGCCGATCATGCGAAAGGTCACGCCGAGACGCGAGCGCTCCAGCAGCATGAATCCCAGCAACGTCGCGGCAAGCAGCGCATAGATCAGCAGCAGGAACTCCATGGCCTCGATGTTGTTGTCGAAGATGTAGCGGATATTGCGAAATCCGTCGGTGCCGTTGGGCCCGACCAGCTCGCCGTCGATCGCGACCTGATAGCGGAACAGCTCGAACAGAATTCGCACCATCTCCGCGAAGGCCAACGTCGCGATCGCGAAATAGAGGCCGTGCAGCCGCAGCGTCGGCATGCCGACCAGCACGGCAGCGCCGCCGCTGATCGCCGCGCCCCACGCGAGCGCCGCCGCCAGCGGCCAGCCCCACAAGGCGGTCGCGATTCCGGCCGCATAGGCTCCGATCGCGAAGAAGGCCTGCTGCCCGAAGGAAATCTCTCCGGTCAGCAGCAGCAGATAGGCCGACAGCGCAAGGAACGAGATGACGCCGATATTGGACAGTACGCCGACCAGGTAATCGTCCATCGGTCACGCCTTCTGCGGCATTGCGGTGTCCGGCACGCGGCCGAGCAGCCCGCCCGGACGCAGCACCAGAAATGCGAACAGCACCAAATAGGCGACGAGGTCGCGAATCTGCGGCCCGAAATACCATTGGCTGTGCGCCTCCACGATACCCAGCAGCAACCCGCCGGCGATCGCGCCGGGCACCGATCCGAGCCCGCCGATCATCATGGCGATCAGGCCCTTCAATGTCGCCCACATGCCGAACATCGGGGTGACCTGCTGGTCGACCGCCAGCACGAGGAAGCCGGCCGCGCCGCCGATCGCCGAGGCGCCCACGAAGGCAAGCAGCACAGCCCGTCGCACGTTGATGCCGACGAGATGCGCCGCGATCGGATTGCCGATGATCGCGCGCAAAGCGAGGCCGAAGCGGGTGCGGTAGAGCGCAAGATGCACGGCTGCCGCCAGTCCAAGCGCGCAGACCAGCATGATGAGATGATCGATCCGCAACAGGAACGGCCCGAGCTGGAGCGGCGTGCCGGTTGCAAGCGGCGGGAAGGGATAGGTGTGGCGGGGCAGGACAAGTATCGCCGCCTGTTCGAGCTGCATCCAGATCGCGAAGCTCGACACCATCGACGCGATGCCGGCGCCGGCTTTCATCGGCGCGAAGCAGAGCCGCTCGACATAGATCCCGGCCACGACCGCCCCGAGAACCACGGCAGCGGCAATGGCGAGCGGGCCGGCGCCGTAGTGCAGGTAGAGAACGGTTCCCAGATAGCCGCCGATCATGATGGACGGGCCGTAGGACAGATTGAGCCTGCGCATCACGCCGAAAATCACGGTGAAGCCGAGCGCAAGCAGCCCATAGGACGAGCCGATCATCACGCCGTCGATGGTGTTCTGGACGAGGTCGATCATCGGCCTCCGCTGTGGCTCCATCAGCCCGCCGCGCGGCGGGTCCCCAGATAAGCGCGCTGGATAACCTCGTCTTCGGCCAGTTGGCCGGGCGTTCCCTTGAAGGTGATGCGGCCTTGCTCCATCAGGAAGAATTGGTGCGCCACCTGCAGCGCCATGTGAGCGTTCTGCTCGACCAGGAAGATCGTGGTTCCGTCGCGATTGAGCTCGCTGATGATCTGGAATATTTCCGTGACGATGAGGGGCGCGAGCCCAAGCGACGGCTCGTCCATGAGCAGGAAGCGCGGCCGCGACATGAGCGCGCGGGCGACCGCGAGCATCTGCTGCTCTCCGCCGGAGAGCGTGCCGGCCAATTGCGCGTGCCGCTCGCGCAAGCGTGGAAAGCGGGAATACATGCGTTCGACGTCGGCATCGATCTCGGCCTTGTCGTTGCGCTGGTAGGCGCCCGCCAGCAGATTCTCACGCACGCTCATATGCGGGAACACGAGCCGGTTCTCCGGCACGAGCGCGACACCCCGCGCGACGATCCTGGCCGGCGACAGTCCGACCAGCTCGTCGCCTGCGAGCCGGATCGAGCCGCGGCGCGGCTGCAGGATGCCGGCAATCGTCATCATCAGCGTGGTCTTGCCCGCACCGTTGGGGCCGAGCAGGCAGGTGATCCTTCCTGTCTCGGCACGCAGCGACACGCCTTTCAGCGCTTCGATCTTGCCGTAGGCGGTGACGAGGTCGGATACGTCGAGCATCGAAATCCTCATGCGACCGCTGCGGTGCCGAGATAGGCCTCGCGCACCAGTGGATCGGCCTGTACAGCAGCCGGCGGTCCTTCCGCGATCTTCTGGCCGAAATTGAGCACGGCGATGCGGTCTGCAACCGACATGACCAGCTCGACATGGTGCTCGATCAGGAGAACGGTGATGCCGTCCCGGCGCAGTATTGCGGATTCGGCTGTCGAGCTGATCGATTTCCTCTGCGTTCATGCCCGCTGCCGGCTCGTCGAGCAGCAGCAAGGCGGGCTTCGCAGAGAGCGCGCGGGCGAACTCCAGCCGCCGCTGCTCGCCGAATGCAAGATTGGCCGCCAATTCATCGCGCTTGTGCGCAAGATCGAAGAACTCCAGCGTCCGGTTGATCTCCGCCCGCGCGCCGCGCGCGCCGCCGAACCAGCGCGGGAGAAAATGCTGACTGCGCTGTTCGCCGGAATTCTGTGCAACCCAGAGATTCTGCCAAACGGTCAATTGTCCGAACAGGCGTATATTCTGGAACGTTCGCGTGATCCCCGAGGTCACGCGCACATGCGGCGGCAGATGGGAGATATCGTCACCATTGAAGACGACGCGGCCTGCGGTCGGTGGAAACAAACCGCATATCAGATTGACGATCGTGCTCTTGCCCGAGCCGTTGGGACCAATGAGGCCGAGGATTTCGCCGCGCGCCACGGCCAGATCGATGCCATCGACCGCGCGAACGCCGCCAAAATGCTTGGTAAGTCCCTGCAGATCAAGCACCGCTTCGATCCTTGCTCGAAACGAACAGCCGCTTCAGGGCCGACACAGCACCGGCGTCGAGCAACCCGCGCGGGCGCACATTCATGGCGAGCACGATCAGGCCGCCGAACAGCAGGTTGCGCCAGTCGCCCATGAATCGAAGACCTTCGATCAGGAAGCCCTGAATGAAGATGACGGCGAGCAGGGTACCGAACACATTGGAGAGACCACCGAGGATGGGATAGGCGATGGCGAAGGTGGCCAGCACCACGCCGAACTGCACATGCTCGATATGGGTCGTGTAATGCGCGAAAATGCCGCCGCCGATGCCGGCGATGACGCCGCCGATCGTCATCGCCGAGACCTTCACGGCGGTAATGTTGATGCCGCTGCTTTGCGCGGCGAGCTCGTCCTCGCCGACCGCGCGCAACACGGCGCCGGCGCGCGACTGGTCGAGCCACCACACGCCTGCCATCACCAAGGCGACCACCGCCCAGATGAAGAGCATGACGTCGAGCGTCGACCAGCCATTCTCCGGAAAATAACGGATCTGGCGGAAGCCTTCGGCGCCATGCGGCCCGAGCGCGAGGTTTCCGGCCTGTACCTGATAGGTGAAATTGAAGAAGAACAGACGCACGGCCTCGCCGAATGCCAACGTAGCGACCACCAGCATCAGGCCTTTCACCCGCAAGGCAGGGAACCCGACGGCGCAGGCCATCGCGCCGGCGGCAAGCGCAGAAGCGCCGAGGGCAGGAACGAGCGGCCACCGTGCGAGCACCGTGAGCATGCCGGCCACATAGGCGCCGATCGCGAAGAAGCCGGCCTGCGCGAGGCTCACCTGGCCGGTGAGCAGCACGCAATAGGCCGACAGCCCCAGCAGCGTATGAACGCCGATGATCTGCATGAGTCCGAGATAGAAATCCATCGGGTTGCGCTCTCCGTCAGTCTCGTCCAACCGGCGGCGCAAAAACTCCGCCCGGCCGGAATACCAGGAAAGCGAACAGGAGCAGCATGATGTAGAGATCGCGTTCCGAGACGCCGCGGAAGAACTGGAAAAAGTTCTCCAGGCCGCCGACGACGAGGCCGGCGACGATCGCGCCCGGGATGCTGCCGAGCCCTCCGATCACGGTGACGATCAAGCCCCTTGACGGTCAAAGGCAACGATAGCAGCGGCGACAGCATGCCGATGGCCGCCCCGGTCATCGCCCCGGCGATGCCGCCGACCACGCCGGTGATGACGAAGGTGAGAACATTCACGCGCGTGATGCTGATGCCGCAGAGCTCCGATGCGGTCGGCTGCTGCGACACGGCGCGCGTGGCGAGACCAAGCTTGGTCCGGTAAAGCAGCAGCAACAGAGCGACCATGCACACGCAGCCCAGAGCGAAGACGAACATCAGATCGCCGCGCAGCTTGAACGGCCCCACCGGGATGATCACGTCGGAATACAGCGCCGGATAATTGAGCGGCACGCCCGCCGTCGTGTGCACGATGATCTCGTCGATCAGGAGCAGCAGGCCGACGGTGGACATCAGGGTCGCCAGCGGATTGGCGAGCGGAATGAACTTGAAGGCGACGAGATAGACGAGGCCGCCGATGACCCCGCCTGCCACCGCCGCCATCAGGAACACGAGGATCGCGGGCGCCTTGATGGCGGCGAGAATCAACAGGCTCGCATAGGCGGCTCCGATCGAGGCCGCGGCAAAGGACAGGTTGATCTTGTGCATCACGCCGAAAATGAGCGTGAAGCCAATTCCCAGCAATGCATAGGTCGCGCCGAACAGCACGCCGTCGGCGACCGACTGCACCGCGTCGATCAGGTCGAGAAGGTCCACGTCGAAGGCCGAGCTGATCAGAGCTGAACAAATGACCGGCGACAAGGCGGCGGGCCGCCGATGCGGCCCGCCGAAATTTCGAGCGTTCAGGACGACGGCTTGTGCAGCACCAGCCAGCTTCCGTCCTTGGCATGGACATACAGGAACGGCTTGATCGCTTCACGATCCGCCGTGCGTCCGACCTTGCCCAGGAGACCCATCGTCTCCTTCAGCGCCGCCAGACCCTGGCGCATCTTGTCGCGATCGGCCTGCACGGTGTCGGGCTTCGCCATGATCTTCTGCTGCTCGATCACGTCCTTGAGGATGAACATGATCTCGTAGGCCGCGGCGCTGTGCAGATCGGCGCTGCCGCCGAACTTGGCGACGTTTGCGGCCGCCTTCTGAGCCTCCGGCGTCACCGGCGCGAAGCTGGTCGGAATGATGATGCCTTCTGCTTGCTTGGCGCAGCCTTGCAGCGTCTCGATGCTCGACGAGCTGGTCAGGCCGATCAGGAGCTTGGGCTTTACGCCTTGTCGCTCCATCTCCTTGAGCACGCCGCAGGTCGTGAAGGGATGCGCCGAGATCGCGACGATGTCTGCATTGGCGCGCCTCATGTCGCGGACCTGGGTCGAGAAGGTGGTGTCGTTGAGCAGCCATTCCGCGGTACCGAGCCAATTGGTAGCCGTTGGCCTCGGCCTGCGCTCTTCATGACGCCGTAGGTGGCGTTCGAATGCGCGAAATCCTTCTCGACGCCGCCGAAGATGGTTTTCAGGTCGGGATGCTGCGACTTGACCCAGGCAAACAGCGATTTGTACATCTCGAATTCGCTCGGCACATTGCGGAACGACCATTCGGAAATCTTCGCAAGGCCGCCCTTCGCCGCGACATCGGCGATGATGGGGAATTGCAGGCCGCTATCGGATGCATCGCCCACTTTCTTCTGCAGAATTCCGAACAGCGATTCGGCCACGTTGGAGCAGGTCGGCCCGACCGCGACGAAAGCGTCGCTCGACGCGATGCGGCGCACCACCGAAATGCCTTCCTCGGCATTGCAGCGGTCGTCGAGAAATTCGATGCTGAACTTGGCCTTGGTGCCGTCGCCCAGCGTGACGCCGCCGGCCTTGTTGATCTCGTCCGCGGCCGCTTTCATCGCCGCTTCGCTGTTGATGCCGAACACGCGCACGACGCCGGACTTGGCGCCGAAGCCGGTGATCTTGACGGTGCGCTCCTGGGCGGAAGCGCCCTCGGATGCAAGAAGCGCCGGGCCGGCCAGCAGCGCCGCAACTGCAACAGTCAGGGCTTTCATGGTTTCCTCCACTTCAATATTGGGCAATGTTCTTATGGTTGACGGCGAGCAATCCTAGCATATTCCACGGTCCGGTCCAATGGCTGGCGAGCGTCGCGCAGTGTCGCGGTTCGTGCAATTTTACTCCATTACGCTCGGCTACTATGCTCCGCACAATGCGTTTCGTGCCATTCGCGCGGCGTTCGTCGTGCAATCACCCGCCGCAGCCAAACCGCGTCGAGGGAGTAGGAACGTGGCCCACTCAGGCAAGCCCAAGCCGCCTAGCAAGGTCGTTCGCAAGACGAGGAGCGGCGGTCCCCGCCGGCCGCGCAAACCCGCGCCGATCGGGAGCGAGCGCAAGGCCGGCAGCGGACGTGACATCTTCAGTAGCCTGCGACCGAATGCCGCCAATTTCGCGGCCCTGACGCCGGTGTCGTTCCTGCCGCGATCGGCCGAAATCCATCCCGACCGCGTCGCCGCTCATCCACGGCACGCGTTCGATACACCTATCGCCAATTCTACGACCGAGCACGGCAACTGGCATCTGCGCTTGCGGCGACGGGCGTTCGCGCAGGCGATACGGTTTCAGCCATGCTGCCCAACGTGCCGGCGATGGTGGAAGCGCATTACGGCGTGCCGATGCTGGGTGCTGTGCTCAACACCATCAATACGCGGCTCGAGCCGGCCACGATCGCTTATATTCTTGCAGCATGGCGAGGCCAAGGTCCTGATCACCGACCGCGAATTTTCCGGACAGGTCGGTCCCGCTCTGGCGAAGCTGAAAAAGCGCCCGCTCGTCATCGACGTAGACGATGCGCTTTATTCGGGACCGGGAGAACGGCTCGGAAAAATCGAATACGAGGACTTCATCGCAAAGGGCGATCCGAGCTTCGCATGGACGCCTCCGGCCGACGAGAGCGGCGCGATCGCACTCAACTACACCTCCGGCACCACGGGCAATCCGAAGGGCGTGGTCTATCACCATCGCGGCACGTTCCTGGAATCCGTCGGCAACATCATGGCTTGGCCGCTGCCGCCGAAGCCGGTCTACCTCTGGACCTTGCCGATGTTCCACTGCAACGGCTGGTGCTTCCCGTGGTCGGTGGTGGCGATGGGCGGCACCCATGTCTGCCTGCGCAAGGTCGATCCGGCGCTGATCTTCTCCGATGATCGCGGAGCAGGGCGTGACGCATATGTGCGGCGCGCCAACGGTCCTCAACCTGCTGACGTCGGCACCGGCCGAGCAGCGGCGCAGCTTCGATCACGTCGTCGATATCCAGACCGGCGGATCGCCGCCGCCGGCCAAGGTGATCAAAGGCATGGAGGAGCTCGGCTTTCGCGTCACCCACATCTACGGCATGACCGAGCTGCAGGGCCCATCGACGCTCTGCGTGCCGCAGGACGGTTGGGAGAAGCTGCCGCTCGAGGAACGCGCGCCGCTGACCGCGCGCCAGGGCGTTCGCTATCCGGTGGTGGAGGGCCACATGGTCGCCGATCCAAAAACCCTCGAGCCGGTGCCGCGTGACGGCAAGACCATCGGCGAGATCATGGTGCGCGGAAATACCGTGATGCTCGGCTATCTCAAGGAGCCCAAGGCGACTGCCGATACGTTCCGCGGCGGCTGGATGCGCACCGGCGACCTCGCGGTCGAGCACCCCGACGGCTATGTCGAGATCAAGGACCGTGCCAAGGACATCATCATCTCGGGCGGCGAGAACATTTCGAGCGTCGAGGTCGAGATCGCGCTCTACAAGCATCCGGCGGTGCAGCTTGCGGCCGTGGTGGCGCGACCCGATCAGAAATGGGGTGAAACGCCCTGCGCCTTCGTGCAGCTCAAGCCGGGCGGCGATGCGACCGCAGACGAGATCATCGCGTTCTGCCGCGATCAGCTTGCGCATTTCAAGGCGCCGAAATCGGTGGTGTTCGGGGCACTGCCGATGACGGCCACCGGCAAGATCCAGAAATTCGTCCTGCGTGAACGCGCTCGTGCACTCTAGCCCTGCATTCTAGGCTCGACCGGGCAATCCATCGGTTTGATCGGATCCTTTTTTGTGATGGATGCGCGGTCGAGCCCGCGCACGACGAGTGGACAATTGTGACGGCTGATACCGGCTCCAGTAGCAGCGTAAAATCGGCGTATTTAATGCCGGAGAATGCGGTGGCGGGGGAGTTGTTTTCGGAATTTGAGGTGTGATTCGCTGTGACCATCTGATTCGGGAGGAGCGGATGGTCAAATGCAGCAAAGCCGAGGTGCGGCGGCTGAGGACGGCGCTGCGGTGGAAGCTTCCGCCGACGCAACGCGAGCGCATCCAGATGGTACTGCTACGCGAGGGCGGAATGACGCAGCCGGCGATTGCGGCGGCCATGGGGGTTTCGCTGAGCACAGTGAACCGCGCGCATATGGCTTACGATCACGGAGGCATCAAGGCGCTCAAGCCCAAGGCGAACGGCGGACGCAAGCGCGAGAACATGACCGTGGCCGAGGAAAAGGCCTTGCTGGCGCGCTTCGCCCATGCCGCAGGGGCTGGCGAATTGTTGAACATCCACGATCTCAAGGCAGCTTACGAAAAGGCGATCGGGCACTCGACCAGTGACAGCACGGTATACAATCTGCTGCATCGGCATGGCTGGCGAAAGCTGATGCCGCGCCCGTACCATCCCAAGCGGAACCTGGCGGCGCAAAATGCTTTTAAAAAAACGGCTTTCGTGATGCTGTGAGGAAGGCCAAGCGGGCGGCGGCCAAGCGTGGTCGTCGCTTGCGTGTCATGTTCGCCGACGAAGCGCGTTTCGGACGCATGAACCGCCCGCGGCCTTGCTGGGCTCCTACTGGCGTCAGACCCGAGGTCGCCGCGCAACTCGTTCGCGAATACGTCTACCTATATGGCGCGGTCTGCCCCAAGGATGGAAGGTGCGTCTATCTGATCATGCCCGCGTCGGATACTGCCTGCTTCCAGATCTACCTCGATGTTCTATCCAGAAAATACCGCAGGCAGCAAATTCTCTTGGTCCTCGACGGTGCTCCCAACCATCAGTGCGGCCTGCTCGCGGTCCCCGACAACATCACGCTTCTGTTCCTGCCACCCTATTCGCCGCAGTTGAACCCGAAGGAGAACCTCTGGGACGAAATTCGCGAAAGATCTTCAAGAACCTCGCCCTTAAATCCATGGACGCCGTGCGCGCAAAACTTCGGGAGGCCGTTCTCTACATCGAGCGCAATCCAGAACTCGTCAAATCCATCACGACCTTCCCTTACATCGCCAAGTCAATCTGATATGGAGGCGG
>CAWHPT010000011.1:0-45312 GCA_963831225.1 uncultured Alphaproteobacteria bacterium
AACCGGTGGCTGAACTTCTGCGCAGGATCTTACCCCGGGTATTAGTTGGTCTTGGTGCAAACAGGGAATTTTGCGGTTAGCCCGAACGCAAGCAATCGGAAAGGAGATTTTCCGGATGCTCCCCTCCCTGCAAAAGCGAATTTGCAGGGAGATTTTGATGAAATCGAATTGGCAAAGATCCGATGCGGGCCGGGCTGCAGATTGATTCGCGCAAAAGCACATCGACGGACCGTCCGGCCGACGGGGCCACCACGCGAGGGCCAGACGACACCGAAGATCGTTTGCCGATTTACGTCCGGCAGACGGGCCAACTTTACGGCCTATGGACCCAGCTCTGCTCGGCTCGAAGCCCGATCCGTGGGAGCTGGAACGAGTTAGGCGGCCAAATGGATTTTACGTCTGCTATCGTCTACGCCGTACCAGAGCTCATCTGGGGAATGTCGGCTAATGGGAAGCCAATGGGAAGCGTCATCATGAAGAGGTTCTACAGTTCCATTTTCGCCGTCATCGCCGCATCGGTCTGCGTATTTGGAACTCTTCCCGCCGCACCGGCCGTGGCTCAGGCCCAAGTCTGGCCGCAGCGCAACGTCAGACTGATCCTGCCATTCGGCGCCGGGAGTGCCACCGACGCCGCCGCGCGCCTCCTGAGTGAGCGCCTGTCGAAGCGCTGGGACCGGGCGGTCGTTGTCGAGAACCGTCCCGGCGGCGACGGCCTGGTCGCGATTAACGCCTTCATCTCCGCTGCCGACGACCACGTGTTGCTTTACGCATCGAGCGCTTCGTTCATCGCGCATCCCTACATGCACGAGAAGCTGCCCTACAGTCTCGAACGCGACCTGCAGCCGATCGCTAGGATCAGCCATACCGTGCTGTCGGTCGCAGTTCCGGCCGCGACCGACTTCAAGACCATCGCCGACTTTGTCTCTCTCTCGCGCGCCGAACCGGACAAGTACAATGTCGCCGGAGCGGCCGGCCTGCCGGAGTTCACGCTTGACGCCTTCGTCAAGACCCAGAACCTCAAGGTCACCAAGGTGCCGTACCGCGACGTGGTCCAGGCTGGCCGCGATCTCGGCGAGAACCGCATCCAGTTACTGGTGTCTTCGTTTGCTGTGGTGCGGCCGCTGGTCGAAGCCGACAAGGTCCGGGTGGTCGCGCTCGGCGGCCGCCAGCGCAGCACCGTCGTCCCGAATGTGCCCTCGGTCGTCGAGGCCGGCTTTCCCGATCTCGTGGTCGAGACCACGTCCGGCTTCTACGGTCCGGCCGGCATGCCGCTAGAACTGCGCAAGCGGATCGCAGCCGACGTGATCGCCGCCGCCGAGCGACCCGACGATCTCGCAACGAATCGCCGCCACCGGGCAGGACATGGTTCCCGCCGGCCCGGAGGAACTGGCGCAGACGCTCAAGCAGCAGGCCGCCAATGCGGCGGCGGTGGCAAAGATTCTGGGACTGCAGCGTAAGGAGTAAACGACGAGAGGCCACCTGGAACCTTGCGGCCTCGCAAGCCGGCGCGGGGGCGACTGGATATTTGATTGATGACCTACGCCCGGCACCTGGGGGCTCGACGCCGCAGACTTCATCGGCCACTCGCTGCGCGCCGGCTTCCTGAACAGGGTCGGCGCGCCGCGTCCCCAACGGCGAACGAGTTTTTCCATAGCCTATTGGACGCGCAGCGACGACCTCAGATTTGTTGTCGTGCTTACTGCTGGAACCAATGTGGGGGACGATAGTCGCACGCTCGACGAGGGTGGTCGAATTACGTGGCGCGGTTTCATTACGCTGCTTTCCCGACGCGATCCGTCGCCGCTCCTGCGAAAAAATTTCCACCACGATCTGTGCGGTTGCCTTGGGGCAGAGAGTTCTTCGATCTCACCCAGATCGAATCAATTCCTCATCAAGTGCACGCCCTTGCCTATGAACTCGTTCAACACATCGCGGCCTTGCAGCGCCCCATAATTCAAATGTAATCCATTCGCTTCGAATACACAGAGAACATTCGAAATCGAAGCTAAGTTTTCTAGTGTGACAAAGCATGCAGGCAATTTTCTTTGTCGGTCGCACACAGCGAGAACATATCTACTTCCCGGCTAAATAGACCTAAACCTGATGGCCCGCCGCTCTCCTATCGGGCCAACATTCTCAACCAGCAGCAGCAAGTACCTCCGCCTCCTTGCTACTTGATCCAAGCTTGCCTGACATAGCCAACAAGCAGCCCAGACCGCCTTGATACTGGCGGCGTGCGCGTCGAGCGGCGCCGATAGAGATTCACCAGCGCGCACTCAGGTTGTCGTCGTCGAGGTGCCGGCGTCGCTGCGCGACTGCCGCCAGGCGCCGTCGTACCCGACGCTCGAGGCCCGCGCCCGTGCTCAGCAACGCCACGCCACGCAGGCTGAGGTCGCCGAGTTCGTGGCGCTGATGTCGGCTGCGTACAAGGACTGCCGGAGCAAGCTCGCCGCCGTCGACCGGCTGCTCCGGCGGGTCGAGGCCCGCGCAGGCAAGCGATCTTGAGAGGAGGCAAGCGCAATGGAATCAAACGTGGCCGGTCACACGGCGAATGTAGAGCAGCCATCCGTCCTCTGGCCCACTGCGCCTGTGAATTTCTGGAAGGTGATCGTGTGGGACAAGGGGCCTGGGCACCACCGACCCGTTCACCGGCATGATCGCGATTGGATTGGAATCATTGCCGCCTATGTCGGCGCCGGTCGATCGAAAAGGTCGCGCGGATTTTCAGGCGGTGATCCCGCGATCTTAATGGCCACCTGCACGGCAGTCGCCGCATGACATGTCGCATAACACAGCATTGACCCCAGGCGCGCTCAAACGACGTCCACGGAAACGGCACGGATCCCTTCTCATGAGTGATGTCACACCCAAACAATCCAAGCCGCTGTTCGACCCGACGATCAACTACGGCCACGTTCTAACTGCGGTCAGTTTCATCATCGCTGGAGCAGGCGCCTACTACGGGATGAGAGCCGAATTGCAAAACGTTGATCAACGAGTTGCGAAAATTGAGAACACATTGCAACAGCTCGCGAACGTGCTGGTATTGACTGCGCGACAGGACGAGAGGCTCATCGCGATCGAGCGGCGCGTCGATCGCCTGGAGCAGGTGCCGACCGCAAGGCATCCCTGAAGTTCAGGCAGTGTATCGCGGTAGCACGTTCAGTGAAGCGCCACCTCCGAACAAGTTTGGGGCTATTCACCGTTCAGTTCGGCACGTATGATTTGCGCGCCTGCGACCATCGAGCACATCTTGCCATAGGCGACGTCGCGCGGCAGGTACTTCAGCCCGCAATCAGGCGCGACCACGATACGCTCGGCCGGCACATGCGGCAGCGCGCGGCGAATGCGCGCGGCGACCGTCTCCGGTGTCTCCACCGTCATATCGGAGAGATCGAGCACGCCGACGATGATGGTCTTGTCCGGCAGCTCTTCGAGCACCGCGCAGTCGAGCCCCGACTGTGCTGTCTCGATCGAGACCTGCTGCACCGGCGAGTTGGCGAATTCCGGCAAAAACGAATAACCCGGCGGCCGTACGTGAATGATGGCGGCATAGCCGAAGCAGATATGCACTGCGGTCGTGCCGGATACGCCATCCAGCGCGCGGTTGAGGGCTTTGAGGCCGAACTGACGCGCCTTCTCCGGCCGCGCCTGCATATAGGGCTCGTCGATCTGCACGATGTCGGCACCGGCCGCGAACAGGTCCTTGATCTCGGCGTTGACGGCCGCTGCGTAGTCGAGTGCCATCTCCTCTTCGCTCTTGTAGAAGTCGTTCTGCGCCTGCTGCGACATCGTGAAAGGGCCAGGCACCGTCATCTTGATCACGCAGTCGGTGTTGGCGCGCAGGAACTTCACGTCCCGCACCTCGACCGGATACCTGCGGCGCACCTTGCCCACGACCCGCGGCACCGGATTGGGATGGCCCGAGCGGTCGAGCGCGCTGCCGGGATTGTCGATGTCGACACCATCGAGCGCGGTGGCGAAACGATTGGAATAGCTCTCGCGCCGCATCTCGCCATCGGTGACTATGTCGAGTCCGGCACGCTCCTGGTCGCGAATGGCGATGAGCGTGGCGTCATCCTGCGCCTGCTGCAGGAGCTCGGGCACAACCCGCCACAGCTCTTTAGCCCGCACGCGTGGCGGGAAGCGGCCGGCAAGCTTTTTCCGATCAATCAGCCATTCCGGCTGGGCGTAAGAGCCAACAAGGGAAGTCGGCAAGAGTTGCGGCGCCATTCATATTCCTCCCGCAGTAAGTCGCGCGTTTCGATCTCCGGCCGCTTGCTCCCACCACCGCTACCGACGCTTTGCGCGCGAGTGACCATGGCGCCCGCGGGCCTTGGGCGTATTGGCTGCTGCCTGGTCATCGACTTGGCTGCGAGGGGGCAAAAGCTGAGGGAGGTTGGCTGTCGTCAAGGCGCCCCGGCGCTCATAAGTCGTGATGGCGCGACGGAGCATATGGGCAATGTGGCCGTCGGCCGACATGTCCAAACTGTCCTGCTGACCAATGACGGCCAGCGTACCGACCAACTGGCCCTGCGGAGCGAGAAGCGGTCCGGCAACCGCGTTTACGCCGCGCAGCACCTCGCCATGGGAAACAGAAATTCCTAGCTGCCGGATCTCCGATAGCTCCGGTTCGACATAGTCGTATCGGATGGCGCCACGCCGCCCGTAAACCGCGGCAGAGAAGTTCGCCACCTGCAAATAGCTTTCTATGATCCGACGTGGCATGAATGCAGCAAAGATGCGCCCTGCTGCCGAATACATCAATGGCAGATTTGCCCCGACTTTCATGGTCATGATCACTGGATGGCTACTCTCCTCTACCCGCAAAACTGTCGGCCCGTGTGTGCCCCATACGGTAAGCACGACCGTCTCGTCCAATTCGTCCCGCAACCTGATCTGGGTTCTGACGGCATCGTTGAGCTGATCCGAGCTGCCGATCGCCGCTAATCCCAACTCAAAGGCGAATGGTCCCAGACGATAATTCCGCGTGGCGGCATCCTGCTCGACCAAGCCGGTTTTCATGAAGCTCGACAAATAGCGATGAGCCTTGCTCGGGCTCATTCCTGCCGATCTCGCCACGTCGCGCAACGGCAATCCACGGCGCGCGCAAGTCAGGACCGAGAGCAAACGGACTCCAACTTCGATCGACTTGATGCCCTGAAACGCACTTTTGGATTCCGCTACCATGCCTGAACAATGCGCCTGAACCTTCATCCAGGGCAAGTCTGTCGCGGCTTGCGTAACCTTGCGACTATGCCGAACATGCGGCGCGATCGGGCGTGGCGTTAATCGGAGGACCCGACAATTCTGATCCGCTCAGCCGGAGCATCCGGCTTCGACTCGACGCGCCGCTTTATAGCGAGCTCGACGCGATCCGGGGCGTCAGCCGCTTCCGTGAAGCGGGCTGGCGTGAGCGTGCGCCGGTTCACCCTGAAGTCGAAGATATCGAAGCGATTGTAGTGACCGATGATGTCCTGATACTGCTTGGGCTCGATGCAACGCTCGGCATCTACTTCGGCGACCACAATCCCTTCTTCGTCGATCAACGGCTCAACGATCAGGCGACCGTCGGGACCAAAAATTCCCGAAAAGGCATTCGGCCGGCCCGCCATGAGCCGCCTCTGCTCGTCTGTCGTACACAGCATCTCGACGATAGCGATCCGAAATCGTGGAACAAGCAACGATCGTAAAGACCTTGCCCTCGAAGGAGTGCGCACCGGCCCGAATGCGGATCGCTTCCGGCATGTCGTAATTCGCAGTGAACGGAAAGGCAATGTAATTGGCGACGTGAATCAACTCGCCTTGCGACAACAGCGCAAAGCGCGCAAGCGTATTCGTGTTTTCTCCGCATGCCAAGGTGCCAAGCGGCCCATAGGGCGTTTCATAGGTGCACAGCGTGCTGCCGTCGCCGCTCGCCCAGGTCAGCTTTTCCGCCCAGGTGGGAACAAGCTTACGGTGCCTTCCCAGCAGTGCCCCATCCGGCCCAAAAACCAGGTTGGTGTTGAAGATGGTGCCGAGGCTGACCGGACTTCGCTCGTTCACGCCGACAACGACAAAGGCGTTGGCTTCGCGCGCGGCGCCGCTCAGCAGACCGGTTTCCGGGCCGGGAACGAGGATGGACTGCTTGTAGAGAGCGCGGAACCATTTGCTCCCCTCAAGCGGCGTCATCATCCAGTTCCAGTAGGGGTAGCCGGGAATGAAAACCTCAGGGAGCGCGATCACGCGCGCACCCTGCGCCGCTGCTGCCGCAATAAGTCGGCAGGCCTTTTCCGTCGTGGCCGACGTATCGAGAAAAACCGGCGCGGCCTGAACCGCAGCCACCTTCGTGCGCTCGAAAGTTCCACATGATATGCTCTAATTCCGACGCGTCCGTTCGACCGACTGCTTCAGGAGATCGAACATCTTCTTGTCATCGGCTTTCTCTCCCAGCACGGAATTCGGCAACCTGCGCGAGGCGCTGCCATCATTTCCTTGCGGTCGGCATCGGACAACGCGATCAGCTCCCCGCCCTTTTCCTTCCAGATCCTTTCAGCATCGATTTGCGCCTTGCTCGTCCACTCAAACAGATGGCGCTCCATTCCAGTGGCCTCCTCGACGATGATCTTCTTGATCTCGTCCGGCTGTCTGTCGAACCAAGATTTCGACACCATCATCACTTCCGGGATCATCGCTTCGTGAGTTGCGGTCGCATATTTCACCACGTCATATATCTTGATCGAGGTGAATACAGACAAGCCTGACTTCATTCCGTCGACGGTGCCCTGCTGAAGCGCAGAGACCACCTCGCTGAAATCGATCGGAACCGCGGTGGCGCCAAGCCGACCGACCGATTCACGTTCGAGCTTGGCGGCCAACACGCGCAATTTCTTGCCCTGGAAGTCCGCAAGCATCCGGATCGGCTGGCGCGTAGCGAACGAGGTCGGGCTATAGACGAACAGACTTACACCTTTGACCCCCTTCGGTTCGCCGAGGGTGAGAAACGCGTCGCGGAAAGGTTTGTCCTGCGAGACACGGTAGAAGTGCTCCATGTCGTCGAATATGCCGGGGGCGTCCATCACCTGGAACCGCGAGTCCACTCCAACCAGATAGGCAGGCGGGCCGACATAGACCTCGATCGTACCGAATTGCAGGCCCTCGATCATCCGCGGATTGGAGCCGAGCTGCGCGCCGGGATAGTACTCTGCCTTGATCCGGCCGTTGCTGCGCGCCTCAACCTTGGCACCAAAGTATTTGATGGCCTCGACCTGGACGTCGTTCACCGTCGCTGTCGCCAGCTTCATAGTCGTTTGCGCGAATGCCGGCTCAAACAGCCCTGAAGCACCGATGCAAACGGCGGCGACTGTCGCGACAAGCATGTAGCGATGATTAGGGCCGATCATTGCATCCTCCTTCGTCCGGATAAGCCGGTCCATTATAAGTCCAGAGCAGCCTGGGGCGCGACCGAATAAGGCGAAACGCTTTTCTCAATTCGAAATCGCTATTTCCGCACAAGGTCGGCGAGACCAAGAGAAACGCCAGGGACGTAGGTAACGATCGCCAGCGCGATAATTTGAAGCAGAATGAACGGAACCAGTCCGCGGTAAATCGTGGGCAGCCTCGCATTGAACAAGGCCTGTGAGATAAAGATGTTTAAGCCGAACGGCGGCGTGAACATGCCAATGCTGAGATTGACGGTCAGAACGACGCCGAAATGTACGAGATCAATACCAACACTGCGCATCAGCGGAACGAGCAGGGGCGTCAGGATGATGATCGCCGACACGGGATCGACGAAACAGCCGACGATCAGCAAGAAGACGTTGGCGAGCAGCAGCATCGCCCACGCCGACTGCGTGGTTCCGCCCAACAGTTGCACCAGCGCCTGCGGAATGCCGCTGACAGTGAGCAGCCATGAAAAGACACCTGAGGCAGAGACGATGATCAGGATTTGGCTGGTGAGGACGGCCGAATTTATGGTAATGCGCCAGAGGCCGCGCCAATCCACCTCACGATAGATGGCCATCGTGACAAAGATACCATAAACGCCGGCCACCCCGGCAGCTTCGGTCGGCGAGAATATGCCAAGGTAGATTCCACCCAAGATGACCAGCGGCGTGCCGAGGGCCCAAGCTGCTTCCCGCGTCGCGCGCCCGAATGCCGCAAGCGAAAACCGATATTCGTCGTGCACTGTCTGACTGCGCACCGCCCATGAGATATAGGCGGCAGTGAGACCGCCGATCAGAAGCGCCGGCACGACTCCGCCTGCGAACAAGGCTGCAACCGATTGCTCGGCGGCGGCACCATAAAGGATCATCACGATGCTCGGCGGCATAACGCTGGCGATCGCGCCGGATGAGGTGATCAGACCAAGCGCAAATTTTTCGTCGTAACCGCCCTGCCGCAGCGCCGGGAACATCAATCTGCCGATCGCCGCGACCGTGGCCGGGCTCGATCCAGAAACCGCTCCAAAGAACTCGCACGCGCCCACCGTCGCAAACGCCAGCCCGCCCCGAAAACCGCCGACCATGGTCAGCAGCCACTGGACGATTCGCTTCGATATGCCGCCCTCGCTCATGATCTCGCCAGCGAAGATGAAGAACGGCACTGCGAGCAGCGTGAACTTGTCGAGACTGCCGAACATCACCTGCGGGATGAGCGTTAGCGGAATGTCCATGAAGAGCAGCGCGATGACGCTCGTCGAGGCCAACAGAACGATGTAGATGGGGAAGCCTAGCAAAAGCAGCGCAAGCGGAACGATCGCGATCATCCAGTTCATGGGATTCAAAGCTAGTGTTTGGCAGTTCGATCGAGGCCGAGCGCCAACTCGGCGATCCGGACCAGCGAGCCAATGACGAGCAGAACGCTGCCGAAAAGGACCGCTCCAAAAGGCACCGCCATCGGAATTTCGCCGACGATGCTCTTCTGCTGTAGACGCAACACCAGCTCGAAAAGAGTCAACGCGCGCCAGGCCACAAACGCCATCACAGTTGCCGCCACAGCATGGATGACGATTCCCAGTCCCCGCTGCATCTCGGGAGGAAGGATCCATGTGAGCAACTCGACGCGCAGGTGTTCGCCGCGCAGCGCAACGACTGCGGCGCCAAGGAAGACACACCAAACAAAGGTGAAAATCATCACCTCTTCGGCCCAATAAATGGGAGCGTGAAAGACGTAGCGGAGAACAACGTTGGTGAAATTCAGTGCCAGGGCGAACAGAAAGCCACAGCCGATCGCCACGCCAAGAATCGTTTGTAGGACGTTCAATGCCGTCCGCACCCGCATGCACCACTCCGCACATTAGTTCGCTAACGCATGACTATACTCATAGGCTCAGATTGGGAAGAGCACGTAGGCGCTGAAAGTCGTTGAAGCCGTTGTACAATGCGGAATGAGCGGCAGCCGCGCCGCCACCAGCTGAACGGTTCGCGCCATAGATCGCGGGACTTCGGGGCGACCCGCCTTGGGCGGCACGTATGAGCCGCTGACTGGTGAAAAACAGATCGGTGCCAACCAGAAGGCCACCAGCTTTCTGTTTAACAATTGCTGCGAACGCCAATTCGACCTCACATTCGGTGCTGACACTGAGCACATGAAGTTGTAGCTCGATTGTCCGTGCCGCTGCTTGTGCGTCTCTTACCCGTTTTCGGTATCCTTCCGATTGGGGTTGACGAGCATGGTCATGACGCCCGCGTTCGGCACCGGTGCATGCACCCTCTTTGCAGGGAGATGCTGCTATCGGCGTTGAATGCACCCTAGCCGGTATGGTCTGCTCGCATGCCAATCCGGCCTTGTCCCCAGCCGTTCGGGGGCACGCGCCAAGACGCAGTCTAGGGGTAGTCTAGGGGCTGCCATCGGCTAGCGGCCTGTGCCGCAAACCGCGGGTCACGCTTGGAGGGGGCATGCGAATTATCAGCCTGGCGGGCTTCCTGTTCGCTTTCTGGCTCGCGCTATCCGGGCATTATACACCCATGCTGGTCGCGGCCGGCGCGGCCGGCGCGGTAATCGGCGTCCTTGCTGCGCTTCGGATGCGCGCCGCCGATGCCGAAGGCCACCCGATCGAGCTGTTCGTGGGAGCGGTCACGTATTTTCCGTGGCTGATCCGCGAGATCGCGAAGTCAGCGTGGGCGGTCACCAAAGTCGTCCTCCACCCGCGGCTACCGATCTCCCCAACCATGACCGTTGTCACTGCGAGCCAGAGAACTGCAGCCGGCGTGGCAACCTATGCGAATTCGATCACTCTGACGCCGGGCACGATTACGGTCGGGGTGAGCGGCAAAGACCTCACCGTGCATGCGCTTGTCAGGGAAGGCGCGCTCGACCTTGAAGAGGGCGGGATGGATCGTCGCGTCAGCGAGTTCGAGGGCACTACGTGATGTTCGCCGCCGCAGCCGCCGCCATACTTATCGCCCTCGCCCTTGCGATTACGCGCGCGATCAAGGGGCCGACAGTGTTCGACCGGGTGCTCGCTGGCAACTCGGTCGGCACGCTCGCGATCATGCTGCTCGCTGTCGTCGGCTTCCTGACTGGCCGTCCCGAGTTCCTGGACATCGGCCTGACGTACGGACTGCTCAATCTCATCGGCACCCTCGCCGTGCTGAAGTTCTTCCGCCACGGCGATCTCGCCTATGACGTCGATGAGGAGTCCAGGATCATGATGGTGGTGGTCGAGATTGCGAGCTGGGTTCTTATTCTCCTCGGATCGTTTTTTACCGTCGTGGGGGCGTTCGGACTTGTGCGCCTGCCGGACGTCTTCACGCGCATGCACGCGGTCAGCGTTACGGATACGCTCGGCGTCGGATTCCTGATCCTCGGGATGGGCCTGCAGGCGGGCTTCAGCCTCGTGACGCTGAAGCTCGTGTTTCTCCTCGCACTCTTTTTTTTCACCGGCCCGGTCGTGACCCATGCGCTCGCGCAGGCCTGCCTCCATGAAGGAATAAGGCCGCTGCTCGCGGAGGATCGCCGCGGCGCGGCGCGGCCGCAGGCCGACAGTCCAGACGAGGGGAGGCAGTCATAGAAGCCTTCATAAACATGGTGCTGCTGACGCTGCTTGCTGTCGTGACGATCGCGATAATGCGCCAGCGCAGTTTGTTCAGCGTCGTCATTCTCGCGAGCATCTACAGCTTCCTCATGGCAAGCGTGCTGATCGTGCTCGACGCCGTCGACGTGGCAATGACCGAGGCTTCGGTCGGCGCCGGCGTATCGACGGTGCTGCTGCTGGCAACTTTGCATCTGATCAAGACCACCGAGATGCGATCCGTCCGCCGCCACCTGCTGCCGTTGTTCGTCTCGGTCGTCACCGGCGGGATGATCGTGTGGGGCACGCTCGTTCTGCCGCCGTTCGGCACGCCTGACGCGGCGATCCATAAGCATGTCGTGCCGCGCTATCTCGCAGACACCATCAAGGAAACCAATGTTCCGAACGCAGTGACATCGGTGCTGGCGGACTACCGGGGCTATGACACGCTCGGCGAGACGACGGTGATTTTCACGGCCGGCATAGGCGTGCTGGCGCTCTTGCGCCGCGTGCGCCGAAGGGGTCGCGCCGAAACGGACGAGGCGGTGCCATGAGCCTTGATCTCATTCTCCGGGTCGGCACGAAGCTTATCCTCCCGTTCATCCTGCTGTTCGCGCTCTATGTTCAGTTCCACGGCGACTACGGGCCGGGCGGCGGCTTTCAGGCCGGCGTCATTACGGCAGCAATGGTTATCCTGGTCGCGATCACCTTCGGACTTGAGGCATCGCATCGCATCGCATCGCCACGCCTCGTCGAGCGCATGGTTCCGCTCGGCGCGCTCATCTATGCCGGCACCGGCGTTGCGGGGCTTTTGATGGGGAAGAACTATCTCGACTATTCGGTCTTCTCCCGAGATCCCGCGCATGGACACGAGCTCGGCATTTTCCTGGTCGAGGCCGGCGTCCTGATCACCGTCGCGGGAACCATGACCACCCTGTTCTATGCCTTCGTCGAACGGGGCCGCTAATGGCGGCGCTGACGAGCTTTATCGGGCACTACAATTACCTGATCACCATCTTTCTGATGATGGCCGGGCTTTACATCGTGGTCGCCCGCGGCAACATGGTGAAGAAGCTCGTCGGACTCTCGATTTTCCAGACGTCGGTCTACCTTCTTTACATCGAACCGGGAAAGATCATCGGCGGCACGGCGCCCATCATCGATCCGGCATTCACCGTCTATTCGAATCCCCTCCCGCACGTCCTGATCCTGACCGCCATCGTCGTCGGCGTTGCGACGCTTGCGCTCGGCCTCGCGCTCGTCGTGCGCATCAACGAGGCCTACGGCACCATCGAAGAGGACGAGATCTTCGCAAGGGACCGGGAGCAATGAGCGCGGTCTGGCCGCACCTTCCGGCTCTGCAGGTCGTCATTCCACTGTTCGGGGCGCTTCTTGTGGGCTTCCTGCGCCGCGGCGGCGCAGCGTTCATGCTCGCGCTCGTGGTGAGCTGGACCATGCCCTTCATCGCCGTGGCGATGCTGTGGCAGGTGCTCGCGACTGGCCCGATTTCCTATCACCTCGGCGGCTGGGAGCCGCCCTGGGGCATCGAATACCGCGTCGACGCTCTGAACGGCTTCGTGCTTGTCCTGGTATCGGCGGTCGGTGCGGTGATCATGCCGTTCGCGCACCGGTCGGTTGCGTTCGAGGTCGAAGAGGGGCGGCAGGCATGGTTCTATTGCATGTATCTGCTCTGCCTGACCGGTCTCCTCGGGATCACGGTGACCGGCGATGCTTTCAATGCCTTCGTCTTTCTCGAAATCTCGTCGCTGTCAACCTATGTGCTGATCGCGCTCGGCCGCGACCGCCGCGCGCTCCTCGCCGCGTTCCAGTATCTCGTCATGGGCACGATCGGGGCGACGTTCTACGTCATCGGCGTCGGACTGCTCTATCTCCTGACCGGCAGCCTCAACATGGTCGATATCGCGGCGCGCCTCGGGCCGGCCTGGCCCGACCAGTCGCGCGCGGTTGTTGCGGCCCTCGCCTTCGTGACCGTCGGCGTGAGCCTGAAGCTCGCCCTGTTTCCGCTGCATGTCTGGCTGCCGAACGCCTACGCCTATGCGCCGTCCTGGGCGACCGCGTTCTTGGCCGCGACCGCGACGAAGGTCGCGATCTATCTGCTGATACGTTTCTTTTTCTCGATTTTCGGCGTCGCCATCGATTTCAGCGCGCTGCCGGTCACGGAACTCATCATCGCTCTGTCGCTCGCCGCGATGTTCGTTGCCTCGCTGATCGCTGTATTCGAGACAAATCTCAAGCGCATGCTCGCCTATTCTTCGGTGGCGCAGATCGGGTACATCACGCTCGGCATCGGGCTTGCCAATCAAGCGGGGTTGACTGGCGGCCTCATCCATATTGCAAATCATGCGGTGATGAAGGCGGCGCTGTTTCTTGCGGATCGGCGCCATCTTCTACCGCGCCCAAACTGTGCAGCTTACGGAGCTCGCGGGCATCGGCCGCAGGATGCCGCTCACCGTTGGTGCGTTCACAATTGCCGGCTTCGGTCTCGTCGGGACTCCCGGGACCGCCGGTTTCATCTCGAAGTGGTACCTGGCTGTCGGCGCGCTCGACAAAGGCTCATGGGCTCTCGTTTTCGCCATCGTGGCAAGCTCGCTGATCGCGCTTGTCTATATCGGCCGCGCACTCGAGGTCGCCTGGCTGCGGAAGCCCGCGCCCGCGATTGCCCACGCGGCTGATCCGCCGCTCTCGATGATGCTGCCGCTTCTCGTCCTGGCCGTCGCGACGGTTTATTTCGGCGTCGATACCGAATGGACCGTTGGCGTAGCGGCCCCCGCCGCGAAGGCCCTCCTCGGAGGGCTGCGATGACGGCGGTACTGTCACCCGACAGGCTTGTTCTCCTCGCGCTGCTCCTCCCGTTCGCCGGGGCGCTGATCATTCCGCTGTTTCGCAACTGGCCGAATCTCCGCGAGTCCGTGACACTGGCGACGGCCGCGCTGCTCTGCCTTGCCGTAGTCCGCCTGCTCGGTCCGGTGCTGGCCGGACTCCGGCCGGAAGCGCACCTCATCGACGTTGCGCCCGGCCTGGCGCTCGCCTTGAAAGTCGAGCCGCTTGGAATGCTGTTCGCGCTCCTCGCCTCCACGCTGTGGATCGTCAATTCGATTTATTCGATCGGCTACATGAGGGCCAACAACGAGCCGCGCCAGACCAGCTTCTATGTCTGTTTCGCTGTCGCTCTTGGCAGCACGATCGGCATCGCCTTCGCGAAAAATCTGTTCACGTTGTTCCTCTTCTACGAGGCGTTGACGATCTCGACTTATCCGCTTGTGACGCACAAGGCGGACGCGGAGGCTATTCGGGCAGGGCGCATTTATCTCCTTCTGCTGCTGGGCACTTCGCTTGTGCTGTTCCTGCCGGCGATCGTCGCTACCTGGGTCATTGCCGGGACGCTTGATTTCACGCCCGGCGGCATTCTTACCGGCAAAGCCGGGGCACCGCTTATCGCTTTCCTGCTCGTGTCTCTATGTCTTTGGTATTGGCAAAGCGGCGGTCATGCCGCTGCATTTCTGGTTGCCGGCGGCGATGGTGGCGCCAACGCCGGTTAGCGCGCTGCTGCATGCCGTGGCGGTCGTCAAGGCGGGCGTGTTTGCCATCCTCAAGGTGGCGGTCCTGATCTTCGGCGTCGATACTCTCAGCTCTCTCGGCCAATCGGCCTGGCTCACCGCTGTCGCTTCGGCGACCGTGCTGGCGGCCTCCATCGTGGCGCTCAGGCAGGACAACCTCAAACGCCGGCTAGCCTATTCGACAGTTTCGCAACTTTCTTATGTCATTCTCGGCGTCGCAATTCTGGCGCCTGTGTCGGTGGCCGGCGCTGCGCTGCACCTTGCCGCCCACTCGCTCGGCAAGATCACCCTGTTTTTCGCAGCCGGCTCGATCCACACGGCCTCTCACCTGACCGAAGTGAGCCAGCTCGACGGCATCGGCCGCCGGATGCCGTGGACCATGGGCGCCTTCGCCATCGGTGCGGTCGCCATGATCGGCGTTCCTCCGACTGCGGGATTTCTCGGCAAATGGTACATCCTCAGTGGAGCGATGCAGACCGCCAACTGGGGCGCGGTGGCTGTTATCGTCCTGAGCACACTACTGACGGCGGCCTATTTCCTGCCGGTCGTATTCCGTGCCTTCTTCCGGGAACCCGCCGGCCGCAAACACGAGACGCGCGAAGCGCCGTGGCCCATGGTCGTTGCGCTTACTCTGACGGCGGCCGGCACGGTGCTCATGTTTCTGTCGCCGGAAATTCCCTATGCGCTGGCCCAAATGATGACCGCGAGGTGACCGATGGAAGATCATTGGCTCGTGCGCGAAAGCACCATCAAAAGACTCTGGATCGTCTTCGCCGCGCTGCTTGCGGCAACGGTGTTGATGGATCTTGTGATCGAGCATCACCCGTATTTCGGGCTCGATGGCTCGTTCGGCTTCGGCGCGTGGTTTGGCTTTGCAAGTTGCGTCGCCTTGATCGTGCTGGCGAGGGGGCTGGGCGCAATCCTGAAGCGGCCGGACACTTACTATGACAGCTAGCGCCGTCATCCCGCCGGCTGTCATCCTCATTGCCGGCGGCCTGATTCTGCCCCTCCTTCACGAGAGGCTGCGTTGGCTTGCGCTTCTCGGCCTGCCGCTCGTCACCTTGTTCCTGATATGGCACGTGCCCGACGGCGACGTGCTCAAGGCGCCGTTCCTCGGTTACGAACTCGTGCTGGTCAAAGGCGACGCGCTGTCCCGGCTGTTTGCGACTGTTTTCGCCATCATGGCGTTCGGCGGCGGCCTGTTCGCACTCAACCAGAGTCGCGTCGCGGAGCTTGCTGCGGCCTTCTGCTACGCGGGAAGCGCGATCGGCGTCACCTTCGCCGGGGACCTGCTCACCGTTTTCATCTTCTGGGAAATGATGGCGATCGCCTCGACGCTCGTCGTCTGGAGCGCCGGGCCGTCCGCGTTCGGGGCAGGGATGCGATATGCGGCGATCCATCTTCTCGGCGGCGTTCTGCTGATGGCCGGCATCGCCGGGGAAATCGCCACAACAGGGTCGCACGCCTTCGGGAAGTTCGCGCTCGACAGCGTGCCGCGCGGGCTGATCTTAGCTGGCTTTCTCCTCAACGCCGCTGCGCCGCCGCTCTCGGCGTGGCTGCCCGATGCCTATCCGGAGAGTTCATGGAGCGGCATGGTCTTTCTGTCGGCATTCACCACGAAGACCGCCGTTTACGTTCTGCTGCGCGGGTTCCCGGGGACCGAGCTGCTGATCTATGTCGGGCTGTTCATGGTGTTTTACGGGATCATCTACGCGATCCTGGAAAACGACATGCGCCGGATTCTCGCCTACTCGATCGTCAATCAGGTCGGGTTCATGGTGGCCGGCGTCGGCATCGGCACCGAGATGGCGCTCAACGGCGCCGCCTCGCATGCTTTCACGCATATTCTCTACAAGGCGCTGCTGCTGATGTCGGCGGGTTCCGTCCTCTACATGACAGGCAAGCGCAAATGCACCGATCTCGGCGGACTGTTTCGCACCATGCCGCTGACCACCATCTGCGGCATTATCGGCGCACTTTCGATCTCTTCATTTCCGCTGACCTCGGGCTTCGTATCCAAATCGATGATCTCCGAGGCGGCCGGCATGCAGCGCCTGGAAGCCGTGTGGTACTTGCTGGCCGCGGCCTCAGCCGGCGTTTTCCTGCACGCGGGCATCAAGTTTCCGTGGTTCGTTTTTTTCCAGAAGGACTCCGGACTGCGGCCGGATGATCCGCCGTGGAACATGCGCGCCGCCATGGTCTTGTTCGCGGCGCTTTGCATCGGCTTCGGCGTTGCGCCAGGCCTGCTCTATGCGATGCTGCCGTTTCCGGTCGACTTCGTGCCGTACACCGCAAGCCACGTCGTCTTTCAACTGCAGCTTCTGCTCTTTTCCGGCCTCGCTTTTTTCCTGATGCTGGGCTGGCTCAAGCGGACTTTAACAATCACGCTCGACGTGGATTGGTTTTACCGGAGGCTCGGGCCGCACCTGGCGCGCAGCCTCGACCGGTGGGCCGAGGCTGCGTGGAACGTCATCGTGGAGGGTGCTATGCGCGGTGCTAGCGCGACTCTCGAAAGTATCAAGCGGTATCATGGACCGGGCGGCCTGCTTGCGCGCACCGGGCCGACCGGCACCATGGCCTTTTGGACGACCGTCATGCTGGCCGCCTATCTGGTCCTGTCGTATCTGTGATGGCGGCGGCGATGGTCGAAGGGATCAAGGAAGAGATTGAGAATCTTCTTTATCCGGAACTGCGTCCCTACGGACGCGCGGATCGCGATCGCCTCCTGAAAAAAGCGTCCGACACGCCGCTCGATTTGATCGAGTGGGTGGGCATACTTGCCGCACTGGTCTTTGTCGTTGTTTTGACCCGCTACAGCGTGGCCGGTTTCGGCCTCGCGGATCGCATCGCTGTTGCGGTGGTCAACTTTCTCGTCGCGATTCTGCTTCTTGGTGTCACGGCCGGGCCGTTCCTCGTGCGACGAAAAAGACGGGGCCTGCGCTCACAGTTGCATTGAATATGCAATGCTCAGAGCGATTTGTGAGTCATTGGGTGTCGGCTAGCTGCGTCGCGCGCGACGCTGCCTTATATGCTCGGCCAGTAGACCGGCAAGACCGACGAGGAAAGGCAGGGTCAGCAAGAACGCAAAGGGCGGGTCCAGCGAGTTCAGCCACCAGACGAGTTCTTCAGCACGATCTCGGATCATGTAAGTTCTCCAGCGGCAGCAGGTTCCGTGAGCCGGCATGCTGCACGCGAGCGCAAGCATTATAGAAGAATTCGCCGAAAGAGCCCCGCGGCTTTCCACGGCCACGCACCGAGGTTGCGTATTGACCTGCCCTCTCCGACGGCCTGGTATAGAGATATTGCACGATGCTGTTCACCCGGGCAGGCGCGGGCTGGCGCTTCGGGCCGGAGACAAGGCTGAGCGGAAAGCGATAGTGCAGCTGCGACCTCACGCACTTTTGCGCCCATCCCTTCGCAAAAACTCTCAGCAATCCGCAGAAATGCGCAGCAACACGCGGAGAATGTTAGTTTCCAGTTCCTCTCGCTCCGCCAACCTGTTGTGCACCCCCGTCCACCGCTGTTCACAAGCAGCCGAATAAGGCCAACAATAACGGGGCTTTTGTTCACGGTCGTCCGTTACCATCCACTGCAATCCGCGCTTTGATTGTGGGTAAATCGGGGGTAGGACATGGCGCGGACAGTCGGGAAGCTCACAGCATTGAAGGTTGGCCGGCCCTTGAAGCCCGGCCTGCACGCCGATGGGGGAGGCCTCTATCTGCAAGTGACGGGGGCCGGGGCCAAGTCTTGGGTGTTCCGTTTTTCGTTGCACGGCAAAGCCCGAGAGATGGGCCTTGGCTCGCTTTCCGCTCTGACCCTTGCAGATGCGCGGATCAAGGCGGGCGAGTGCCGGCGCCTTCGCCAAGAGGGCGTGGACCCTATCGAAGCCCGCAAGGCCCGTCGCGAGCAAGCCGCACTGGAAGCGGCCACGACGCTCACATTCAAGGAAGCGTCCGCGAGCTACATCGCGTCGCATAAGGCCGGCTGGCGGAATGGCAAGCACGCTTCGCAATGGGAAAATACGCTCGCGGCCTACGCGGAGCCCGTGCTCGGCGCGTTGTCCATACAGGCGATAGACACGGCGCTCGTGACGAAGGTCTTGGAGCCGATCTGGACGCCAAACCGGAAACGGCGAGCCGGGTCGCGGGCCGTATCGAGACCGTGCTGGATTGGGCCAAGGTTCGCGGGCTTCGGCGGGGCGAGAACCCCGCGCGCTGGCGCGGCCATCTCGACCATCTGTTGCCGGCAAAGGCGAAGGTCCGGCGCGTCAAGCACCATGCGGCGCTGCCCTATGCCGAGCTACCCGGCTTCATGGCGAAGCTGCGCGCGCAGGAGGGCGTGGCGCCCGCGCCCTCGAATTCACGATCTTGACCGCTGCACGGACCGGCGAGACGATCGGCGCGCTGTGGGACGAGAACACGTCTGACAAGGTTTGGACCGTCCCGGCCGAGCGCATGAAGGCGGGCAAGGAGCACCGCGTGCCGCTGTCGTCTCGTGCGCTCGCGATCCTGAAGCGACGAACACGAAGTGCGGACTTCCGACTACGTGTTTCCCGGCGGCAAGGCCGGCAAGCCGCTGTCCAACATGGCGATGACTGAAGTGCTGCGGCGCATGGGGCGCGGCGATATCACTGTGCACGGCTTCCGCTCGACGTTCCGCGACTGGGCGGCCGAGCGCACCAACTTCCCGAGCGAAGTCGTCGAAATGGCGCTCGCTCATGCCGTCGGAGACAAGGTGGAAGCGGCCTATCGGCGCGGCGACCTATTCGAGAAGCGGCGCCGATTGATGGCCGAATGGGCGTCGTACTGCAACACGCCCGCCGCGAGTGCCCGCGACAAGGTTATCCCGATGCGCGTCCGCCGGTAGTTTGTGCTCGCGCATTTCGGATGAGACGGTTCGGAGCGCGCGATCGTGGACCTGGGTTCAGCGGGACGGCCAATGCCCCACTTGTTTGCTCCAGCCGACCGGGCTGTTCATCCACCGCGGTCACATTAGTCACCCTCGCCCCAAATTTCACCGAGCCAACGAAGGCCATCTGAAAAATTCCCGCAAGAATTTTGCGTTGCGAGACTGACCAACCGGCACTTCCGCTGATGATGGATAGAGCAGCTGTTTTTCGTGCCTGCGAGATCGTCCAGTTTGACCCAGAAGACCGGACGTAACACAGAGGATCAGTGGAATGGGAATTCTTTCGCCAGCATATAGTTGGACTATCCGATCACTCGCCCTTGATATTTGCTGCCTTGATGATTGGCCACCACTTCTCGATCTCGGCCTTGTGGAAAGTGCCGAGTGCTTCCGGCGTCTGCTGCTCGCGTGGGAAAAGCTCCATCCAAGATCGGCGAACCGCTGACGAACCGCCCCATCGGCCAACGCAACCACCACCGCGGCATTAAGCTTGCCGACGACGATCATCGGAGTGGCCTTGGGTACAAAGATTGCATGCCAGACCGACGTGTAGAATCCGGGCAACCCTGCCTCGTCAACCGTTGGGATATCGGGTGCCGCTGCAAGCCGACTCTTGGCTGTAACCGCATACGCCTTAACGGTGCCGGCACGCACCTGTGGCAGAGAATTGGATGCCAGGTCGATCATCATATCGATCTGTCCAGCCAGCAAATCCTGCACTGCCAGGTTGACGCCGCGATAAGGCACGAATTGAAAACGGGTGCCCGTTTCTTTCTGGAAATAGGCGCCCGCGACATGCGCTGGGCTGCCTGCGCCGCTAGTGCCCTGCGATGCCTTGTCCGGATTTGCCTTCAACCAAGCGATCAACTCCGTCAGGTCCTTCGCCGGCATGGCTTTCTTTGCAATAATGAGCTGCGGCTGGGCTGCAATTAGCGATACCGGCTCGAAATCATTCAGCACGTTGTACTGGAGCGTGAAGACAGCACCATTGACGACGTGAGTGGGCCAGCTGCCCAAGCATGTAGGCAGCCGGAAGTGGCCCGTGGAGCGCCGCGCTACGAAAGGCGTCACCTTCGCGCAGCCACATGACGCCGTAACTCGCCTCGCATAACCGCGTCGCATTCGCCAGCATGGCTTCAAAGACGGGCTGTAGCTCGCCGGGCGAACGCGAAATGACGCGCAGCACCTCGGACGTCGCGGTCTGCTGTTCCAGCGCCTCGACAAGGTGCTCCCGCGCCTCGGCGAGCTCACGGGTGCGCGCTTCGAGTTGCTTTTTCAACTCGGTCACCGAATTGGTAACGCGCGCACTCGCCTTCGTTCCGGTCGAACGAACGGTGGGACTGCGCGTTCCGCTCTTCGCGCCTGTGCGAGACAAGGTCACCTCGTCGGGACGTCCATCGACCCGAGCTTCCAGGCCAGGGTCTTTGCAACCATAACACGGTCAGGGTCGGCAGATTGTTTTCATTGGTGCCGTGAACAGAAACAGGGCTGTCGGGCATCCGGTGCTGTAGGCGCCGCCACGAAAAACCGTCGATGTATCCACGCGCCTTACTGCTTCGTTTTTGTTGCGGTACATGAGTCAGGAATTGGCACTCAACGGGCCGTGCCGGCAGTCACCAAATATGCACAACAGACGTCGTCCCCAAATGTGATAGCCTCAGCTCGCCCGGAAGTCTCGGCAGGATGGGGAGCTCCATGAGGCGGCGGGAATTTGTCACGCTCCTCGGCGGCGCGTCGACCCACGGGGGCCGGGGCGGAGGTGGCCGATACGGCCGTGGGTAAGGCGGTCGGCAGACAAATCAGCAGGAGACAAACATGAGCTTAGACAACACCTCACAACCTTCGGTCAAGTACTGCGCCGACAAGGTGAACGCGAATTACATCCACGGTAGACCGAAGTCCGAGTTGGTTCCGTCGCGCTTCCCCGACGCCCGCGCCATTCACACCGAAGCCGTGACGGATAAGCCGGTCAAACTGAATGGGGTCTATGTGCTGGAGAAGGGGAAGCCATTCGCCTCCCCGGTTCCTTTAACTCTGCGCGGGAGTCCGGTTGTTGAGGTGCTCCGGACTGGCGCGCACGTGTCTGAGATCGGCGGTAAGTGACCCGACTAGGACATGGGCCGGACTTGCAACAAGCTGTGTCCCGAGCGCGTCTAAACCGCTACGATGACCGATCCTAAGCGTGGGGCGGGTATGAGGCGGCGCGCATTCATCGTAGGCCTTGCCGGCGCGGCGGCAATACCGCTCGCGGCGCGCGGGCAGGAGCGCGAGCGAGTGCGTCGCATCGGCGTGCTGTTGCCCGCAGCCGCGGACGATACGCGATTTCCGGCCTGGATTGGGGCGTTTCTGCAGGGGCTGGCGCTGTTAGGCTGGACCATCGGCCGCAATGTGTGGATCGAGACCCGCTGGGCCACAGGCGATCCCACTGGAATTCGCAAACACGTGGCGGAATTGGTCGCGCTCGCGCCTGATGTGATCCTGTCCCATGGCGCCTCGACCGTGGGGCCTTTACTACAAGCGACGCGCACCATACCGGTCGTGTTCCCGGTCGTCGTCGATCCAATCGGCGCCGGTTTCGTCGACAGCTTGGCGCGGCCAGGCGGTAATGCCACCGGTTTCATGACTGTCGAATTTAGCATCGGCGGCAAATGGCTGGAGCTGCTCAAAGAGATCTCGCCAAACGTAACGCGAGCAGGCGTCCTTAGAGATCCAGCCAACCCGTCCGGCCCCGCCCAATTCGGAATCATCCAGGCCGCGGCACCGTCGCTCGGGGTGGAGATCAACGCGCTCAACATGCGCAACGTCGGCGAGATTGAGAGCGCCGTCGCGGCCTTTGCGCGCTCCCCAAATGGCGGTCTGATCCTGACGCCGAGCGGTCTAGCGAACCTTCATCGCGATCTGATCATTACACTGGCGGCTCGCCATAAGCTGCCCGCAGTCTACTACGAACGCTTCTTCGTTGCTGCAGGCGGCCTGGTTTCCTATGGGGCTGATTATGTCGACCAGTACCGGCGCGCCGCCGGCTATGTCGACCGCATCCTCAAGGGCGAGAAACCGGCTGACCTGCCGGTGCAGGCGCCGAACAAGTTCGAGCTGGCCATAAACCTCAAGACCGCCAAGGCGCTCGGGCTTACCCTACCACCTTCGCTGCTCGCCCGCGCCGACGAGGTGATCGAATAGGAACGCCGATGTCGGCTTGTGGGCACTAAGCCGCGGTGGCCGGGCCGGGGGCTGGCATCGGAAGCCACTCGTGTCCCTTCCAGCGTGCTATAGTCTGGCAGTTGCGATGCTGGGGCTGGGGTGGACACATGAGACGGCGGGAATTTCTCGGTGCGCTCGGCGGCGCGACAGCGTCGACCGCTTGGCCGCTCGCGGCGCGCGCGCAACAGTCCAAGATGGCTCGAATAGGCGCGCTCTACATAGGCCTCGCGGATGCGGAGTCGTTCAAGAAGGAACTCCGGGAGGGACTGCGTGAACTTGGCTATGTAGAGGGGCAAAACATTGCGTTCGAGTTTCGCTCCGCGGAAGGAAAGCTGGATCGACTTCCTGAGCTTGCGGCCGAACTGGTCCGACTTAAGGTCGACGTGATCGTGGCGCTCTACGTGCCATGCGCGCTGGCGGCGAAGCAGGCAACGCGTGAAATACCGATCGTGATAGTCGCGGCCGACCCGGTCGAAACTGGCATAGTCCCCAGCTTGGCACGTCCTGGCGGGAACATTACCGGCGTGTCTCTGATGTCTGCCGTGTTCGTTGGAAAAAGCGTTGAACTGTTTCGCGATATGCTCCCGACCACGCGGCAGGTAGCCGTTCTCACCAACGCGGCGGATGCTTTATTCGCGAAGTTAGTTCTCGATCATGTTGAGGTTGCTGGCCGTCTCACAGGTATCAAGATTCAGCCAATCATGTTACGCGGACCTGATCAGGAACTCGACGATGCTTTTGCGGCCATGGCGAGAGAACGGGCCGATGCCGTCGTAATTCAAGGCAGCTTGTCCACCAAGCGTATAGCTGATCTCGCCCGTGAGCACCGTTTGCCAGCGGCCTCGAGCACCCGCGCCTTTGTGGATGCCGGCGGCCTGATGTCATACGGCGCGGATGGCCCCGCCTTGTTTCGGCACGGGGCCAGATTTGTGCATAGGGTTTTACAGGGGCGGCAGCCGAACGACTTACCTATCGAGCAACCCACCAAATTCGAGCTGGCCATCAACCTGAAGACTGCGAAGGCAATGGGCCTCACAATTCCAGAATCGTTTTTGCTTCGAGCCGACACGCTGCTTGAATAAGCAGCGGTTTGCTCAGCGCATAAGTCGGCTATGGCACGGGGCGGCCATTCCGGAATGTCCGCTGTCACGGCGAGTATTGGAGGCAGAGCGGACGTACTGCGGACATCGCGGAAACGGCGCTCTTGTGAAGGTTTTCGGATGCCGGCCCCATGACGACGGCGCCACATGCTTCGGGGGCCGGCGTACGAAAACCTCCAGGGGAGGAAACCGCGGGAGAGAAGGCGCCGTCCCGCGGGCGCTATGGGGATTTGAGCGCGACCGATCGACAAGTCGAGTGCGGGCAACGCGAACGATGGCGACGGTTGCGGTGATTTGCAGGCGGGAGGGATTTCGATTCGAGGGGCATAGTCGGATCGACGGTCGAAGGTTGGCGACCGAGACGCAGCGTTGATGCCATGTTCTGGCGAGCGCCATCGTGGCCGGTTTGGAACCAGCGAAGAAGGCAAGTGGCTTTGCGGCGGCGTGGCTTGGGCGCGCGCGTCATGAGGTATCGATCCTGATTGCGGGTGTCGGCGGCGGACGATATTGCGGCGAGCAGCCGCGTTGGAAGGTCTCGATGATGATCATGCGGCCGCCGCAACAGGGGCAGGGATGCTTTGGTGTTTGCGGTTCGTTGGCATTGGTGCTGGCGGCCTTGATGGCCTCGATCGGGAGCATTGGCAGCTGCGAGCAGCTCGCGTGCTCGCGCGATGTTCTCGGCACGCTTGCCGCTGGCGAGCAGGCCGTAGTAGCGGATGCGATGGAAGCCCGATGGCAGCACATGGATCAGGAAGCGGCGGATGAACTCGCTGGTTGCGAGCGTCATCACCTTGTAGCGCTCGCGGCCTTCGATCCGGTAGTCCTTCCACTTGAAGGTGACGTTCTTGTCGTCGAACGCGATCAAGCGGCGGTTGGAGATGGCGACGCGATGAGTGTAGCGCGCGAGATAGCGCAACACTTCCTCGGGTCCGCCGAATGGGCGTTTGCAATAGACCACCCATTCGCTGTTGCGCAGTGGCGCCAGATAGGCGGCGAACGCTTGCGCATTGGTCAGCGCGGCATGATTGCCGAAGAACTGCAGCTCGCCGGCCTGATGAGCGGCGACGAGCTTCTCCAGGAACAACCGGCGGAACAATCGCGACAGCACGCGCACCGGTAGGAAGAAGTCTGGCCGACAAGAGACCCAGCTCCTGCCGTCGAGCGAGATGCCGCCACCCGGCACGATCATGTGCACATGCGGATGGTGGGTGAGCGCCGAGCCCCAGGTGTGCAGGACGGACAAGACGCCGACGCGTGCGCCGAGGTGCTTGGGGTCGGCTGCGATCGTAGTCAGCGTCTCGGCCGAGGCCTTGAACAGCAGATCATAGATCACGGCCTTGTTCTGATAGGCGATGTCGGCGATCCGAGCCGGCAGCGTGAAGACGACGTGGAAGTACGGCACCGGCAGCAGCTCGGCTTCGCGCTCGGCCAGCCATTCCTGTGCCGCCGCGCCCTGGCACTTCGGGCAATGCCGGTTGCGGCAGGAGTTGTAGGCGATGAGGGTGTGCGAGCACTTCTCGCAGCGCGCGACATGCCCGCCGAGCGCTGCCGTGCGGCAGCTCTCGATCGCCGACATCACCTTCAGCTGGTCGAGGCTCACATGGCCGGCATTGGCTTGCCGCCATGCCGGTCCATGGCCGCGGAAGATATCCGCGACCTCCAGCGCCGGGCGCGCCACGCGCGCCGCGCTTCAGGCGGGCGTGCGTGCCTGGCTCGTCCTCCTTGGCCATCAGCGGAGTGAGGCGATCCAGCGGGCTCATCACCTCGCGGATCGTATTGGTGGCGACGCGAGTGTAGAGCGCCGTGGTCTCGAGCTTGGCATGCCCGAGCAAGACTTGGATGACGCGAATATCGATGTTCTGCTCGAGCAGGTGGGTCGCGAAGCTGTGGCGCAAGGTGTGCGGCGTCACGCGCTTGCTGATCTCGGCCATCTGTGCCGCGGCATGGCAGGCGCGAGTGAGCTGGCGCGTCGTCATCGGGTTGACCGGGTTCTGGCCAGGGAACAGCCAGCCCTGCGGCCGCGCAATGCGATACCAGTCGCGCAGAAGCCCCAGCAGCTGCGGAGAGAGCATCGCATGGCGATCCTTGCGCCCTTTGCCCTGCTCGACGCGCAGCATCATGCGCTTGGAATCGATATCGGATACCTTCAACGAGACGACCTCGGAGACGCGCAGCCCTGCACCATAGGCGACACTCAGCGCCGCCTTGTACTTGATGCCCGGCGCCGCCTCCAGCAACCGCGCAACTTCCTGCGGGCTCAACACGACCGGCAACTTGCGCGGCTCGTGCACGAACGAAGCCTGCTTGGCGAGGTCGGCTCGATCGAGCGTCACGTCGAAGAAGAACCGCAGCGCCGACACGGTGCTGTTGATCTTGGGCGTGCGTGCCCCGCTCGACGCCAAATGCAGCTGGTAGCGGCGCACATCTTCCTTGCTGGCAGTGGCGGGCGATCGGCCGAGAAACGCAGCGAAGTCCTTGACCCTTTGCACGTAGTCATGTTGGGTCTTCGGCGCGAGCTTGCGGATCGTCATGTCTTCGATCATGCGCCGGCGCAACGGGCTCATAGCCTTGTCGGTCATGGAGGTGCTCCTGTCTTGGGAGAGGTTGTTGCAACCCCTCGATCTCAAGACAGGACGCTTCCATCCCGCCACTGCGTTGCTATTGCTGCACCCGCTTTCCCCAGCGCCTACCGCGCGAGCGGTTTAGTCCATTGGCACTACCCGGAAGAGCAGATCGGCGGGTCTGCTGATCGGGGGTGAAGCAGACGTGCCCACCGTCCCCGCGAAATGACGCGATTGACCCGCAGCAGAACTTCGAGACCCCCGGTGAAATAGCCGGCCTAGACACCTCCAAGGCCGAGTTCTATCGGATCAGTCCTTCTCGATTGTATCTTCAAAGCTCTGGAGCGACGAGATACAAGCGGTGCCGATGTCGCATTCGGTCGTGCGTCGGACGAGCATGGATGATCGCGGGGCGTTGGCACTGCCGTGGGGTGATGAGGCGCCCAAATCAATCGCGCCCGGGAAAAGCGCCATACGGCCAACTCCCGTAAGCCCGTCTAGTTCGCCGGCTGCATGATATTCTGCGTAACGAATTGGCCGATTTTGCGTCCCATGTCCTCGCCGACGCGGGTCGAGAACCGATAGTGGAAGCCGGCCCAGATACGCGCTCCCGATACCTCCTCGGTGAGTGTCCGCACATTGGTCCAGCGGTGGGTAACGCCGGCCGCGGTCGGGCTCGTTGAGGCAATTTCCGGCACGTCAGCCGTACCGAATACCTCCTCGACCACTGATGCCATCGATGCGGCTAGAATGCAGTGCGCGCACGGATATTCTGGATGCATCGGCGTTTCGGCGATCGGCTGCCAGGTCGCGTCAGGCTCCGTGGCAGGATTGTCGTCGATGTCGCCGTTGCGGATCGCGGTAATCGGGCGCCAGAAATCGTAAGCGTACTTGGCATCGAACACCGCAATGAAGGCATCAGCCCTAGCCACCGCCACGAGCGCCAAGAACCGTGCGCTGTCGATGAGGCTCAATTTCTTCGCGGCCGCTATTTGGCGCACGACCGGGTAGTAAGCGATCGGGCCAACGGCTAGCCAGAAGCGGGCGTCTTCGGTCTGCCGAGCGGAACGCCTCGTGCTGGTCCGGCCACCAAAATTCTTAATTTCGTTATAGTCGATAGCCCACTGCTCGCTCTTCAGCGAGATTGGAGGCTGCGGCCGAAATTGCGACGGAAGCGTCATGGCGAATGTCTTGACGTTTGGCCACACCGAACCGGCGGTAATCGGGGTGGGAATATAGACGCCGGGTTTCGCCTTGGGCCGATAGGCATCCGGGGCATCGGAGCCGTCCTTCGCCCGAGCTTCCAATATTTTTGCGGCCACCGCCTCGCCGAGCTTGATACCCTCGGCTTTCGCGTCGCTGGTGGGAACCGCGGCCAGATAGGCCAGCATGACACCCTTCAATTCTCCCTCCGCCTGCGGATGGAGGCTCGCCAAGACGGCACTGGCAGACGCGGCGGCGGCGGCTTCCTTGGACGTCGTCAATGCTGCCGGCAACTGAACCAAGTAGGGCCGGTAGCGGCGTTCGACCGAGTTGACCGCGTCGAACATCGCAACGTGGACCATGACCATGACCCGTTCGGCCGCCGGCGGCCCCAGGTTTCTCGTCGTCACGAACTCGACGGCCTTCTCGTTCCAGTCGGTGATCACGTCGGCGGAGACCGATGCTGTCCCTATCCACAAAGATGCGATTGATGAGAGAAGTAACTTCTTAATCATCGCTCCCCGCCTCGCAGCTTCTCCCAAGCTGAGCAATGTCGAAACGATAACGCATCTACCGGCCGGCGATGTGTGAACAAACTCACACTTGCGATAGCGGGATCGGCCTGCGAGATCTGCCGCGGCTTAGCCTTCACTCCGCCGCACAGGCGAGCGCAAGGTCGTGCGGCAGCGCTCGGATACGCAAAATCCTCGTGCGACAACTTCAGCCCCTCAAGTAAGTGCCAACTAGTCTAATTTGCACGCAATTCATCGAGTAGCGCCTTTGCCTCTTGAAGATCGTGCGTATCGAATCCTTCTGTGAACCACTCGTAGATGGAGCTGACGAGACCGTAGCCATCCTCGTGCCGACCCTGGTCGCGCCAGAGGCGTGCAAGGCTGGTGGACGCGCGCAGTTCGAGGAGGCGGGCGTCCTGGGCTCGAGCGACGGTCAGCGCCTGTTGAAAGCAGACCTCCGCATCCTGGTCGTCGCTGGTCAAGCAAAGCAGCAGGGCGCCTTGCATCCGATACAGTTCGGCTCTGAACCACTTCTCTCCCATTCCATCGGTTGCCTCGATGGCTTCATTCAGGAGCCGCCAGCCGTCATCGTGTTGCCCGGCTATCACGAGGGCATCGGCGGCAACGCCGAGCCGATAGGGGGCGTACAATTTCGATCCAGTCTGGCGCCAGAGGCGCAAGCCTTCCCGCACATCATCCACCCCATCGCTGATGTGTCGTTGTAAAATCCTTGCCCAGCCGCGCAGCAAGGTCGCAACTGCTGTACCGACGGCCGACCCATGTTGCACTGTCAGTGGCAAGAGATCAGCCGCTAGATCGGCTGCCGTAATGGAGTCGCGACGTATGGTGTGCAGCTCAGCCGCCATTCGGAGAACGTGTGCCAAGCTTGGTGGGTGCGGCAACACGCGAGCGAGTGTCAACGCTTGCTCGGCATGGCGCTGCGATTGGTCAGGAAAGCCACGCAACAAAAGCACCAACGCGAGCCCCATGTGAGCGCAGGACCCGGGGTCGTGGGCGCCGTAAATCAGAGCGTGGCTGCTGTGCCGGTCGGGGTTGTACAGCGCGAGCACCGCCTCTGCCCGGCGCTGTGCGCCAGCCAAATCACCGGCTACCTTCATTCCGGTTAACGCCGCGTGGTGAGCCTGAAGCAAGAGATCGCGGTCATCCAAGGCTTGTGCAATAACAAACAACTCATCCACCAACTTGTCTGCTGTGCCATTATCCCCCGCGACCGCAGCAACGAGATGGGCGCCCCAAAGCGTCGGAAATAGTTCCGCTGAGCGGCCAGTCTTGCGAGCCAGCTCGCTTGCGCGCGTGTAGGTCCTTGCCACCTCTGGGGCGGCAGAGGCCATCGTTGCCATTAAGGGTGAGCCGAAGGCGACAAGCAGGTTGAGTTCGCGCTGGTCGCGTTGCTCGTTCTCAGGCACTCGGTTGAGTAGCTCCAGGGCCTTGCGAAAATGGCCCGCTGCCTCCCGATTAGCAGATCGCTTGGCCGCTCGGTGACCGGCGCGCTCCCAATAGTTGATCGCTTCGTGAATAAGGCCTGCTTCCGTGCTGTGAAAAGCCAGAACTTCCGGCTGCGCCTCCACAACCTCAGGAACGCACTCTTCCAGCACTCTTTTGACGGCTGCGTGAATCTCTTGACGCTTGGCGCGCAGCAGGCTGCCGTAGGCAGCGTCCTGAAGAAGTGCGTGTTTAAACATGTAGGAGGCGAATGGCGGCTGGCCCCTCTGAACAATCAAGCCTGCAATTGTGAGCTGCTGGAGCGTATCGCGCAATTTTTCCTCCTCGAAGATTGCGACTGCCACCAGAATCTCGTAGGCAAATTCACGCCCGATCACAGATCCAACCTGCGCGACCGCCTTCGCCCTTGGCCCAAGTCGGTCGAGACGTGCCATGAGCGATGCGTGCAGAGTATTTGGTACCTCGAATGTCGATCGTGTCACCGTTTCCAGCGCCAACCGGTCACCAGCCTCTCCAACGCCGGTCACTTCGAATACCGTCTTTGTCAGCTCCTCAATGAACAGTGGTACTCCATCCGCGTGCTCAACGATTCGCTCTACCATATCGTTCGACAGTGCCTCCCTACCGCTGATGTGGCCGACTAGATTTGCGCCTTCGCGCTTGTTAAGGCGACTCAACATCATCACGGTAACGTGCGCCTGACCGGTCCATGGTTGCTGAAGTTCAGACCGGAAGGTGACGAGGAGGAGTGCCGGGAGCCGCTGCACCTGCTCCACCGTGAGATCAAGCAGATCGCGCGAGGTCGGGTCGCACCAGTGCGCGTCCTCAAAGATGATCAAAACGGGACTTTGACGCACTAGCGCCTCGAGTTGCCGAAGAAGTGCCGCGAATGTCATTTGCTGCTTGCGCTGCGGGCCAAAATTTAGCGGCGGATGACGATCGTCTGCCGGAATCGACAGCAGCTCCGCCAAGAGCGCCATGTCCTCGTCAGGCGACGAGGTCGAAGCAAGCAGCGTCGAAAGTTTGTCGAGCTTGGCTTGCGGTGTGTCGTCGCGAGCAAATCCGGCAGCACGCTGAAGTTGCGTTATGAAAGGGAAGAGCGCACTCTCCCGATGATACGGCGAACAAGAATATCGGACGCGGGTATGCGGCTCGCCGAAAATCTTGTCCTGGAAGGCAGCCGTGAGGCGCGATTTCCCGATACCGGGCTCGCCCGAGAGCAGCACCACTTGGCCCTCACCAACTTTGGCCCGCTGCCACCGACGCAACAGCAGCTCGGTTTCCTCTTCGCGGCCGACAAGTGGTGTGAGGGCCGCGGCGCGCAACGCCTCGAATCGGCTGTCGACTGTGCCTTCGCGCGTTACCCGCCAGGCACGCACCGGCTCAGAGAAGCCTTTAGCCTCAACGGCGCCGAGATCCTCGTACTCGAATAGGCCGCCGCTCAGCACGCGCGTACTCGACGCAACGACAACACCGTCAGGCGGAGCGAGCGTTTGCAGGCGCGCAGCCAGATTTGGTGTTTCACCGACAACGCCACTCAGCCGCACCTGACCGGAACCGACCAGATCACCGACAACAACAAGCCCGGTGGCAATGCCGACGCGGGTCCGCAATTGGTCCGGTACTTGGAGCCGGCCAACCGTCTCAACTAGCGCAAGACCAGCCCGAATCGCACGCTCAGCACTATCTTCCTGCGCGCGGGGGTACCCGAAATAGGCGAGTATCCCGTCGCCCATGTAGTTCGCGACGAATCCCTCGAAGCGGGCGACTACCTGTGCTGCGCATTTATGATAGGCACCGAGAACTTCCCGCAAATCCTCGGGGTCAAGGCGCGTTGAAAGCGCGGTTGATCCTACAAGGTCACAAAACAGCACAGTAAGTTGCCGGCGCTCGGCTTCACCATCCCGTGGTTGGTGGGTCGTCTCATCTTCCGTGGCCGACGTGCGTGCGGCCGCCGGAAGGCCGGCGCCACAGTCACCGCAAAATTTCTTGCCAGGAGGATTCTCGCTTCCACAAGTACGGCACCGTGCGGGCAACCGCGAACCGCAGTCCCCGCAGAAATGCTTGCCGTCAGGATTCGCACCGCCACATTTCGGACAATTCATCGAACCCCTCCGATCGGAATTCGAGGTATTGGCGATGTCAACTCGCGAGATCGTTGCTCTATATCACTCTTTGAGTTTGGCAGTGTCGTTTCGCACGCTCCTACGCGCTACGCGGCCTCTAATGGCCCTCGCGAGTAGCAAGACGGCTTGACCTTCCAGCACAAGTGATAGCGCAGCGCTGCTTGAATATATCAGCTCAAGTCACGTCTTTCATATCCCTCGTCGGTTCACCAGCCGCAGCAGCCTGGTTCTGAGCGCATACGGCAAAGAAGCAATGGAATCAGCTCTTCCCAGTTACATACCGAAGACCGGGGCGTTAAGGCAGGAGGGCCGCACGTATGATTCCCGCAGACGGGCGTGAGATAGCTTGTGTCTCTATCGCCACGTCCGTTCATGGCACGAAGGGGTGGTGTCGACAGTCAGCAAATATTTCCGCTTTTGAAGCTAGACCAGCTGTGCCGTTGCGGTGCCCGGTCTTCTCAGATTGACCCGAAGCGGACGTGACGCGGAGGATTAGTCGAATGGGAATTCTTCCGCCAGCGTGTCGTTGGACTATCCGATCAGTCGCCCTTGATATTTGCTGCTTTGATAATTGGCCACCACTTCTCGATCTCGGCCTTATGAAAACTGCCGAGCGCTTCCGGCGTCTGCTGCTCCCGTGCAAAAAGCTCCATCCCAAGGTCGGCGAACCGCTGACGAACCCCTGCATCGGCTAACGCAATCGCCACCGCGCCGCTAAGCTTTTCGACGACAATCCTTGGAGTAGCTTTCGGTACGAAGATTGCATGCCAGACCGACGTGTAGAATCCAGGCAAGCCCGCCTCGTCGACCGTTGGGATGTCGGGCGCCGCTGCAAGCCGCGTCTTGGCTGTAACAGCATACGCCTTCACGGTGCCGGCACGCACCTGTGGCACAGAATTGGATGCCAAGTCGATCATCATGTCGATCTGTCCGGCAATCAAATCTTGCACTGCCAGATTGACGCCGCGGTAAGGTACGAACTGAAAACGGGTGCCCGTTTCTTTTTGGAAATAAGCGCCGGTGACATGCGCTGGGCTGCCCGCCCCGCTGGTGCCCTGCGATGCCTTATCGGGATTTGCTCTCAACCAGCCGATCAACGCTGTCAGCTCATTCGCCGGCATGGCTTTTTTGGCAATAATGAGCTGCGGCTGGGCTGCAATTAGCGATACAGGCTCGAAATCATTCAGCACGTTGTATTGAAGGGTGAAAACAGCACCATTGACAACGTGAGTGGGCCAGCTGCCCAAGCACAGCGTATAGCCATCGGCAGCTGCGCGGGCGACCCGACCGACTCCAATGCTTCCCGATGCCCCAGCTACGTTTTCGACGATTACGGGCTGACTAAGCTCCGCCCTTGTGCGCTCGGCGATGATGCGCGCAATCGTGTCAGACGGGCCACCGGCAGGCCATGGCACAATCAAGGTCACTGGGCGCGTCGGATAAGTTTGCGCCTTTGCGAGGCGCGATGTCGCCGCAAGACCGGTCAGCGGCTGCTGCGAGTTGCAAGAAATTGCGGCGGGGAAGATTCATGGTTGTCTCCAAGGGTCATCGCACACAGCATGCCCCGCCGACGGCATGAACGGGGTGCTGAAAAGGGGAGTTCGGCACGTCCCGTGGCAACTCTTCATCGGGCTATCTCAGCCTTGCGGCGGTGTGAAGGTCAAGAAAGGATTTGCCCAAATGAACGCTGAAGCAGCTGTTCTCCGAGGTGGCGAGATAATCCTGGATGACGCACACCCGACTTGCGATCGAGGCGAAAGGCACTTGCCTTCTGTCCTCCCGAACCTGAAGACCGGATGCTCGCGGCGTGGTATCGTCCGTTTTGGGCACCACGGGTGAGGCATGCCAGTCACCATAGGACGGCGGGAGCTTATAGCTGCGCTCGGGAGCGTGGGGACGTGGCCGCTCGCGGCGCGCGCGCAGCAGCCGCCGGCACCACCGCGCATCGGGCTGCTATCAATTGGCACCGACCCGCAGCGGCCTGCGGCCTGGACCGGGTTCTTCGAGCGCATGCGAGAGTTGGGCTACGAGGAAGGTCGGAACGTCGGCTATGTCCGCGGCTTCGCCGCGGGCCACATCGATCGAATCGATGCGATAGTCCGCGATGTATTAGCAGCGGGACCAACATTGTTGGTCGTCACTGGTGTACTCGAATCGCTATCCGTCCAGCGGGCCAACCCGCCCATACCATGCGTCATGTTCTTCACCGATGATCCGATTGGAGCAGGTCTCGTTCCCAGCCTCGCGCGACCCGGCGGTCGGTTTACCGGCCTGACGACCATGGACATGGAACTTGACGGCAAGCGCATCGAGCTGCTGCGGACGGCCGTACCAGGGCTCGCGCGAGCGCGACTGCTAACAACCGGCAGCCGCGGCTCTTCAACTCCGCGCCGGGCGGCGCTGGCAAGGGAACTGGAGACCTCGGCCACGGCTTTGGGCGTCACTCTTGAGATCGTCCAAGCGGGCGCGCCGGACGGAGTAGAACAAGCGATTGCCGAGGCTGCCGCTATCGGAGTCGGTGGCCTGCTCGTTTCATTCGACGCCCCTTACTTCACCCACCGCCCAGCGATTGTTGAAGCTGCGAAGCGGCACCGCGTTCCGACGATCTACGGCGCCCGCATTTACGTCAGCGACGGTGGGTTGATGTCGTACTCGGCGCATATCCCGACCCTCTCCCGGCGCGCGGCTGACTTCGCAGATCGTATCCTGCGCGGCGTAGATGCGGCGACCATGCCTATCGAACAGCCGACTAAGTTTGAGTTCGTCATCAATCTGAAGACAGCTAAGGTACTTGGCTTGGAAATTCCGCCGGCCGTTCTCGCCATCGCCGACGAGGTGATCGAGTAAGTCGGGCTTGGTACACGAATTGGCAGTTTGCTGCATCTGTTTCACGGCCGCAATTGGCACGAAGCTGCGGTGGCCACGCTGATCGGAAAAGTCCGGTTGTCTCCGGACTCGTGGGCGCATGGCCGAGATCGGCAGGAAGTGACCCAAAGCGGACTTCCCGACGACATTAACTTATCGACCAAGCTTCACGACTTTCTCACTTGAACGATGGTCACCTTTGATAAGTGCACCCTGCACCTTGATGACGAGTTCGTCTCCAACGAACGGCTTTTTGATGATCCTCGCGTCGCCGATTTTCTCAAGTGCGGCATTGTCCGCATACCCCGTCACAAACAACACCGGAAGCGTCGGGTACTTGGAATGCACTTCGCGAGCTACATCCACGCCATTCATGCCGGGCATCGCAAAATCCAGCATGACCAGATCGACACTTGCCTCTCTGCTCAAGAGGTCGAGCGCGGCTCCGCCACTTCCTACTTCCATAACCACATAGCCAAGTTCGCGGAGCATCGAGGCTGTGACCTCACGTACCGCGCTGTCATCGTCCACGAGAAGAATAATTGCACCCTTGCGGTGGTGCTGGGCTGCGCCAACAGAAACTGAGACTACTTCTATGACGTCAGTCTCCGCCGCACCGGGGCAAATAGACCTTCACGGAGGTGCCTTCTCCCACGCGGGTTTCAATCCGCATGCCGCCGCCGGACTGCTTTGCGAAGCCGAGCACTTGGCTCAATCCCAACCCTGAGCCCTTGCCGATTTCCTTGGTGGTAAAAAACGGTTCAAAGGCTTTGGCGAGCACTTCTTTTGTCATCCCTGAGCCAGTATCGGTCACCGAAATCACCACGTACTCGCCAGCGGGCGGCTCTTCCGGCTTTTCGGGTGGACCCACGGTCGCGTTGGCGGTTTCAAGCGTGACGCTACCGCCGACCTGACTTGCGTCCCGCGCATTAATTGCGAGATTGAGAACAACCAATTCGATTTGAGTTGGATCAACGAGCGCGCGCCAGAGGCCGGGCCGGAATACGGTGTTGATCTGAACGCTGCCGCCCAAGGAGCTTTGAAGCAGATCGCGCATATTTGCCAGCGCTTCGTTGAGATCGGTGGGTCTGGGCTCCAGGCGCTGACGGCGGGAAAACGCAAGCAGCTGCGCGGTGAGCTTGGCGCCGCGCTCCGCCGCAAGCCGCATGTGAGAAAGCCGCTGCTTTAGCTTTCCATCGGCTGAACTACTGAGCCCTTTTTCAATAAATCCGAGATTGCCGAGCACTACAGTGAGCAGATTGTTGAAGTCGTGGGCAACGCCGGATGTCAGCTGGCCTACCGCCTCCAGCCGCTGCATTTGGCGCAGCGTGGATTCCACTCGCTCGCGCTCCTCGATTTGAGAGACCAGCTGTCGATTGGCCGCCTCGATCTCACCAGCACGTTCGGCAACACGGGTTTCCAATGTTTCGTTCAACCGGCGCAGATCCATCTCTGCGCTTCGTGCATGACTTTCGCTCTCATGCAAAGCTTCCAGACGAGCGCGCGCCTCGTATTGTCGTCGCCGTCCTCGCAAGGCAGTTTTCACCACGCTAATCAATGTTGTCGGATGAAACGGTCGTTCCAAAAACACTACATTGCCTAATGGCTTCCATTTGTCTTCGAGCCGCGGGGTTTCGCTCCAGTCCACCCCCGCGCTCGGTCAGAAGAACAAAAGGAAAATCCGACCAAGGAGGCTGCGAGCCAACCCAAGCTCGCTAGACCTTTGATGTCCGCATTTCGGATGGCGTCATCGGTCAGCACCGCGACACCAGCGCCAAGGGTCAATCTCCCTCAGAAAGCTCGGAAGGTCGTTGCATATTTCAGCGATCAGGCCCGCCTCACCCAGGATTCTTGCTGCGACAAATGCATCTCGACCCTGCGGCGCAAGGATAAGCGCGCGCTCCGAAATGTTATCGTGCATTCTGTTCAAGTGTGTCGGGTCCGTCTGTCCGCCGAGGTATTGAGGAACGCCGCGCAGAACGCCCTGGAATTTATCAAGTGGGAGACCCGATGCTTGAGCCCATTTTTGTCGATGCTGAATTCGCGGATCGTATTTTCGTGAGCGCCGGTACGCTTCTTAAGCACGGAAACTGCGCGCCGCACCTGCCCGATCGCCTCAAAATAGCGCAGCAGAAGGACGGTATCGGCGAGATAGGTGACGTCGACGGGCGACTTCATATCGCCGACCAATCCATGCTGGGCAACCGTAAGAAAAGTCGCCGCGCCCAGACGATTCAAATACTGCAACAGCTCATGCATGTGCAGGATGAGAAACTGCTCCTCGGGCATGGCGTTTTGATAGCCATTCAAGCTGTCAATGACGACCGTTCGAATGTTTTCTTTTTCCACGCATGACCGAACCTTGTGGGCAAATTCTCCGGGCGATACTTCCGCTGCGTCCATCTGCTCAATGAGTACAGATTTCCACTGTCGCGCATGGACTCCAGATCGATACCCATCCCTTTTGACCGAGTAAAAAGCAGTCCCAGCTCCTCATCAAAAATAAACAGCGCAGCGCGCTCGCCCCGCTTCACCGCTGCCGCCGCCATTGTAAGGACCATAAGCGACTTTCCTGTCCCAGCAGGTCCTATAACCAACGTGCTCGAACCGCTCTCGATCCCTCCGCCCAGCAGTTTGTCAAAATCGGCGATCCCGCTGCTAAGAACGGCCGGTTTCATCCGCGCCCGATACTCAGCGGCCACAAGTCGGGGATAAACATGCACCCCGCCGGTTTTTATCGTGAAATCATGATATCCGCCGCGAAACGGTTGACCGCGATACTTCATAACGCGCAATCGTCTGCGTTCCGCGCCGTAATCGGGAATGAGTTCTTCCATCCTGACCACGCCATGCGCGACACTGTGAACGGTTTTGTCATCCGCATCCGCGGTCATGTCGTCGAGCAAGAGCACAGTTGCGTCGCGCTGACCAAAATAGTGCTTCAAAGCCAAAATTTGTCGGCGATAGCGAAGGGAGCTCTGCGCAAGCAGTCGGATCTCCGAAAGGCTGTCAATCACGACGCGCGTTGGCTTGGAGCGCTCCATTGCTTCGAAAATGCGCTGCGTCGTTTCTCCAAGTTCGAGGTCCGACGAGTACAGAAGGCTTTGCTGCTGCTTTTCATCGAGCAGGTTTTCGGGCGGGACAAGCTCGAAAATTTCGATGCCGTCGCCAATGGACCAGCCATGAGAGACTACGACCTCCCGCAGCTCTGCCTCAGTTTCCGATAAGGTGATGTAGAGCCCCTTCTCTCCAACCCGTGCTCCTTCGAGCAAGAATTGCAGCGCCAAGCGTGGTCTTTCCGGCGCCGGGACTTCCTTCGAACAGGTACAGTCGATTTCTGCGCAGGCCGCCGAGAAGAATATCGTCAAGTCCGACTATTCCCAGTCGGGCCTTAGTCGAGCGCTCGGTGGTATCATCCATTGTTGTCTTCCGCGGAGTGCGCCTTGAAAAGAAGATAGCTCATTTAAGGGGTTGGAAACAGTACGGTCGCAATGACCGGTTTTGGCACGAATGCGAAGTGCCGGAGCACGACGCAGATGTCCGGTGCCAGAGGTGGAACCGACTCAACGCGGACGTTCCTGGCACCGCCGCTGATGACCCAACTCGGACATTGGCCGATCACTATCCGCATCTTTTGGACTTGCCGGTGCCCGCCCAAACGAGCAATTGAACTTTTCAGTTTACGCTGCGTTCCGCATCTTCGTGCTCCAGGACCGCCCGCATCCATTCGCGGGCTTGTTGGAATAGCTGCTCGCGCAGCTCCGGGGTGTCTGCTTCTTGCGCGAGTTTCACGCAGAGCCGAGCGTATCGTGCAAACTCCCGTGCTTTTTCGGACGACATTTGCGCCTCCAAGCAAATAGTCGATTTTTCGACGTTCACAACGCGTCCACGAACAGAGGGTTCCCGGCGCGATTTCCACGATCACCTGCCCGCACCTCCCTATGATGTCTGCGGCAGAGGAATACCGGTGGACCGTCACTTGCCTGACGGCCAGGCGCGTGGGCCTGCATTAAATCGAAGAAGTCGCACGCACCCCTGCTCTCCGAGGGGCACCGCGTAGGCAGGTGAGGGAGACCATCGCAAGCCTGCCATATCCGATGCAAGGTCTTGGCTGCGACCTGGCGAACAGGGTCGCCGCGCTAAGGTCGCAGCCCTTCAATTTAGCGCGGCTCTTGCCGTCAGCTTCGGCCCGCGGTCTGGTCGAGAAGATCGCGGATACGGGTAGCTAGATGCGTTTGGGCGATTGGTTTTTGCAACAGCTCCACGCCTGCATCGAGACGGCCCTGATGCGTAACGGCATTGCGTGAATAGCCGGTCATGTAGAGAACACGAAGCTCCGGCCGCAGGTGCTGGGCGCGGCGGCCGAGTTCGCGGCCGTTCATGCCCGGCATGACCACGTCGGTGAGCAGGAGATCGACGCGCGCTGAGTCGGGTTCTAGAACCGAAAGCGCGGCCTTGGCATCCGGGGCCGTCAGGACGCGGTACCCCAGGCCCCGCAGGACTTCGGAGAGGTACGCGCGCAACTCGCGGTCATCCTCGACAATCAGGATGGTTTCGCCATGCTCGCCCTGGCCGATAACGTCACCCTGGGCTTCTTCCTCTTCTACAAGCCCGCCAGTGTAACGGGGCAGATAGATTTTCACGGTCGTGCCCTGATCCACTTCGCTGTAGATTTTGATGTGGCCGCCGGACTGCTTGACGAAGCCGTACACTTGGCTGAGGCCGAGGCCGGTGCCTTGTCCCAGCTCCTTGGTGGTGAAGAACGGTTCGAAGGAGCGGCTCAGCACGTCGGGCGGCATTCCACAGCCAGTATCGCTCACGCAGAGCACGACGTAGTGCCCCGGCGACAGTTCGGGATTGGCCCGGCAATAATCTTCATCGGCGAAAATGTTGGTGGCGTCGAGCGTCACCTTGCCGCCGCCCGGCATTGCGTCGCGGGCATTGATGGCGAGATTGACCAGCGCTGCTTCAAGATGATTAGGGTCGACTTCGATCTGCCATAGGCCGGCGCCCCCGATCGCCTCAACTTCAATGGTCTCACCCAGCGAGCGCTGAAGGAAATCGGCTGCGCCCCTCAAGAATTGGTTAACGTCGAGCGGCTTGGGATTGAGCGGCTGCCGGCGTGAGAAGGCCAGCAGGCGGCTGGTCAGCGCCGCCGCTCGCTGGGCACCGCGCATCGCGTTGGCGATGGCGCGCTGCAGATTCGGGTTGGCAGCGCCCGCGCTTTTCGCTTGGCGTTCGGCATTTTCGAGATTGCCCAGCACGATCATCAGAAGATTGTTGAAATCATGCGCGATACCGCCGCTGAGCTGACCGATAGCCTCCATTTTCCGCGAGGCGGCAAGCTGCTCCTGGGTGGCGCCGAGGATACGCTGCGCTTCGGCGCGTTCGGTTATGTCGCGCGTGACCTTGGCGAAGCCTATCAGTTCGCCATGCTCATTGCGGATCGGATCGATGACGACGAGTGCGAAGAACTTGCTGCCGTCCTTGCGCACCCGCCAAGCCTCGGCTTCAAACTGGCCGCGGGCGGCCATCTCCAGCGCCTTCTGCGGCGCGCCAGCCTTGCGGTCTTCCTCGGAGTAGAAGCAGCTAAAGTGCCGCCCGATGATTTCGTCGGCAGTATAGCCCTTGATCCGCTGTGCGCCGGAATTCCAGGTCGTTATGATGCCGCTCGGGTCGAGCTGGAAAATCGCGTAATCGACCACCGCCTCAACGAGGCGCCGAAACCGCGCTTCACTTTCAAGCAGTTGCTGGCGCGCCTGCTCGCGTTCGGTCATATCACGGGTGATCTTGACGAAACCGATCACCTCGTCCCCTTCTTCACGGATGGCATCGACCACCGCTAGCACCCAGAAGCGGCTTCCGTCCTTGCGGACCCGCCAGCCTTCAGACTCGAACCGACCGGTCTCTGCGGCCGTTCGCAATGCATGTTGCGGAAGACCCCGCTCCCGGTCCTCAGGCGTGAAGAAGGTCGCGTAGGGGCGGCCGATGATTTCCGCGGGCTCATAGCCCTTGAGGCGTTTCGCACCGGAATTCCAGCTCACCACCAGCCCGTCAAGGCTGATCATGTAAATAGCGTAATCGACAGCGGATTCGATGAGGAGCAGCAACCGCCGCGCCTCCTCCAACGTCTCGATCCGTTTGGACCCCACTCTTTCCCTCACTGGACAAACAGGGCGTAACCTTCCGTAACGCCAATACCCTTGCGGCTGTTCCCGATCCAGAACACCTGTACTACCTCTCGAGGGCGCATCGCGGTCCGAGTCGAGTGGACCGTGCCAATCGGGATGGCTCACGCTTCGGGTTCGCGCAGGGGAACCATTCCCGCGTGGAACACTTGTTCTTGGAGGACCGCCAAACCATCAACCGAGAACCAATTGCGGTCCGGCTTCATTTTCGAAGGTGAAAGACGACGACAATGTTCAATCCATGGTTCATCTCCCCTTGGCAAGCAGCACGAATATCATTGGAGGCGCAACGCGGCTTGGCATCCAGCTTCCTGCGCATGGTCTCGGGTGACATCGAAAGCCGAGCTAGCACACCTCGCAGGATCGACCAGAGTGCCACCAATATTGAAGCGAAGTCTGTACCCGGTACGCGTCCCAAAACGGTGGCAGCGCGCCAAGCGAGCGGACGTAGTAGCAAAAAGCGCGCTGGAGTGAACACAAACAAACGCTCTCAAGGCAAACGTAAACACAAAACCTCGTAAGTCCTCCGGCCGCCGCGGAACGGGTCGGCGTCGGCAAATCAGGTTCTCCTACCGCGGCAACGCCATAGGTTTGTTACCGAAGAATGCAAATAGGGTGCAGGGGCGCGCCCCTTTAGGAGACGAGCCATGGAAGACGCTAGCGTAGGCTGGATCGCAGCCATCATCATCGGCGGGATTGCAGGGTGGCTGGCAGAGCAATTCATGAAGAGTGACATGGGGATGCTGATGAATATCGTGCTCGGCATCGTCGGGGCGGCGATTGCCAGCGCTATTTTGAGCGTCGTTGGGATCAACCTTGGGGGATGGATCGGCTACCTGATTGCCGGCTTCATCGGCGGCGTGCTTGCTGATCTGGATCGTCCGGGCGATACAGGGGTCTCGCCGGCCAGCCTGAGGACGACCGGGGCCAAGACCAAGTAAGTCAAGAGCGTTTAGGCTCGCTTGCGAGCGTCGAACACGGAGCAGCGCGAATGTCTTGCGCGCGCCGATCGTACTGCGCGCTGCCAAGGCCCGCTCGACACCACTCTGCGAGCCGACACGGGTTGGCTTCTATGCCGGCCACGTCCTTAATGGCGAAAAGCCAGCCGAACTCCCGGTGGTGCAGTTGATCAAATTCGAGTTCGTCATCAATCTCAACGACCGCCAAGGCGCTCGGCCTCGACGTAGCCGCCGTCGCTCATCGCTCGCGCCGACGAGGTGATTGAGTGATGTCTGTTTCTGTGCAGGTTTTCGGACGCCGGCAATGACGAGCTATCCACGCGCTCCGGCGGCCGGCGTCCGAAAAGCGCCAAGGCACGAAATCGCGGGAGGTGAGCGGCGGCGGTGCCGCGGGCGGCGGTGCCGCGGGCGCTATGGGGATTTGGCCGCGGGGTCAGGCAGCAGGATGTGTGGTCGCAGCGGTTGCCGCGATCGGTTTGCCTCGAAGGCACGGGTGTGGATGGAGGGGTGAACGAGCGGAGCGCACGGTTGCGCGACAAGATTGGCGGTGCGACTGCCGGCGCAATCTGAGTGGTCTGACGCGAGCTTGGGCGCTGCCGGCGGAGAGCCAGCAGGAATGGCGAGTGTCGCTGCGGTTGTCGATCGGTGGTGACAGCATCATGAGGTGTCGATCCTGATCTGCCGCCGGAGCCGGTGTGGGGCGGTGCCTGGGCTCGCGGCCGCGCGCGAAGGTCTCGATGATGATCATGCGGCCGCCGCAGCACGGGCAGGGACGCGGCGGTGCGCGCGGTTCGTCGGCGGCTGCGGTCTCGGCGGCTTCGGGCTCTTTTGGGAGAGATGGCACGGCGAGCAGTTCGCGTGCTCGCGCGATGTTGGCGGCGCGGTTGCCGCTGGCGAGCAGCCCGTAGTGTCGGATGCGGTGGAAGCCCTTGGGCAGCACGTGGATCAGGAAGCGCCGGATGAACTCGTCGGTCGCCAGCGTCATCGTCTTGTAGCGGCCCGGCCCCTCGATCCGATAGTCCTTGTACTTGAAGGTGACGCCGTTCTCGTCGGCGGACACCAGCCGGCGATTGGAGATGGCGACGCGGTGGGTGTAGCGCGACAGATAGCGCAACACTTGCCTCGGGCCCGGCGAACGGCTCCTTCGCGTAGACCACCCAATCGATCTTGCGCAGTGGCGTTAGATAGGCAGCGAATGCAGCCTTGTCGGCGAGCCGCACATGATCGCCGAAGAACTGCAGGCGGCCGGCGTCGTGCGCCGCGACCAGCATCTCCAGGAACAGCCGGCGGAACAGCGCCGAGAGAACCTCCACCGGCAAGAAAATAGCGCGGTCGGCACGCGATCCACTTCGATCCATCCGGCGACAGGCCGCCGCCCGGCACGACCATGTGCACATGCGGGTGGTGGGTGAGCGCGGAGCCCCAGGTGTGCAGCACCGACATGAAGCCGATGCGAGCGCCGAGATGCTTGGGGTCGGCCGCGATCGTGAGCGTGGTCTCGGCCGAGGCTTTGAACAGCAGGTCGTAGATCACCGCCTTGTTCTGATAGGCGATGTCGCGGATCGCAGCCGGCAGCGTGTACACCACATGGAAGTACGGCACCGGCAGCAGCTCGGCCTCGCGCTCGGCCAGCCACTCGCGTGCCGCAGCGCCCTGACACTTGGGGCAATGCCGGTTGCGGCAGCTGTTGTAGGCGATGAGGGTGTGCGCGCACGTCGCGTTCTCGCAGCGCGCGACATGCCCGCCGAGCGCCGCCGTGCGGCAGCGCTCGATCGCCGACATCACCTTCATCTGGTCGAGGCTGACGTGCCCGGCGTTGGCTCGACGCCACGCCGCCCCGTGGTCGCGGAAGATATCCGCGACCTCCAGCGCTGGACGGGACATGGCCGCCGGCGGTTACGCCGGCGGCTGGCGTCTTTCCTGCTCCTCCTGGGCTTCTTGCGCGGCTGCGACAGCAGGTCGAGCGGGCTCTCGATGCCGGCGATCATGCCGGTGGCGACGCGCGTGTAGCGCGCCGTGGTGTCCAATTTGTCGTGACCCAAGCAGCGCCTGGATGATTCTGATATCGGTGCCGCGCTCGAGCAGGTGGGTCGCGAAGCTGTGGCGCAGCGCATGCAGCGTCACGCCCTTCTTGATCCCGGCCGCGTCGGCCGCCTCATGGAACAGGCGGCTGAGCTGGCGGGTGGTCATCGGCTTGCCGGGCTTGCTGCCGGGAAACAGCCAGCGTTCCTGCAGGCGGCACGTTCGCGCATCGTGACGCGACGGGCGCGCCTTCCACCATTGCCGCAACAGATCGAGCATCTCGGGCGACAGCATGACATTGCGATCCTTGCGGCCCTTGGACTGCTCGATGCGAATGATCTTCTGCGCGCTGTCGATATGCTTGACCTTCAGCCGCACCACCTCGCCGGCGCGCAGGCCGCAGCCATAGCCGAGACTGAGCAGCACGCGGGCCTTGAGGCTGCTGGCGACGGCCAGCAGCCGCTTGCGTCTCGTCCGGGCTCATCACCAGCGGGATCTTCTGCGGCTCACGGATGTGATAGATCTCGGCGGCAAGATCCAGTCGCCGCAGCGTCACGCGGAACAGGAACCGCAGCCCGGTCATGATGCGGTTGCGGTTGCAGATGCTCAAGCCGGTCTCGGCCAGGTGCAGCTGGAACCGGCGGATGTCCTCGGCTGTGGCCGTGTCAGGGGACCGCTTCAGAAACGCAGCGAACCGCTTGCAGCTGCGGATGTGGCCTCTCTGCGTGCCCGCACAGAGCTTGCGCGCGTTCATGTCCTCGATCATGCGCTGGCGCAGCGGGCTGACGGCATCCGTGCTCATGGGAAACTCCTGTCTTGGGTGAGGTTGACGACACCTCGATCCTCAAGACAGGGCGCCCCGCCCGCTATCGACGATCTCTCCTCTGGTTACCGTGCTCGCGGACGAGCCGCACGCCGCAGCGGGCTATCGCGCAGCGATTTAGTGCTGTGGCACGGAAGAGACCTGCCGGCCGCACCGATTAATGTCGCTCATTGAGGTGAAGCAAACTCAACGTGGACGTTCCTGAGACAGCCGGTTGTGACCCGAAGCGGACATTGGCCGCCCCGCCAATCGCGAACAGGTTGTAAAATCGTCCTCTTCCCCTCGCGAACTGGATGTTCTGCGGTGCGGTCCTGGATCGATGCAATTCGACGTATCGGCTTCTTACACGAACTCTGTGGAGATGATCCGGAAGCACAGGCCTGCGGCGCTCGCGGTGCAGCGCCATCTGATATCCTGGGGATTGAATGCCGCGGCTGGGTCATGTCTTGCGGATTGCTGTTACCTGAGCGGTCCTGGGGATTGTTCGGATTAAAAAAGTTGCCAGGCGGACGGCCTACCGGCGACAGGGGCCTTACTCTTGGCAGGGCGCCACGAACCACGACACCGGAACCCCGGGGGGCGATGATCACCGCACGACAACCGCGGCTCAAGCCGTGTCCACGCCTGTGCCGGTGAGCGTATCTACGGCAGTGCACGGCTTCGGTCAGGTCCAGTGCATCCGCAGCCTGCCGAACACCCGCTGGCGCGATGATGGTGAGTGAGTTGGCAGGAGACGTTGTGAAAAAGATCAGAGCTAGACCGGCACTGGCAGTCACTGAGAGCAAAAGCGAGCGCATGTTTCCTCC
>CAWHPT010000012.1:0-126595 GCA_963831225.1 uncultured Alphaproteobacteria bacterium
AAAATCGGCGCCGAGCACAAAAAGGAACCGGGTGACGCGCATCCGGATCTTTTGCACGTCGGCGGCGCATCCTCGCAAGCCACAAATCGTTAAGCCCACTGCATGGGTTAGCGACGTCAAACGGGAGCCCCTGGCCAAAAGATCATTGAGCTTGCCCAAGCAGGTGAGCGGAATTCGATTGCTCTGCGCGATTGTGCTTTGCAGTTCATTCCGGCGCCTAATGGTTGACTCCACCATATCAAAAATGCGCTGGAACTGGATCCATGTTCACCGGTTGAAACAGTCAGCACGGCCTGCGAAGGATTCTATCGCATGCACGGCGTACAAAACCGCGCAAATCGTCCCTCCGAGGCATCCGAAGCCTCGGATCAATATCCGTTCGACCCCAGCGAGCCTGTGCCACCGCTCGACAACGAGGACTTCAGGAAGAAGTTAGGCGAGCTGATCACTAGCGTTCAATTAGGGCGCTGGGGGCGGATGCTAGCATAGGCGGCCGACCCCCCGCAGGAAGGTTCATCCTCGGGGCTGGCACCGCCCGACGCTACCCAGCTTTACTCGCTCCTCCCCTTCGCTCAACATCTTCTTGTTCCATGAGCGCCCGCATCCATTCGCGGGCTTGTTGGAATAGCTTCTCGCGCAGCTCCGGAGCCCCGCGAGTTGTCTGCTTTCGCGCCTAGCGCAAGCAATTCACGCACAAGCGCCAGAAAGGAGAGTTCCTGGGATCAACAATTGGGGGAGCCTAGCGCTAATGGTCGCTCGCCGGACCCCTGAAAGGGGCGCTATGCGCACCCAGGCTCAGGAGCGGAGCCGTGCGTTATTCGCCAGCCAGACGCGGCGGACGGGGAGGGGACCGGGAGCGGGAGCTTCTCGATCACGTTGCCATGGTTCGGCTCGCGATACCTGAACTGCTCAGCCTGGAGCGCTACGAACGGCGAGCCCTATCCCGGCGAAGACGCGCCATCCAGAGATACGATGCGCTTGAACCGTAAGCGCAGTGCGCCACGATCGCCTCAGCTTCTGGCACGAGTGCGAGCCTATCCCTCCACCAAATGGAAATGGTCGCCTTGTCCGCTCGCGCGCGCCGCGTTGACTGCTTCGCGCAGGTTCTGCCGCAGCACCTTGTTGGCAGCGTTGCGCGGCAGGCTGTCCATTGTCAGATAGGCACGGGGCTTCTTGTACCGCGCAAGCGTGCTGGCGCGGCAATGGGCGTCGAACTCCTGCCAGCGCACCCCGGCGGCCGCGAGTGCGACGCAGGCGACAACCATCTCCCCCCAAAGCGGATCGGGCACGCCGATCACGGCGGCCTCCCGGACTGCCGGATGCGTGGCCAGCACCGCCTCGACTTCTTCCGGATACACGCTTTCGCCACCCGAGCGGATCATGTCGTCGACGCGACCGACGAGGTCCAGGTCGCCGTCTTCGCGCCAAACGCAAACATCACCGGTGAAATACCATCCATTACGCAGCTTCTCCGCGGCGGCGGCGATTGAGATAACCGGAGAAAAACGTGTCCGCCGATGCATCAACGATCAATTCGCCGGCCTCACCCGGTTTGACCAGATCGTTCTCGCTGCCGCCATGGCGGACGACGCGCACGCGCGAATAGTAGCCGGGGCGCAACGTCACTGGATGCCCCACCGGCTCAGGGTTGTACAGCGCGCACATGATCTCGGTCGTTCCGTAGATGTGGCGCACAGTTGCGGGCCACTCGCGATCGATGCGATCGAGCAGCGCCGGCATGATCGGCGCGCCGCCAAAGAGCACGAGACGAGCGACGCCATTTTATCCGGCCGGTAGTTCGGCGAGGTGACGATCGCCTGGTAAAGCGTCGGGACCGAAAACAGATAGTTGATCCTGTGCCGCTCGATCAGATCGTTGGCCGCGACCGGATTGAAGGCGGACATCGTGTAGAACGTGCCGTTATAGGCCAGCGTTACCAGGAGGGTACCGTAGAAGCCGATCGCGTGACTGATCGGCACCATTCCAAGCGTCCGATTGTGGGTGCCATGACGCAGCCCGGCCTGGGTCGATATCCAGACAATGCGGTGTTCGGAGCGTGCGATGCGAGATGACCACGCCCTTCGGCAGGCCAGTGGTGCCGGACGTGTAGAAAATAAATGCGGTGGACTCAGGGTCGGGACGCGGCACGCCCGGCAACTTTGTCGCGTCGCCACGGCACACGGCAAAGTCCTCGGCCTTTCCGGTTGCGCCATCCACGGTCAACAGCATGCCGCCTGACGGCAACGCCGCGGCGATCGCATCCACCAGCGCCTCATCTTTCCGAATGATCGCGCCTTGGATTTCGCCCTGCACAACAAGCTCGGCGAGCTCGGCAGGTTGCAGCCGAGCGTTCATCAGTGCCGGGACGGCCGCGAGCCGCTGCAATGCAAAGATAGCGATGCAGTGCTCGAAATAAGTTGGGAAGGATAGTGGCGACCCGGCTGCCGGCCCCAATGCCTCGTGCCGCGAGGCCCGCTGCAACCGCGTCGATCTCGGCCAGAAGCTGTCGGTAGGTGAGCTTGCGGTCGGTGCGGTCGTCGACCAGCGCAAGATGATCCGGCGTGCGCTCGCCGGCGATCCACACCAGGTCATATGCCGTCTTCATGAGGCCTGCCCCCTCGCAAGGAATGCCGCGCCAGTCAGTCAGGCAACTTCACCTGCGGCTTGTTGCTTTTTTGCTCGCCGGACAAGAACTCCGAAAGGGTCTTATGGAAGTGCGGATGCCTGACCGTCTTCATCACGTTCTGAATCTCGAATTCGGTGGCCTCTTCGATCGATTGCCGCCAGCCCATGTGGAAGCCCGCCTTCGCAATACCCTGGAGATGGGTCGGTCCAGCGGCCAGCTCCCGCGCGATAATTCCGACGTTCTTCTCGAAATTTGCTTCATCATAGACACGGTTCACGACATTCCATTCAAGAGCTTCCTCAGCGTCGATCGTGCGGTTGGTCATCATCCATTCCATTGCGCGCCGGAAACCTACGATCTTCGCGAGCGAATAGCTGGTCGTAGCATCGTTCGCGATGCCGATAGTGTGCCAAGCCGGAAAGAAGCTTGCGGTATCCCTGCAGACTGCCATATCGGAACAGAGCGTCATGCCGAGGCCGGAGCCTGCGGCAACACCATTGACGGCGGCGAGAATGGGTTTGGGCATGCGGGTGAACAAATGAAGAATTTGGTGCCACCACATCGCAACAACGCGAAAATGACCGGCGATTCTTCGACGTCGAGCTCCTTTACCGGCACTTCCTTGAGATTGAATCCGGCACAAAAGGCCTTGCCCCGCCCCGTGACCACGACCGCACCCACGGCGTTGTCTGCTTCGGCAAGATAGAGCGCGTTGAGGAATTCCTGCAGGCCCTTCAGTCCCAGTGCGTTGTTGAACTGAGGTGCGTTGAAGGTGATGGTTGCGACACCATCCGCGATCTTGTACTCGATCCATTCGTAGGTCTGCTCGGACATTTCCTCTTCTCTTTTTCTGGGCGCCAGCCGATCAATCTCCAAGGGAGACCCGACCCTCATTAGTAACAAACGATATTAACTCGCCGCAGGGTGCTTGCTCAGGTCCGGCCTTGCCAGGGCGGCATTGGCAGCGACGGGGACATGGTTGCAACCTCGGCTGGAAGCACGACCGTTGGTGTCCGGTTTCGGCTCTGTACCGATGCCGACGGAATGCCGACATTCTGTCCTTTTTCATCGAACTTGATCGGCGGACCGATCATGATGTGATCGGCGATGTTGGTTTCGCGGATTGCCTTCATGAGCTCGGGGCCATTCGTCGACCCTGATCGCTTGAATGCGTCGGCTGCAACGAGCAATGCCTCGAAAGTGAAGCCGACAAAGAAGCATTCAACGGGGAATCGCAAATTCGGATAGGCCGGCTTGAACGCGGCTTCGAGCGCTTCCGCCATTTGCGATTTCGGGTTGGCCCAGGGCAGATGAAAAATCGTATAATCCGCCAGAGGGCCGAGTGCTTGGTAGTATTCTTCCTCGAACATTCCCGAGGAGCCCGGCGAAATAATGGCCTTCGGCAGAAAGCGCTGACGGACCATGTCACGGATCAGCTTGATCGCGTCATTGCCGCGAGTGACCACCAGCACGATGTCCGGGTTGGACGCGCGAATCTTCGTGACTTCGACCGAGAGATCCTGAGCGCGGGGGTCGAACGCGATGTATTCGGTCAATTGAAACGAAAGGCCAGAGCGCGGGAACAGCGCATCCAAGGCGCCGCGCTGCGCCTGACCGAAGGTGTCATTGGCGTAGAAGAAGACCGCTGTCTTAGCGTCGACCTGTGTGATCTCCAGCAGGGTCTTGATCAGCCGCAGTCCGTTGGCCATCAGCATGCCGGCATGCGGAAAATTCCGCACCACGAACTTGTACCCTTGTTCAGTGAGTTGCGGCGGGGCGCCGACATTGACCACGAGCGGCACCCCTCGCCGCTCGCAGACCTGTGCGACGGCCAGCGTGCCACCCGAATCGACATTGCCGACAATGCAATGCGCGCCACCTTCGATGATCCGCTCTGCCGCCGCCCGAGCCGCATCGACGTTGCTTTCGGTATCAATATGCATGAGCTCGACACGATGGCCGTAGTCGGACAGCACTTTAGGGGCGATCGTCGCGCCGCGATGGGAGCTCTGGCCGGTCGCCGCCATGTAGCCAGAGCGTGGCAACAGCACGCCGATCTTCAGCGCCTTGGGCTGCGCGCGTACAATGGCAGGTGACGTGAGCACGGCGCTCGCAGCCGCCGTCCCCGCCAACACCTCGCGCCTTGAAATGCAAGCCTTCGATCCTTTTGTCACTGGGGTTCTCCCTCGTATTCGTGCGCTTCCCGGATAGGTCTTTTGTGCTGAAAACTCAGATGAACGTATCGGTGATTCAGCCCGCCGACTAGGGCATGTGGCACGATGCGCCCGTTCCGCTGGCTGTCGATCAGCCGCGCCGAGCGCTCGACGTCATATTTCATCAGACCGATTAGATTGGTATTTTCGACCGTAGCGAGCGATTATCCCAGCTCCGCTCCGGTGACTAATGCTGCTCAGACCGACGAACGCCACAACCGCGAACGTGAAGACTGCGGTCCACATCGTATTGTTCCGAATCCCATCTCCAAACGACGCCTCAGTTCAGGGCAGGACTTCTGGTCGCCGGCCGAGGGGCCCTGGTGCCTGCGCCCGAATACACCCGGACGTCTTTCCTCGAGGACTCGCCGATCGTGCGGGCGTAGCTTGTGCGCATCGGCCTGTTGCTGCCACCGGTTCGTGCAAAAGTTGACGAGGTCTCAAAACCTATTTAGCGCGGTATCTCATTGCGTGCACGTGCACTCCCGGGCGGGCTTTCGCGCCGAGGCCTGGACCGTTTCTCATGCGCCATGCCCCAGATCATCGCAGCACCATGCGCGCCTCTATGAAGAGTGCGAGCCGAACCTACCCGTCGCTATGTGATCTTCATCACAGCGGCCGGAGTCGTACGTCCCCATACTCTCCCCATCAGCCTCGAGGGACCGGCCATGCTCGATGTGTTCATGATGCAAGCTCAGGGAATTTGGCTCCGCGAGAACGCGCATCACTCGGCGGCGCCCAGCACAGAGCAGGGCTACCCTTCGGGCACGCCTCAGGTGGCGGACGCTCGCTGCGCCCCGGAGCCGTCCGACAGGTGGATCAGATGGGCGCTTTTCGCCCGCGCCTTCATCGCACTGGCGAGAGGCCGAAGCGGCTTCGGTGTCTCGACACAGCAGACCAGCCTCGGACGCTAACGGCCAGGGAAAGGCCTGCGATCCGCGCGGCGGCTGTTCGTATGCGGTCGCAGTCGGGCCGCTCGTCGGCCCACGAGTGAATTGCGTTCGGTTGCGTGCTTCCTGAATGTCAGACCCGCTGAAATCGATTGGCGCTACATATCGTTGAAATATCGCAAGTTACAATCAAATCCACGATCCGGCGAAACGAACCCAAATATTGCAGATTTTCCGCTAATTCTGCGCAAATTTCGCCCTAACGGTCCAGGCCCGGCATCATGCCTTCGGCCCCGCGCATCGCCCATCCGGTCATCCGCCGCTCGATCATGGTCGAGACGAGATACATGCCGATGCCCATGATGCTGGTCACCAGCAGGCCCGGCAAAGGCGAGCGGCACCTCGAAACGCGACGACGCCACCAGCATCAGATGGCCGATGCCCTTGTTGGCGGCGACCGTCTCCGCGACGATCGATCCCGACGAAGGCGACAGTGATCGCGACCTTCAGCGAGGCAAAGAAATAGGGCATCGAGCGCGGCAGCCCGACCTTCTGGATCACCTGCCAGCGCGCTCGCGCCGAGCGCCCGCAGCACGTCCTGCAGCTCGGGCTCCACGGTCGCTATGCCGGTCGCGACATTCACCAGGATCGGAAAGAACGCGAGCAGGAACGCCGTGATGATGGCCGGAACGGTGCCGACGCCGAACCAGATCACCAGGATCGGAACACCGCGACCTTCGGGATCGAGTTGAAGCCGATCAGCGCCGGATAGAAGCCGTCGTAGACCAGCGTCGACGAGCCGAGCGCGATCCCGGCGAGCAAGCCGATGAGCACCGCGATGAAGAAGCCGACCGCCGTGGTCATGAACGTCTGCCAGGCATTGTCGAGGATCGGCCAGCGCCATTGCCAGCCGGACGCGAAGATCGCCGAGGGCGCCGGCAGCACGAACTGCTCGATGTCGAAAGCGCGGACGAACGAGCTCCCAGAACACGAACATCCCGATGATCACCACCCAGGGCAGGACGCGCCGCAGCGTCTTGCGCCGCAGCAGGAAAGGCTTGCGCGGCCGCACCGGGCGGCGGATCGTCGACGGATGCCGGTCGGACACGTCTGCTCTCCCGTCAAGGCCGCGTTCGACGCGCGCCGCGCTGATATGCTCGCGCAGCTCCTGGACGAGCGCGACCGAATAGGGATCGTAGGTCATGTCGAGCGTGCGCGGCCGCGGCAGCGTCGACGACTGCGCTCGGCGACGATGCGGCCGGGCCGCGCGCTCATCACCAGCACGCGATCGGCCAGGAACACCGCCTCGCGCAGGTCGTGCGTGACCAGGATCACCGTCGGCTTGCGCGCCAGCCAAAGATCCTGCAAGGCGAGCCACAGCTCCTCGCGCGTGAACATGTCGAGCGAGGCGAAAGGCTCGTCGAGCATCAGCAGCGAGGGATCGTGGATGAGCGCCCGGCAGAGCGAGGCGCGCTGCTGCATGCCGCCCGGACAGCTGCCAGGGAAAGTGGTCCTCGAATCCCTTGAGGCCGACGAGGGCGAGGAGATCGCGCGCCTTCGCCTCGTAGGCGGCCCGCTCGCGCTTGAGCCGCGTGCAATGCGGCTGCACGATCTCGAGCGGCAGCATGACGTTGGCGAGCGTGGTGCGCCACGGCAGCAGCGTCGGATTCTGAAACGCCATGCCGACGATGCTCAGCGGCCCGGCGACCGTCCCGGCCGCTCACCATGACCGTCCCGGCGGTCGGCCGGCCACAGCCCGGTCACCACCTTCATCAGGGTCGACTTGCCGCAGCCCGACGGCCCGACGACCGCCACGAACTCGCCGCCGCTCGACCTGGAGCGTGGTGCGGTGCAGCGCGAGCGTGCCGTCGTCATCCTCGCCGTAGCGCAGCGACACGCGATCGAGATCGACGAAGTTCATCGCATGCTCTATCGATCGTCTGCCGATCGGGCACTGTCGACTGCGTCGAGGCGACGTGACGTCCGCTATGCGCCATCGGCAACAGCATCATGCCGCTTGCGCAGGATGCTGCGGTCGATCATGGCGTGCACGCCTTTGACGTTGTTGACGGTCTGGGTCACGTGCAGATCGACGGCGAAGCTGCACAACGCATAGGCTTCGTCCTTGGAAATGCCGGTGAGCGTCGATGATCCAGTCGATCATCTCGCGCAACGCCTGCCGCGCGGCATCGTCGAGATCGGCGTCGAGCCCGAAGGTGATGAAGTGGGTCGCGGTTTCCGCGCGCGGCAGCCGCCAGCCCAGATCCTTGCGCACGTGGAATTCGAACGTGCCCGTCGAGCGCGGTCTCGATCGCGGTGCCGTTCGACCTCGCCGTCGCCCTGCGCGGCGTGGCCGTCGCCGGTCGAGAACAGCGCGCCCTCGTTCCAGACCGGCAGATAGATCGTGCTGCCGGCGGTGAGTTCCTTGCAGTCGAGATTGCCGCCGAACTCGCGCGGCTCCTTGCTGTTCTGCCGGCCGAACGCCTTCGGCGGCGCGACCGCGAGCTGCCCGAAGAACGGCCGCATCGGCACCTTGAGCCCCGACGGCAGGATCGCGCATGTTGCTGCTCGCGGTCGAGCGCGACGTGCATGATCCGGTAATAGGGGAAGTCCTCCGGCAGCGTGCCCATGTAGGCGCGGAACAGGTTGTAGCCCCAGTTCTGGCGCAGCTCGATGTCGAGGATGCTGCACCTCGAGCACGTCGCCGACCGCCGCGCCGCGCACGAAGATCGGTCCGGTGAGGATGTGATTGCCGGTGCCGCGCTTCACCGCTGATGAATGTCCTGCGAGCTCCGGCAGCATCTCGAAGCCGGTCGACTTCGGCGGCATCCATTCCGGATTGCCGGACACGCATTCGATGGTGACGCGATCGCCGGAATCGATCGTCAGCACCGGCTCGAGCGCGCCGTCGAAATAGCCCCAGTGGATCGTGTCCGGGCTCGATCGCAGCACATGCGCTTCGGCGGCTTCCTTGGCGAGCGCGACATTCATCGCTGCCTCCCTGATGCTTCGGTGCATCGGCCTCAACTGCCGGGAATGATGCCGGGCTTGCAGCGAGGAGCAGTATTTCGCGATGTCGCCGGCGCGCGTGAACCAGATCCGGTCCTTGTGCTTGTGCTCGACGCAATGCTTGATCGCCTGCCGCAGCGGCCGCAGCCGGAACGGCTGGCCCGACGATGAAGCCGTGCAGCGACAGCGCGAACACCAGCGGCTGGCGCTCGGACTGCTCCAGCAGCTCCTCGAACTGATCGACGATCATGTCGGCGAACTCGCGGCCGGTATGGTCGCGGTGCACCAGCGTGCCGGCGTCGTTCAGCTCCATCGGATAGGGCACCGAGAGCAGCGGCCCGACGCGCGTCTGCATCCAGATCGGCTGGTCATCGACCGGCCAGTCGAGCAGATGGGTGTAGCCGGCCTCCTTGAGCAGGTCGGGCGTGACGCTCGATTCGAGCGCGCCCGGGCCCATCCAGCCGGTCGGCCGCACGCCGACATGCTTCTCGATGACCTCGGTGCATTCCTGCGATCGCGCGCGCCTCGTCATGCTCCCACATCGCGGCGCAGCACCTCGGCATTGGTGCGGCCGTGCCCGAGCACGTCGTCGCCGCGCTGCCTTGATCTTCTCGACGATCTCCGGATAGTGGTAGCAGACCGCTGCTGTTGAGCAGGATCGTCGCCGGCAGCTTCAGCTCGTCGAGGATCTCGAACAGGCGCCAGTTGCCGATGCGGTTGCCGTAGTCGCGCCAGGCGAAGTTGCGCGAGGTCTGCGGGCCGGTGCGGTTGCTCGGATCCATGCCGATGCCGGTGCCGAAGGCGAAATGCTCGATGTTGAGCGCAATGTAGAACGCGAGCCGCTTGCCCTCGCGGCCAGCTGTAATCGGGCCGCGTCGACGATCGCGCGAATAGGCATAGCGGGTGTGGCCCGGAAGCTTCAGCATCGGTCATCTCCTGTTGCGTTCGAGCATCGCTCGGTCTGATGCAATCGACAGTCGCGCCAGTCGGTCTCGAGAGCAATCGCGGCGGCGGCAGGACGCCGGCGCCGAAACGTGCTCGATCAGATCGAGCCATGCGCGACGATCGGGAATGAACGGCATGCACGAATGCTAGCAATCGTTGACCGGGTGCCAACCTGAAATACGCTGACTTCTGCATCGCACATCATTGTCGCTTCGTGCAACTGGAGGTAATCGATGCATTGCGCCGTTCGCTGCTGATCTCGCTGCGATTCGTGCTGGAATATCTCGGCCTGCGCGGCCAGTGGCTGCGTCGGCTCGGCCTGCTCGCTGCGCATCCGTCATTCTGTCGGTCGCGTGTGCTTTGCGCCACCGCCGCCAGCGCGCAGACCAAGAACGTCAAGATCATGCTGGATTGGATCATCCAGGGCACCCATGCGCCGTTCTTCGTCGCGCAGGAGAAGGGATACTTCAAAGCGGCGGGCGTCACCGTCGACGCCATCGACGCCGGCCGCGGCGCCACCAATGTCGCCGTCAGCGTGGCCGGCGGCGTCTATCATTTCGGCTGGGTCGACATGCCGTCGATGGTGCGGTTCAACGCCGCACAATCCGGCCTCGCCGCTGGTCGCCGTCTATGTCAGCTTCGACGAGACGCCGCTCGCCGTCATCACCCGCAAGGTGCGCCGGCATCCGCAAGCCGGCCGATCTCGACGGCAAGAAGATCGCGGGCGGACCCGGCACCGCAGTGCACGACACGATCTCGATCCTGCTCAAGGCGGCGAAGGCCGAGCACGTGAAGATCAATTGGGTCGCGGTGCAGCCGCAATTGTTCGGCCCGATGCTGCGGCGCGGCGAGGTCGACGGCACCGGCGGCTTCACCAACTCCAACATTCCGGCGGCGCTCGAGCTCGGCTTCACCATGGATGATCTGTTCGTCATCAAGTACTCCGATTTCGGCGCCGACATGTACGGCCTCGCGCTGGTCACCACCAAGAAATTCGCCGACGAGAACCCGGAAACCGTGCGCGGCGTGGTCAAGGCGCTCAATCCAGGGCACCAAGGACACGATCGCGGCCCCGCAGAAGGCGCTGGAGGTGCTCAAGGCGCGCGATCCCATGATGAAGCTGGACATCGAGAAGGTGCGTCTCGACATCGCGCTCGGCCTGACCAACACGCCGCACGTGACGAAGAACGGGCTGAGCTCGGTCACCGCCGGAAAAGCTGAAGGCGACGATCGATGCGACCGTGGCCGCCTATCAACTGACCGTCAGTCCCGGCTCCGGCGACGGTCTACACCGACAAGTTCCTGCCTCCGGCTGGCCGACAGGATGCCGCCGAAACCGCAGAACTGATCGCGGCCGCATTGCCGCGATCACGGCCCCCATCCGACTGCCGGGGGCAACCGCTTCGGCCGCTCTCGGTCGTGCCCGCCCTCGGCCAGAACCCGCCGGCGCTCGAGTCGGAGTTTTGCAACGTCGAGCAATTCTGCCATTGGCACCTCAACGCCGGGACGTTATTGTGGGCTCGTCAACAGGAGGCGACTATGGCTAAAGGCACTGTGAAGTGGTTCAACCCGACCAAGGGCTATGGGTTCATTCAGCCCCAAGGCGGCGGTAAGGACGTATTCGTTCATATCTCGGCGGTCGAGCGCGCCGGCCTGAGCACGCTGAACGAGGGACAGGTCGTGCAGTACGAGGTTGTTGCCAACCGTGGCAAGGAATCGGCAGAAAACCTCAAGGTGGAATAGCGCCGTCGTGACGACACGCTTCCCGATCTGCCGGCCTCGCCCGGCAGTTTGTTTTATTCATTGATTGCCCGCCGACATGCGACGTTAGCAGCACGACATTCCCGGATGGCTGAAGCACCCCCGCGGCCGGCGGACCATCGCCGGGCGCGCGTTGATGCACGCCTTTGTTAACCATCCGTTTACAAGCCGGGGCAACCGTCATCCCATGCAAGCCGCCGAGCAGGCCCGCAGCGGGCGTGCCGAGAACCGGACCGCTTCCGCCATGCCGTTTCCGCAGCCCGAGCACGTGCGCAAATCCACTCGAACGACGCCGGAGACATCCCTGTACGAGCCGGTGAAACGCTACCTCGAGAGCGCCGGGTTCGCGATCAAGGGCGAGATCTGCGGCTGCGACCTCGTCGGCCTGCGCGGCGACGAGCCGCCGCTGGTGGTGGTCGGCGAGCTCAAGCTCGGCTTCAATCTCGAGCTCGTTCTACAGGGCATCAACCGGACGGCGGCATGCGACGAGATCTGGCTTGCGGTACGCGTCGCGGACAGGCACGGGCGCGAGCGCGATCCCCGGGTCTTGAAGCTGTGCCGGCTGCTGGGCTTCGGACTGCTCGGGGTAGCAGCGAATGGCCGGGTCGAGGTGCTGGTCGAGCCGGGACCCTGGCGTCCGCGCCGCGATCCGAACCGGCGCGCGCGCCTGATAAACGAGCATCGCCGGCGCTTCGGAGATCCCGTGCAAGGCGGAACGTCGAAGGTGCCCATCATGACCGCCTATCGCCAGCAGGCACTCGCCTGCGCGGCGTGGCTGTCGAAGGGGCCGCGACGCACGTCCGAGATCAGGAGCAGCATCCCCGAGGCGCCGAAAATCCTGCTGCGCAACGTCTATGGCTGGTTCGCCCGGGTCGAGCGCGGTGTCTATGCGCTCACGCCGGAAGGCACGGCGGCGCTGATGCGCTGGCCGCAACCGCCGCGGTGACGGCTGCATGCGATGAGCGCGAGCACGCTATCGCTGCCGTCACCTGATTCGCTCGCTCAATTCGTTTATGAACATTCTTCTGAGCTGCTGACGATCGCCGAGCCGGGCGTCCGCGTCCGAGAACAATTCGTAGTGCTTCGGCGCAACCTGAACGCGTTCGATCAACTCGAGCTCGGCGGCGCTGCCGATGGCGCCGACGCCGACGATCGACAGTGCGATGGCAACCGCCGTTCCGATGACCAGTCGAGAGATGCTGCTTCGCATGACCGCCTCCATCCAACATGGCGGCAGAGTAGACGTCGCCCCGGGATTCGACTGTGATGCGGATCACAGGCCTGTGGAACAGCCGGTGCCGGATTTCGCCGCCGGCCGAGGGCGTGCCAGCTTCAGCGCAGGCGTTCCAGCTTGCGCTCCCAGCCGAGCGCATGGGCGACGATGGTATCGAGATCGTCGAGCTCCGGCGCCCAGCCGAGCAACGCGCGGATGCGCTGGTTGTCAGCGACGATCACCGCCGGGTCGCCGGGCCGCCGGGCGGCGAGCGCCACCTCGAAATCACGACCGCTCACGCGTTTGACCGCCTCGATCACTTCCAGCACCGAATAGCCGTGCCCATAGCCGCAGTTGAACGTTTCGCTCCCGCCTCCCCGACGCAGATGTGCGAGCGCGGCGAAATGCGCGCGGACGAGATCGGCGACGTGGATATAGTCCCGGATGCATGTCCCGTCGGGCGTGTCGTAATCGGTGCCGTAGACCTCGATCCGCGGCCGCAGCCCGAGCGCGGTCTCCACCGCGACCTTGATCAGGTGGGTCGCGCCCTTGGTCGATTGTCCGGTGCGCAGTTGCGGGTCCGCGCCCGCGACATTGAAGTAGCGCAGGATCACGAACTCGAGGCCGTGCGCCGCCCCGACGTCCTCGAGCATGATCTCGGTCATGCGCTTCGAGCTGCCATAGGGCGATATCGGTGCGATCGCGTCAGTCTCGGCGACCGGAACGCGCTCCGGATTGCCATAGACGGCTGCGGTCGAGGAAAAGATGAAACGACGCACCGCGGACTTGACGACCGTTGCGAGCAGGGCGCGGGCGTTCATGGTATTGTTGCGATAATAGCCGAGCGGATCGCGCACCAAGTCCGGCACCACGATCGATGCAGCGAAATGGATGATCTCGGTCACGCCGTGCGTCTCGATGATCTCCGCAACGAGCGACTCGTTTCCGACATCGCCGAGGAAGAGCGGCACCGATTTCGGCAGTGACGAGCGAAACCCGGTCGACAGGTCGTCGATGACGACCACAGCCTCACTCGAATCCGCCAGCGCGTGCACCATGTGGCTGCCGATATAGCCGCCGCCGCCTGTGATCAGAATGGACATGGAGCAGTCCCTGCGTTGACCTCCCGGCGAGCAGCCAGCGGGAATGCCGGGTTACACCTTTGCCAACCCGATCAGATGATCGAGCCTGGCGGCGTCGCCCTTCAAGGCCTCGCTGGGGCCGTCATAGACGATGCGGCCGCGGTTCATGACGACCGTGCGTGGCGAGACCTCGAGCGCGAGCCGCGTATTCTGCTCGACCAGCAGCAGCGTGAGGCGGTCGGATTGCGCAAGCTGCTTCACCACCCGCACCAGTTCCTCGACGATGACGGGGGCCAGACCTTCCGACGGCTCGTCCATCAGCAGAACCGAGGGATTGCCCACGAGCGCCCGGCCGATCGCCAGCATCTGCTGCTCGCCGCCCGACAGCTGGTTGCCGCGGTTGCCCTGGCGCGCGGCAAGCTTGGGAAACAGCGTGAACACCTCTTCGAGCGTCCAGCGCCCCGGCCGGGCGGCAACTTCGAGATTCTCGCGCAAGGTCAGTGAGGGAAAGATTTCGCGCTCCTGCGGCACATAGCCGAGCCCGGCCAATGCCCGGCGATAGCTGTGAAGCTGTCCGATATCCCGGCCGTGCAGGCGCAGGCGGCCGCCATGCAGCGAGGTGTGCCCCATGATGGTCGCCAGCAGCGTAGTCTTGCCGACGCCGTTGCGGCCGATGATCGAGAGCGTCTCGCCGTCGCGCAGCGCCAGCGCGATCCTTTCCAGCACGACGGTCTCGCCGTAGCCCGCGGACACATCGTCGAGCTCCAGCGCGAACGGCTCGGTCACGGCGCTGCCTCGCGTCGCGCCTCGGCCTGCGCCTCGTTCTTGGTTTCCTGACCGAGATACACGGCGCGCACGCGCTCGTCGGCGGCAATCGTTGCGGGAGCGCCCTCGGTAAGGATCACGCCTTCGACCATGACGGTGATGCGCTCGGCGAAGCGGAATACCACGTCCATGTCGTGCTCGATGATGAGCACGCCGATGTGCTCGGGAAGCGTGTCGATGGCATCGAGAATGATGTGGCTCTCGGTGCTGGGCACGCCGGCGGCCGGTTCGTCGAGCAGCAGGACCTCGGGCTGCAATCCGAGCGCGATCGCCAGCTCGACCAGACGTTGGCGCCCATAGGGCAGCTCGGAAACGCGCTCGCCGGCATCATCGCCGAGCTTGAGCATCTCCAGAAGATGCATCGACTCGTCGATCACGTCCTTGCGGCTGCCGGCGGGACGCAACATCGATGGAGCCGCACCGAGACGTTCGGCGACGGCGATATAGACGTTTTCGAGCACGGACAGTCCACGGAACAGCCGGTTGATCTGGAAGGTGCGGGCAATGCCGAGCTTGACGCGACCGGCCTGCGATACCGACGTGATGTCACGGCCGTTGAGCAGCACCTCGCCCGCGCTCGGGCGCAGAACGCCGGTGAGCAGATTGATGAAGGTGGTCTTGCCCGCACCATTGGGCCCGATCAGGGCGTGGCGCGCCCCCTTTTCGAGCCGGAAGTCGATGTCGCGTGCAGCCGCCAGCGCGCCGAAATTGCGGCCGAGGCTGCGCGTCTCGAGCAAGGGCGCACTCATGACCGGATGCGCCCGGGGCGAAAGCGACGCACGAAAGCTTCGCCGATGCCGAGAATTCCGTTGCGCGCAAACAGCGCAATCACGACCAGCAGGAGGCCGAGCCCGAGCTGCCAGGCTGTGGGATAAAGTCGCGCCAGAAAATGAGACAGCAGCATATAGGCGACGGCGCCGACGAATGCGCCGTAGAGGCGCCCATAGCCGCCCAGAATCAGGATGATGAGCACGGTGGCTGCGCGATCGAGGCTGAGCGCGCCGAGGTTGACATAGGCTGAGGCCTGCGCCCACAGGCCGCCGGCGATGCCGGCGATCGCCGCCGAGATGGTGTAGCAGGTGACCAGCCGCGCGCGCACCGGGGAGCCGACCGCTTGCATGCGCAGCATGTTCTCGCGAATTCCGGTCAGGCTCTGCCCGAAGGGCGAGTACACCAGCGTGCGCACGAACACGAAGCAAACGAACAGGACCGCGAGCGCATAGAGATACTGCGTGTTCGAGTAGAGCGGGTTGAACTCGAACCGCCCGAAGATCGGTGCGATCGGCAGGCTGGCGAGGCCGTCGAAACCGCCGGTATATTCGTGGCCCATATTGGCGGCCTCCTCGAGCAGCGCCATGGTGCACAGCGTGAGCATCAAGAGCGTGAGGCCCTGCGTGCGCAGCAGGACCAGCCCCGAAGCCAGACCGATGATCGCCGCCACCACCCCTGCCAGAATCAGGCCCGAGATCGGCTCGGTCCAGACGCCGTGATAGGCCAGCATGCCGACCGTGTATGCGCCGGCGCCGAAGAAAGCGGCGTGCCCGAGCGTTATGATCCCGGCATAGCCGAGCGCGAGGTCGAGCGAGAGCGCAAACAAAATCGCCACCAGGAGCTCGGTGCCGAACCCGAGATAGTTCGGAAAAGCGAAATAGCCGGCAACGGCGAGAATCCACGGCAGCGGCTCCCAGATCCGCAGCCGGTGGCGCTCGCTCAGGGCAAGTGCAGCCGGATGCTTGCTGGAAGCATGGGTTGCCGCGCTCATGTCGCCCTTCCGAACAAGCCTTGCGGCCGCCACAGCAGCAGCAGGATCGTGAGCGCGAAAATGAACAGCGTGCCGCCCTTCGGCAGGTAGAGCTTGAGCGCAAAGTCGAGCACACCGATGAGAATCGACGCAAAGAACACGCCGTTGACTTGCCCGAGTCCGCCGACCGCCACCACGATCAGAAAATAAACCAGGTATTTGAGCGCGTATTGCGGGTCGAGCCCGAGGAACTCGGCGCCGAGCCCGCCGCCGAGCGCCGCCATGCCGCTGCCGAAGGCGAAGGTGAGGGTGAACAGCCGATCGACATTGATGCCGATCAATTCCGCCATGCGCCGGTTGTCGACGGTGGCGCGAATCTGCGCGCCGATCCTGGTCCGTTCGAATCCGAGCCACAGCCCGACCGCGATGACCACGCCGACCACGATCAGGAAGATGCTGTAGGTACGGTAGCTGATGAAGCCGAGATCGAGTTGGCCCTGTAGCGACGGCGGCAGCGTGAGCGGCTGCGTCTCGGGGCCGATCAGGAGCGTGATCGCGGCGATGAAGACGAACACCAGTCCGATGGTGAACAGGACCTGGTCGAGCTCGGCTGCCCGGTACAACCGCTTGTAGAGCAGACGCTCCAACACCACGCTCACCGCCGCGGTCACCACGAAACCAAGTGCCAGCGCCGGAACGAAACCAAGATTGGCGCGGTTCATCGCGAGGACGATGACGTAGCCGCCGAACATGGCGAACGCGCCATGGGCGAGGTTGACGAAGCCCATCAGGCCCATGGTCACGGAAAGCCCGACCGACACGATGAACAGCACCATGCCGGCGGACAGCCCGCCCAACAGGATGCTGACGATACCGGTGTCGAAGATCACGCGCGATATCCCGCTACGCCGAGCCCGGGCTTGTGTGACGGCGTGTCCCGGGCGCAACGCAGCGCGGGCACCGCTCGAGCGACTTGGTCGAGAAGAGGGCCCGCGCTGCGTTGCAGACCCGGGACCTTTACGAGCCGAATTCCTGACGGTCCCGGATCAGCGGTGCATCGTTTCGCGCGTGTTTGCGCAGACCGGGCACACTTGTCTGCACGCGCTCACGCTGCATCGCATCCGGGACGCGATCCGTCAATTCTTCGGCGCGCACGGACCGATCTTCTGCTCTTTGCAGGTGTCCTTCACATTGTCGATCTGGCCGATCGACTTCTGACGCAGCTTGCCATCGCTGCCCATCACCACCTCGGACAGGTACTCGTTCATGACGATGTCGCGGGTCGCCGGATCGATCGAGATCGGCCCCTGCGGGCTGTCGAACTTCCAGCCCTTGAGTGATTCCACTGCCTCCTTGCCGCCCATCTTGCCTTTGGTGGCCTGCACCGCATGAGCGATGGCGGCCATGCCGTTGTAGGAACCCACCGCCATGAAGTCGGGGGTCGCATCGGCGCCGTAGTCCTTTTTCCAGGCAGCGACGAACCGCTTGTTCTCGGGATTGTCGAGATCGGCGTTATAGTGATGCATGGTGATGAGACCGACCGCGGCCGAGCCCATGGCCTGCAGCTTGGTATCCTGGCTGATGTCGCCCGGGCCGATCAGCTTGATGCCGGCCGCGCGCATGCCGAGCGCGCCATAGGTCTTGACCACCGCGGCCGCATGATCGCCGGCCGGGACGAACACGAAGAATACGTCTGGCTTCTGATCCTTGGCGCGCTGGAAGAACGGCGTGAAGTCCGGCACCGCCCCGGCACCGCCCATCGGTATTGCGTCGAGCACCTTGCCGCCATTGGCCTCGAACCCGCGCTTGAAGGCGTCGAGGCTGTCCTTGCCCGGCGGGAAATCGGAATAGCCGACCACCGCGGTCTTCGCCTTCATGATCTTGGCGGCGGCTTCGCCCAAGGCGTGTCCGGCATGCCACATGCTGAACGAGGTCCGCACATATTCAGGCGCGAGGTTGGTGATGAAGGCGGTGCCCGCATTCATGATCACGGCGAGCTTGTTGCCGGCGGCGACGATCGGTGCCGATGCGATCGCATTGGGGGAATAAACCCAGCCCGCGAGCGCATCGACCTTGTCCTGCGTCAGCAATTCCTGGACCGCGATCTTGGCGTCGGCGCCGCCCGGATTCTTGGCGTCACGCTTGATGATCTTGATCGAATAGGGCTTCGCCGCATCGGCATTGAGCTTGAGATACTGCTCCATGCCGCGGTCCATCTGCTGCGCGAATTCGGCGCCGATGCCGGTATAGGGCAGGACGACGCCGACCTTTACTTCCTGCGCCTGAACGGATCCCGCCGCTCCGAGCAAGAGGAGCGACATCAGGGCCGTCTTGGCTGCGTTGTGCCGTTTCATGTATTCCCCTCCATGTGGGGTGACGAAATGCGTTTCCGCTGTGCGTGAAAGGTGGGTTTGATGCCGTTGTGACGGGCTTATCCGTCACTCGGCATTCGCTCAGAATACACACTTACCTTATCGGCCAAAAGCACAAATAGGGCCTTTCGCCGCGCCGAGGCTACAGCGGGAACGCGAAGGCGCTACCCGGCGGCGCGTGATACAACGGCAGCGACCGGAGGAGATGCGGTGCGGACGCTCGAGCGGAGTTATGACGGAATCATCGTCGGCGCCGGCCACCAGGGCCTGGTGCTCGGCTCGTATCTCGCCAGGGCCGGCCTGCAGATCCTGCTGGTCGAACGGCGCCTGAACTATGGCGGCGGACTTTCGACCCGGGAGGTGACCGAGCCCGGCTTCTATCACAACCTGCATTCGATCAACCATTTTCACATCACCGATACGCCCTGGTTCGCGGATCTCGGGCTCGATTCCAGGGTGACCTACATCACGCCGCGTTACGAGTTCGGTCAGGCCCATCTCGATGGCACCGCTCTGGTGCTGGGCCGCGATCTCGACGAGACGGTTGCGAACATCGCGCGCTTTTCCCGCAGGGACGCTGCCACGTTCCGCGAGTGGAACCGCAAGGCCGAAGCGATCACGCGTGGGATCCTCCTTCCGGAGCGGTTTTCCGCGCCGCTGCCGCAGGCCGAGCGCGAGGCGCTGCTGGGGCAGACGCCGCTCGGGCGCAACTTTCTCGACGTGACCCGTCGCCAGCCGCTCGATCTGGTCGGTGAATTGTTCGAGAACGAGCACGTCAAGCTCCTGTTCCTGTTCAAGGTGTCGCTGTTCGGAACCTGGCTGACCGACACCTTGTCGAAGACGAGCCCGATGGGATCGGTGATCCGCGCCTTCGACCTGCAAAGCGGCTATCAGCTCTGCCAGGGCGGTTCGTTCAATCTCGCCCGCGCGCTCATGGAAACGTTCATCGCCGCGGACGGCAGCTACGCGCCCCAGGTCCGGATCGACCGCATCATGATCGAGGGCGCACGTGCGACCGGAATCGTCCTGGACGACGGCCGCACCGTGCGGGCGAAGCAGTTCGTCGCCAGCACCATCGACGTGCATCAGACCTTCGAGAATCTGATCGGCCGCGAGCAGCTGCCGGCATCGTTGCAATCCAAGCTCGACGGCTTCCAGTACACGCCGTGGACGCTGTTCGGCCTGCACCTCGCCTTGCACGAGACGCCGCGGTTTTCCGCGGCGGCGTTCGATCCTAACATCGACCGTGCGCTGAAGTGGAGCATCGGGGCCGATACGATGGAGGACCTGTTCTGCGCGCATCGCGACGTGCAGGCGGGACGGGTGCCCGCGCTCGTGCAATTCGGGTCGGGCCCGTTGAGCCTGCTCGATCCGACCCAGGCGCCGCCGGGAAAGCACACCACTTATGCCTGGCACGTCATGCCGCTCGAGCCGGATATGGCGGGCGAGGACTACGACGCTTTCAAGGAGGAATTCTCCGAGCGAATCCTGCAGACCTGGGCACGTTACTGCCCGAACATGACGTCGAGGAACATCATCGGAAAATACGTTTTACGGCAAGCGGATTACGTGGCGGAGCTCCCCAACATGCGGGGCGGCGACATCTTCATGGGGGCGTTCAACGCCGAGCAGGTCATGTACAACCACTTCGGCTACCGCACTCCGGTTGCGAACCTCTACTATGCGGGTTCGGCTGCGCATCCCGGTGGCGCAATCTCGGGTGGGCCCGGCTACATCGCCGCCGGCATCATCGCGAACGACCTCGGGCTCGAGCCCTGGTGGCAGCCGTGGGACGCACGCGCGGCATTACAGGCGCTGCCGGAGGCGGCGTGAGACGGCGGGACGGAGCCGCGTCCGTAACCAATCCACGAGGAAACTGTTGCGCGGTTAACCGTGCCGGCCATTATGGTGGGCTGCAAGATATTGCATCCCAGATGGCGGGCATGGGTAGCCCCGCATGGGGCGCAGCGAAATGCGGGGACAGCCGCCCCGGATTTCGCTCCGCTTCATCCGGGCTACGCTGGGCCGAAGCTGGTGTGAGGCGTGGCGTCATGAAGGTCATCATCGTCGGCGGGGGAATCGGCGGCCTCACCACCGCGCTCATGCTGCATGCCCGCGGGATCGACTGCGAGATCTACGAGCAGTCCGACGGCGTTCGCGAGCTCGGCGTCGGCATCAACACGCTGCCGCATGCGATCAAGGAGCTGGCGGACCTCGGGCCTGCTCGATCGGCTCGACGCGGTGGCGATCCGGACCTACGAGCTGATCTACACCAACCGCTTCGGCCAGGAGATCTGGCGCGAGCCGCGCGGCACCGATGCCGGCTACGACGTGCCGCAATTCTCCATCCATCGCGGCCGGCTGCAGGGCGTCATCTACCACGCGGTGCGCGCGCGGCTGGGCGAAGCGCGCATCCATACCGGCCATCGGCTCGGCGCGTTTCGCCAGGACGAGGGCGGCGTCACCGCCTATTTCTTCGACCGCCACGGCGGCGCACCGCCACACCGCGCGCGGCGACGTGCTGGTCGGCGCCGACGGCATCAATTCGTACGTGCGCGACGCGCTCTATCCGAACGAGGGGCCGGCGCGCTGGAACGGCATCATGCTGTGGCGCGGCGCGATCGAATGGCCGGCATTTCTCACCGGCCGTTCGATGATCGTCGCGGGCGGAATGGCCGCGAAGCTCGTGGTCTATCCGATCGCCGAAGGCACGCGCGCCGACCGGCGCGCTGACCAACTGGGCGGTGGCCGCCAAGATCGGCGCCGACGCGACGCCGCCGCCGCGCAAGGAGGACTGGTCGCGCCCGGGCCGGTTCGACGAGCTGATGCCGCACCTCCAGCGCTTCGAGATGCCCTATGTCGATGCCCAGGCGCTGATCGTGGAGACGCCGGAGTTCTGGGAATATCCGATGTGCGACCGCGATCCGCTGCCGCGCTGGTCGCACGGCCGCGTGACGCTGCTCGGCGATGCGGCGCATCCGATGTATCCGGTCGGCTCGAACGGCGCCTCGCAGGCGATTCTCGATGCGCGCTGCCTCGCCGACCGGCTGCGCACGGCCGAGCATCCGCTGCACGCGCTGTGGGAGTACGAGCAGGAGCGCCTGCCGATCACGGCCCAGATCGTGCGGATGAACCGCAAGGGCGGCCCGGAAGGCGTCATCGACGCGGTCGAGGAGCGCGCGCCCGACGGCTTCGGCGAATATCGACGACGTGCTGTCCTACGAGGAGCGCAAGGCGATCGTGCGCGGCTATGCCTCGACCGCAGGATTTGCGCGCGAGCAGGTCAACCGGCCGGTCGGGAAGGCGGCGTGATAGCGTCTCCACGAAAATGGGATCATGTTTCGGCATCGCTGCTGCATGGCTTCGCGCTGCGAAGGGTGTCATTCCGGCCGAGGGACGTAGCGACCGAGCCGGATCCGGTACACCGAGCCGGTTGCGACACGTGCAAGAGCGAGCGCGGCAATGACGGGTGCCCGCTTCGCGACGACAAATACGAATCTGCATCGCCGGCGGCGGCAGGAACATGACCTCGTGCTTGGCCGAGAGCGCCACGACCTCCTCCGGCTTCTGCTCCTTCATGCTGTGGATCGCCCAGAACAGGTCGTAGAGCTTGCGCGTCGGCGTCACCCAGAACAGGCACTTCACCGGCTGGTCGGTCTTGTTGAACAAGCCATGCGGCATGCCGGTCGGCAGCCGGAGCAGATCGCCGGCATTGGCGACGAAGTCCTTGCCGTCGAGCACGGCGTCGAGCCGGCCTTCGAACAGGTAGATGAACTCGTCCTGGGTCGGATGGATGTGCGGCGGCACGAAGGTGCCCGGCGGGAAGGTGGCGTGCCAGGAAAACGAGCTTTCGCAGACATGCTTCGGCACGTAGGTCTGTCCGAGGATGTTCCAGACGATGCCGTCGATGCCGGTGCCGGCCTTGGTGATGCCAATGCGTGAGCGGTTGCATGATCCCTCGCTGTTTGCACTCGGCAGCTATTCAATCACGGCGCGAACGCGATCAAAAGGGCATGTCGAACCCGTTGCCGCATCGCGCCGGTCAGGCCGACCTCGGCTTGTTTACGGACTCGATGCGATCGAGAATCTTGCCGAGATCGCGCTTCGCGATCTGAACGTCATAGTCGTTCTGCAGGTTGAGCCAAAGCTGTGCGGTTGTGCCGAGTGCCTTGGCGAGCCGAAGCGCAGTATCGGCGGTAATGCCGGTCTGTTCGCTGGCGATCCGCTCGATCCGTGTGCGAGGCAAGCCACAGGCCTTGGCAAGAGCGCCCGCCGACATTTCCAGCGGAACCAGGAACTCCTCCCGCAGAACCTCACCGGGATGCATCGGCTTGAGCTTCTTGGCCATTGCTTCTGAGCCTCTCATCTCGGTGAGGACGGTCTCACCCGGGACGCTCACGCCCTAGCGTCGGGCCGGCGCGGTAGGGTACCTTCAACTTTTACAGCTCACAGCGAGAACCGTTACGAGAAGAGTGACCCGATGACGGCGCAGTTGAATGCACAGAGCAATCCGTTTTGTCTCGAAGAGGCGACCATCGATGAATTGCACCAGGCGATCAGAACGGGCCGGACAACCTGTATAGCCGTTGTTCAGCACTATATAGACCGCGTACGAGCCTATAATGGCGTTTCCAGCATGCTGGTCACGGAAGACGGTGCCGCGATCCCCGAAGCGATCGGCGCGGTACGCGCGAAGGCGCGGCTTCGGTTCCCGACCCAATCCGTCAAGGCCGGCACGGTCCTGCCCGATCTCGACAAGTACAAGGGACCGCCGCTCGAATACGGCCGCATGGAGCCAACCGCCTCCGATCCGACCGTGCAGCAGCAATTCGGCATGATCGTCGGCATCCCCAATGCGAGACAGGTGAATGCGCTCGCCACCCTCAACATCCGCGGCGAGCGTTCGGTCACTTGCCGGGGCGATTTCGACCGCCACCCTTCCGAAGGTCCGCTTCCGCCCGGCGCGCCGCCGGTGTGCGAATTTTTTCGGAAGCTTCCCGACGCGCTCGAGCAGGCTGCGGAGCTTGATGCGACCTATGGACAAAATCCTGATCTCGAGATGATGCCGATGTATGGCGTCGTCTTCTCGTTCAAGGATCCGTTCGACACCAAGGACATGCGATCTACGGGCGGCGGAGATGCGCGCTACGACATCGATTTCCCGGCCCGCGACCACGTCCTCGTCGAACAGCTTCGCAAAAAGGGCGCTATCATCTTCGCCAAGGCGGTCAACACGGAATACAATGGACGGGCAGGCGATCCGGGTGGCCGCCATCAACCCGACAAGGTACTACCTTCGACGCTCGGCTATCAGCGCAGCACCTGGGCAGGCAACCCCTCCAATCCCTACGACACGAGGCGCTCGGCCTCGCTCGGTTCGAGTTCGGGATCAGCCCTGTCGGTCAGCATCAATCTGGTAATGGCGAGCCTTGGCGAGGAAACGCGGGCGTCCTGCCGCGGGCCGTCCAATCACAACGCGGTGGCGCTGATCCTGCCGCACAAGTCGATGCTAGGCTTCGACGGGGGCGCAATCGGCGCGGACATCTACTGCGACCGCAGTGGCATCCACTGCCGCACGATCGGGGACTGCGCCAAGGTTCTTGATGCGCTGAAGGATCCGGTCGAAGGCTATTACGACCCGCGCGACCCCTACACGACCGTGCCGCGCTCCTCGGTGTTGAGCGCGCCTTATGCGAGCCACGCGACAACGCCCAAGGTGCCCGACGCGCTGGCAGGCATGCGCCTCGGAATCATCAGGGAGTCCATGGTATTCCCGCCGGGCTCGAAGACGGAAGGGCCGATCGTTACGGCAGCCGCGAAGGAGATCAAAGCGATCCTCGGCGAACGGCTGGGCGCGACGCTGGTGGAATCCTCCGATCCACTTTGGAAACCGGATCCCGAGATCGAGCGCATGAGAACGGATTTCAGGCGCGCGCTCGCGAGGTTGGTGCCGGTTTTCATGCCCGAATTGCTGTTCAGGCTGGGCGCGGACGGAAAGCCGGTCTTCAAGGAGCTCGCGGCAGCGATCGTGCCGACCGAATTCATGCCCGGAAAAGTCTTCGGGACCGGAACCATGCAGCCGATCGACTATTGCGTCGAGATGGCGGAGGGGCGGATCGCACCCCCCTCGAACCTCGACATCGCCACCATCCAGCAGCAGCAGCTTGCGATGACATTCAGGTTCCATATCCCGCAATACCTGTACCGCCGAGCCGCGGACTGGAAGGCGCTCGGCTTCACCGAAACCCTGGTCGATTTTCACATGCTCAACGCGCGCTCCAAATTCTGGGGCGACGATCAGCGCGCGGCCTTCAAGAATTGGGAGGAGGTAGCCGACCCGCGAAATCCGCACGGCCAGCGTCAGGGTGTCAACGAGCGCATCATGCTGCGCGAACTGCTGCGACGGGTCGACATGATGGTGATTTTGGAGAATCATCTGGACGCACTCGTGCGCCTCCACACACCGTGGCCGCCGGGACTTATCGGCGGGCCTCCTCAATATGACATTGTAAGCAATCTGAGCCCTGAATCCTTAAGCGGCCCGAATGCGGGATTGACGGAGGTGCTGATACCGGCCGGCTACGTCACGACCGTCTACGATCCGGTTTTTGCGCTCGCCAAGAACGGCACACGCTACGTGTCTGTTGCCGCCGACGCGCCCACCACCATTCCGGAACCGGGATTGCCATTTTCCCTGGTGTTTCGGGCGGAGCCTGGCAAAGAGGATACCCTCCTGAAAATTGCCTCTGCCTATGAGGCCGCCTCGAAGCGCCGCATTCCTCCTCCGCATTTCGGCGCCCTGCCGGCGAAGTTGCATGCCGGCACGGTATGAACCGTGGGTCATGAGGTCGGAAGCTTTGTGCTTCGGCACGACATACACCGAGAACGAAAGCAGCGCTGGAAGCGCTGGAAGGTTTGGGTTGACACGCCGACAATGAGAACATATAGTGAACAAACTTGTCGCTTCGCCGTGGGATCAGTGCTTGGTTCTCCGCGCGAATCGGCCGCGACGCCGCGAGGGACGGGACTAACGTGGTCGCGCCTGACGCGTCGCAGTGGAGCGCCGGGAGGCGCCTGCCCCCCTACGTTACTGGGGGGCAAGGCGCCGCCGCAGCGGCGCTGGGCGGACCTCGGCAGGGTCCGCCAGGGCGCGTTAAAGCCGACGCGCCCGGGCGCCTCCCGGCGCTCCATCTCCCTCGCCTGCGAGGGAAGAGGAAAAAGGGAAAAGGGCGACGCCCGGCGCCCGAAATCATGCTTCCCTGGGCGGCGAAGCGTTGGCTGTTTGACAAGTAAATCGGTACGGATCGCCTGTGCACGCGGATCGCGTTTGCATCGGCTCGCTGCTCGATGATCTGCTCACACGACAGCGCTGGTGGCCGTGCCCTCTTCTCCTCCTCGTTCGAGGCACAGACCAACAGCTGAATCGGATGTCTGCAGTGGGCTGCAGTGGGCTCTGCAATGACCTTCGCGGCCGGGGGGATACGAGCGGGGTTATCCGCTCTCCGTGTCCTCGCGCAACTGCTCGAAGCTCCAGCCATTTCTCTTCCGCGGCCGCCAGCTCGCTCTGGGCGGCAGCGAGCGCAGCGGAAGCCTGGTCGAAAGCCTTGCGGTCGCTCGCGAAGAGATCGGGGTTATCGAGACGCTGTTGCAGCGTGCGCATCCTGGCATGCAGTGCCGCAATCGTTTCCGGCAATGTCTCGAGCGCGTGCTTTTCGTGAAAGCTCAGCCGCCGCTTTCCCCGCTTGCGTTCGAGCGCCGCCGGCGGCCTGGCCGGTTTTTGCTCTTTCGCGCCCGACCGCGGCGCCTGGCGCCCAAATCCGCGCCGCGCTGGGCCAGCATGTCGCTGTAGCCGCCGGCATATTCCAGCCAGCGGCCGCTGCCCTCCGGAACGAGCACGGCATTGACCACGCGGTCGAGAAAATCGCGATCATGGCTGATGAGGAGGATGGTCCCGGCATAGTCGCCGAGCATTTCCTCGAGCACGTCGAGCGTTTCCAGATCGAGGTCATTGGTCGGCTCGTCGAGCACCAGCACGTTGGAAGGGCTCGCCAGCGCGCGCGCCAGCATGAGCCGGCTGCGCTCTCCACCGGAGAGAACGCCGAGCGGCGTGCGAGCCTGCTCCGGCGCGAACAGGAAGTCCTTCATGTACGCGACGACATGCCTCGGCTGCCCGCCGACGATGACGGTGTCGGTGCGGCCGCCGGTGAGGGCGGCGGCCAGCGGTCGCGGATGGGTCGAGACTCTCGCGCCGCTGATCGAGCGTCGCCATTGCAAGGTTGGCTCCCAGGCGCACCGTGCCGGCGTCGGGCTCGGCTGCGCCGGTGAGCAGATTGCTCAACGTCGTCTTGCCGCTGCCGTTCGGGCCGATGATGCCGATGCGGTCACCGCGCCGGATGCGGATGGAGAAGTCGCGAACGATCGGCCGGTCTTGATACGATTTGCTGATCCGATCGGCCTCGATCACCAGGGTACCCGATCGCTCGCCATCCGCAGCAGCGAGCGTCGCGCTGCCGGCTGATGCGCGATAGCAGCCGGCGTGCCTCGCGCAGCTCCTGCAACGCGCCGAGGCGGCGCACATTGCGCTTGCGCCGGGCGGTCACGCCGTAGCGCAGCCAATGCTCCTCGGCCACGATCTTGCGATCGAGCTTGTGCTGCTCGCGCTCTTCCTGCGCCAGCAGCTCGTCCCGCCATGCCTCGAACGCGGCGAAGCCGCGCTCGATCCGGCGCGTCTGTCCGCGATCGAGCCATACCGTGCTGCGTGACAGGTTGCTCAAAAACCGCCGGTCGTGGCTGATCATGACCAGCGCAGCGCGTCGGTTCGCGAGCTCGCGCTCGAGCCATTCGATCGTGGTGAGATCGAGATGATTGGTGGGCTCGTCCAGCAGCAGGATGTCTGGGTCGGGTGCGAGCACGCGAGCGAGCGCCACCCGCCGTGCCTCGCCGCCGGAAAGGCGCGCTGGATGCTCGCTGCCGTCGAGACCGAGTTGCTCCAGCATGATAACGCGCCTGGTGGCGGTCGTCGCCCGGCCCCAGACCGGCCTCGACATGGGCGAGAGTGCTTGTGCTGCCTGCGAAATCGGGTTCCTGCGGCAGATAGCGCACCGTCGCGCCGGGCTGAACGAAGCGCGTGCCGCGATCGGGCTCGATCTGCCCGGAGGCGATCTTGAGCAAGGTCGACTTGCCGGCGCCGTTGCGGCCGACCAGGCAGACGCGCTCGCCTGCCGAGACGGAGAGCTCCGCTCCGGCAAGCAGCGGCGTGCCGCCGAAGGTCAAGGCGATATCCTTGAGCTGAATAAGGGGAGGGGCCATTCTCGGTTTGCCGTGCCCGTTGGTTCGGGCCTTCAACGGTCGATGCGAACAAACGTGACCCGGCTTTGCCGGGCTCGAAGCCCGGCCTGCGAGCAAAAAAATAGCCCCGACGAGCGGGGCTCAGTGTAGGAGGAAACGCCCATGATTAGGCAAGGCCACCGTTAACCATTTCGCTTGCACAGCCAAGCTGGAATTGGCCGCGAGGCAGACATTTGCAGCAAGTGTAACTTTTCGGTAACAGCGGGCAGGATCGGTTTGGGTCAACGCGTCCATTGCGCCGCGGAGAGACTTCACCCGCCGCCGGCCATGGTCGGAGCATCCTGCTTGCGCGTTGCCCAGCCCGTGAGCCTGGCCTCGAGCAGGGCAAAGATCACGTAGGTCGCGATCCCCATGGCCGCGATCACGCCCAGGCCCGCGAACATCAGCGGCACGCGGAACTGGGAGGAAGCCTGCAGCATCAGATATCCGATCCCGTCATTGGAGGCCAAGGTCTCGGAAATGACGGTGCCGACGAACGCGAGCGTGATCGCGACTTTGAGCGACGCGAAGAAGTAGGGCAGCGACCGCGGCAGCCCGACCTTGCGCAGGATGTCGAGCTTGCTGGCGCCGAGCGAGCGCAGGACATCTTCGAGCTCAGGCTCGACGGTCGCGAGCCCGGTCGCCACGTTCACCGCGATCGGAAAGAAGCACAGCAGGAACGCCGTGGCGACTGCCGGCGCCGCCCCGATGCCGAGCCACAGCACCAGGATCGGCACCACCGCGGCCTTTGGCACCGAGTTGATGCCGATCAGCAGCGGGTAGAGGCCGCTATAGACCAGGCGGGAGGAGCCGATGAAAACGCCCAGCAGTCACGCCGACGGCAATGCCGAGCGCAAAGCCGAGAATGGTGTTCTTGAGCGTGAACAGGGCGTTGTGCAGGATCGGATCGCGATATTCGAGAAACGCCTGCCACACCGCGGTCGGCGACGGCAGCACAAAGGAGGCGATGGCGAAGGTCTGGACGACGGCCTGCCAAAGGATGAGCAGGGTGATGATGACCAGCCAAGGCATCGCAATGTTGAGGCGACGCCAGTTGCGCGGCGTCATGTCAGGCGACCTTCGACCTGCGGTGCCGGGCCTGCTTCGCCGCGCACCCGCGAAATCTCGCTGCGGATGGCGTGCACGAGATCGATGAAGGCCTTGTCGAACGTGCTTTCCACCGAGCGTGGCCGCGGCAGGTCGACGCGATGGGTGGCAACGATGCGGCCGGGCCGCGCGCTCATCACGAAGATGACGTCGGCCAGATAGGCGGCCTCGCGCAGATCGTGGGTCACGAGCACGCAAGTGAACTTGCGCTCCAGCCAAAGCTGTCTGAAGAACGTCCCACAGCTCCTCGCGCGTGAAGGCGTCGAGCGCGCCGAAGGGCTCGTCCAGCATCAGCAGCTCGGGCTCGTGGATGAGCGCCCGGCACAGGCTCGCCCGCTGCTGCATGCCGCCGGACAGCATCCACGGCTGCATGTCCTCGAAGCCGGCGAGCCCGACGGCCGCCAGTAGCTCCTTGGCTTGCGCGACGTATTTCTCCCGCTCCTGCCGCAACCGGTGACGATGCGGCCGCACGATCTCCAGCGGCAGCATGGTGTTGAGCAAAGTGTTCCGCCACGGCAGCAAGGTCGGATTCTGGAATGCCATGCCGACGATCTTGAGCGGACCATTCACTTGCGTGCCGGCGACGCGGATCGACCCGCCGGTGCAAGGCAACAGGCCGGTGACCAGCTTCATCAACGACGACTTGCCGCAGCCCGAGGGTCCGACCACGGCGGCGAATTCCCCGGCTGCGACGCTCAGCGTGGTCCCATCGAGCGCGAGCGTGCCATCCGGGCCGCCATAGCGCAGGTGCGACCGCGTCCATTTCGACGAATCCGGCTTGGCCTTTCTTGCTGCCGGCGTCGGGAGCAGCTTGCATTCTGCGCGACCGCCTATGTCAGTTTGCGATCGGCGGCGGGCGGCAGGAAGCGGCTGTCGTAGATCTGCTCCATGGTCGGAGCGCTCGAGAGCTGGAAGCCTTCCTTGAGCACATTGATTCCGCGCGCCATCCGCTGGGCATCCATGTGGCTGATGCCGTTCTGCCGAACGTTCGGCGTCAGCACGAGCTTGTCCAATACCCAGTCCATGCGCGCGCGCTCGGTCTCGGCCTTGAGCAGGCCGTCGCGCTTGGTCACCGCGCTGATCGCGGCGGCCCGGTCCTTGGCGGCGGCCGCCCACGACCGCGCCACCGCAATGGCGACGCGCCGGACGAGATCGGGATTCTTTTCGACCATCGCGGGATTCGCGATCAGCGAGTTGCCCCAGAAGTCGAAGCCGAAATCCGAGAAGTAGAGCAGCGTGATATCCTCGAGCTTCAGGCCGGCCTCGATCAGGTTGAAGATGGTGGTGTAGTCGAAGCCGATCACGGCATCGACCTCGCCCTTGATCAGCATGGTGTCGCGCAACTTGACGTCGATCGTGGACCGGTTGATCGACTTGAGATCGACCTTGTTGAGCGTGAGCAGTGCGGGAAGAATTTTCGATCCCGCATCCACGCTGCCGGTGCCGAGCCGGGCTCCGACCAGTTCCTGCAGCGTCTTGATCGGCTTGCGCTTGAGGCTGACGCACGACCGCGGGGAAACGGTCGAACACCGTCATGATCAGCTTGGGCGCCTCTTTCGGATTGCGCGAGGTGAACTCGACCAGCGTGCTGAGATCGGCAAGCCCGAACGGGTGGGTGCCGGTCGCGACCCGCGTGACCAATTCGACCGAGCCGGACGAGCCATCCATGGTGACATTGATGCCCTGCTCGCGGAAAATCCCGCTCTCGGCGCCGAGCCACATCGGGGCGTTGCCGCCATAGATGCGAAACTCGAGGCTGAAGCGCACCGCATCAGGGCTCTGCGCACGCGCCACATAGGGCGCCGCGACCAGCCCCACGGCAGCGGTTCCGGCGCGCAGAATGGCGCGCCGCGTAGGTTCGCAATAATTCGCCGTCATGATGCTCCCTCCGATGCCTGGTCGATCCTCGATCTGGACAAAAACGACATGCGCCAATTCATGTCCAGCCTTAATTTCGCGGGCGGGTGAGGCCCTTCGCCGTACTCACACACTCCGAGGGATGGCCGATTGGCTTCCGCTGAACTAATCCGCCATACAAGTTGACAAGGGGTTGGAGGGATGACTGGTATGGCTTCTCGCATGTCCACTCCGTTCGAGCGATTGTTGTTCACAGCGCTGCTGCTCGGCTTGCGCAATGACACGCCCGCTGCGGGAACCGAGATGAAGGCATGAAGCCCGCCGCATTCGAGTATGTCAGGCCCAACTCTGTCGCGGATGCGATCGAGCTTCTGTCGCGAGCGAACGGCGAGGCGCAGGTCATGGCGGGCGGGCAATCGCTCGTCGTCATGATGAACATGCGGGTGGCCTCGCCTGATCTGGTCATCGACATCAGCCGATTGCAGGAGCTCCGCGCCGTCTCCGAGACGCTCCGATCACGTCTCGCTCGGTGCCTGCACCACCCACGCTGCAGTCGAGGATGGGCTGGTGCCCGATCCCTCGCGCGGACTGATGCCGAGCGTGGCATCGAACCTCGCCTATCGTGCCGTGCGCACGCGCGGGACGCTGGGCGGCAGCCTCGCGCTTTGCGATCCCGCGGCCGACTGGCCGACCGTGATGGCAGCGCTCGACGCCGAGGTGCTGCTGCGCGGGCCGCGCGGGTCGCGCGCCGCCGCGGCCGTCGATTTCGGTACCGGCGTCTACGAAACCGTGCGCGCCACCGACGAGATCGTCGACAGCGTTCGCATCCCGAAGCTGTCGGCGAGCGCACGTTGGGGATATTGCAAGTTCTGCAGGAAGTCGGGAGAGTTCGCAAGCTCGATCGCCGCGGTGGTGCGCGATCCCGCCCGCAATTATGGGCGTGTCGTGCTCGGCGCGGTCGACGGCCCGCCCATCGTCCTCGAGCGAACCTCGGCCCGCGTCCTGGCCGGCGCGGCGGGCGGTTGCGAGCCGGCCATCGCCGAGGATCTGGCCTCGCATCGGCAAGCATTCGATGATTTTCAATCGAGCCTGCATACCGCCATGGTCGTGCGCGCGCATCCGTCAGGTCCTGACATGACCCATATTGCGCCTGCGCGTGAATGGCAAAGCCGTGCGCGACGACGTGCCGGGGCGGCTGTCGCTCGCCGATTTTCTGCGCGAGCGGCGCAACCTGACCGGGACGCATCTGGGTTGCGAGCACGGAGTGTGCGGCGCCTGCACCATTCTGCTGGACGCCGAGCCGATCCGCTCCTGCCTGATCTTCGCGGCGGCGTGCGACGACCGCGATGTCGTGACCATCGAAGGCTTCGGCGACGACCGCATCATGACGCGCATTGCGCGCAGGCCTTTCATCAGCACCATGCGCTTCAGTGCGGGTTCTGCACGCCGGGGATGCTGATCACCGCCCGCGATATCATCCGGCGCAATCGCGCGGGATCGGAACAGGAGATTCGCAAGGAGCTCGCCGGCAACATCTGCCGCTGCACCGGCTATACCAATATCGTGACCGCCATCGGCGCGGCTGCGGCAGCGCTCGCCGCCGAGCGCAGCACAGGCACGGCCGGGCGCCGGAGGTTTCGGCATGAAGCACCAGGCCAGCGGGACTGCGTCCGGCGTCGGCGCCTCGCTGCTCCGCAAGGAGGACGCGCGCCATTTGCACGGCCGCGGCCAGTTCGTCGCCGACGTGAAGCTGCCGGGCACCCAGGACGTGGCGTTTGTCCGCAGCCCGCACGCGCATGCGCGCATCAAGGCCATCGCGGTCCCCCCCGAAGCGGCCGGGCAGGTGTTCACCGCGCGCGATCTGCCGCGGCTCACCGAGATGCGGGCGGTGCCGCAGGTGAACGGGTTCAAGGTTTCCGGATATCCGCCGCTGGCCACGCAAAAGGTGCGATATGTCGGCGAGCCCATCGCCGCCTGCATCGCGCCGACGCGCGCCGAAGCCGAGGACCTCGCCAATTCGGTGAGCGTCGAGTTCGAGGTGCTGCCGGCGGTCGTCGATGCCGCCGCGGCCGTGAGCAAGCCGCCGAGCCTGGTGCACGAGAGCTGGAGCAACAACCTGTTCATCGAGCGGACGTTTGCGGACGGCAATATCGAGGAGGTCGCGCGCACCGCCGATGTGGTGGTGCGCCGCAGCTATCCGCATGAACCGGCACGTCGCGGTCCCGCTCGAGGGCCGCGCGGTGCTGGCCTATCGCGACCACCGCCTCGACGAGCTCGTCGTCTATACCTCGACCCAGGTGCCGCACATCATCCGGCTGGGATTGGCCGAGGTGCTCGGGCTCGAGGAGCGCTGCATCCGCGTGATCGCGCCCGATGTGGGCGGCGGCTTCGGCTCGAAGGCGCGCTTGTCGCCGGAAGAGGCGGCGATTGCGGCGCTCGCCCGCGAGGTCGATCATCCCGTGCGCTGGGTGGAGGATCGCAGCGAGCATTTCCTCGCCTCGACCCACACCCGCGATCACGAATATCGCGTCGCCGCCTATGCCGACAAGCATGGGCGCATACTCGGAATCGACGTGGAGCTGATCGTCGACGGCGGCGCCTATGCGATGTGGCCGAACGGGCCGTTTCTGGAGACCGGCATGGCCGCGCGCAATCTCCCCGGGCCCTACGACATTCGCAATTACCGGGTGAAGACCTATACCGTCGCTACCAACAAATCTCCGATCGGCCCTTATCGCGGCGTCGGCCGGCCGGGCGCCTGCTTCGCGATCGAGCGCACCATGGACGAGGTCGCGCGCGCAGTCGGACGCGATCCGGTCGAGGTGCGCATGGAGAACATGGTCACCTCGGCGCAGATGCCTTACACCACCATCGCCAATCTCAAGTTCGACAACGGCGACTATCCCGCGGCGGTGCGGGCCGTGCGCCGATGCGATCGATCTTGCCGGAGTGCGTGCGCGCCAGCAGAACGGCGAGCCCGACGGCCGGCTCGATCGGTGTCGGGCTTTGCCTGCTATTCCGAGCAGACCGGCCACGGCTGCGGCGAATGGGTCAGCCGCGGCAGCCCGTTCATTCCGGGCTACGAGAGCTGCACGGCGCAACTGATGCCCGACGGAACGCTGGTGCTGCTGGTCGGCATCCAGTCGCACGGGCAGGGCCTGGAAACCACGCTCTCCCAGATCGCGCACGAGGAGCTCGGCATCGATCCCGCCAGGATCTCCGTGCGCCACGGCGACACTGGAGCTTCGTCCATTCGGCATGGGCACCATCGCCTCGCGCAGCATCGTCATGGCCGGCGGCGCGGTGGCGCGCATGCCAGCCGGCTGCTGCGGGAAAAGATCCTGCGGATCGGCGCCCATCTGCTGCAATGCGACCCCGCCGACGTGCGCTGCGCCGGCGGCAAGGTGGTCGGCAAGAGCGGCGCCGTCGGCATCGACGAGGTGGCGCGCGTCGCGCATCTGCGGATGGAGGCGCTGCCGCAGGGGGTCGAGCCGCTGCTCAGCGTCACCGCGACCTACCAGCCCGGCATCGACACCGGGGTCTATTCCTACGCCACCCATGCCGCCGTGGTGGCGGTCGATCCCGCGACCGGCATGATCGAGCTTCTCGATTTCGCGGTCGCCGAAGATTGCGGCACCATGATCAACCCGATGATCGTCGAAGGCCAGGTGCGCGGCGGCGTCGTGCAGGGAATCGGCACCGCGCTCTACGAAGAGATCCCGTACGACGAGCAGGGCCAGCCGCTCGTCGGCACGCTCGCCGATTACCTCGTTCCCGGCGCCGCGGAATTGCCGGCGATCAAGATCGTGCACCTGCACACGCCCACGCCGCTACACCGAATACGGCGTCAAGGGGATGGGCGAGGGCGGCGCGATCGCGCCGCCGGCGGCGATCGCCAACGCGGTGCGCGATGCGCTCGCTCCATTGGGCGCCGAGGTCAACGAGACGCCGCTCACCCCGCGCCGTGTGCTCGCCGCGATCCGCAAGGCGCAGGCAGCGGCGCGAGAATTGCCACGACACGACCAAGAGCACGTGCAGGCAGCCCGCTCATTCTAGAGCCAAGCTGCCGGTGGCCGCAGTTTGCACGACGCGGCCGTGCATTGGATCGTCGCCGTCGTCAACCGAACGTTGCGAGCTTCCCGAGGTGATGATCGGCATCGAATCGGAAGGTGCCCTGGTAATGCTGCGACGACAGGCCGTGCAGCGCCAACATCCTGTTGAAGCAGGCAATTGAACCCTTTCACGGATACGACCTGCATGTTATTTTTTCCGTCGGATCATGTCCACCGCCGATGAGATTCTGAGTTCGGCTCATCCGGTTCGGAGCCGCGGATAGGCGGATCTCAGTCATTGCTCACGATTGCTCCCTCGAAGCAAGGAGTGGTTTCATGTCGGCGACGATCATCAATCTCATCATCCAACTTGTTGCCGGAGCCGTTGGCGGCAATGCTGCCGGCGCCGCACTCAAGGATTTCAACCTCGGTGCGATGGGCAATTCGATTGCAGGCGCCGTCGGCGGCGTCGGCGGCGGGCAGCTCCTGCAAGCCCTGATTCCGGCGCTCGCCGGCACTGCCGGCGGCCTCGACATCGGCACGGTGCTCGGTCAGGCGGTCGGTGGCGGCGTTGCAGGCGCGATCGTGACGGTCATCGTGGGCGTGGTGAAGAACATGATGGCGGGCCAGCAGGCAAGGTAACCGTTGTTGTCGCGTTTAGGCACGCGTTCACGTACGAGAACGGTTCGGTATCTGAGCGCGGCGAGGCTTTGGCGGTCGCGCGCGAACGTGAAGGCCGCTTGCCATTCGAGGATGATTTTGTCGGCCCCCGGGAACGGTCGTCCATGGCGGCGAGCGGTCAATGCACCGGGCTAGCCGATACTGCCGGCAAATCTTTCCGCGAGACGTTCGCGTCGGAACACCTCCACGACGAAGTCGACGAAAACGCGCGTCTTGGCCGGCAGCAGCGTGCGCGTGGCGTAGTAGATCGAGATCGGCCCGGCGTCGGCGTACCATTGCGGCACCAGCCGCACGAGCGCGCCGCTCTCCAAGTGCGGCAGCGCGTGCGGCACGGCGATCAGCGTCACGCCAAGTCCGAGCAGCGCCACCCGGCACATCGCTTCGGGATCGTTGAGGACGATCGTCTGCTCGAGCGCCGCCGCCAACTCCGCGCCTGCGGCGTTGCGCATCATCCGGTCATGGATCCGCCCGGTGCTGGATGAGCGCATGACGATTCCGTCGAAGGCAGCGAGCCCGGATGGGTCGGCGGGCCGCGTCCTGCCCTTCAAATAGGCCGGCGCCGCCACCGCGATGATGTGCAACGGCGCCAGCGTGCGCGCGACCACGCCCGGCGCCAGCTCGATGCCGCCGCCGATCGCGGCGTCGAAGCCCTCGGCGATGAGGTCGACCTGCCAACTCTCGAAATGACATCCATTGGCAGACCGCCGATGGCGAGCTCGTGACAACGTACAAGACCTATCACGGGACGCACCGGGGAGAGTTCTTGGGCGTGGCGCCGACGGGCCGGAAAATTCAATTCGAGACCGTCGACGTCATGCGCGTGCGCAACGGCAAGATCGCCGAGCATTGGGGTGTGGCAAATCTCTTCTCTCTCATGCAGCAGCTCGGCGCCTGGCCCACTCCCTGAACTCAACTCATCATTCGACCCTGAAGGTGAAAGGAACGCCACATCTCGGATCGCTCGCGGTCGGCGGCCGGCTCGCTCAATTCCCCGGCGGCCCGTTGCCGAACCAGAACCTCGTCAAGCTCGGATGACGTCCTAGAACACGATGATCGCGGCACGTATCGACATCACCAGCAGAGCGAATGATGCGGCCATGAAAATGAAGAAGCGCAGCATGACAACGTTGAGCATCGCCTGAACGAGACTGTGGGCAATCCGCAAGCCGACATACAGCCAAGCTAGACCAGTATTCAAGCCTGCGCCTTCGCCAAGCAAGGCCAAGGTAAGCGTCACGGCGTAGAAAAGCGTCGGTTGCTCCATGAGGTTGTTGTAGTTGTCCGCCTTCCACCGCACCCGGGCTGGTAGTTGCGCGTGAAATTCCTCGGCAGAACGGTGGGGATCGTATACTATTTTATTCTTGGTTATTGCAGGAATGCGCGTCGCGTAGAGCCATGCCCACATTACGAACGACCAAAGGACCAGCGCGACCAGCGGCGCAAGTATTGGGCTGCGCATCGTTTCCACTCCTATGAATACCTCGCGCCATCAGCCACGGGCGCTCCTGACAAACGCGTGGTCCGACGAGGAGCTCTCATGCTGTCCGATGCCGACCGCAAGAAGGCCGCCGACATTCTGATGATCGCGGAAAAGGAGCGCAAACAGGCGGTCCAGCTGTCCAAGACCTGGCCGGACATCACCATCGAGGATTCCTATGCCATCTCCACCGAAGTGGCCAAGCGCAAGATTGCGGCCGGCGCGAAGCTCATCGGCCACAAGGTCGGGCTGACCTCGAAAGCGATGCAGCGCTCCTCGCAGATCGACGAGCCCGACTACGGTCACCTGCTCGACGACATGATGATCGCCGACGGCGCCAGGATTCCGCACGAAAAGTTTTGCCGGCCCCGCGTCGAGATCGAGCTGGCTTTCATCATGGGCAAGAAGCTCGAGGGGCCAGGCGTCGGACTGACCGAGGTGCTGCGCGCAACCGAATACGTGGTGCCGGCGATCGAGATCGTCGATGCGCGCCTGCAGGATCCGCGCAAGATCTTCGACACCGTGGCGGACAACGGTGCCGCCGCCGGCATCGTGGTCGGCGGCCGGCCGGTCGGTCCGCTCGACGTCGACCTGCGCTGGGTCGGCGGCATCATGTACAAGAATTCCGAGATCGAGGAGACCGGCGTCGCCGCCGGCGTGCTCGGCCATCCGGCGCTCGGCGTCGCGTGGCTCGCCAACAAGCTCGGCAAGCCACGGCGTCGCGCTGGAGCCCGGCCATCTGGTGCTGGCGGGCTCGTTCACGCGCGTGGTGTTCGCGCACAAGGGCGACACGCTGCACGCCGACTTCGGTGCGCTCGGCGGCATTGCGGTGCAGTTCGTTTAGAGCGGACCAACCCCCGCAACGAACGCGTCCCGGGACGTGGACGCGTCGTCTGCCACTCGAGCGTTTCGCCCATATCATCCGTGCGCTGGTCGCCAGGAGGCGTTGCCATGATTCGGTTCTTCATCGCTTGTCTCGCCGTTCTGACGCCCGCCTCCTTGGCCGCACAGCCGACCAATGTCCCGGAGGACCCGTGGTTGCTGACGCGCGATATCGAGCTCGTCTCGCGATGGCCGCAAGGGGATCGGATGCAAGCGGATCGGATCACCGCCGACCTCTATCGCCCTCGCATCGAAGGCCCGGTCCCGGCTGCCGTGATAATCAATTCGAGTGGCGGCATCACCGCACATGCCGAGCTGTACTACGCTCGCATCCTGAGCCGGCACGGCGTCGCCGCGCTGGTCGTGGACAGCTTCAAGTCGCGCGGGGTGCGGCGAACGGGCGACGATCAGAATCGTGTCGCGCAAACCCAGTCGAATAACGATGCCATAGCTGGTTTCAGATGGCTCGCCGGTCAATCCTGGGTCGATCCTTCTCGCATTATCGTATTGGGAATGTCCCGTGGAGGAGAAGCGGCCTACTCGGTGGCCCTGGAAGCTCTACGCCGCCACTATCAGGCGACCGACATCCGCTTCGCCGCTCATGTGGCGGTTGCGGCCGGAAGCTGCAATTTTCAGCGACGCGATGCGCGGACCACCGGCGCCCCCATCTTCTTCATGCTCGCCGAGCTCGACGATGGCACGCCAGTCATGCCCTGCGTCGAGTACCTCCAGCGAATGCGTGCAGCCGGAAATGCAAACATCCGTTGGGCCGTCTATCCCGGGGTCTACCATGCCTACGAATCGACGGGAGGGATTGCCCTCGCGCCCGACGATTGGACGGGCCGAGCGTGCGCCGGGCGTTTCTGGCGCGACGAGCGGGGCGTCCTGTACGACCGATCGTCCGGCCAACGTGCGACGCGAGGCAATCAGACGGACTATTTGTTCCGAACTTGTCTTCAGACCGGCTACACGATCGGCGGCGACGAGCGCGTGAAGTCTCAGGCGATCGCCGATCTCATTCAGTTCCTCCGAGACGTCGAAGTCCTGCACGACGTGGAGGCGCGTGCCGTTGTCCCTGACTGCGCCAGCATTCCCGAAGGTATTCACCGCCGTAATTGTGTGCGTGCCCGCAACGGCTGGACCGGCGACCTTGTCGCGCTTGCGCGTGCGTTCCGAGCGGAAAAGGGGCCGGGTCGTGACGACACGCTGGCCGCGCGAATGCTCGAGCTCGCCGCCGCTCGCAACCATCCGCAAGCGCAATGGGAGCTGTCTATCATGGCACGGCAGGGCAAGGGCATTGCGCGCGATCTTCCACGCGCGCTCTCGCTCGCTCGCGCCGCCGCGGAGTCCGGCGATGCCGCCGGCATCAATGTCTACGCTGTCATGATCCGCGATGGCATCGGGCGGGCTCGCGACGATGCCGAAGCTGCGATCTGGTTTCGCCGCGCTGCAGATCTTCGCAACTCCTATGGGATGACGAACCTCGCAAGGTTCATGTGGGATGGACGCGGCGGGCTTGCCCTCGACCGCCCGGCAGCGGTGGCTTTGTGGCGGCGCGCAATCTACCAGGATGCGAACCCCTGGGCGCAGTTGCTGCTCGCAGAGGCCCTGGAACAGGGAGACGGGGTCGCCCAGAGCACCACTGAAGCCCTCGCCCTCTACCAAGCCGTTGCGAGCCAAGACCGCGAGCCGGACGCGAAGCGCCGCGCCGGCGAGGTGCTGGCAAAGCAGCGTCCCCAATAGAGAACGGCGCGTCGGAGTGAGGCCGTCGACAGAACGCCACGAAAGGTGAATGATCTTGCAATCGGAACAAGCGTAGCGCACGGGGAAAGCAGTGGACGCCCGAACGGACCCGATCACTGTGCCTCATGGCGACGGCGAATCCGGCGTCGTCGCCTCGAGCGTCTACGCCGGCGGACGCCGCGTCAAAGATATCGCCATCGAGGAGGCGGGCGAATGGTCGAAGCGGCCGGGGCACGTCGTCTGGATCGGCCTGTTCGAGCCGAGCACTGATCTCTTGCAGCGCGTGCAGGCGCAGCTCGGCCTGCATTATCTGGCCATCGAGGATGCCGGCAAGGCGCATCAGCATCCGAAGATCGAGCAGTATGGCGAGGCGCTGTTCATCGTCGCGCGCACCGCGCAATTGATCGACGGGCGCATCGCCTTCGGCGAGACGCATCTGTTCGTCGGGCGCGGATACGTGGTGTCGGTCCGCCACGGCGCCTCGAGCTCCTACGCCGCCGTGCGCGAGCGCTGCGAATCCTGCCCGGCCGTCCTCTCCCACGGCGAAGACTACATCCTCTACGCCATCCTCGATTTCATCGTCGACAACTACATGCCGGTGCTGGAAACGCTCCACGCGGAAGTGGAAGCGATCGAGGACAGCGTGTTCTCCAAGCCCGCCGAGCGGGTCGACGTGCAGCGGCTCTACATGATCCGCCGCGACCTCCTGCGCCTTCGCAACGCCGTGGTGCCGCTGGTCGAGGTGTGCCGCCGGCTCGAGCATGCCGAGGTGATGCCGATCGACGCCGCCATGCAGCCGCTGTTTCGCGACGTCACCGATCATATACTGCGCGTGCAGGAGGAAATCGACTCGCTGCGCGAAGTGCTGGCGTTCGCCTTCGAGGCGAGCCTGATGACCGGCCAGGCGCAGCAGACGGCCATCACCCGCAGGCTGGCGGCCTGGGCCGCCATTCTCGCGGTGCCGACCGCGATCGCCGGCATCTACGGCATGAATTTCGAGCACATGCCGGAGCTCAAATGGCAGCTATGGCTATTTTCTCGTCGATCGGCGTGATCGTCGCCATCTGCGGCTCGCTCTACTGGCGGTTCCGCCGAAACGGCTGGATTTGATGGCAGGCGCGCCGTGCCGCCGCTTCACGCTTACGCCGCCCGTGTCGGAAGGTCTTCCCGGCCGCTGCTCCGGTGCATGCGCAGCAGCGGGAACAGCCGCTATCCAGTGCGTCACATTCGGGCCGCCGCCGATCTGGAACTGGCGCACCTTGTCCTGCAGCACTCGGTCCGCATTGGTGACGCGCTCGTGCTGGCGCAAATGCTCCAGCCAGGAATCGACGAGGAATTCTCTGGGTCAAATGGCCGCTATGCTCGGATTGATGAGACAGGAGTTGACGCAATGAACAAGCCGCACGGGCAAGACACCGCACTCTCCCGCCGCGTCCGCCGCCTTGGGCATCTCGACCTTCCCGGAGCAGGCCAAGTCACGGTGTCCGGTGCTCACGCCTATGTCGGCCACATCACCAACGCCGATGGGCTGGGCACGTCAGTTGTCGACGTGTCGGATCCGCGTGACCCGCGCGTCGTCGCCACGGTGACACTCGACGATGCGGAATCCCACAGCCACAAGGTGCGCGTCGCGGGCGATCTCATGATTGTCAACCACGAGCGCAACATGAGCAGGATCGGACGCCGCGCCGAGCAGCTGCCGGCGGTGCGAGTGGCGCTGATGGGGGAGCTCGAGCGCGAGCCGACGGCTGCAGAAACCGCCGCGAGAATGGGCGTGACCACGGACGATCTGCGCCTGCTCGAGGAGTTCGAGCAGCGGCGCTATGACAGGGGCGGCTTCAAAATCTACGACCTGTCGAGGCCGGCGCAACCGAAGCTCGTCTCATATCACAGGACCGGCGGCATCGGCGTGCACCGCTTCGACCTCGACGAGCGCTACGCCTACATCTCCACCGAGATGCAAGGCTATGTCGGAAACATTCTGGTGATCTACGATCTGGACGATCCGCGACAGCCCAGCGAAGTCTCGCGCTGGTGGATGCCCGGCCAGCATGTCGAGGGCGGCGAAAATCCAGGCTGGACCGGCCGGCGTCATCGGCTGCACCATGCGCTGCGTTTTGGCGACGAGATGTGGGCGAGCTGCTGGCACGGGGGCTTCTGGGTGGTCGATGTGTCCGACCTGTCGCGGCCGAAAAGCCTCGGCAGCTACAATTATCACCCGCTGTTCCCGGAGCCGACCCACACCGTGACGCCGGTGCCCGGCCGCATCGGTGGCCGCCGCATCGCCATCGCCATTGACGAAGAGGACCAGGCCCAGAGCGCAAGCGAGGAGGAGGCGCGGCGCGGACGCGCGCACGCCTGCATATTGACCTTCGACGTGACCGACCCCGTAGACATCAGGCCGCTCGGCCAGTTCCAGGTGAGCGAGCTCAATTCTCCGTTCAGCCGCACGCCGGGCGCGCGCTTCGGTGCGCACCAGTTCTGCGAACGCATGTCGGGCACGCTCGTTCATGCCGTCTGGTTCGGCGGCGGACTGCGCATCATCGACGTCGCTGACCCGCTCAGCCCGCGCGAGATCGGACATTTCATTCCGGAGCCGGTGGCCGGCAGGTCGGCGCCGCAGAGCAACGATGTGACGCTCGATGGGCGCGGCCTGATCTACATGGTCGACCGTCACGTCGGATTCGATGTGCTGGAATTCGAGGGATAGGGGCCGTAGGGTGGGCAAAACCGTTTCGGCGGCGGCAACGTGTGGGCACGGCGCCAACGGTTTTGCCCACGCGTCGAAGATGCGTTGCGCCGTGCCCACCCTACGAACTTCGCGCTGCACCGCATCCGGGACATCACAATAGGTCATTGCGCCGCTTGGTAGAACGTCTTGGCGTCGTCACTGAAGGCTTTGCGCGACTCCGCATCGATATAGAACATGTGTCCGCCGCGATAGAGACGAAGAACTGTCCGCGACGGATCGCCGATCGGCGGCAGATGATCGAGGACATAGCGTGACGCCGCATAAGGCGTCACCATGTCGCTGTACCCGTGCGCGACCAGCAGGCGGAAGGACGGAACGAATGCGAGCAGCTCCCGCAATTCGTCGCTGGCGCTAGCCGAGCCACGCCCCCCGTCCCAATCCCACTTGCTGGAAATGTCCGACGCCAGCAGGATGTAGGTGATCTCGGTCTTGAAGCGGAGCTCGTCACGCGCGTAGGTGGCGAATGTGCCGGCATAGGCGCGGGTGAGGCCATCGAGCAGCGGATCGGGCCCGCGCGCGCTCTCCTGCTCGGGGTAAGGATCGGGCACGGCGAAAGTCGCGTCGTAGCGGCTCACGATCTTGCCTTCGACGGAGCGCAGGTGCTTGACATAGGCGTCGCGGATGAAGCCGCGCGACCTTGCGACGACGTGCTCCGGAAGCCCGCTGATCTGCGCGACGCGGGCATAAAAATCGCGGGCGGCATCGCCCTGCGGCCGGGGGCCGGCCAGCGTCGCGAGATAGTCGGTGAGTGCGAAGCGCTCGACCTCCGCCTGCGCCTCCTCGCTGAAAGCGCCTTTCCGTTCGAGCTCGGCCGCTGCCAGCGACGGCAATTGCAGCGCCGCGCCCAAGGCGAAGCGACTGCCCCCGAATATCAACCCGCCCTCGATCAACGGCGACACCATGACGATGCCGGAAGCGGTAATACCCTGCTCGCGTTTGAGCGCCTGCGCCACCTTGGCGGCACGGAATCCGCCGTAGCTCTCGCCGAGAAGATATTTGGGCGAGTGGCCGCGGCCATTCTTGGCGAGATAGAGTGCGATGGTCTTGGCGAACGCCTGCGCGTCGCTCCGCACGCCATAGAAGGCGCTGCCGCCATCGGGCTTGGCAGGGCGGCTCCAACCGGTTCCGATCGGGTCGATCATGACCAGGTCGGTGAACGCCAGCCAAGTCTGCGGATTGTCGCGCAGCCGCGTCGCCGCCGGATCGTTGCCGACGAATTCGGCGATGCGCGGACCGACCAGACCGAGATTGAGAAATGCCGATGCTGCGCCTGGGCCGCCGTTGAAGCCGAAGGTGACGGGACGGTTCGGATCGGCGTCCTTGGCGACATAGGCGGTGTAATAGATCAGGGCCGAGCGCTCGCCGGATTGATCGAACAGCGCAAGTGTCCCTGCGGTCGCGATATAGTCGAGCTTGCCACCGGGGATGCTGACCGTGTGCTCTGTAACGGAATCCGCCGGCAACAGGCGCAGCACGCCGTCGCGGACGTCGCCCTGCCGCTGCTCGGGCGCTCGCTGCTCGCTCGGTTGCGCGGCCGGGCGCTGCGCACGTTCCTGCGCGCTCGCGACCGAAGTTGCGGTGGCGAGGAGCAACGCCAGCAGAACGCGGCGGCTGGGTTTGGTCATTTCGGGGAAGATCATTGCGGGGGTCCTGGCTCGATCCGGCGCGCCCCCCAGCGTGACCGACACTTTATAGTGCTTTGCGGCGAAGTGGAGACCCGCGCGGTTCGCCGCAGACAGCACTCGAACGCACAACGGTGTCGCGCCGGCCAGCTCCGACAAGCTCCGACCGGTCCTCGGTAGACAATGCGTGGGATATCGGGGAATGTCGGCCGCCCGGCGGTCAGCCGGAATACTTGAAGACGCCTGATAAGGTGCCAGCAATGCCGGTTTCCAGGGCCTCGCGTGCGCTCGAACGGTTTACCGTCCTCGATCTGACCAGGGTGCGCGCGGGGCCGACCTGCGTGCGGCAGCTCGCCGACTGGGGCGCCAACGTCATCAAGATCGAGATGCCGCCGGACCCCGATGCCGGCGAGGGGATGGGCGGCCCGCGCGACGGCTCGGACTTTCAGAACCTGCACCGCAACAAGCGCAGCATGACCCTCAATCTCAAATCCAAGGAGGGGCTGGCCGCGTTCAAGCGCATGGTGAAAAAGGCCGACGTGGTGGTGGAGAATTTCCGGCCGGACGTGAAGCGCCGCCTCGGCATCGATTACGCAACCCTGGCCAGGATCAATCCCAAGCTCGTCTATGCCAGCATTTCAGGCTTCGGGCAGACCGGCCCCTATGCCGACCGGCCGGGCTTCGATCAGATCGCGCAGGGCATGGGCGGCTTGATGTCGATCACCGGTCTGCCGGGACAGGGGCCGGTACGCGTCGGCATACCAATCGCTGATCTCACCGCCGGCCTGTTCTGTGCATTGGGCATCCTGGTAGCGCTGCTCGAGCGCGAGAAGTCGAAAAAGGGTCAGCACGTTGCAACGTCGCTGTTGCAGGCGCAGATCTTCATGCTCGACTTCCAGGGCGCGCGCTTCTTGATCGACGGCGAGATACCGAAACAGGCCGGCAACAACCATCCCACCAGCATCCCAACCGGGGTTTTCAAGACTGCCGACGGCCACATCAACATTGCGGCAACCGGCCAGAAAATCTGGCAGCGGTTCTGCAGCACGCTCGAGGCGCCCGAGCTGATCCATCGGCCGGAATTCAAGACCGGCGCGGAGCGCTCGAAGAATCGCGATGCGCTCAATGACGAGATCGGCCGGCATACGGCCAGGCGCACGAGCGCCGAATGGGTCGAGCGGTTCAACCACGCAGGCGTGCCGTGCGGACCGATCTACTCGATCGACCAGGTCTACGGTGATCCGCAGGTCGAGCATCTTGCCTTGGCGCAATCCGTCGAGACCAAAAGCAAGAAGACATTGCACATGGCCGGGCAGCCGATGACACTGTCGCGCACGCCGAGCCGGCTGGCGTCACCGCCGCCCGCACTGGGCGAGCACACCGACGCCGTGTTGGAGGAATTCGGCTTCAGCGCGAAAGACATCGCCACGCTGCACAAGGCCAATGCGGTTTGATTGCGCGCTCGCGCAGCGCGCCTGGGAGACTGACGATGGACGACAAGACCAAGACCGACAGGATGCTTGCGCGCAAGGACGGGCGCATCGGCTACGTGATCTTCAACAATCCGGAGCGCCGCAATGCCGTCTCGCTCGAAATGTGGGAGCGTACATACGAAATCCTGCAGGAGTTCGCCGGCGACGACGAGGTTCGGGTCGTCGTGCTCACCGGCGCCGGCGGCAAGGCCTTCGTGTCAGGCGCCGACGTCTCCCGGTTCGAGAGCGAGCGCGCGTCGCTCGATGCCGCCAAGCTCTATAATGTTGCGGTCGAGCGCGCCAATGCGAGCATCTATGAGTTTCCCAAGCCGACCATCGCCATGATCCGAGGCTATTGCATCGGCGGCGGCCTCGGGCTTGCGGTCTGCTGCGACTTGCGCATCTGCTCCGACAACTCGCGTTTCGCCATCCCGGCAGCCAAGCTCGGGCTCGGTTATGCCTATCCTGGCGTGAAGCGGTTGACCGACGTCATCGGTCCCGCCTTCGCCAAGGAGATTTTCTTCACCGCGCGTCAGTTCGATGCCGAGGAGGCGCGGATCATGGGTCTGGTCAATCGCATCCTGCCGCAAGCCGAGCTCGAGGATTACGTCAAGACCTATGCCGAGACGATCGCCGCCAATGCGCCGCTGACCGTGAAGACCGCCAAGCACATCGTCAACGAGGCGATGAAGGATGAGAGCAAACGCGATCTCGCGCATTGCCGGGACCTGGTCGAGCAGTGCTTCGCCAGCAACGACTACGCCGAAGGTCGCCGGGCCTTCATGGAGAAGCGCCAGCCGGCGTTCACGGGAACGTAGGAGGGAAGGGGCGTGGCGTCGGTTGAATTGCGAGGTCTGACCAAACGCTACGGCGATCTCGCGGTCGTCGACGACATATCGCTCACGGTCGAGCACGGGCGGCTGGTTTGCCTGCTCGGCCCCTCCGGCTGCGGCAAGACCACGACGCTGCGGCTGATCGCCGGATTCATCGAACCGTCGGCCGGCGAGATCCTGGTCGGCAACCAGCTCGTCTCCTCGCCGGCGCGCACGGTGCCGCCGGAGCGGCGCAACATGTCGATGATCTTCCAGAGCTACGCGCTGTGGCCGCACATGACGGTAACCGAGAACGTCGCCTATGGGCTCGAGCTGCGCAAGATCGACCGCGCCACCATCAAGCAAAAGCTCTCCGCGATCCTCGCAACTACTCACCTCGCCGAGCTCGCCGACCGCTATCCCGGTGAACTTTCCGGCGGCCAGCAGCAGCGGGTCGCGCTGGCGCGCGCGCTGATCGTCGAGCCGGAGACGTTGCTCCTCGATGAGCCCTTGTCGAATCTCGATGCCAATCTGCGCGAGGAAATGCGCTTCGAGGTGCGCCGGCTGCACGACGAGTACCGCTACACCACCGTCTATGTCACGCACGACCAGTCCGAAGCCATGACCACGGCCGACGTCATTGCGGTCATGAATGCCGGCAAGATCGAGCAAGCCGGCTCACCGGAGGAAATCTACGACCGGCCGCGCTCGGAGTTCGTCGCCCGCTTCATCGGGTCGAGCAACGTGATCAGGGGCCAGGCGCTCGACGAGAGTCACCCTCTCGTTCGGCGAATCGGTGCTGCGCTGCACCGGCAGCAAGCTCGCGATCGGTGCCCAAGGCGCCATCTCGGTGCGCCAGCACGTCATCCGGCTGTGGGCGGCGGCTCCCCACTCGATGGAGAATGTGGTTGCCGGCACGGTCCTGCGCCAGGTGTTCCTCGGCAACAGCCGTGACTACATGGTCGCGGCGGCGGACGGGACGCAGCTTCGCGTCGTGACCTCGCCGGCCGAGAATGTCGATCGAGGAGCCCCGGTCTGGCTCTATCTGCCACCCGAACGCTGCCGCGTGTTGAGCGGTTGAAGCAGTGATCAACGATGGTCACAACAAGGTCGACAGGAGGAAACGATGAGAAGGCCGGCTTTTTCCAGGCGCGATGTCCTCAAAGCCTCGACTGCGCTCGCGGTCGCGAGCGTGTTGCCTGCGTCCGTGAAGGCGGCAGCGCCGCCGGCGAGCGCAATTACGCCCGCTCTGATCGAGGCGGCAAAGAAGGAAGGCAAGGTGGTCTGGTACACCTCGCTCGATCTTCCCGTCGCCGAACGAGTGGCCAAGACATTCGAAGCGAAGTATCCCGGCATCGCGCCGCGCGTCGAGCGCACCGGCGCCGAGCGCGTTTTTCAGCGCATCGGCCAGGAATATGCCAGCCGCATCCATGCCGTCGACGTGGTCCAATCGTCGGATGCCGCCCATTTCATCGTCTGGAAGCGCGACGGCATCCTCGCGCCCTACGTTCCCGAGGATGTGGCCAGGCATTTTCCCGATGAGCACAAGGATCCGGACGGCATGTTCGCGACCTTCCGGGCTTGGCTCTGCCTCATCGGCTACAACACCAACCTGGTGAAGGCGGAGGAAGCTCCCAAGAGCTTTGCCGACCTGCTCGAACCGAGATGGACGGGCAAGATGGTCAAGGCGCATCCGAGCTACAGCGGCACGATAATGACCGCGACGTTCCAGATGGCGCGCGATCTCGGCTGGGGTTATTTCGAGAAACTGGCCAAGCAAAGAGTGATGCAGGTGCAGTCGTCCGCCGATCCGCCCAAGAAGCTCGCGCTCGGCGAGCGCGGGGTGATGGCGGACGGCAACGAGTACAACATGTTCCAGCTCAAGGAAAAGGGCGACCCGGTGGAGATCGTCTATCCGGCCGAGGGCGCCTGTCTCATCATCGGCCCGAATGCAGTGATGAAGAATGCGCCCAATCCGAATGCGGCACGCCTGTTCCAGAGCTTCTGCTTCACGCCGGAATGCCAGCAGCTCATCATCGACTTCGGCGGGCTGCGCTCCATCCATCCGCTCGCCAAGGAGAAGCCGGGACGAGGCCGTTCGCCGAGATCAAGAAAATGAAGGATGATCCGGCCGGCGTGGAGAAGTCGAGCGAGGAGATCAAGACGCGCTACAGCAAGCTGTTCGGGGTGTGAGAATGATCGAGACAAGTCGGCTAGCAGCGTAGGGTGGGCAAAGGCGCAATACTGGGTTTTTCCGCGTGGGCAAAATCGTGCATGCGCCGTGCCCACGCGGCGAGCATTGGGCAGACGATTTTGCCCACCCTACGCGTCTACGTGTCCGGCCTTGAACGGGAGGATAAAAAATGGCTGAGATCCGTTTCTCCAGGCGCGACCTGCTCCAGGCGTCGACCGCGATCGCCGCCGGCTGTCTTGCTTCACCAGCACGCGCTGCGCCACCGGAGCCGTCCGCTATCACGCCCGCCTTGATCGAGGCGGCCAGGAAGGAGGGCAAGCTCGCCTTCTACACCGCCATGGACTGCCGGTGGCGGAGCGGTTCGCCAAGGCGTTCGAGGCGAAATTTCCGGGCATCACGGTGCGGGTCGAGCGTTCGGGAGCCGAGCGCATCTTTCAGCGCATCGGACAGGAATACGGCAGCCGCATCCATGCCGCCGACCTGGTCAACAGCGCCGACGCCGCGCATTTCATCGTCTGGAAGCGAAATGACTGGCTGGCGCCCTATCTGCCCGAGGAGGTCGCCCGCGTCTACCCGAAACAGTACTACGACCCGGACGGGCTGTTCGTGACCACGCGGGTATGGCTCTCCTCGCTCGGCTACAACACCAATCTGGTGAAGGCCGACGATGCCCCCAAAAGCTTCGCCGACCTGCTCGATCCGAAATGGGCGGGCAAGATGGTGAAGGCGCATCCGGCCTATAGCGGCACGATCATGACGGCGACCTTCCAGCTGGTGCGCGAGATCGGCTGGGGCTATCTCGAAAATCTCGCCAAGCAGCGCATCATGCAGGTGCAATCATCGACCGATCCGCCCAAGAAGTTGGCGCTCGGCGAACGCGCGGTGATGGCCGACGGCAACGACTACAATCTGATCCAGCTCAAGGAGGCGGGTCAGCCGGTCGAGGTCGTTTATCCCGCCGAGGGTACGCCGTTCATCACCGGACCGACCGGGGTGTTCAAGAACGCGCCCAATCCGAACGCCGCACGGCTGTTCCAGAACTGGCTGCACTCGCTCGAGGCGCAGCAACTGCTGGTCGACTTCGCCCGCCAGCATTCGGTCCATCCGCAGGTCAAGGAGAAGCCCGGCCGCAAGAAGCTCACGGAGATCAAGCTGTGGAAGGACGATCCCGACGGGGTCGAGAAGATGAGCGAAGAGATCAAGACCCGCTACGCGCAGATCTTCAAGGTATGATCGGCGGGCGCGACAGGATGGTGGTGGGAAGCACATTTCCAGCACCAGGGTCCGCAATGATCAGCCGCGATGGCCAACGGCGGTGTCCATGACCATTGCTCTGCCCGCCGAGACGGTTCGGCGACCGGCCCGCATCGATCTCTCCTGGCCGGTATTGATCCTGTTCGCGCTGCTGTTGTGCGTGCTGATCATCCTGCCGATGTCGTGGCTGTTCTATTACAGCCTGGTCGACCGCGCCGGCGCCTTCACGCTCGACAATTTCCGCACGCTCGCGTCCGACCAAGCCTTCGTCGACCCGCTCATCACGACAGTCATTCTGGCGACCAGCTCGAGCGTCATCTGCTGCCTCGCCGCCGCGCCCATGGGCTGGCTGGTGGCGCGCACCGACATGCCGCTGCGCCGCACCGCCCGCGCGCTGGTGACGGCGTCCTTCGTCACCCCGCCGTTTCTCGGCGCCATCGCCTGGGAACTGCTGGCGGCGCCCAACTCGGGCCTCATCAACAAGACCTGGCGCGCGCTGACCGGAATGCCGCAGGACGAGCACCTGTTCAATATCTACTCGCTCGGCGGCCTCATCTTCGTCATCTCCTGCTACACGTTTCCCTACGTATTCGTGCTGATCGCCAATGCGCTCGACCGTATTCCCGGCGACCTCGAAGATGCCTCCTCGATCCTCGGCGGCCGCACCTGGGTGACCGCGCGGCGCGTGACCATCCCGCTCGCGCTGCCTGCGCTGCTCGCCGGCGCGCTGGTCGCCTTTCTGCAGGCCATGACGCTGTTCGGCTCGCCGGCGATCCTCGCGATCCCGGCGGGTTTCCACACCATGACCACCAAGATCTGGAGCCTATTCAACTATCCACCCAAGCCCGAGCTCGCGGCCGCGGCCTCGATTCCGCTGCTGATCCTGACCGTTGCGCTGCTGCGTGCCGAGCACCGCATTCTCGGTCGTCGCGGCTATTCGGTGGTCGGCGGCAAGCAGGGCGATCCGCGATTGGTCCGGCTCGGCTCGTTCAAATGGGTAGCGCTCGCATTCGTGCTCGTCGTGCTGATGTGTCCGGTGCTGCTGCCATACGGCGCGCTCGTCAATGCGACCTTCTCGCGCGTGGCGACGTCGTTCATCTGGTTCGACAACTTCACGCTGCACAACATCAATTTCGTGTTCTTCGAGCTGTCCGCGACCAAGCTCGCCTTCAAGAACACATTCATCCTGGGAGTGTGGTCGGCGACCGTGGGCACGCTGCTGGCGCTGGTGATAAGCTATCTGACCACGCGGCGGGCGATTGCGGGATATCGGACGCTCGGATTTCTCGCCACCGCGCCGGTTGCCATCCCGGGCATCGTGCTGGGCGTCGGCTTGTTCCTGAGCTACGCCCGCCCGCCCTTCGTGCTCTACGGAACCTTGTGGATCCTGTTCCTCGCCTTCGTGACCATCGCGCTGCCGGCCGCCTACCAGCAGCTCCAATCGGCGTTCCGCTCGGTGCATACCGACCTCGAGGATGCCAGCCGGATTCTCGGCGCGACGCGCTTGCGTACGCTGCGCGACATTACCGCGCCGCTCTTGCGCACCAGCGTGATCGCGACCTGGTGCTTCATCTTCGTCGGCGTCATCCGCGAATTGTCGGCTGCGATCATGCTGTTCACCTCGGAGACAAAGGTGATCTCGGTCTTGATCTTCGATCTCAACGAAATGGGCGACCTCGGCGCCATCTCGGTGCTCGGGATCATCATGCTCTTGATCACCTTTGCCGTCGTCATCGCGGTCAATCGCATCCCCGGCTTCGGCGCCGCGCGCCTGCGCAACGCCTGATCGAATGGACGCCGGCCTTCCCGAGATCTCCGTTGCGGAGAATTTGGCGGACCGGATCGCGGCGATCGAGGCCGCTTCGCTGCCGCCGCCGGTGCGGCGCAAATGCGAGGATCTGCTCATCGACGTGGTCGGGCTCTGCCTCACCGCCCGCAACGAAGAGTATGTCGAGGCCGCGCTCGCCGGCTGGGATGACGACGGGGACTGCACCGCGATCGGGCACGCGCGGCGCTCGAGCGCGGCCGGAGCCGCTTTCGTCAATGGCACGGCGGCGCACGGCGAGGATTTCGACGACACGTTCGAGGGCGGTCCCGTGCATGCCGGCGCCGTCATCGTGCCGGCGGTGCTTGCGGCCTGCGAGCGGCACGATGCGCGACGGGCGCTGCGGCGCTCCTCGGCATCGCGGTCGGCGTCGAGACGATCTGCCGGCTGAGCCTCGTGGTGCCAAAGGCGGTGCACAAGGCCGGCTTCCATCCGACCGCGGTGTTCGGCGCCGTGGCGGCGGCGGCCGGCGTCGGCGCGGCGCTCCGGCTCACTCGGCGGCAACTGGTGGATGCGCTGGGCATCGCGGGCTCGATGGCCGGTGGCATCATCGAATATCTCGCCGAAGGCGCCTGGACCAAGCGGATGCATCCGGGCTGGGCGGCGCAATCGGGCCTGCGCGCGGCGCTGCTCGGCGCGCGCCGGCTTCGTCGGCCCGCGCACCGTGCTCGAAGGCGTGCACGGCCTGTTCCACGGCTTCGCCCACACGACTGCAGGGCGACTATGCCGCGCTCACCGGCGATTTCGGCGCGCGCTGGGTGACCAGACGCTCGCCTTCAAGCCGTATCCGTGCGGGACCATGACGCATCCCTATATCGACTGTGCGCGGCGGCTCGCGGCGCGCGGCATCAAGCCGGAGGACATCAAGGAGCTGGTCTGCGAGGTGGCGAAGGCACGGTGCACCGGCTGTGGGAGCCGCTGGCGGCGAAGCAGCGCCCGCCCAACGGCTATGCCGGGAAATTCTCCACGCCCTATTGCATCGCGGCCGGCTTCGTGCGCGGCAATGTCGGCCTCGATGCCTTCACCGACGACGCCGTGAACGACCCGCGCGTCGTCGCGCTCGCCGGCAAGGTGCGCTATCGCGATCGATCCGCAGAATCCCTATCCGAACAATTTCACCGGCCACATCCGTGCCGTGCTCGCCGACGGGCGCGTGGTCGAGGAGCGCCAGCCGCATATGCGCGGCGGCGCGCAGGAGCCGCTCACGTCCGCGGACATCGAGGATAAGTTCATGCTCAACGCCCGCCATGGCGGCTGGACGAGGCGCGCGCCAGGAAGGCGCTGGCGCTGCTGCGCACGCTGTATGACGGCAAGGTCGATCTTTCGTCGTTGCGCGGGTGAGCGAATGATCGCTGCAGCAAACTCGGCCGACTCGCCTCCCTCCCCGCTTGCGGGGGAGGGTTGGGGAGGGGGGTACTCGACGCAGCTCAAGGTTGATCGTGAGCAACTGCGGCATGCCCCCCACCCTGTCCCTCCCCCGCAAGCGGGGGAGGGGACGTTGTGGCGCTGCCGCCTCTCCCTCTAAGCCACCGCTCTTGCAGTCATACCCCCTGAGGACCCGCTTACAATGACCAGAGAACTCGCAGGCCGCGTCGCCATCGTCACCGGTGCCGGACGCAATATCGGCCGTGGCATCGCGCTCGCGCTCGCCGACGGCGGCGCCGCGGTCGTGGTCAATGCGCGCTCGAACAGGCAGGAGGCCGAGGCGGTCGCGGGCGAGATCGAGCGGGCAGGGGGCAAGGCGCTCGCGGTGACCGCCGACGTCGCCGACGTCGCGGCAGTGAGCGGCATGGTCGACGCCGCGGCGACGCGCTTCGGCCGCATCGACATCCTCGTCAACAACGCGGCGGTGCGCGTGGAGCAGGCGTTCGAGGAGATGACGCTCGCGGACTGGCGCGCGGTCACCGCGGTCATCCTCGACGGCGCCTTCAACTGCGTCAAAGCCTGCCTGCCGCATCTCAAGCGAAGCGGCGCGGGCGTGATCGTGAATATCGGCGGCTTGAGCGCGCATACCGGCGCCGCCCGCCGCCCGCATGTGGTGACCGCCAAGGCCGGCCTGATCGGCTTCACCCGCGCATTGGCGCACGAGCTCGCCGGCGACAGGATCAGGGTCAACACCGTGACGCCCGGGCCTGATGGCGACGCCGCGGCCGCCCGGGCAGCCGGAGCCGCAGCATCATTCGCTGGTGCATGCGCTCGCCGGCCGGCGCGGCCTGCCCGAGGACATCGCCGCGGCGGTGCGCTTCGTCTGCGGCCCGGCCGCCGGCTTCATCACCGGGCAGAACATCCAGGTGAACGGCGGGACGTTCTTGAGCTGACTTCGGCTGATCTTGCCAATACGCCGTCTTCCACATTGTCAAAAGGTCGCGCTCAATACCTCAGCGTGGCGGCAAATACTGGGTTTCCTGCGCACGAGCTCGGCGATATCATCCGTCACCTGCGTGCAAATCGCGAACAGCTGTTGGCGTCCTGGAATGACTATTTTGGAAATTGATGTCGGCGACCTGCAGGCCCGTGCGGTGGATTTTACCGCAACCGAGCTTGTGGTGACGCTCGTGGATGGACGCAAGATAGCAACTCCGCTCGATTGGTACCCTCGCCTCGAGCGCGCGTCGGCGAAGGAACGCGCGAATTTCGAGATAATGCCAATGGGGATCCACTGGCCGGAACTCGACGAGGACCTCGGCATCGCGGGCATGTTGAAAGGCCGGCGAGCCTAAACGTCCCTATCTCGCCCGGCGAAAAGCCGGAGTGAGTGAATCCAGTCGCAAAAGGTGGTAATGGCTTGCGACAGATACCCGCGACAATCACGAACAGCAACGAGGGCCCCATGTATACCGATCTCGCGCTCTACATCGACGGCAAATGGCACAACGGCAGCGGCCGCAAGGGCGAGGACGTGCTCAATCCGGCGACCGAGAAGCCGCTGGCGCACCTGCCGCATGCGAGCAAGGCCGATCTCGACGAGGCGCTCGAGGCCGCCAAGAAGGGCTTCGCGCTGTGGCGAGCGACCTCGGCCTACGACCGCGCCAAGATCATGCGCAAGGCCGCCGACCTCATGCGCGAGCGCCACGATGCGATCTCCAAGGTCATGGTGCAGGAGCAGGGCAAGGTCTACGCCGAGGCCCGCGCCGAGGTGATCACCTCGGCCGACATCATCGACTGGTACGCCGAGGAAGGCCGCCGCAGCTACGGCCGCATCGTGCCGGGCCGCGCGAAGGGCACGCGCCAGCTGGTGGTGCAGGAGCCGGTCGGCGTCGTCGCCGCTTTCACGCCGTGGAATTTCCCGGTGCTCACGCCGGCGCGCAAGGTCGGCGGCGCGCTGGCGGCCGGCTGCTCGCTCATTCTCAAGGCGTCGGAGGAGACGCCGGGCGCCTGCGTCGAGATGGTGCGCTGCTTCGCCGATGCCGGCCTGCCCGGCAGGCGTGCTCAACCTGGTGTTCGGCGTGCCGGCGGAAGTCTCCGAGCATCTGCTCGCGAAGGACGCCGTGCGCAAGATCTCCTTCACCGGCTCGATCCCGGTCGGCAAGCATCTCGCCGCGCTCGCCGCCAAAGGCATGAAACGCACCACCATGGAGCTCGGCGGCCATTCGCCGGTCGTGGTGTTCGGCGACGCCGATCGCGGAGAAGGCGGCCGACACCATCGCCGCGTTCAAGTACCGCAATGCCGGGCAGGTCTGCATCTCGCCGACCCGCTTCTACGTGCAGGAGGACGTCTACAAGAAATTCCTCGCGCGCTTCTCGGAATATGCCAAGGGCGTCAAGCTCGGCGACGGTCTGGAGAAAGGCATCACCATGGGACCGATGGCGAATGCGCGCCGGCATCGACGCGATGGAAAGCTTCGTGGCGGACGCCAAGAGCCGCGGCGGCAAGGTCGTGACCGGCGGCAAGCGCGGCGGCAACCAGGGCTTCTTCTACGAGCCGACGATCGTGACCGAGGTGCCGGACGATTCCAAGGTGATGACGCAGGAGCCGTTCGGGCCGATCGCGCCGATCGTCACCTTCAAGACCTTCGACGAGGTGGTGGAACGCGCGAACTCGCTGCCGTTCGGCCTCGCGGCCTATGCGTTCACCAGCTCGAACTCGACCGCGGCCGCGATCGGCGACGCCATCGAGTCCGGCATGGTCGGCGTCAACTCGATCGCGATCTCGACGCCGGAGACGCCGTTCGGCGGCGTCAAGGAATCCGGCCACGGCAGCGAAGGCGGCATCGAGGGGCTGGGCGCCTATCTCAACACCAAGTTCATCTCGCAGGGATAGCTTCATACCCGGGTGCAGCGCATGCGCTGCAGCGGCGCACTTAGACCCGGGACCGCCGACACGCTCGGCATCGTGCGCCCTGGACGCCGGCTCGCGCGCGCAAGCGCGCGATCGGCCGTGACGCGAACCAATCGCTACGCACTCGCCTGTGCCTGCCGACAGGCCTGCCAGATCTTCTCCGGCGTCGCCGGCATGTCGAGATGCACGCCGGCGCCGCCCGGAATGGCATCGGCGATGGCATTCATGACGGCGGCGATCGCGGCGGTGGTGCCGGCTTCGCCCGCTCCCTTGACGCCGAGCGGATTGGTGGTCGCCGGCACCGCATGAACGACGTCCTTGAACATGGGCATGTCGTCGGCGCGCGGCATGGCGTAGTCCATGAATGAGCCGGTGATCAGCTGCCCGCCGGAAGCGTCGAACACCGCGTTCTCCATCATGGCCTGGCCGAGACCCTGGGCGATCGAGCCATGGGTCTGGCCCTCGACGATCATGGCGTTGAGCGGCCTGCCGCAATCGTCGACCGCGGAATAGGAGACGAGCGCAAGCTCGCCGGTATTCGGGATCGATCTCGATCTCGGCGATGTGGCAGCCGTTCGGAAACGTCAGCGGCGTCTCGGCGTTGGTCTTGGTGTCGAGGTCCTCGGGAATTTCGCCGCGCTTCTTCATCTCCGCGGCGCGGGCGGCAAGCTCGAACAGGGAGATGCTGCGATCGGTTCCGACCACTCCGAAACGGCCGGCGCGATACTCGATGTCGGCCTCCGCCGCTTCCAGGACGCTCGCCGCGATCGACTTGCCCTTGCTCACCATCGCCTCGACGGTCTTGACCAGGGCATGGCTCACGGTCATCGCCGAGCGCGATCCGACCGATGCATAGCCCGCGATCTCCATCGCCGAATCGCCGTGCCGGTGCACGATCTGTTGCGGCTCGATGCCGAGCCGTTCCGCCAGCATCGGCGTGAACACCGTGGCGTGGCCCTGGCCGGTCGACTGCACGTTGAGGCCGAGCACCAGCGTCTCGCCGCCGGGAAAGCTCAGCGCGGTTCCTTCGAGCGGAAAGCCGCCGGCATGCTCCAGCATGCAGGAAATGCCGAGCCCGCGATATTTGCCGCGCTTTGCCGCTTCGCGCCGGCGCTGCTTGAAGCCGTCGTAGCTCGGCGAGCGCGAGCGCCTTGTCGAGCACGGTCTCGAACTCGCCGCTGTCGATGGTGGTGCCGACCGCCGTCTTGTACGGCATCGCCGACGGCTTGATGAAGTTGCGCCGCCGCAGCTTGACCGGATCGATGCCGGTCACCCGCGCGGCTTCGTCGATCACGCGCTCGAGCATGAAGTTCGCCTCCGGCCGTCCGGCGCCGCGATAGGGGGCGGTGGTCGTCGTGTTGGTGAAGACGCAGCGCACGCCGATGTCGATCAGCCGGATGTCGTACATGCCGGGCAGGCAGCGCGCGAGATTGACGGTCTGGATGTTGGCGCCGACCGCCCCGATATAGGCGCCCATGTTTCCGAGGTGGCGGATGCGCAGCGCCAGGAACTTGCCGCGCTCGTCGAGCGCAAGCTCCACCTCGCTGAAGGCGTCGCGCGCGTGGTTGTCGCTCAGGAAAGCTTCGGCGCGGTTCGACATCCAATGCACCGGCCGGCCGAGCTTGCGCGCCGCGACCAGGATCGCGAGATATTCGGGGTAGGGGCCGGTCTTCAGTCCGAACGCGCCGCCGACATCCTCGGTGACGACCCGCAGCCGCTGGTTGGGCACGCCCAGGATCGGGGCGAGCCCGTCGCGCAGCGCGCGCGCACTCTGCGAGCAGCAGCGCAGGAAATAGCTGTCGCCGGAGCGATCGTAGCTTGCCGTGGCGCCACGCGGCTCCATCGAATGGACCATGATCCTCTGATGGACGAGCGATACCCTCGCGACGTTCTTGGCGGATGCGATGACACGATCGACTTCTTGCGCATTGGCCTGTCGGGTCGGGGGCCAATCCGGGCCAATCGACCGCAACATTGCCCGCGGCCTGCGGCCAGACTTGCGGGGCGTCCTCGCGCACGGCGTGCCGAACGTCGACCACCGGCGTGCGCTCCTGATATTCGACCGTGGCCAGCTCGGCTGCGTCCTGCGCCGCATCGAGCGTCTCGGCGATGACGACCGCGACGGCCTCGCCGACATGGCGAACCGTGTCGCCAGCGAGCGCCGGGCGATGCGGGACCACGAGCTTCGTGCCGCCGCGTCCTGCGAGCGGAGGATGCTGGGACACGTTGCCGATCCCCTCCATGTCGGCGGCGGTCAACACCGCCAGCACGCCGGGCACGGCCGTGGCGGCTGCGATATCGATCGAACGGATGTCGGCGAAGGCGTGGGGCGAGCGGACAAAATAGGCCTGGGCCTGCCCGGTCATCGGCACGTCGGCCGCAAAACGCCCGATGCCGCGTACCAAAGGGTCGTCCTCCAGGCGTGGCTGGTGCGGCGCGCGGCTTTCAACGGTCTTCGAATCCATGTCGGCTTCCGGTATGGGGGTGGGACTTTGCGAGGCGCACGTTTATAGCCGAAAGCGCGGCCGACGGGAGTCGGTTTCCGTTGGCGCGGAGCAGCGGCTCGAGGCGGATTGTCCCACTTTCCAGGTGCAGGGGTTGGGGACGCTGGAACAGCGTGAGCGGAGTGTCGGGGGCGCTCGACGAAGCGAACGCAACGTACTAGCTCGACGCACGCAATGCGTCGGCCGGGCCCGTCCGCGGCGATGGCGGATTACGACTGCGCGCTAATCCACTCTGCGCCCGACGCGCTGCCGCTCAGGTCAGTGAACGCTTTCGCCATGGACCGCGAGGTCGAGGCCTTCGCGCTCCACATCGTCACTGATGCGCAGTCCGACAATAAGGTCGACGATCTCGAGGATGATCAGCGATGCGATGGCGCAGTAGACGAACACGATCACGACGCCTCCGAGCTGGTTGAGAACCTCACCAGCGACCAGACGGCGAGGTTCACGGCTGGCTTCACACCGATCAATCCGGGCGGCTTCAACTCGAACTGGTGCGGCGCAGCCTTCATCGTGGCCGGCAAGATCGATCTGACCGCGGCCGCAAACCTGAAGTAAGCCGGTCAGCGACGTAGCACGGAGCGGGCAACGACGCTGAGCTTGCAGGCACGGCCCAGCATCGCAGGCAAGCGGGCTTCTCGGTATCACGAGAGTGCCCGTGCGCCTCTGCCAGAACTTGACCAGGCCATCCCGAAGCCACCAAACTGCACCGGCGCACCCACACTTGAGCGGGGATAGCCATGCAGGTCGGAAAACATTCAAGCGTCGCGGCGGTATTCATCGGGCTGTCCCTCCTCGGCGGTCCCGGCTTTTCGCAGACCATTTACCCATCGGTGCCGATCCGGGTGATCATCCCGCTTGCCCCGGGCGGGGCCATAGATGTGATGGTGCGCGCGCTCGGCCGGGCGTTCGAGCAGCGCAATCCGCACGGTTTCATTGTGGAAAGCCGCGCCGGGGCGAACACAATCATCGCCGCCAATGCCTGCAAGGCGGCACCGCCTGATGGCGGCACGGTCTGCCTGCTGTCGCGCAGCTCGGTCTCGCTCAATCCGGCGCTCTACAAGAACCTGTCATATGATCCGATCAAGGATTTCGAGCCGATCACCAATATTGCCTTTGCACACCAGGTTCTGATCCTGAACAAGAACGTGCCGGTAAAGGATTTCAAGGAACTGATCGCCTATTCCAAGCAGAACCCGGACAAGCTCAATTTCGGCTCGTTCGGCGTCGGTGGCGACACCCACCTGGTGGTCGAATGGCTCAAGCACGAGACTGGCGCGCGAATGACGCACATTCCGTACAAGGGAGCGTCCGACGCCATGCTCGCGTTCAAGGCCGGCGACATCCAGCTCATTTACCTGATCGTCGGCAACCCCGATATCGCACGGCAGATCAACGAAGGCGAAGTAAAGGGGCTGCTGGTCCCGGGCTCCAGGCGCAATCCGCTCATACCCAATGTGCCGTCGTTCGGCGAAAGCGGATTGCCGCCCGACCAGACCGCGTTCGAGACCTGGTTCGGCTTGTTCGCGCCCAAGGGAACGCCGTACGCCATCGTCGGGAAGCTCAACGCGGAATTTTCTGCCATCATCAAGTCGCCGGAGTTTGCCAATCCCTACCTGATCGCCAAGGGATTTTCACCGGTCGGCAATACCAGCGAAGAGCTTGCGAGGTTCATGGTAGAGGACCAGAAGAAGGGCAAGCTGCTGGTCGATATTTCGGGCGCCAAGCTCGAGCAATGAGTGACGTAGCCCGGATGAAGCGTCAGCGAAATCCGGGCTTCATCCGCGCAGCAGGAACGCCCCGCACTGCGTTATGCGAGCTACTTCCTCGGAGGGTCGGAGCTGGACCATGGGTCTCAACTACGAACGTATCATGGCTTGGCGGCCGGCAGACATTGCGGTCCGTTACGACGAGCGCGACGCCATCCTCTATGCGCTCGGCATCGGGCTGGGGATGGACCCGCTCGACCGGGGCGCCCTCAAATTCGTCTATGAGCGCGCCGGGTTGCAAGCGTTCCCCACCATGGCAGTGGTGCTGGGCTGGCCGGGGCGCTTGACCGATCCCGCCTTCGGCGTCGACGAACGTCTCGTCGTCGCCGGCGACCTCAAGGTGGTGCTGCACCGACCGCTTTCCCCCGCGGCCGAGCTCGTCAGCCGTCCGCGCATCAGGGAAGTCATCGACAAGGGCCCCGGCAACGCCGCGATCATCCTCAATACCCGCGATCTCATCGCGGCGGATGGAACGATCGTCGCCACCGTGGACAGCAGCACCTTTGCGCGCAAGCACGGCGGCTTCGGGGGAAGAGTGACCGAGACGGCGATGCCGGCTGCGGTGCCGCAGACACAGCCGGTCGCAACCTGCGAGTTGCCGACGCCGCCCAATCTCGCGCTCCTCTATCGGCTCACCGGCGACGAAAATCCGCTGCATGCCGACCCCGAACGCGCCAAGACTGCGGGCTTCGATCGCCCGATTCTGCACGGCGCGGCGAGCTTCGGCGTGGCTGCTCACGCGATCCTGCGCACGCTTGCAGACTACCGGCCGGAACGCCTCGCCAGCATCGAAGCGCGATTCTCACGCCCGGTTTTTCCCGGCGAGACCATCCGCACCGAGATGTGGCCCGAGCGCGAGCGCATCTCATTTCAATGCCGCGTCAGCGGTCGCGACGAGATCGTGCTCAGCAATGGGCTCGCGGTGCTGAGGTCCTGACGGCATGTCCTCGACGAATTCCTGGGACAACACGACGCTGTTCGCGGATGACGATCCGGCCGACCGCGCCTTCCGCCAAGAGGTGCGCGACTGGGTAGCGCAAAATCTGCCGGCCGAGTTGTGCAACCGCACGACGCGCATCGATCCGCCCGAGCTCGAGCCGTGGCATCGCAAGCTCTACGAGCGCGGTTGGATCGCGCCGCACTGGCCACAGCAATACGGCGGCATGGGTGCAACGCTTACGCAGCAGATCATCCTGTTCGAGGAGATCAGCCGGATCGGCGCCCCCACGCCTTATCCGCACGGGCTCAACTTCATCGGTCCGCTGATCATCGATGTCGGCACAGCGGGGCAGAAAGCGAGGCACCTGCCGCCGATCCTCACCGGCGAGGTGACCTGGTGCCAGGGCTATTCCGAATCGGGCGCCGGCTCGGATCTCGCGAGTTCGTCACCCGTGCCGAGCTCGACGGCGAACACTTCATCGTGAACGGCCACAAGATGTGGACCACCAACGGACACTTCGCCGACTGGATGTTCGCGCTCGTGCGCACCGACGCCAACGCACAGCCGCGTCACGCCGGGATCAGCATGCTGCTCATCGATCTGAGATCGCCCGGCATCACGGTGAACCCGATCCAGACCATCAAGGGGGATGCGGAGTTCGCCGAGGAGATTCTCGTCGACGTGCGGGTGCCACGCGACAATCTGCTCGGCGCTCTGAATGACGGTTGGAAGGTTGCCAACCGGCTGCTCGGGAGCGAGCGGTTCACGACCGGCCATCCCCGCAACGCCGCCGTGCTGTTGAACAAGGCGAGGCTAGTCGCGGAGCTTACCGGCGCGGTGCGTCAATCCGGATTTCTGCACAAGCTGGCCGCGCTCGAGATCGACCTGCTTGCCTTCTCCGCCTATTACCGGCATGCCGCCGCCTTGCATGGGCACGATCGCGCGCCATTCGCCATGGCGCCAGTCATCAAGATCGTGGGCGGCGAGCTTGGTCAGCGCGCATCCGAGCTGCTGGTGGATGCAGCGGGGGAGCTTGGACCGCGCAGCGAGGACCTCATGATCGGCAATCACGCCGTCAATCCGGCAGGCGAAATGTTCGAGATGCGGCGCGTCACGGTTGGCAGTGGCGCGGTCGAGATCCAGCGCAACATCATCGCCAAGCGGGTGCTCGGGCTGCCGAGCTGATGCTTCGCGGCTGGCTCAGTCTGCTCCTTCTCCCTTTGGGATGAATTGGCAAAACCGAATGTGAGAGGATTTGCCGTGGACCTGTTGTTGACCGAGCAGCAAAGCCTGTTCGCCGAGACTGCGGCGCGCCTCTCTGCCGACCATGGCGGGCCCAAGCGGCTGCGGGCGCTGCGCGCTGCGGGCGCGGAGATCGACGCCGTCGCATGGCGTGCTGCACTCGAGGCGGAATGGCTCGCAACCGTCGTCGCCGAGCGGCATGGCGGCCAAGGTCTCGGTGCCTTCGATCTTTCGCTTGCGCTCGAGCAGACTGGCCGGCAACTGGTCATGATCCCGCTGCTGGAGGCAGCGGCGGCTGCATGGACCTTGTCGAAGGCTGCATCCGGCGCACGCGCTACCTCGCTCCTCACGGGCCTGCTGCAGGGGAGGCACCTGATCTTGCCGGCGGCCGAGGGGGCGTGCTGGCGCCGTGGCGGCGCTGGTCCTGGGCTCGGGTACGATGCCAGAACCTCCGTTCTCGACGGCGCCATTGCGTTCGTGGCGTATGGCGGTGTGGCGGACGCATTTCTTGTTGCCGTTGAACACGAGCCCGAGGCGATGTTGGCAGTGGTCGGGCGCGAGCAGGCCGGCGTATCCACACAATGCAATGTCGACGGATCGATGCTGAGCACGATTACCTTCGCCAGCGTGCATGTTCCGGCCGAGAGCGTGATCGCGACCGGTGACGCGGCGCGAACGCTCTGCCGGCAGTTGCAGGAATTCCTCATCCTCGGCGCTGCGATCGAGCTTGTCGGTCTGGCTGCCGCGGGCTCGACGTCGCGCTCGATTACATCAAGCTGCGGCGGCAGTTCGGCCGCCCGATCGGCAGCTTCCAGGTGCTGCAGCACCGGGCCGTCGATGGCTTCGTCGATATCGAGCTCGATCGCTCGCTGGTCTACCGCGTGCTCGCCGCCTTCGATGCCGGGGAGCACCATCCGGCGATGGTGTCGGCGGCGAAGGCGCGGGCGTCGCGCTGCGCACTGGAGATCATGCGCGCAGCGCTGCAAATGCATGGCGCCATCGGGTATACCGAGGAGCACGACATCGGTCTCTACTACAAGCGGGCCGTCGCGCTCGCCGCCCGCTACGGCGGCGAGCTCAGCCATTCCGGCCGGTTCTCGCATTTGACGCTCGAGGTGGGCGCGTGACCGAGCGATCTCAAAATGCCGTGCTGTTGCGCGTCATCGACGGCCGCGGTGTCGCCACGCTCACGCTCAATCGCCCGGACAAGGGCAACAGCTACAACAGCGCTCTACTGGAAACGCTGCTGGATGCAATCCTGCATCTCGGCGCCGATCCGGCTGTGCGCGCGATCGTGCTGCGCGGCAGCGGCAAGCATTTCTGCGTGGGCGCCGAGATCGGCGGCAGCTCCCCGGCGGCGGGCGCAAAGCCGCGTGCCAGCCTGCCGGCCGTCTGCCTCGAGCTCGATGCGGTCGCGCAAGCCGACGATAGCGCTCGTCCATGGCGCTTGCATCGGCGGCGGGGTCGCGCTGGTGTCCTGCTGCGACATCGTGGTCGCGGCGCCGAATGCGTTCTTTTCCTTGCCGGAGGTGCGGCTCGGCTTCGCGCCGGGGCCACTGATTCCGTTCTTTCTCCGTGCTATCGATGCGCGCGGGCTCCGCCGCTACCTGCTGTCGGGCGAACGCTTCGGGGCCGGCGAGGCCATTCGCCTCGGCCTCGTTCACGAGCTCTGCGAGGCTGGCGGCGAGATGATGACCTTGAACCGGCTGGTGGACGAGGTGTTGCACGCAGGCCCGAACGCCATCGCCGATGTCAAGCGGCTGCTCGGCCGGCTGTCGCTCGCGCCGTCGAGCGAGCTCTTGGCCGAGCTGCAGAGCGAATTTGCCGATGGGTTCAATTCGCCCGAAGCCGACGAAGGCCGGGCCAGTTTTCGCGAGAAGCGCAAGCCCGGATGGTATCGTTCGGCATCCGGGCAATAGGTTTGGAGAAAGACGATGAGGCTCTGGCGCCTGTTCACATTCTGTCTGCTCGCAGCGTCAGGCTCGATGACCACCGCAGCTGCCCAGAGCTGGCCTGCGGCAAGGCCCATCACCATGGTGGTGCCGTTTCCGCCGGGGCCCGCGCTCGATCTCGTCACGCGAATGGTCGGCCACAAGATCGGTAATTCGCTCGGGCAATCGATCGTGGTCGAGAACCGCAGCGGGGCCAACGGCACCATCGGTTCGAACATGGTCGCGCGCGCGCCGGCGGACGGCTACACCCTCCTGGGCGCCACCGTCGGTACGCACGTCACCGCGGTGCACCTGATGAAGAGCCTGCCTTACGATCCGATCCGGGACTTCACGCCGATCGTCGCGGCGGTCGAGCCGGTGACCTGCCTTGCCGTGCACAGCGCCATTCCAATCAATTCGGTCGAGGAATTGATCGCCTATGCCAGAAGCCGGCCCGACGAGCTGTCGTACGGATCATCGGGCGTCGGATCGGTGTTCCATATGCTGGGAGAGCTGTTCAACCAGACCGCTGGCGTGCGGATCAAGCACGTGCCGTATCGGGGCGTGGCCCCGGCCATGCAGGACGTCGTCAGCGGCCATATCCCGATGGTGTTCATCGCCGTGTCGAATGCGCTGCCCGCCATGCAGCAGAGCCGTGTGAAAATCCTGGCGACGCTCGAGCCCACACGCTATGCCAAGCTTCCCGACGTCCGCTCGATGTCGGAAGTCATCCCGGCCTTCAAGAAGCCGTCCTCGTGGTTCGGATTTTTCGGCCCGGCAGGCGTGCCGCGGGAAATCGTGAGCCGGCTGAATGCCGAAATGGTCAAGGCACTCAATGCCGCCGATGTGCGAACCAAGCTCGACGACAACGCAATGGCCGTGATCGGCGGCACGCCGGAAGAGTTCGCCACGCTTCTCGAGGACGGTATCGAGCGTTACGGCGCCATCGTGAAAGCGGCCGGAATCCAACCGGAATGAGCGAGGAATGCGCAACCCGGGCAGGCCCGGGTTGCGTCGAAGCTCGCGCTGCTCCGCCATTACACTGAGGAGCCAGTCACCATTTGCAATACGGTGCCGTTTGCACGCCCGAAGTGTCGTACTGCGGAATGCAGTCTCGTGGGGGCCGCTGTGCAAACGCGACGGTGGCCGTCGTGGCCAGCGCAAGCGCGAGAGCCATAAGCTTCAAGAGCGACTTTCTCATGGTGCTTCTCCCTTTTGCGAGATCCCGAAACACGAGATCACCCGTTCTTGCATCGGCGGCCGCGGTCGAATACCTGGCCGCCTGCACCCGGCAAGGTGCCAGCGGCAGCGCCGAACGAGGGTGAAGCAGGACACATATCGCTTTTTTGTCGCGGCTCCGCCGAACGAGGTATTGCGCATCACTTCCGCCCGGCAACGAGGCGAGAATGCACCGCACTGAGACCATCGACTACGTGATCGCGATACGCGCGCCGAGACGTGAAACGCTAGATCGGCGTCGCCAGCAGCGTCGGGACGGAGAATGTGTCGACCACGACGAACTTCTTGCAGAATAGCAAGGTGTCTCCATCGAGCCTGATCTGGTCCTGGTACCGGCCGACGCTGAACAGCCTGCTTTGCCCCTCCAGCGTGGTCTGATAGACCGCGTAGTTCGCCTCCATGTCCCACACGTTCTCAGCATGGGGGCGCACGCGAATGCTGCTGACTACGTGCCGGTCGTAATGCAGATTGAATTCGTTGGCGCTGCGCAGCGAGGTGATGCGATCGCGCAGCACGTTCTTGTTCGGACACCAGATGATCGCGGCAGGCAGGCTCTGCTCCACGTTCTCGCGCGGCATGACGGTATAGGTCGCGTCCTCGGCGAAAAGTTCGAGCCACTGCTCCAGGCGGTCGCTGTCGAGCCTTTCGACGTAGTCGTTCATGAGATCGCTCGCAGCCTCCCGCACAGCGGAGAGGTTCATCGCACCGCTCCGTCCGGCTCGATCCCCATCAGCTCGGCATAATAGGACCAGAAGCCGCGCACGGGCACGTCGTTGATACGGTGGTCGAGGTCGGTCATCGCGCCGCCGCCGCCCATCTCGATCACGGAGCAGGCGTCCTTCTCGCCCGCGACTGCACGGTGCGTGATCTCGATCGCCTCGCCGTCCTCCATCGAGATGAGGCCTGCCGGCCCGACCAGGTTGGCTTGCAGCAGGCGATGCCGCGTCATCTCTTCGGTGTCGTCGGCATAGCCGAACAAGGTCCAATACAGCTCGAACTCGCCGGGGCCGCAGGTGCGAACCTGGCGGGTGGCGAGGCTGTTGCTGATCTGGTGAATGGTGGCGTTGGGAAACAGCCCGCAGATCGCGAGACTGATGCCGTCATCGAACTCGCGATGGAACTCGACCATGCGCCCGTCGAGCAGACGCAAGCTGCTGTCGTGCACCTTGTTGTCCTTGTAGAGGGACGAAAACTCGGCTTCGTTGTCGGTGCCGATCTTCGACCATGTCAGGTTGTGCCGGTGGCGCGCATCCATCTTGACCCCGCCGGTCTGCGTCACCCTGCTCAATCCGAAAGTGGATTGGAACTCGTGCAGCAGGCTGCCGTGGTAGGTATCCCGATTGTTCTCGAGATAGAGCTTCCAGTTTCCGAATGTGCGCTGGCGCTGATAGCCGAGAATCCGGATCGGCTTGCCGAACAGCCGGTCGAGATGATGCACGAACACCGGCCCGAGATAGTCCTCGAGCGGCTCGACCGCGGAATTGAAGCTGGCGAAGATCACGCCGGCATGCGAGGCGACCTGAAGCTGGCGAAGGCCGTGCTCCGCCATGCGAAAGTCCGGCCCCATGCCGCCTTTCCCCTTGAGCCCGCGGCGGAAGGGAACGCCCTGGAGCTTGCCGTCGAGGCCGTAGCACCAGCGATGATAGATGCAGATATGGTCGGTGGCATTGCCGCGCGGCTCGCGCCGGACGGTCGCGCCGCGATGCGCGCAGCGATTGACCATGGCGTGGATCGTTCCATCCAAGGCGCGGTTGACGATCACCGGCGTATCGCCGATCACGGTGGTACGGAAGTCGCCGGGGTTGGGAATTTCCGCTTCGAGGCCGACCAGCGACCAGGTTGGCCCTTTGAAGATGCGCTCCTGCTCCAACTCGTAGATGTTCGGATCGTGGTAGAGCCAATAGGGTACGCGAGAGTAATCTGGTCGCGGCCAGGTCACGACCGGTGCCTGGTTGCGGCGTGGAGCTGCTGTCTTTTGATCGAGCACTGGGTGATCTCCTGATGGAGATGGGACTGCAGGAGTTTGCTTCATGGCGGTGTGCGCCAGGAGCGTGAACCAAGTCGGGGCGAGTGACAAGCGTGAGCGGGAGAGAAAATGGCTGAGCCAAATCTGGTCGGCGGAACGAGCAGCGACCGCGCCCAAATCCTGAAGCTGCACGAGGACTATATCGAGGCGAACGGGCGCTTCGACTGGCAAAAGCTCGATCCGATCTGGAGCGACGCGTCCGAGGCGCTGTTCTTCAATCTCAATGGGCACACTTACAACGGGCGAGACCATTGGTTCCGGCTTTGGAAGTTTTACGGAAAGAACGTGAAGTCGAGCTACTGGACGCCGTTCGACATCGGGGGCGTCGTGTCCGATCAGATGGCTGTTGTCTGGTGCCATCGCCACACGCGTCGCAACTGGACCGGCAGCGAGCCGCCGCCCAAGGACATCCACTATGGCGGCGACGAATTCATCACGCGCTCGACCATGGTGTTCCGCAAGGAAGCCGGCCATTGGCGGGTGGTGCATGCACATTTTTCCGAGGCAGGCTCGGGCCCGCGCCCGGGCGGGGTGTGAACACGCGCGCTCGCGTGGTTTCTACGAGAGACTGACTTGAACGATTTGCCGAAGCTGAGCGTACGGGTGCATGGCGGGCTAGCTCCGCGGCGCTCGATCGAGCTGGCCAAGGCCGCCGATGCGAACGGGTTCGCATCCTTATGGTTTGCCGAGAACGCGTTCAATCGCGGCGTCCTTCCGGCGGCAGCGGCCTGTGCCGCCGCGACCAGCCGACTGGGCATCGGGATCGGCGTGTTCAATCCTTACAACCGTCACCCGACGCTGATCGCTATGGAAATCGGCGCGCTCGACGAACTGGCGCAAGGCCGGGCGCGATTGGGCATTGGATCGGGCATCGCGTCCGCGATCGAGCGCATGGGCTTGCGCGCGGACCGTCCGCTGGCGGCGGTTCGCGATGCGATCACCATCGTGCGGGCGATGCTCAGCGGCGAAGAAGTGAACCATGCCGGAGCGGTGTTCTCGGCGAACAAGGTCAAGCTCGAGTATCAGCCGCCGCGACCCGACATGCCGCTGCTGATGGCGGCACGAGGCGAACAGGCGCTGGCACTTTGCGGAAAGATCGCCGATGGACTGATGATCTCCAACATGTGTCCGCCCGACTTCACCCGGCGCGCGGTGGACATCGTCGGCAATTCCGCGCACGCGGCGGGCCGGCCCGTTCCTGTCGACGTCGTCCAATACGTTCCATGCGCGGTGCGGCCGGATCGTGCGCAAGCCTATCGGCTGGCGAAGGACATGATCGGCGACATGCTGCCGGGATTCTGGTCGCTCGCGCAGCGGGTGCCGGCGGCAAGATCGGCATTGTTGCAGGCGGCCGAGCTCGCCGAATCGGATTTCGCTGCCGCGGTCGATCGGCTGCGCGCGGGAGAGAAGCCGGAGGATGCGCTCGACGAGCGCTTCGTCGCCGCCTTTGCGCTTGCCGGCACCGCGGCAGACTGTCTCGGCCAGGCCCGGCGCTACCACGCGGCCGGCGCCAGCGAGCTCGCGCTCACCTTCGCCGGCGCGCAGACGGAAACCGACATGGAATATCTGCGCCGGCGCCGTGACTCGAACGGCATCGGCCTGAGCAGGCCACTTCGCGCTTCGTCACTTCAGCTGATCGGCAACCTTGTCGATGCCGGCCTTGGCGCAGACCTCGTCTTTCTCGCCGCCAGGTGCGCCGGAGACACCGACCGCGCCGATGGTGTCATCGCCCAGCTTGATCGGGAGCGCGCCCTGTGACGGCACCACGTTGCTGAGATAGACCTGACCGAGCTGCGGGTTGTCCTTCAGACGCTTGGCCATCTCGCCCGATGGGATGCGAAAGGTGCGCGACGTATAAGCTTTTCGAAAGCTGTTCTCCATCGTGTGCGGGCCGGTGCCGTCGCCCCGCACGTGGACCAGCAACTCGCCATTGCGCCCGACCACCGCGACCGACACGCGAAAGCCGTTTTGCGTGCAGGTCGCGATCGCGGTCTGCGCAATCGCGAGCGCGATCTCGGCTGACAGGTCCTTGCGGGCGAGCAGTTGCGCATCCGCAGGTGTGACCAGCAACGAAACAAGGCTCAGACCAGCCAAACGATACACCACTGACGACATGAAGACACCCTCCCTATGATCACGAGCCGCTCCGGTTAGAGCGGTGCTCGCGGAGCCTAGCCCATTTCAACGGCTTTGTGCGGCGGCGCGGTGCCGCCGCCCCGCCGCCCGCCGGTCAGGCCGGCATGGTCGAGAGATTATGCCGTAGCGGCATGTTCTTCAGCAGGTCTTCCTTCGGAATGCGCCTCTTGACCTCGAACTTTCCGTTTTCCACGCGGCTGATGTAGCAGTCGATGATGCCGGCGTGATCCTCCTTGCGGATCATCTTGTCGCCCTGGGGATGGCCGAGCGAGTTCTTCATCTGCATGCCTTCGAGCGCGCGGATGGCGCCTTCGATGTCCTTGCGCGTCTTGTAGCCGGAAGTCTCGATCGCCGCCTTGATGGCGAACATGTCCTCCCAGCATTGCCAGCCGTGGCTCTTGTCCATCACACGGCTGCCGCCGATCTCGCGGCAATAGACGTCGTCGATGCCGATCAGCCGGTTGAACTCCTTGTGATGCTCGTCGTTCTTGTGCGCGAGCATGCGCGGGAAGTTCTCGAAGAAGTAGACGCCTTCTGCCGCGCCCTGGATATCGCCGGGATCGATCGATTCGAGGCTGGCGGACGACGAGAACATCTTCGACTTCTTGTCGAGCCCCATGGTCTTTGCCTGGGTGTAGAAGCCGACCGAGAGCGATCCGATGAAGGCGGGGAGCACGGCTTCGGAATCGCCCGGGAATCTGGGCGAGATAGGGCACGAAATCCTTGGTGTCGAGCGGCACCGGGATGCTCCTGAGCACCTTGCCGCCGGCCTTCTCGATGAACAGCTTGGACTCCTGCTCTGTGCTCTGGCCCCAGGCATAGTCGGCATAGATGATGGACCACACCTTGCCGAGGTTCTCGACGCACCAGGGCATGCTGGCCGCCGCGATCGAATAGGTATCGGTGCCGGTCCGGAACGAGTAGCGCGTGCCCTTCGAACCGGTGACCTCGGTCGCTTCGCCGGTCGAGAAGTACGGGGTCTTGAGCTCGCTGGCGATCGGCAGCGCCGCCAGCATCACGCCGGAATGCACGGAGCCGACGATGAACTCGGCATTGCTGCGCTGGATCAAATTGCGCAGCTTGCGCGCACCGGGCGCCGGGTTCGATTCGGTATCCTCGGTGACCAGCTCGACCTTGCGCCCGGCAATGCCGCCGCCCTTGTTGATGAGCTCGATCGCCGCCTTGGCGCACTTGTCGTGCCAAAATCCCCACGACGAGATCACGCCGGTCAGATCGCAGTGATGACCGATGACGATCGGTCCCGACGCCTGCGCGAACAAGTCCTTGGTGATGGTGAGACTGGCGATGCCTGCCGTCCCGCCCGCGAGCGCGGTCTCCAGGAAGCTGCGCCGGGATAACCTTTCTCCGTTTCATTGTATTCTCCTCTCCGGAAGTGAGCGAGCCCTGCTACCGGGACACTCCGAGGTAGCGATGCACGATCTCGGGCTGTGATTTGAGGTCATGCGAGGCGCCGCTGTAGACGATGGTGCCCTTCTCCATCAGGAACACGCGTGGACATAGCTTGAGAGCGGTCTCGACGTTCTGCTCGACCAGGAGGATCGAGACGCCGCTGCGGCTGATGCGATGAATTTCACGCCTGATCTGCGAGACGAGCCGCGGCATGATCCCTTCGGTCGGCTCGTCGAGGATGATCAGCTTGGGACGCATCATCAGGCAGCGGGCAATCGCCAGCATCTGCTGCTCGCCACCCGAGAGGGTGCTTCCGGACTGCTTGAGGCGCTCCCGCAGGCGGGGGAAGCATCCGAAGACATACTCTTCGCGCTCCGGATCGCGCTTTCCCGGCAAGCCGATATTGAGATTCTCCATCACCGTCAGGTTCGGGAAGATGCCGCGCCCCTGGGGAACATAGCCGATCCCTTTGCGCGGCACCTCGTGCGGTTGACAGCGCGCGAGATCGATCCCGTCGAACTCGACGGTGCCGCGTGTCTTTCGAGCAAGGCCCATGATCGCCCGCAACGTCGTGGTCTTGCCCACCCCGTTTCGTCCCAACAGCGCCGCGCACTCGCCCGCGTCCACGCTGAGATTCACGCCCTGCAAGATGTGCAGCTTGCCGATGTGGACATGTACGTCCTCGAGCCTAAGCATGCACCGCCTCTTCGACGTAGTCCTCGTCTTCCGGCCGGCCGAGATAGGCTTCGCGCACGCGTTCGTCGTCGGCGATTGCCTTCGGATGCCCGGAGGCGAGGATGGCGCCCTGAGCCATGACGGTGATGTCGTCGGCGATCTCGAACACGACTTCCATGTCGTGCTCGATGATGACGATGTCGATGGCGCGGGCAAGCTCGCGAATCTTGCCGACTGCCCGCTCGGTCTCGGCCGGGCTCATCCCGCAGGTCGGTTCGTCGAGGAGCAGCAATCGCGGCGCGGAGATCAGCGCCATGCCGATCTCGAGCAGCGCGACGTCGCCGTAGGACAGGGTGCCTGCCTGGCGCCGGGAAAGCGCGGAAAGCCCGATCTGCTCGAGCGTGCGCTCCACCTTCTCTGCGGTCTCGCGATCGTGCGCTGCCGGACGGAACGGATGCAAGAACCGCCGTCCGGCATGACCGGTGATCCACAGGTTGTCCGCCACGGAAAGCTGCGGGAACACGCTCTTGATCTGCAGCGTGCGCTTCACGCCGAGGCGGCTGATCGCGTGCGGCTTGATGCCGGTGATGTCGCGGCCTTGGAAGAAGACCCTGCCGGCGTCCGGAGTGAGCAGGCCGCATATGATGTTGAAGAGCGTCGTCTTGCCGGCACCGTTTGGCCCGATAATGGCATGCAGCCGTCCGCCGGCGAGGCTGAAGCTGAGGTCGTCGACGGCGATCAATCCGCCAAATCGCTTGGACAGGTTCTCGATGCGCAGGACCGGCTCGCTCATGGCTCGCTCATGGCTCGGTCTGCAGCTTGGTCTCGACCGAGGTCTCGAGCGGGCGCTCGGTCAGTTGCAACAGCCAGGTGCGCCACAACCCCACGATGCCTTTGGGCGCGAAGATCACCACCAAAATAGCGACGATGCCGACGATCAGGGCATGGTGCTCCCACTGGGTCGAGACGATCTCGCGCACGATGATGAAGATGCTGGTGCCGACAATGGGGCCGAGCAGCGTGCCGGCGCCGCCGACGATCGCCCACACCACCGCTTCACCCGAAACGTGATAGAACATGTATGACGCCGATGCGTAGCGGCCGAAGAAGGCGAACAGTGCGCCGGCCACGCCGGCGAGGAAGCCCGCCAGCACGAACGCGATCAGGCGCAGGAGATAGACATTGAGCCCGATGAGCGAGGCGCGCACGTCATTGTCGCGGATGGCGAGGAACGCCTTTCCGAGCGCGCTGCCGATCAGGCGGTGCATTAGCCAGAAGCAGATTGCGACGGTTGCGAGGATGAAGAAGTACTGGAAAGTCGAATTGGTGAAGCTCCATTGGCTGCCGGCGAGCGAGAATGTCGGAGGCAGCGTGAAGTTGATGCCGTCGTCGCCGCCGGTGAGCCATTTGTTCGTCAGGGCGAGAAAATAGAAGATGAGCGAGAACACGACGGTGATGATGGCGAAGTAGTGCCAGGTCAGCCTCACCGCGAAAATTCCGGTCAGCAGCGCCATCGCCATCGACGCCGCAATGCCGAGCCCGAACGCCGGCCAGAACGACAATCCCAGATGCTCGATGCCGATGGCGACCCCGTACATGCCGAAGCCGAAATAGAGCGCCTGGCCGAACGACAGCAGCCCGACATATCCAAACAACAGATTGACGCTCGCCGCAAAAAGCGACCAGATCAGGATCTCGGCGATCACGCTCACCCAGAAGCCACTGAAGAAGGCTGGGATCAACCACGGCACTGCGACGAGGAACGCCGCAAACGCGACCAGAATACTCCGTTCGATCGCGACCGCCAGCGTCATCTCGTCAGTCCCTTGAACAGACCTTGCGGCCGCAACAGCAGGACCGCGCTCATCAACACGAGCGAGGAGATGCGCGCGACCGTCGGATCGGCAAAGCTCTGGATCACTCCTTCCATGAAGGCGAGCAGAACGGCGGCCGCCGCGGTGCCGGGCAGATTGCCCAGGCCACCGATGATCACCGCCATGAAGCAGAACGGCAGGATGTCGACGCCGCCGCGAAACTCGACGGTGGTGATCGGCGCGGCCACCACTCCGCCGACGGCGGCCATGGCAAAACCGATCGCGAACGTGAATACGTAGACGCGATGCGCCGGAATGCCCATGGCGACGGCGGTGTCGCGGTCGTGGCGGACCGCACGCATCCAGGTGCCGATCTTGGTCCGGTGCAGGAACAGGAAGAATCCCCCCAGCAAGAGGATGGCGACGGCGGCGGCGAACAGGCGATAGACCTCGTAATCGACCCCAAGCACCGGGATCGTGCCTTGGATCGGCGGCAGGATGCGGCGCGGCGTCGGGCCGAAGGTCATTCGCACGCCTTCCTGCAGGATCAGGGAGAGGCCGAATGTCGCCACGATCGAGAGTGCCGCGACGTTGTGGATGGGTTGAATGACTGTTCGCTGAATGAGCGCGCCGAGGATGAAGCCGATCAGGGGCGCGACGATGAATGCCAGCCAGAAATTCCCGGTCGATTGCAGCGTCGCCCAGGCCAGCACGGTACCCACCATGAAGAAATCGCCGTGCGCGAGATTGATGATATCGAGCAGGCCGAAGATGATGGCCAGGCCGAGCGCGATCAGGGCGATGATCAAGCCCCAGATCAAGCCGTTCATCGCGAGCAGGAGCAGCGTTTCCATCGGGCGCTAGTCGGAATTGTCCCGGCAAAGATGGTCGAACGGCAGGGTTCGGACCTAAGGGTCGGCTGGCATTGCAAAAGAGTCAATCCATGGGGACCATGTGCCGGTCGATGCGCAGCTCCTGCGGCGTCAGCCCGAGCGCCAAGCCGACCAGTTGCGGCAGATGCAGGACCGGCATGTCGAGATTCTCGCCCATGTCCTTTTCGATCTCCCGCTGAAAGCCGTCGAGAACCGTATGGCACAACGGACATGGCGTCACCATGGTCTGCGCTCCGTTGGTCTTTGCCGATTTGATGTGCTGCCCGGTCAGCTTGATCGCGACCCTCTCGTCGTGCGCTGCGGTGTGGAAGCCGCAGCATTCGGTGCGTCCGCTGTAATCGATCGGCCGGCATCCGAGAATCCGGGCAAGGCGTTCCAGCGCGACATTGTTGCGCGAATCGACGAAGCCGTAGCGCCCGGGCGGACGCGTGATGTGGCAGCCGTAAAAGGCGGCCACGGTGAGCCCGTTGAGCGGCTTGACCACCAGCTGCCGCAGCCGGTCGAGGCCGATATCTTCGTAGAGAACCCAGAGGAAGTGGCTGATGCGGGTGCGTCCACTATAATGCAGGCTCTCCACGGCGAGCTGCGAGTTGATCGTGCGGGCGAGCTCCGGATCGTCCAGGAAGGCGGCGTGGGCATCGAGCAGGTTGAGCGTGCAAGTGTTGCAGATCGTCATCAGCGGCAGTCCTGCGCGCTCGGCCAGCGCAAGGATGCGGACGTTGAGCGCATAAAATCCGAGGGGATCGATCGCGCGCAGCTCGCGCGCGCCGGTACAGGTCGCAGCCTCCAGCTGGGTGAGCTGGAGACCGAGCCGTGCCGCAACCTTATGCGTCGATTCGTTGAGCTCGGCGCAGGTCGATCGCGCCGAGCATCCGGGATAATACGCGAACCTCATGAACGGTCTCCGCCGCCGAGCAGGCGTGATGCTGCCGTAGCTGCCGGCGTTTTTTTCCTCAGGAACGTCTTGATCGGGTCGATCTTGCCACGCAGCAGCAATCGCAGCACGCGCGGCATGTTGCGAAGGACCCTTATTCCCTGAACGCGCAGCATCAGTGCGCTCGGATCGACCCGCCCGCGCGCTGCGACAATTGCGCGCAGACTATGAGGATGCCTTGCCATGCCGGGTACGAGCGCCGCGGCTTTGGCTTTCAGGGGCTCGATGACGGCGGCTGACGATCGGAATGCTGGCGGGGCAAACCTCCTCGCATTTGTAGCAGGATACGCAGTGAAAAATTCCGGTGCGGGTCAGCGACCGGGCGACCTTCTCGGGGTCGTTGCGCGGATCGAGCGCGGTCTGACCCAGCTGGACCAGCGGAGCTGGTCCAGCGAAATCGGTCAGAGCGCCGAGGCCGATCACCGGGCAGGCCGAGTAGCAGCACATGCAGCCGATGCAGTCGAGCGCCTTCGAGACGTTCTTCATTTCATTGTGCGACAGCGGCTCGGGAAAGCCGGGATAGGGTCGTCGTGCGGTCGATCCACGGTTCGAGCTCGGCGACCTTGCGCTCGAACGGGCCGCGGTCGACCACAAGATCGCGGAGCACGGGCAGGTTGCGCAGCGGCTCGATCGTCATGTCGGGCTCGACCGCTTCCCAGCAGGCGAGCACCTCGCGGCCATTCATGCGAACCGCGCAGGTGCCGCACATCTTGGAGCCGCAAAACCAGCGATATGCCAGATCGGGCGCCTTGCTCTCGGCGATCCAGTTGAGCGCGTCGAGAACGCGCATCCATTTCCGGTATGGGATCTCGAATTCCTGCACTTGCGTCCCGCAGTCGCCGTCCGAGCGATGAACCCGCACCGTCAGTGTGTCACCCGCTTGCAGCCGGGAATTGCGTGCCGCCAGCGTGTCGTGGTCCTGTCCGAGCCGGCGCGCATTGCCTGTGGGGAGCGGCGAAGCATCGTCGGCGGGCAGGGCGGCAGGATCTTCGGCAGAAAATTTGCTCACCACACGACGTCCATATTGTTCGCGGTGGCGAAGTCGGGCTTGAAGAATGGCAGCTCGTAGGAGCGCCGTTCGAAGCAAAATCCGTTCTGGGTGCGTTTCATTACATTGGCCGCCAGCCAGCGCGCATTGTCTTGCAGCGGGAAATCACGGCGAATGAAGGGACCGCGGCTTTCCTCGCGCTCGAGCGAGGAATGGATGACGAGCTCGCAGACATCGACCATGTTGACGGCGTCGATGGCGTCGAGCCACTCGTAGTTGATGGCTCTGGCCGAGCGCGTGACGCCGAGCCGGGGCAGTAAATCCATCCGGATGTTTCCGATATCCTCGAGGGCGGAGGCGAGACCTTCTGCGCTCTTCTCGACGCCGACCTTTTCCCACATCACCGCACGGATGCGATTCTTGACGTCGGCCGGCGCGACGGTGTCGCTTCGCCTCGACAGCAGGGCATCGATGCGTGCCCGCTCGCTCGCGACCTGCTGTTGCGGCAACTCGCAGATCGCGAGCCGGGAAATCTCGGCCATGACACCTTCCGCCGCAACCTTGCCGTCATAGGTTGCGAGCCCGATCAGCCCGTTGCTGTGACCGCCGAGGCCGCCGGCGACATAGAGCCCGGGAACCGATGACTGCATGGTGCCGGTATCGACATCGATCCCGCCCTGGCGGTAGTGCGCGGTGACTGACGTTTCGAGCAGTGCCTGCGGGAAGGGCAGGCCGAGCTGATGAAAGGATTTCGCATAGGTCGTGTAGGCTTCGACCTCGCGCGGGTCGCAATGATCAAACCCCGCGAAATAACCGCCGTCGTAGCGCGCTTTCCCCGCATGAACTTGCTTTGCCAGCGCCTTGAGCTGAACCGTGTATGGCCCGTAGGCGAGCGGATCGTCCTGTTGCTGGTTGAAGAATTCCTCGCCGGCCGCGTTCACCATGCGTGCCGACTTGTCCGAGCCGAGCATCGGGTTCGGGTAGATTTGCATGCGCTGCCATGACGGCGGATCGGCGACGTCGTTGGTGTGCCACCATTGCATTTCGAGGTTCACCATGGTGGCCCCTACGCGCCAGGCCATCGCGAGGCCGTCGCCCGACATCTCGCGCGTGCCGGTCGAGCGGGCATGCAGGCGATCGGAATATCCGGTCGCCAGAATCACGGCCCGGGCGAGCACCACGACGTACGCGCCCGTCAGAATGTCGAGGGCGAGCACGCCGCCGATCGAATTGTCGCGTTTGCGCAGCAGCGCGGTGACCACGGTCTCTTCCAGGCGCGGAATTCCAGCCTTGATGATCTGCTTGCGGCGCAGATCCATGAACGGCACGCCGGAATTTCCTTGCACATTGGCCGCCACGCTGCGGATCTCTCCCGGGCTGGTGACCATATTGCCCTGCTCGTCGCGCCGCAGGTAGAGGCCGGCCTCTTCGAGCTCGGGATAGTAGACGCTCTCGATCCACTGACCACACCGTCGCGCCCAATGCTGATCGATCAAGAACTGGTTGTGGTACTTGATGAGGAACTCGGCCGTATTGCGCGCCTGCTCCTCGGTATTGCCGAGCGCGCGGCCGGACAGAACCAGGTTGCCGGCGAAGATCGACGCTCCGCTCTTGCCGACAAGTCCCTTGCAGATGATGACGCTCTCGACCCCGGCCCGATGCAGGGTGAGCGCGGCATATGAGCCGGCTGCCCCGCCGCCGACAATCGCCACATCGGTCGTCAGCACCTGCATGGTGTTCTCATCGGGCGCCGTGGCGCATCGGACTTCGACCCGCTGGCCTGGTCGGGCCGCGTCGACCCGACACGTTCACTGCGGCACGGTCATCAACTCGAGCACGTGGCCGTCCGGATCCCGGAAATACAGGCCCCGGCCGCCGTTCCAATCGTTGAGCTTGCCATCCTCCAGGCTTCCAGGACCGCTGCCATAGGCCATCCCGGCCTTCTTGATGCGACCGAAGATGGCGTCGAACTCGCTGTCGCTGACGTGAAAGGCGTAGTGGTGGCTCTCGAACGAAGTCTCCTCGTCGAACAGCAGCGTCAGCGTTTCGTTGACACGCACCGGCGCGAAATAGTCGACGTGCCCGTCGAAGCCCAGGCCGAAAATGTCCGCGAAGAAGCGCGCAGCGTTCGCCTTGTCGCGTACCGGCACGATGGTGTGGTTGAGTGTGATGGTCATGCGGATGCCTCGCTTGTCTTGCGTACCTAATACGCCGTCTTGTCGATCTGGCCGTTCGAGCGTACGAACCAGTGCTCGCTCGGAAACCGCTTGCCCGCGAGCCGGTCGGCCATCCAGTCGGCCACCAGCATGGGTGGAAACGGTCCGAGATTGGCCGCCGGCACGTTGCCGACCGAGTGGCGGGACTCCTGATAAACCACCATCTGCTTGGGTCCTTTGACGGTCCTCGCCAATCGCTCCGAGTGCTCGATCGGGCTGAGCTCCTCGCATTCGCCGGCAACCACCAGAAACGGTGCGCGGATCTTGTCGGCGTGACCTTCCCAGGTGATCGACTTGCGGAATGCATCGAACTCGTCCTCGTCGGTGATCCCGGACATGTACATGAACCGCTTCTTGAAGGTCGGCGAGGCCTCCTGGAAGATGGTGTGGCAGCCAGGCTCGTGGCACACCGACATTGCGGCAAATGCCTTGATCCGCGGCTCGTGCGCCGTGAGAATGGTACCGAAGAGGGTGCCGAAGCTCGTGCCCGAGGCTCCGATGCGCTCGGTGTCGACCTCGGGCCGCTGGCTGAGCCAGTCGATCAGCGGCTTGCCCGCTGCCATCCAGTTCTCCACCGAGAAATAGACGCCGAGCATCGGCGCCTCGTATTGGCCGGGCCCATCGATCGCGAGCACTGCCATGCCGCGGTTGAGAAATCGGTCGCCATAAAGCGCGACCTGGATTTCCTTGAAGCTGTCCATTCCGGGGATTGCGATCACGACGGGAACGCGACCGCCGTCATAGCCCGGCGGCAAGTGGAACCAGGCCGGAATGGCCTTGTTCTGGAACGGCACCCAGACCGGCTCTACGCGATGATCGGCAAGTGCGGCGTACTTGCCGTAACACTCGCGCTTCTTGCCGTTGTAGGCGACGTTGGTCTCGTCGTTCTGGTCGTACGGCCATTGCGCCGCGCCCCAATGCACGGCGGCCATGAAATAGTTGTCGCGCGCGGTCACCTTGTGACCGACTTCCTCGGCTGCCTTCGCCTTGGCCTCGCGCCGGCGCGCGACAGCTTCGAAGGCCGGGCCGATATCGGCCATTTTCTTTACCCGCTCGCGGATCCCGGCGAAGTCGGCGTTGGCTTCATTGCCGCAGGGACCGCTGAGATACAGCGACCGCGGCTGGTCCCAATCGATGCCGTTGGCACGGATGATGTTGTCGATGAGCCAGCGCTGCTCCTGGTAGCGGCGCACATGCGGCTCGCCGCGCTTGTCGATCACGGGCTGCATTGGACGATTTATTGGATTTTCTCCTTGCACGCTCTGGAATTGTGGATCGCTCGCCAGACATTATACGGCGTGGCCGGCATCTTGATGTCGGCCACTTCGTAGTGGCGCAACGCGTCGACAACAGCACTGACCACGGCGGCGGGCGCCGCCGTCGTGCCGCCTTCGCCTCCGGCCTTGATACCGAGCGGATTGGTGGGGGAGAGCACTTCGGCGATCTCGGTCTTGAACGGCGGCACGGTGTCCGCGCGCGGCAGTCCGTAATCCATCAGCGAGCCGATGAGCGGCTGGCCCGAACCCGGCTCGATGTAGCACTGCTCCCACATCGCCTGGCCGATGCCTTGTGCAATCGCCCCGTGCGTCTGGCCGTCGACGATCAGGGGATTGATGCAGCGCCCCACATCATCGACCGAGGCGTAACGGGTGATCTGCGCCGCTCCGGTCTCTGGATCAAGCTCGACTTCGCAGACGGCGCAACCGTTGGGAAAGACAGGATCGTGCATTTCGTTGTCGGTCACGACGGCGAGCCCGTCGCCGAGGCCGCCGGGAAGCTCATGCCGGGCCGCTTCCGCGGCAAGCTCGAGAAAGTCGAACGTGCGGTTGGTGTCGCGCGCGCTGAAACGTCCGTCATTGAATTCGACATGGTCCGGCGGCGAACCGAGGATGGCGCGCGGCGAGACGTTTTCCCTTCGCGATGAGCTCGGGCGCGGCCCGCGAGAAGACGGTGGCGGCATGGCGCATGGATCGCCCCGAATGCGAGCCGCCACCTGCCATCACCACGTCGGTATCGCCGAGAATGATGTTCACGCTCTCGACCGGGACGGAGAGAAGGTCGGAGACCACCTGCGCAAAGCTGGTCTCGTGGCCCTGGCCGCTCGGCTGGGTGCCGATGACGACATCGACGTGTCCGTCCGGGCGAATGGTGATGCGCGCCTGTTCGTTGAGGGGCGCCGATCGACGACTCCACATAGTTCGCCAGCCCGCGGCCGAGGAGCTTGCCGCGCTTTGCGGCCGCATGCCGGCGCCTGTCGAATCCGTTCCAATCGGCGATCTGCATCGCCCGATCCATGTTCGCTTCGTAGCAGCCGCTGTCGTAGGTCATGCCGACAGCGTTGCGATAGGGCATCGCCAGCGGCTCGATCAGGTTCTTGCGCCGCAACTCGATCCGGTCGAAACCGAGCCGTGCGGCTGCGATGTCGATGAGGCGCTCGATCGCGAACGTGACCTCCGGGCGCCCTGAGCTGCGATAAGCCTGGGTCGGCATCGTGTTGGTATGAACGGCCATCGCCCGCAATGTGGCGGCAGGAATGACGTACGAGCCCGTAACGAGCCCGGCACCTTTGGAGAGCGGGGAAAGTGACACACAGCGTGCTCCGACATTGCTGATATTGGTGGCGCGCAGGGCGAGAAAGCGGCCGTCCGTGGCCAGCGCCAGCTCGATCTTTACGACCAGATCGCGGCCCTGGTAGTCGCTGAGAAATGCCTCCGATCGCGTCGCCGTGAACTTGACCGGGCGCCCGAGCCTGCGTGCCGCCCAGAGCACCAGGCCGAACTCGACGAAGACGCGGTTGCGGGTGCCGAAATTGCCGCCGACATCGTAAGAGAGCACCCGCAGCCGCTCGGGCGCGATGCCGAGCACCGACGCCAGCTCGCGTTTCTGCCGCACCGCGCCGCCGCTTCCGGCGTAAAGCGTGTAGCGATCGGTTGTTGCATCGTGTTGACCGAGCGCCGCGCGCGGCTCGAGCGGCACTCCGGTGACGCGATCGACGTGGAAGTCCGTCGCTACGACGTGATCGGCGGCGCCGAATGCGGCTTCCGTTGCCTGCCGGTCTCCAAAAAAAGTATCGACGGGAATGTTATCCGGCACCTCGTCCCAGACGGCCGGCGCGCCCGGGCGCATGGCGTCCTCGCAGTGATAGACTCCGGGCAATGCCTGGTAACTGATCTCGGCTTTTTCGGCCGCATCGAGCGCCTGTTCCACGGTCTCGGCCACCACCATCGCCACGGCCTCGCCGACATGACGAACCTTGTCGACGGGCAGGAGGAGGTGAGGGCCGACGAAGATCGTACTGCCGTCTCTCGCCTGCAGCTTCATGTCGTATTTGGTTTTCGGCAGCGGATCGTGCGGGATCGCAGCGAGGCCATCGCCGAGGCAGTCGGCGCCGCTGAAGGCGCCGAGCACGCCGGGCGACGCCTTGGCGCGTGAGAGATCGGCGCCGAGAATGCGGGCGTGCGGGTGAGGGGAGCGCACCATCACCGCATAGGCTTGACCGTCGAGGCAGGGATCATCGCTGAACCGCCCGCGACCCGTGATCAGCCGCTCGTCTTCCTTTCGCACGAGTGGCTTGCCGATGAAGCGGAAGCTCGCCGGCGTGAATTTGCTGTCGAGGTTGGACATCGACGATTACATCTGGCCAGCGGGTGTCTCAGTGGCGTGGCGGCGACTTGGTCGCAAAGCTCATTCTTTTTTGGCGATAGCGCAAATTTGAACCACATGCACGATCAGGCATCCGCGCGAGACACGTCAGCCCGATTGGCGAGCAACGTTCTTGAACTCCCTGGAATGCTTTACATTTTTGCCGTTAGCTTTGTTTTGTCAAAAATGCCTGACGAGCGGACGCACGTCCGGTCATTGACGACTGGACAAGGGTTCAAGACTGTAATCTCTGAGCTTACGTGGTGGCTTCGTTCGGCCAAGACATGATAGCTCCGCCGTGCCTCCGCTTTCCTCGCTACCCAGCCGAGTTGATGCGGAAAGTGCGAAACCATCGGATGACTTCGTTTCGTAGTCAAGAAACGAGCCGTTTACGAGAAAAGTCGCTCGGTCCCTCCGCAAACGACCGCATCCGCTTGCGAACTCGAACCGGGCCCTCGGCTCTCTGGCCGCGGCTCAGCCGAAGACGACCGAGACCTGCAACCGTCCGCGCCGCTCGAGGATTTCGACCGATACCTCGTTGGCATGACGGCGTATCATGAGATCGACACTCGATTGCTTGAGCCGCAGATTGCGGAGGACGACCCAATCCAGGAACGACGGCAGGCGCGGATTGTGTAAACGAATTTCGTTGGCGACCGGATCGAACTGCAATCCCGAGCGAAGCCTCGATCAACGTGAATGGCGTGGCGCTCGCCCAGGCTTGCGGCGAGCATGCGACCGGATAGTGCGTCGGCCCGCGACCACGGCCGCGCTGGAAACCGCAGAACAGCTCCGGCAACCGTCGCAGGTCCATGTAAGTCGCAGCGTCGAACATGCCTTTGAAAACGCGCTCGACCGAACGCTTGCGACCGTAGCGGGCCATGCCGAGGGCGATCAGCGCATTGTCGTGCGGCCAGATCGAGCCGTTGTGATAGGACATCGGATTGTAGCGCGCTTCGGTATTGGCAACGGTCCGAATGCCCCAGCCGGAGAAGAAGCTCGGGCCCATGAGGCCGTCGGCGACCTTGATCGCCCGCTCCGGCTTGGCGATGCCGGTGAAAAGGACCTGGCCGGCGTTCGAGCTGTACACCCGGCAGGGCTCCTTGTTGCCGTCGAGAGCAAGCGCATAGGTTTCGAGCTCGGGGCACCAGAAGCTCGCATCGAAACGCTCGGCCAACTCGGCAGCCGCGTTGCCGAGGTGTCCTGCATGGTCGAGCAGACCGAGGCGTTCGGCGCAACGCGCTGCCAGGCGCTTGGCGCAGTAGACGTAACCCTGCACTTCCGCGAGCGCGATCGGTCCTTCTGCCAGGCGGCCGTCGGCGTGAAAGACGGCATCCTGCGAATCCTTCCAGCCCTGGTTGGCCAAGCCGCGCTCGGTCGCTCGATAATATTCGACGAAGCTGTCGCCGTCCGCATCGCCCGGTCCGTCGATCCAGGCGAGCGCGGCTTCGATTGCAGGCCACAAATCGGCCATGGTGGCATCGTCGCCCGTCCGCTCGCCATACAGCGCGGCGAGCATCACAAAGAGCGGCGTGGAGTCGACGCTGCCATAGTAGAGGCCGAATGGCACCTCGTTCAGAGCCGCCATCTCGCCGCTGCGCATCTCGTGCAGAATTTTTCCCGGTTGCGCGTCCGAGAGAGGATCGTCGGTCTTGGCCTGATAGGCGGCCAGCCGTTGCAGCACGCCTTGTGCTATGCCCGGGTCGAGCCAAAGCATCTGCGCGGCGGTGATCAACCCGTCACGGCCGAATGTCGTCGAATACCAAGGGATGCCGGCATAGGGATAGCGCCCGTGCGGCGTGTTGGTCATCAACATGTAAAGGTCGGACATCGAGCGGCACAAGACCTCATTGAGAAGGTCGTTCGAAGTCTCGACGGTGGCAGCGTCCGGCGCGGCGCGTCGGTTGCGGTGAACGGCACGCAGGCCGCGCAGGAACGGGACGGGCTTCGGAGGTTCGGGAAAGCCGCAGCCGATGGTGAAATAGAGCGGAGTCGCCTTCTTGGGCTCGAGGTCGATGCGATACGATGCCGTTGTGGCCGTGATCTCGGCCGGGAGGGGATCGAAGTTCAACACTGCCGTGCGCAGTCGGGCGTCGAGCCCCTGGTACTTCACGACTGATGTGGTCGGCGGCAGTGCATGGCGGCTCACCACCCCGCGGGCCTCGCGCCGCAAGCCGCGCACTTCGAACAGATCGGCGAAATCGCTGTCGAACAGCAGGGTCAGGCGCAGGTCCACCGGGCGATCGCCGTGGTTACGGATAGCCAGTCTTTGGTAGGCGGTGTCGCGCCAGAGAAAGATCGTACGCAGGATGTGCAGGGTGTCCTTCGGCAGCACCAGGTGATTGTCGAAGTACATGTCGGGATTGGTCAAATCCACGGTCAACAAGGTGTTGTCGTCGCGCACGTTGGACCCGAGCAAAAGCGGCTGCATCCCGTTGAGCAACAATTCGAGATGCGACAGGAAACGGGTATCGCAGTGAAACAGCCCATCGGATCCGCCGGCGGAAGCGCCGATATCGCCGTGGCTGTCGAGCACGATAAAGGTGTCGTTGTGCTTGAGCGTGCGGCGCGGCCTGGTCGCGGGACCAGTCGCCGGAATATAGAACGGTGCCTCGGGAACCGAATCTTGCAATGACTTCAGGAGCACGGCGCCCTCAATCGCCATGGATTCCCGGTCAATTCATTTCCTTTTCCAGCGTCGGCTGCAGCATCGGCGCCGTCACGCGGTCCGATGATCGCCCTTGCTTGAGAAGCGAATGATAGACCTGGAGATAATCCTTGGCCATGCGGGTCGCCGAAAAGCGCTGCTCGAATCTTCTGCGGACTGCGCCGCGATCGAGAGCCATCACGTGCGGCAGCATTCTCACCGCCTCTTCCACCGTGTCGACAATGGCGCCGGTGACGTCCTGGTCGATAATTTCCGGAACCGAGCCCCGCCGGAACGCGAGAACCGGGGTGCCGCACGCCATCGCCTCTATCATCACGAGCCCGAATGGCTCGGGCCAGTCGACCGGGAACAAGAGCGCCTGTGCCTCGCCGAGAAACTCGCCCTTACTGACGCTCGCTGATCTCCCCGAGATATTCGACACCGGGGGAATTGAGCAGGGGTGCGATCTCGGTTTGGAAATAATCCTGGTCTGCCTTGTCGACCTTTGCTGCGATCTTGAGAGGGACGCCGAGCGCCTGTGCGATCTGGATGGCACGCTCGGGACGCTTCTCCGGCGAAATACGCCCGAGAAATGCGACATAGCCGCCGCGCGGATTGCAAATCGGCGCGTGCAGTTCCGTGGGGATGCCGTGAAGAACGGTGGCGACGAAGTTGCTGCCTGCAACCGGCTTGCGCTGATCATTGGAAATAGACACCAGCGGCATTTCGGGGAAGCCGATATAGAGCGGCTTTATATCCGGAAGATCCTGGCGGCCGTGCAAGGTGGTGACGGTGCGATTTGCTATCGGCCGGAACAACGGAAAATGGAACTGGTCGATGTGGAAGTGCAGAATATCGAACTCGTCGGCAAGCTCTCGCACCCGGTCGAGCATCAGCATGTAGTACGGAATCGGATCGCGAACGTTCTTGTCGAGGCGAAGCGCGATTTGTGCGCAAGGCACCAGGTCGGCGCTGGAAACCGAGTCCCCGCTCGCGAACAGGGTCACCTCGTGCCCGAGCCGAACCAGCTCCTCGGTGAGATAAGATACAATCCGCTCGGTTCCGCCATACGTCCTAGGCGGCACACTCTCTATGAGAGGTGCGATCTGAGCAATCTTCATGGTTGCATGACTTCCGGAAAGCGGCCTCGAGGCGAAAACGTACCACATTGAAGATGGTCCCGATATTGGGACATTACAAGTCGATCAGCCTTCCGCATAAGGCGATGGCCGACAATAGCGAGACTTCCGCGCGGCGAGAATAGAGCTTGGTGTGTTGCACGATCGTGATTGCGCCAAGCACCTCGCGATCGGCGGCATTGAGGATTCATGTCGTCATGCAAGACGAGCGTGCGGTCGGTAATCAAGGTTTCCGAAGGTATAGCCTCTGCTATAGCCCACCTTCTGCGGCCGATCGCCTCCATGAGCTGCCTCCAACTCCTGCGCCAGTGATGTTAACGCAGTTGGGCGGGTGTTCGTTTCCTGCGTCGGGAACTTTTTTCATGATGCAGCGTAGACGCTCGTCTGCCGGAACGGTCGCGGAACGGGCGCCGACCGGATGAGCCGGGTGATTGCAAGGAAAAAAGCGGATGCGCGCGATCACTGTCTCGCCCGGCGTCGCCAATTCGGCAAGACTGGAGGAGGTCCCTGACCCGCCGTCGTCGGACGGGTCTGTCATCGTTCGCAGCCTGGCACTGGGCGTGTGCGGCACCGATCGAGAGATTCTCTCGGGAGAATACGGGTTTGCTGCTCCGGGCCAGCAGCGCTTGGTGCTCGGCCACGAGTCGCTGGGTGAGGTCGAAGCGGCACCGCCGGACAGCGAATTGTCGCCGGGCGATCTCGTGGTCGGCATCGTGCGGCGGCCCGATCCGGAGCCGTGCCTGGCCTGCGCCGCCGGGGAATGGGATATGTGCCGCAACGGGCGCTACACCGAACGCGGGATCAAGGAGCGCAACGGCTACGGTGCCGAACGGTTTCGGATCGAGCCCGATTTTGCGGTCAAGATCGCGCCGAGCCTGGGTCTGCTCGGTGTTCTGCTCGAGCCGGCTAGCATTCTTGCCAAAGCTTGGGACCACACCGAGCGCATCGGTCATCGTGCGCGCGCCTGGCAGCCGAGGACGTTGCTGGTCACCGGCGCAGGGCCGATCGGCCTTCTGGCCGCCCTGTTGGGCGTACAGCGCGGTCTCGATGTGCATGTGCTCGACCGCAACAAGGGCGGTCCCAAGGAAGCATTGGTGGATGAGCTCGGTGGCACCTACCACACCGATGCGAAGAGCCTCGATCGGCTCGCACCCGACGTGTTGATGGAATGCACGGGAGCAGCTGGCGTGATCCGCGACTGTCTCGGATGTTCGGCACCCGCCGGCATCGTTTGCCTGACTGGCGTCACGCAGCCGGGAAGGGTGTTCGACTTCGATATCGGGCGCTTCAATCGGACCACCGTGCTCGAAAACGATTGTATCTTCGGCACCGTCAATGCCAACCGCCGGCACTACGAGATGGCGGCCGATGCGCTCGCCGACGCGGACAAGGGCTGGCTCGCACGACTGATCAGCCGTCGCGTCCCGCTCGAGCGCTGGAGCGAGGCACTCGAGCATCGCCCGGGAGACATCAAGGTCATCATCGAATTTGCGGATTAGGATGTCATGCCCTCTCGTATCGAAGATTATGGGCTGATCGGAGACTGCGAGGCGGCAGCGCTGGTCGCACGGAACGGTTCGATCGATTGGCTCTGCTGGCCGCGTTTCGATTCCGATGCCTGTTTCGCCGCCCTGCTGGGGTCCGAGGAGCATGGACACTGGCAGATCGGACCCTGCGCGGAGGACGTCCGTGTCACCCGGCGTTACCGGCCGAATACCTTGGTGTTGGAGACACGGTTCGAATCCTCCGACGGGGTCGCGACGCTGATCGATTTCATGCCGGTGCAAGTTCCGCATTCGAGCGTGGTCCGTCTCCTGCTCGGGGAGCGCGGCCGCCTGTCGATGCGCTCGGAGCTGGTGCTGCGATTCGGTTATGGCGCCATCGTTCCCTGGGTTACGCGGCTCGGCGAAGATGCGCTGCGCGCAGTTGCCGGACCAGACATGGTGATTTTGCGGAGCCCTGTTCGCCTCGTTGGGCAGAACCTGCGTTCCGTCGGCAATTTCTCCGTCGAGCAGGGAGAGGCGGTGCCGTTCGTGCTCACCTATTCGCCTTCGCATGAGCCGCCGCCCGAGCCGCTGAACCCGCAGGCCGAGCTGAAGAAAACGGAGCGTTTCTGGAAAAACTGGTCGAAGCAATGCCGGCCGTCCGGACACCGCTCGGATGCCGTGGTGCGCTCCCTGATCACCCTGAAGGCCCTAACCTATCGGCCGACCGGCGGGATCATCGCGGCCCCGACCACCTCGCTGCCGGAGCATCTGGGCGGAATCAGAAACTGGGATTATCGGTTCTGCTGGCTGCGCGACGCGACCCTCACATTGCTCGCGCTGATGGATGCCGGCTTCTACGACGAGGCGCTGGCCTGGCGCGAGTGGCTGCTGCGCGCGGTGGCCGGCAGTCCCGAGCAGGTGCGCATCATGTATGGGATCGGCGGCGAGCGGCGCCTGACCGAGTGGGAGGTGCCATGGCTGCCGGGATATGAGGGGTCTGCTCCGGTGCGCGTCGGCAACGAGGCCCATGGCCAAATCCAACTCGACGTGTTCGGCGAAGTCATGGATGCTCTGCATCAGGCGAGATCCAAGGGACTGGCTGACAGCGAATCCGGATGGGCCCTTCAGCATGCGTTTCTCGCCCATCTCGAAGGGATCTGGACCGGGCCTGACCACGGAATATGGGAAATGCGCGGTCCGCCCCGGCACTTTACCTATTCCAAGGTCATGGCGTGGGTGGCATTCGATCGGGCGATCAAGAGCGCGGAGCAATTCGGACTGCAAGGTCCGATCGATCGCTGGCGCGAGGTCGCCGCGAAAATTCACGCGGACGTCTGCCGCCGCGGATTCGACGCCGAGCTCGACAGCTTCGTCCAGGCCTACGGATCGAAGCAGCTGGATGCCAGCCTCTTGCTGCTGCCGAATGTCGGTTTTCTGCCGCCGGATGATCCGCGCGTGCGCGGCACGCTGCGAGCGATCGAGCGCCGGTTGCTGGTGGATGGCTTCGTGCTTCGCTACGACACCGCAACGTCGGACGATGGGCTGCCTGCAGGAGAGGGGGCATTCCTGGCCTGCAGCTTCTGGCTGGTCGATGCCTATGTATTGCAGCAGCGATGGCAGGACGCGCGCGCCTTGTTCGACCGGCTGCTCGCGTTGAGCAACGATCTTGGACTATTGAGCGAGGAGTTCGATCCCGGCACAGGTCGGCTGGTCGGCAATTTTCCGCAAGCCTTTACCCACGTCGCCCTGGTCAACAGTGCGTTCAATCTGACGCGCTTCGAGAAGCCCGCCGAGCAGCGTGGCCGGCCCGTCCCTGATGCCGCCGCAGCGATGGCAATAGAAGGCGATGGCATGTTGCCGTCGCAGTCGACTGTCGCAGCTAGAAGAGCGCGTCACGCGAAGCTGGGGTTGATCAGAGGACGAAGGCCGAGCTGCTCGTCGCCACAGCGGCAGGTTCGCATCCTTGGTCAATGTCGCGAGGAAAAGCTCGCCCCACGATTTGAGGTCGTTTTCGGATATGACCTGCATCAGTGCCGCGTGGCGCTTGCGCCGTTCCTCGAGCGGCATCGAGAGCGCGTGTGATATCGACGTTGCCACGGCCTCGGGATCATATGGATTGACCAGCAGCGCCGCCGTGCATTCGGCCGCCGCCCCCGCAAAGCGTGAGAGAATGAGAACTCCGGGATCCTCGGCGTCCTGCGCCGCGATGTATTCCTTGGCGACGAGATTCATGCCGTCGCGCAGGGGCGTGACCAGCGCCGCACGCGCCGAACGGAACAGCCCTGCAAGGATGCTGCGGCTGTAGGCGCGATTGACGTAGCGGATGGGCGTCCACGCGGCCTCTCCGTAGGTGCCGTTGATGCGGCCGGCGGCCTCGCTGATCGTGCGCTCCATCTCGGCGTATTCCTGGATTTCGGAGCGGCTCTTGGGCGTGATCTGCAGATACGTCACCTTGCCGCGCCAGTCCGGGTAAACTGCAAGGAATCGCTCGAAGGCGTCCATGCGCTGCGCCAGCCCTTTGGAATAATCGAGCCGGTCGACGCCGATCATCATGGCGCGCCCGGCGAGGCTGTCCATGACGTTGCGTACCAAGGGCGAGCGCACGGAATGCCGTGCCAGGCGGTTGAACTCGGCGGTCTCGATTCCGATCGGAAACACGCCGACCTGCACCGTCCGGTCGGCGCTTTGATAGGTATTCGCCTCCGCCTTTCTGCAGCCTGCATTCGTTTTCGAGGTAGCGGGCAGAAATTCGCCGCGTCGTTTTCGGTCTGGAAGCCAACCAGGTCATACGCGCTCAATTGCGGGACCAGCCAATCGTGGTTCGGCAGCGCCGTGAGAATCTCCGGGGGCGGAAACGGCACATGCAGAAAGAATCCGATGCGGTTGGCGATGGCCGCGGTCGCGCAGCATTTTGGCCAGCGGGATCAGGTGATAGTCGTGGACCCAGATCACATCGTCCGGTCGCAGCAGGTTCTGCAGCTGATTCGCAAAATGCGCGTTGACACGCCGGTAGCCGCTGAGATCGCGGCGTGAGAACTCGGCGAGGTCGAGGCGATAGTGCAGAATCGGCCACAGCACCCGGTTGGCGAAACCGTTGTAATATTCCTGGTAATCCGCTTCCGCGAGATCGGTCACGACATAAGAAAGTCCGCCTTGCTTGACGGACTTGGTGGAGACGATCCTGATCGGTCGATACGGTTCCGCTCCAGCCGAACCAAAGCCCCTCGTGGCGCTTGAGCAGCGAGCGCACGGCCACTGCAAGCCCGCCTGCTTGGTGGTTTCCGTCTCGGTTCGGGATCGCAACCCGATTCGACACCACTATCAGCCGCGCCAATATCGATCCTCCCAGCTTCGTGACAGCCGCATCGCCGACAAGATCAGCCCGGCCATCGAGTAGGTCTGAGGAAAATTTCCCCACAAAGTCCCGGTTTGCGGATCGATGTCCTCGGACAGCAGGCCATAGCGATTGCGATATGCCAGCGCATCGACGAAAAGCTCACGCGCCTCCTCGCGGCGACCGAGCGACCACCAAGCGTCGACCAGCCAGAACCGGCATATCAGGAAAGCCGTTGCCGGCAAGCCGAAATCATCCGCCGCCGCATACCGCATAACGTGCTTCTCGCGCAAAAGTTCACGCTCCATCGCCTTGACCGTGTTGATGAAACGCGGATCCTCGGCTTCGATCACACCGAGATCCGGCAGCAGGAGGACGCTGGCATCGAGGTCATCCGATCCGAACGCCGCGGTGAAAGCCTGACGCTTTTCGTTCCAGGCGCCCTGCAGCAGCGCCTGGTGAACGGGCTCGGCAACCGCGTTCCAGTGGGCTGCCCGGTCCGGAAGTCCGAGCCGGGCGGCGATGGCGGCCAGCCTATGGCATCCGGCCCAGCACATTGCGGTGGAATGGGTGTGGATGCGCCGGCGACCACGGTATTCCCAGATGCCGTTGTCGGCCTCCAATGCAAGCTCGCCTGCCCTGGCGCCGAGCGATTCCAGCAACCGGAACAGACCTTCGTCGCCCAGCCGAGGCAGCCGCCGGTCGAAAAACATCGGCATCGCGGCAAGGATGACGCTGCCATAAGTATCATTCTGCACCTGCACGGAGGCGGCATTGCCGATGCGCACCGGACCGTCGCCACGGTAGCCCTTGAGCTCGGATGCGATTCGCTCGTCCATCGCATCGATTGGAACGACGCTGTAGACGGGCCGCATCTGCTCGTTGGGATTGGATGCGATGCTCAGCGTGAAGGAAATGAAATCCTCCATGGTCTGAGTTGCACCGATGCGGTTGAGCGCCTTGACCACGAAATAGGCGTCGCGCAACCAGCAATAACGGTAGTCCCAGGTGCGCCCGGACCCTGGTGCTTCCGGAATGGAGGTGGTATGCGCCGCGATGATGCCGCCGGTTTCCTCGAAGTTGCTGAGCTTGAGCGTGATCGCCGCGCGGATGATCTCGTCCTGCCAGTCGTAGGAGATGGAGAGACCGCGGGACCAGTCCGTCCAATAATCGATCGTGCGGTCGCAGAACTCACGGCATGTCGTCTCGAGATTGCCTTGAAACGGCTCATCGACGCCGAAGACCATATGCAACGGCCGGGTGAGAACGAAGGGTGCCTCGCGCTCGATATAAGACAGCGGTGCATCGCTCGTGAGCCGGATGACGGAGCCTTCATGCAGAAAGCGGATGTGATTGCTGCCGATCGAATGATGGGCGAACGGACAACCGTAGTCGTGGGTCGGACGAAAGCGGATGGTGATGCGCGGTAGCCCGGCAACCGGCTCGATGATCCTTATGAGTTGCGGCGGGCGGAACACGCGGCCGAACTGCCGATGCCGGGGTGCGAAATCGGTGATGCGCACCGCACCGCCCTGATGATCGGTGAGAACCGTCGACACCACCGCGGTGTTGCGGTGATACTCCGATTGATAATCGGCCATGCCGTCGAGCACGACATCCGAAAAGCCTTTTTCTACGTCACCCGAAAGCAGGCGGCAAAAAATCGGATCGCTGTCGAAGCGGGGAAAGCACCACCACACCAAACGTGCGCTCGGGTCGACGAGCGCGGCCGTGCGCCCGTTGCCGACGACGGCCAGGTCGAGTCCGTGATCGGTCATGTCGCGGCGAGGACCTCGGGGCGCGAAATTTCCTCGAGCCAATGGCGCACGTCTGTCGGGCGCTCGAAGCACGCCGTCACGCCAGGGACCTTGCGACCAACCGAGATGCCGATCCCGTCGAAAACCGGCAGCACCTCGAACACACCGAGATCGGTCACGTCGTCGCCGATGAAAATCGGTCGGCGGCCGGAGAACGGCTGGTAGGTCATCAATTCGCGCACTGCGGTGGCCTTGGTGAAACCGGTCTGCTTGACCTCCAGGACCAGCTTGCCGGGCAGGAGCTCGATCAATGCTGCCGGCAGGCTGGCAGCAATCTTGGTGGCGGCCTCACGCACGACGCGCTCCTTTTCCGGAGCGAGCCGATAGTGCAGCGCAAGCGAATAGCCTTTGTCCTCGAGGATGATGCCCGGACCAGCCTCCGCAATCTTCGCAAACTCCCGCTTGATCCTGGGATCGAGCGGCGGCAGCCGAGGCGCCTCCGGGATGGCGCCCGGGACAGTGCGAAGCTCGGCGCCGTGGCCTCCGACCGACGGCAGCTGCAGGGGAGAGAAAATCAAATCGAGCTCGGTCACGGGCCTTCCACTGACAAAGGCAACCGCGCCGCCGGTGTGCTTCCACAGGCGCCCCAGGGTATCGCGCAGCTCATGCGACACGAAAACCTCGCGCGGGGTGGGAGCGAGATCCAGGATGGTGCCATCGACGTCGAGCAGGATGGCAACCTGGTTGAGGTCGTCAGGAATTGACGGGATACGGTTTGCCATCTCGTTCATCCGGCAAGTGGTGGAGGGGCAGAGGGGCGAGGAAGCCGAGGAAAGGTCACGCCATCGGGGCCGATGCGGTAACCCGACATATCACCAACTCATTGAATCATCAATAGTTCCAGCAAAATGCTGCAGTTGCACGCCGATTGCGGTCGTCATGGATGTCTCGCTCCAGAGATGGTCATGATTCAAGCTAGTTACCATCGGCTTTGAGCGAATATAAGGCTTGCGACCGCTCAAAGTGCCATGCCCCCATCGACCAGATAAGGCTGGCCGGTGATAAAGCTGGCTTCGTCCGAGGCAAGGAACACCGCGAGCGCGGCCACCTTGCAATCGTCCGGTCATGGCACAAACCTCAGTGATTGTCCCGCGGCACGGATTTCTGCGCGACGCGCTGATACTTCACGGCCGGCTCGAGCACCATTCCGTCATCCAGCTGCTCGACCATGCCGCGCTGAATCTCCTGCCAAGGGCGTCTGGCTCGGCGCGCATCGATAGCCGCCCCGCTGCTCCAGCGCGGCGCGGCGTCTTGCGAGCTCGACGTCCGAGATCAGGACGTTCGCGGTACCTTGGTTGAGATCGATGCGCACGCGGTCGCCGGTCTCCAGCACGGCAAGTCCTCCGCCTACCGCCGCCTCCGGGCAGGCATTGACGATCGACGGTGAAGCCGAGGTGCCGGACTGGCGCCCGTCGCCGAGGCAAGGCAGCGAGGTCACGCCCCGTTTGATCAGGGCGGCCGGCGGCTGCATGTTCACGACCTCGGCCGAGCCGGGATAGCCAACGGGGCCGACGCCGCGCATGAACAGCATCGTGCTCTCGTCCACCTGCAACGAGGGATCCTCGATGCGCCGGTGATAGTCTTCAGGACCGTCGAACACGATGGCGCGGCCTTCGAAAGCGTTCGGATCCGCTGGGTTCGACAAATAGCGTTGCCGGAATTCGTCCGAGATGACGCTCGTCTTCATGATGGCGGAATCGAACAGGTTGCCGGACAGCACCTTGAATCCGGCGTGCTGTTTCAGGGGCTGGTGGTAGGAATGGATGACGTCGCCATCCGCCGTCTGCGCATGCTTCAGATTCGCACCAATGGCTTTGCCATTGATCGTGATCGCATCAGCGTGGAGGCGGCCGGCACCGAGCAACTCGCGCATCACCGCCGGCAATCCGCCCGCGCGATAATATTCCTCGCCGAGATACGTGCCCGCCGGCTGCATGTTGACGAGCAGTGGCACGTCATGACCGATTGTTTCCCAGTCCGCCATCGCAAGCGCCACGCCGGCATGACGGGCAATCGCGTTGATGTGGATCGGCGCGTTGGTCGAACCGCCGATCGCCGAGCAGGTGACGATGGCGTTCTCGAACGCTCTGCGGGAAAGGATATCGCATGGTTTGAGGTCCTCACGCACGATCTCGACCGCGCGAAGGCCGGTCTCATAGGCGATCTGGGCACGTTCGCGATAGGGCGCAGGAATGGCGGCGCAGCCCGGCAGCGACAATCCCAGCGCCTCGGCGAGCGCATTCATGGTCGAGGCGGTGCCCATCGTATTGCAATGACCGATCGATGGTGCCGACGATGCAACGAGCTCGAGGAACTCGTTGTAGTCCATGCGCCCGGCGGCATGTTCCTGGCGCGCCCACCACACCACCGTGCCCGAGCCCGCGCGCTCGCCCTTCCACCATCCATTGAGCATCGGGCCGCCGGAGAGCACGATCGCCGGTATGTTCACGGTCGCCGCAGCCATGATGGCTGCCGGCGTGGTCTTGTCGCAGCCGGTGGTGAGCACGACGCCATCGAGCGGGTAGCCGAACAGCACCTCGACCAGGCCGAGATAGGCAAGATTGCGGTCGAGCGCCGCGGTCGGACGCTTGCCGGTTTCCTGGATCGGGTGCATCGGAAATTCAAACGCGACACCGCCGGCATCACGGATTCCTTCGCGGACGCGCTGCGCAAGATCGAGATGGTGGCGATTGCAGGGTGACGAGATCCGATCCGCTCTGGGCAATGCCGATGAGAGGCTTGCCGGAGCTGAGCTCTGCCCTGGTGAGGCCGAAATTGAGATAGCGCTCCAAGTAGAGTGCGGTCATCCCGGGATTATCCGGGTTATCGAACCACAATGACGAGCGCAGGGGCGTTGCGGACCGCTTCTTTTCACCGAACGGCATGAGAGAGTCTCCGCTCCATCAGAGCATAAAGGTCATATAGGTCGGCCCGCGGGCGGGCGGAGTCACATCGCGGCGAGCTTCGCATAGGCGCCGGCCTTGCGAAGCGCATCGACGATCCGATCGGGCGTCAGCGGCATTTCCGTAAAGCGAACGCCGAACGGTGAAAGCGCGTCCTCGATCGCGGAGACGATTGCCGCGGGAGCCGGAATGGTTCCGCCCTCTCCGGCGCCTTTGACCCCGAGCGGGTTGAGCGGGTTCGGCGTTTCCACATGCTCGATCCTGCAACCCGGCACGTCCGTGGCCGCCGGCAACAGATAGTCCTGGAAGCTCGTCGTCAGGGGTTGTGCGCCCGCGTCATACTTCATCCACTCGAACAGCGCATTGCCGATGCCGTGAGCGACGCCGCCCTGTACCTGTCCATCCACGATCAGCGGATTGATGACGTTGCCGCTGTCGTGAGCCACCGTGTAGTCGAGCAGCGTCACGCCGCCGGTGAGCGGATCGACCTCGACCTCCACCACATGCGTGCCATTGCAATACGATGCTTGTGGCGGAGCGAAGTAGGCGGTGTGCTCGAGGCCGGGCGCTTGATCGGCGGGGAGTGAAAAGCCGGGCATGCCTTGCGAAAGACGGGCAAGCTCGCCGAACGAGAGCGACGGCTTGTTGCCGGCGCGGGCGGTGGCGCGCCCGTCCTCGATCTCGATGTCGCTTTGCGCCACGCCCAGCGCGTGGGCGGCGAGCGCCACGATCCGACTGCGTACGTTGCTGCCGGCAATCAGCGCAGATGAGCCTGCGTTGATGGCCTGGCGGCTCGCGAAGGCACCGATGCCTTGCGAGATCGCCGCAGTGTCCCCGGTGGTCATGACGATGTCCTCGATCCGGCAACCGACCTCATCGGCCACGATCTGGGAAAGCGTAGTACGGGTGCCCTGGCCTTGCGTCGTGGCGCCGGTTGCGACCGCGACCTTGCCGTTGGGCAGGACGCGCACGGTGACGCCCTCGAACGGGCCGAGACCGGTGCCCTCGACATAGTTGCCGATGCCGATGCCGAGATAGCGGTTGTGGGCACGCGCATTCCCCTGCCGCGCTCGGAAACCATCGTAATCGGAAAGCGCAAGCGCGCGCGCCTGACTTTTCGGAAAATCCCCGCTTGCATAGACCAGCGGCTTGCCGTCGCGAAAAACCAGGCCGACGGAATAGGGCATCTGCTCCTGCCGGATCATGTTGCGTCGGCGCACCTCCGCGCGGTCGAGCCCAAGCTCGCGCGCCACGCGATCCATCAGCCGTTCCATCGCGAACACCGCCTGCGGCCGGCCGGCACCGCGGACGACGGTGGTCGGAACGCGATTGGTGAGCGCCACCGCCGCCTCGATGCGATAGGCCGGCACGACATAGGGACCTGGAAACGTGGTCGCCGCGATATAGGGCACGATGATTCCCCACGGCAGATATGCGCCGGTATCATGCAGCATGGTGCCGCGCAGGCCGAGGATCCTGCCGCCGCGATCGACCGCGATCGCCACCTTCCAGAATTGATCGCGCTCCTGCGTCGAGGACAGAAAATGCTCGCGCCGGTCCTCCTGCCAGGTGACCGGACGCAGGAGCTTGATGGCCGCCGCCGGCACGACTGCCTCCTCGGGATAGAACGGCGCCTTGGTGCCGAAACCGCCGCCCACGAACGGCGCGATCACGCGGATCGATTCGAGATCGCGTTCGAGCAGGTCGGCGAGCGTGCCGCGGCAGAGATGCGGCGTCTGGGTGGCCGACCATACCGTCAACATGTCGGCTGCGGCATCATAGCTTGCGAGCACGCCACGGCACTCCAGCGACATCGCGCCGCCACGATGCATGGAGAGGTCTTCCTCGAACACATGCGCCGCGCCTGCAAATGCCGCGTCGACCTCGCCATAGCTCATGGGAATGGATGCCGCCACGTTGCTTGCGAGGTCGCTGTGTGCGCGCGCGCGCACCGGCTTTCGCAGCGTCACGGCAGTCGCTCACTGCCGGCAACAGGTCGAGCTCGACCGCCACCGCCGCCGCCGCGTCCTCGGCGACATAGCGGCTCTCCGCGACGACCACGGCAATGGTCTGGCCGACATAGCACACCTCGCTGCGGGCCAGCGCAAGCTGCGTGCGCGGGGTCTTGATCGAGGGATTCGGCACCAGCATCGGTATCTGAGCGGTCGCCATGCGTGCCGGCAGGTCATCGGCTGTCAGCACCGCATGAACGCCGGCGATCGCGTGCGCCGCCCTGGCGTCGATGGCGCGGATTCTGGCGTGAGCGTGCGGGCTGCGTACGAAGCACGCATGCAGCGCCCCGGGGAAGTTGAAGTCGTCGACGAAGCGGCCGCGGCCCGTGAGCAGCGCCGGATCTTCGAGGCGCGCGACACGGGCGCCGAAATGCTTGGCGCCCATGAGTTATGCTCTGATGAATGCGCAGCGCAGCGGGCAAACGATACACCGAAAGCATTGCATTGCAATCGCGACCGATCGTACGCTGACGGCGAGACGACGAATGTCAGGTGCGATCATGCTCGATCTTGGCGCCGATGCGCTCCGGTCTGCGCCATTGCCCGCGAGCGGGCCGCCGCTCGATTTCCAGGCACATCTCGCCGCGCTCGAGGCGCAGGGATTGCTGCTGCGGGTCGATCGCGCGATCAACAAGGACACCGAGCTGCATCCGCTGGTGCGCTGGCAGTTCCAGGGAGGACTGGCGGAGGCGGGCCGGCGTGCGTTCCTGTTCACGAACGTGATCGACTCCGCTGGCTCGCGCTACGACATCCCGGTCGCCGTGGGTGCCCTCGCGGCCTCGCCGCAAATCTATGCGGTCGGCATGGGGCGTCCGGTCGAGGAAATCGAGGCGGCCTGGACCCGCGCAATCGCCAATCCCATCGCGCCGGTGCTGGTCTCGTCGGCGGCCTGCCAGGAAACCGTGGTCGTGGGCGATGAGCTGCGCGGTGCCGGCCGCGGGCTCGCCCGCCTGCCGGTGCCGATCTCGACGCCGGGCTTCGATGCGGCGCCTTATCTGACCGCGACCCTCTGCGTCACGCGCGATCCCGACAGCGGCATCCAGAACATGGGAACCTATCGCGCCGGGTTGAAGGCGACCGACCGGCTCGGCGTGCGCATGGCGTCGCGCATCGGCGGCGCGGGAGGTTATCTGCATTGGCAGAAGCACAATGCACGCCGCCAGCCGATGCCTTGCGCCATCGTCGTCGGCTGCGCGCCGGTTGCGATGTTCACCGGCGGAATGAAGCTCGCCGTCGATCTCGACGAGATGGCGGTTGCCGGTGGCCTTGCCGGGGTGCCGATCCGGATGGCAAGAGCGCTCACCGTCGATCTCGATGTGCCTGCCGACGCCGAGATCGTGATCGAGGGTCTGATCGAGTTCGATCTGCTCGAGCCGGAAGGCCCATTCGGCGAAAGCCACGGCCATGTCGCACTCGAGGACTTCAACATGTCCATGCGTGTGACGGCGATCACGCGCAAGCGATCCCCGGTATTCGCCTCGATCATCAGCCAGGTGACGCCCAGTGAATTGAGCGTGCTCAAGAAGGTGGCGATGGAGCCGCTGTTCCTGACCCATCTGCGGAGCCAGCTTGCCATCAAGGGCGTTCGCCGCGTCGTCCTGCACGAGCCGCTCTCCAACCTGCGCAAGGTGATCTTCGTGCAGTACGCGCGCGAAACCCCCCGCACCGAGGTCTGGCGCGGGCTGCACGGCGCCTCGACGCTGCTCGCCGATTGCGGGAAAATCTGCATCGCGGTGAGCGAGGACATCGATCCGAGCAACGCCGACGCCGTGTTCTGGTCGCTGGCCTATCGTTGCAATCCGATCGAGGACGTTCACGTCGCGCCGCACCGCTCGGCCGGGCACGGGCCGAAAACGGGACCGCGCAGCGAGGAATTCGACCATTCTCGTCGATGCAACGCTGAAGCATCCGGCGCCGCCGCTGGCGTTGCCGGCGCCGGAATTCATGGAGCGTGCGCGCACGATCTGGCAGGAGCTTGGATTGCCTGCGCTCGTCCCGCAGGCACCTTGGCACGGCTATTCGCTCGGCGACTGGTCGCCGGCCTGGGACCGCTATGCCCGACGGGCCGCCGCCGGCCGCTGGGAGGAGAACGGCAGGGAGACCCTGGCGCGGCGTCGCGGCGGGTTGGTCCCCGAGACGCCGGTGCGCGATGTGGAGGAAGACTTCAAACCACCACGGTGAGCTTCTTCGCCGCCCGCGTGACGGCGGTACCGAGCCAGCAGTGTCCACAGCCATGGAACGTTCCTAACGTTGAATATGGACCACGATGAGCTTATATGCCATTTTGTACGTCTTTTCTGGCAACTGGCAAACTCAGATGACGGCAAGAATCCGCAAAACACAGAGCGTCTCGAAACGGTCTGCAGCACGGATGGTGGCTTCCCTGGAGAAGAAGTCAGATGCGGTGCGGATTGCAGAGTCTCTTTCGCCGCAGAATTTGCCTCGCGCCCCGGCTCTGCAGGCAAGCCCGGAAGTGTTCGAGTCTCTCACTCGATACGGATTCTCCGACGAGGAAATTTTTGCCCTGGTGGTTCCCAGGCGAACCTTCGCGCGTCGCCAAGCTCAAAACGAGCGCCTAACCGTCGAGGAAACAGACAAAGCACTCCGGCTTGCCCGTATCGCAACTCAGGCCGAAATTGTCTTCGGCGATAAGAACAAGGCACATCGGTGGCTGAGAAAACCGAAACGCTCGCTAAACGGAGGAACGCCGTTAGCTTACCTTGCAAGCGAGACCGGCGCCCGCACGGTAGAAGAGATGTTGAACCGAATCGAATTTGGTGTTCTCGCCTAATTTAGCAAATGCGGCTCTGGCGCATTTCGAACCATGCTGACCTTTCCGGAGAAGGGGGGCGCCGTGCCGAAGGGCGTTGGCATCAACGTGGGCGCCCAGTGGTTTATTTGGCCGAACATCCCGCTCTGGCGCTTCTTGAAACGATAGTCCATCTGGAAATTGATCCAGAAGACCTGCCGAAAAATTACCAGTTGCTCGCCATTGAAGTGCCCGAAGAAATTTCAATCGAGGAACTGAAAGAAAAAGACCTCGATGCTCGACATCCAGGCTGGCGCAGCTCTCGATCAATCACCCAAACAATTGCTGGCTCGTGGTTTGCTGAAGCTCGCTTCGTTCTATTGCGCGTGCCTTCAGTTGTTGTTCCGGAATCGGCAAACTTCCTTTTCAATCCATCGCATCATGACGCCGAGAAAGTAAAGATCATTTCTACGATCAGTGCGCATTTCGACGAACGGTTATTCACAGTTCTACAGCTCCCTGAATCTACCGCATCATAGGTCGGCTTCGAACGCTCTTGCGGAAATGGATCACACGACCACGGTGAGCCGCTTCGCCGCCCGCGTCACGCCGGTATAGAGCCAGCGGTCGCGGTTATCCTGGAACGCGCGCGACTCGTCGAACAGAACGACATCGTCCCATTGCGAGCCCTGCGCCTTGTGCACGGTGAGCACATAGCCGAAGTCGAATTCGTCGAAGGGTTTGCGCTGTGGCCATTCCAGCTGCTCGATGGCGCCGGTGAAGCATTCCGGCCGCACCGAAACCTTCACGGTGCGCTGGCCCAGATCATCTTCGGGCTCGAGCCGCATGCGGATGATCTGTCGCGGCGTCTTCGGCTTCTCGATCACCGTCCAGAGCCCGCCGTTGAACAACCCCTTGCGGCGATTGTTGCGCAGGCAGACGAGCTTGTCGCCTCGCATCGGCAGAGCGTCGGCAAAGCCGCGGCGCTCGCGCAGTCTCATGTTGTAGGCGCGCCGCGTGACGTTGCGGCCGACCAGGATCTGATCGGCATCGAGCACGCGCTTGGGGTCCAGATCGGCACGCGTCACCACCTGCGTGGCGCCGTATTGTCCCGGCACCAGCGCGTTGCCGGCACGGATTTCCATCGACAGCCGCACGATCGGGTCGTTCTGTGCTTGCCGGTGAACCTCGGTGAGCATGGCGTCGGGCGAAGCCGCGGTGAAAAATCCGCCGCCCTGGATCGGCGGCAGCTGCGCGGGATCCCCGAGCACCAGGAGCGGCACGCCGAACGACATCAGATCGCGGGCGAGCTCGGCATCGACCATAGAGCATTCATCGATGACGATCAGTCTCGCCTTGGAGGCCGGCGCGGTGCTCCAGAGCTCGAAGCTCGGCGTCTCCTCGTCGTTTGCGAGCGGCTTGTAGATCAGGCTGTGAATGGTGGAGGCGCCGTGGCAGCCTTTGCTGCGCATCACGCCGGCGGCCTTGCCGGTATAGGCTGCGAACAGGACCTTGCCATCGACGCCCTCGGCGATGTGCTTTGCGAGCGTCGTCTTGCCGGTCCCGGCATATCCGAACAGGCGGAAGATCGACGAGCCACCGCGCCTGGTCTTGAGCCATGCCGAAGCCGCGCTCAGCGCGGCATCTTGATGGGGCGTAAAGGCTGGCATCCGGTCCACGACGGTCGAGGCACTGGCAGGATGAAGAACGGAAAGAGAACGAATGTCAACGGTGCCCGATTTTGCTCGTGCTGTCGACGCGTGTGTCGACTGCACGCTCGGCTCGGGCCCGTTGCCGGCATGGCTGGGCAGCCATTACGAAGTATCATGAGCGGAGCGCAAAGGAGGCGAGCATGAACGAAGACGTGTTCAACAGCAGCATCAGGAAGTTTCTCAAGACGCTCGGCGTGACTGCTCAGCGCGAGATCGAGAAGGCGGTGCGTGAGGCGGTGGCGCAAGGCCGCATCAAGGGCAATGAAAAGCTACCCGCTGCGGCGACGGTGACGTTGAGCGGCCTCGGCCTCACCCACGAGATCAAAGGCGAGATCGAGCTCGGATGAGGGCGAAGCCGTCCCGCCTTTGCAGGATCATCGTCAGTCCACGCTCACCCCGCTGGCCTTGATCGGGGCGGCCCATTTCTCGATCTCGCTCTTGACGAAGCCGGCGAGGTATTGGCGCGTCATCCGCTCGTCCGAGACGACCTGGGCACCCATGCCGAGCAGGCGCTCGCGGACCGACGGCGTTTTCAATGCTTGCACGATCGCGCCGTTGAGCTTGGTTGCGATGTCGTCGGGCACGCCCTTCGGCATGAACACTGCGCTCCAGGTATAGGCCTCCAGGTTCGGCGTGCCCTGCTCGAGCGCAGTCGGAAGGTCGGGCAGCACCGGCGAGCGCTCCTTCGTCATGATCGCCAGCGCCTTGATCGCCCCGGAATCGATATGCGGCTTTGCCGTGTTGATGATCTCGCAGAGGTAGTCGATGCGACCGCCGTGCAGGTCCTGCATGGCAGGGCCGGTGCCGCGATAGGGAACGTGCGTGGGGTCGATCCCGAGCACCGAATTGAGCACCACGCAACCGAGATGCGTGGCCGAGCCCGGACCGGCCGAGCCGAACTGCATCTTGCCATGGTTGGCCTTGGCGTAGGTGACGAACTCCTGGAAGTTGTTGGCCGGCAGGTCCTTGCGCACAGTGAGCGCAATCGGGGTTTCCGCGATCAGCGCGATATGGGTGAAATCGTTCACCGAACTATAGGCCGGCCGTTTGTACAGCGTCTGGTTCTGCGCGTGGGTGCCGACGCTCCCGACGCCGAAGGTGTAGCCGTCGGGTGCGGCATCGGCGACCCGCTTGGAGCCGGTCATGCCGCCGGCTCCGCCGACGTTCTCGATGATCACCTGCTGGCCCAGAATTTCGCTCAGCCGCTGCGCCACGACCCTGTTGATGGTGTCCTGCGGGCCGCCGGCCGCGAAGGGAATGATCATGGTGAGCGGCCTGGTCGGGTAATTCTGCGCCGTCGCGGTGCCCGAAAGGGCGAGCAAAACGCCGAGAGCCGCGCCTGAAAATCGCTTGAGCATTCGCTCCTCCTTCGAGTTTGCGAAAGATGTGCGCTTTCGACGGATGCCGGTCAAGCCGGTGCTCGGACACACTCGCTTGTGACCGGGGATGCAGCCGCGTAAGACCGGTCAGCAGGAGCGCAGCTGTGCCTTGCTTGGACCATGCCTGGAGGAGAGCCGATGCCCCCGACCCGCGTTGCCATCGCCGGCCTCGGAGCGATCGGCCGCGTGCTGGCGCGCAAGCTTGCCGACGGCGTGCCTGGCTTGACGCTCGCCAGTGCCGCGACCGGCAATCACGCCAAGGCGCAGGACTGGCTCGCCGCCGAGGGGATTACATGCCCGCTGGTCGAGCCGGAGACTTTCCCGGACCATGCCGATCTCGCGATCGAATGCGCGCCGCCTTGCGTGCTCGACCGCATCTGCCGGCCGATGCTCGAGGCGGGGAAGCAGGTCATGGTGCTCTCGGCCGGAGCGCTGCTGCCGCGGCCGGAGTTGATCGAGCTTGCAAAGGCGCGTGGAGGTCAGATCATCGTGCCCACCGGTGCACTTCTTGGGCTTGATGCGGTCACCGCAGCGGCTGAAGGTACGATTCATTCCGTGCGGATGATCACCCGCAAGCCTCCGCGCGGCCTCGCCGGCGCGCCCTATCTCGTGTCGAACGGCATCTCGGTCGAGGGCCTCAACGGACCAAAGCGGGTCTTTTGTGGCAGCGCGCGCGACGCGGCGGCCGGTTTTCCTGCCAATGTCAACGTGGCGGCCGCGCTTTCGCTCGCCGGCATCGGCCCCGACCGCACGTTGATGGAGATCTGGGCCGATCCGACCACCGACCGCAACTGCCATACCATCGAGGTCGACAGCGATTGCGCTCAATTCACCCTCTCGATCGAGAATGTTCCTTCGGAAAATCCCAAAACGGGACGGATCACGGCGCTTTCGGTGCTGGCGGCCCTGCGCAAGCTCGGGTCGCCTATGCGAGTTGGAACTTGAGTTAACGGTTCCTTTCCGCGCGCGCATCCGGTGGTTGCAGAATCTCCCAGGAAACGGCGTGCCAGTCGGGTAACCCCCGACAGCGATGGTAGCATTTTGCCGCCAAGTCGGCTTATCGGGCCGTCGATCGGCCAAAATTTGGGGGCAAAGCGTTCCCAGGCACCCGACGATTTGGACCAAAGGTGGGGGCGATCCGGCTTCTGTGTGGCGGAACAGTGAACCCAAGGCTGGTAGCCAGCGACTAACCGACAAGTCCGGCCGTCCGTAAGCGATGCAAGCGACATCAGACGAGGTGCTGATCGGGCGAATTGCAAACGGCGACCGGCTGGCGATGCAGGTGCTCTACGCGCGACACCACGTTCGGGTGTTTCGCTTCGTTGTTCGTATCGTGCGCGACGATGCAACGGCGGAAGACCTGATCAGCGAGGTGTTTCTCGACGTATGGCGTCAAGCTGCCCGGTTCGAAGGCCGCTCGGCGGCGGCGACATGGATGCTGGCGATCGCACGCTTCAAGGCCCTCTCGGCGCTGCGGCGCCGGCCGCCGGACCAGGAGCTGGACGAAGAGACTGCAGAGGCAGTCGAAGATCCGTCCGACGATCCGGAGACTAGCCTGGAGAAGAAGGACAAGAGCTCGTTATCCGCAAGTGCCTGACAGGGCCTTTCGGTGGAGCATCGGGAGATTATCGACCTCGTCTACTATCACGAGAAGTCGGTCGAAGAGGTGGCGCAGATCGTCGGGATCCCGGAGAACACGGTCAAGACGCGCATGTTCTACGCGCGCAAGAAACTCGGAGAGCTGCTCAAGGCGGCAGGAATTGAAAGAGGTTGGCCATGAACATGATCAATAAAGAGCCAGAACGCCATGAGCTCGAGACTTTGCTGCCGTGGCATGCGGCAGGGACGCTGAACCGCCGCGATGCCGATCGCGTCGAGCAGGCGCTTGCATGCGACCGCGAGCTTGCGCAGCGCTATCACTTGGTGCGCGAGGAGCTGGCGGAGACCATTCATCTCAACGAGACGCTGGGTGCGCCGTCGGCGCGCGCGATGGAGAAGCTGTTTGCGGCCATCGACGCCGAGGAGGCGCGCCTGCCCCGCCGCAAGCGCGCGTTCGACCTCGGTGGCCGCATCTCCGAGTTTCTTTCGGGATTCGCCCCGCGCACGCTGGCCTGGTCGGCCACAGCCGCCGCGGCTGCGATCCTGCTGCAGGCGGCTGTGATCACGACGGTCATGTTCAGGGATCACGGCGCTGCCGGGCACCATCGACCTCGCCAGTGCTTCGGCCGAAGGCTCGTTCGCGGTCGTGCGCTTTGCTCCGCAAGCGACCGCGACCGAAATCACCAACTTTCTCGGCGCGCACAAGGCCACGCTGGTCGAAGGTCCGTTGAAGTCGGGCGGCAGTCTTTATCGCCTGCGTCTCGCCGACAGCAAGCTGGCTCCCAACGAGGTCAACAGGATCATCCGGCAGATGCAGGAAGAGTCGAAGGTCGTCGGATTTCATCGCCGTGGCGCATTAGGGGCCACGGCCGGGGCTGCGGAACACGTGCCGGGGCTCACCGCCTTCCTTGAAATCATGGCGCGCAAGGCATTTGAAACTAACATTATTGGTTTCACAAGGTTAAAAAATTCGATCGGATTCCCCAAAGTCAGTTGAACCTTCTGCCGTGCTCGCAACACTAATGATCAAACGGCCTCCAAAGGCCACGAGTTACAGCCCCGATCGGCGCTCACGCCCCCCCGATCCCCTGCGCCGATCAAAGCGACCCGCCCGGATTTCCCCGTCCGGGCGGGTCATTTTTTGGGGCTGCTTACCGGTTGAGTGAACGAGCCCAGATTGGCTGGTGCAAACTTGGGCGCCAAGCTTGCGATCTCGATCAGGTCCTATGGCTCGGCGCGCTCCATGCACTCGGGGAGGCGGTGGGCGCATTTCATCCAGCGGCTCCGAATGACCTTTCCTCCCAATCGACGCGGGTGACATGACAAGTGCCCTGTTCTCCCCGATCCAGCTCGCTGACCTTGAGCTTCCGAACCGGATCGTCGTCTCTCCCATGTGCCAATACAGCGCGGTGGATGGTGTCGCTTCCGATTGGCATCTCAACCATCTCGGCATGCTGGCGAATTCCGGTGCCGGTCTCCTGATCGCCGAAATGACCGATGTCGAGCGCAGGGGCCGCATCAGCCCTGGCTGCCTCGGGCTCTATTCCAATGATTGCGAAGTGGCGCTGGCGCGCGTCGTGGCTCATTGCCGCCGCTATGGCAATGCCAGGATCGGCGTGCAACTCGCTCATGCCGGCCGCAAGGCGTCCTCGACCAGGCCCTGGGAGGGCAGTCAGCCGCTCGGGCCCGCATCTGGCGGGTGGGAGACGATCGCCCCTTCTGCCATCCCCTTCGGATCCGATTGGCCAGTGCCGCGGGAAATGAGCGCTGCCGACATCGCGGATGTGCACGAGCTTTCGTCGCGGCCGCCGAGCGCGCCGTGCGGATCGGCTTCGATGCCATCGAATTGCATGCCGCGCACGGTTACCTCCTGCACAGCTTCGTTTCGCCGGTCTCGAACAAGCGCACGCGATGGCTACGGCGGCTCGATCCAGGGCCGCATGCGGTTTCCCGCTCGAGATCGCGAGCGCCGTACGCGCCGTAATGCCGAAAGGCATGCCGCTCGGCGCGCGCATGACCGGGAGTGACTGGCTCGATGGCGGGCTCACTCCCGATGATGCAGTCGTGTTCGCCAAGGCGCTCGAAAACCGCCGGCCTCGACTATGTCTGCGTCTCCTCGGGCGGCATCACCGCCGAGACCCGTCCGACTGCGGTCGCGAACCTCAATGTCGAATTCGCCGCCAAGGTGAAACGCGAGGCCGGCATCACAACCCGCACCGTCGGCCTGATCGCAACGCCCAGGCAAGCCGAGGCGATCATCGCGCAAGGGAATGCCGACATGGTGGCTCTGGCACGCGCCTTTCTCGACGATCCCCATTGGGCTTGGCACGCCGCCGACGCGCTCGGCGCGGATGTCGTGCGGCCCAGGCAATATCAGCGCGCCGCGCCTCAGGTCTGGCCGGGCGCCGCCTATCGGGATTAACGGCGCGCCTGCCGATTTACGTGCTGCGCGCGTGCGACCGGGGGAGAGGACGGGCGGGGCGCGGAAATCATTGACGAGCCATGGACACATTCGTCTTTGCCGCGGTATTGTGCGCCGCCGCCTGCCATGCCGGTTGGAACGCGACCATCAAGCGCGGGCTTCGATCCGCTGGTGACGACGGTGTTGATCTCGATCGGCGGGACGATCGTGGCGCGTTGTTGCTGCCGATCGTCGGCCTGGCGGCCGCCGGCGGCTTGGCCATGGTGCGCCGCCTCGGTGCTGATCCATCTGGTTTATTTTGCGGCTTTGATCGAGAGTTATCGTGCCGGCGATATGGGGCAGGTTTATCCGATCGCGCGCGGATCGGCTCCGTTGATGACCGCGCTGGCGACCACCGCTTCTCATCGGCGAACGGCTCGGACTGCTCGGCTGGTGCGGCATCGTCCTGCTGGGCGCGGGATCGTCTCTGCTGTCGCTGCGCGGCGGCCGCGAGCTTGCGCGGCTCGACCGCAGAGCCGTCGGTTTCGCGCTGTTCACCGCGGTCACGATCTGCGCCTACACCGTGGTCGATGGCATCGGCGCGCGTCTCGCCGGCGGCGCCAACGCCTATTCGGTCGCGCTGTTCCTGTGCATCGGTCCGATGATGTTGCTCTACGTGCTCGCGCTTCGCGGGCGCGACGGTTGTGCAGGCGATGGCGCGCGATTGGGGGATCGGTGCTCGGCGGCGGGATCATGCAGGTCGGCTCCTATGGCATCGCGATCTGGGCGATGACGGTTGCGCCGATTGCAATCGTCGGTGCGCTGCGCGAGACCAGCGTTCTTTTCGGCACGGCAATCGCCGTCGTCTTTCTCAAGGAGCCGGTGCGGGCGAGCCGTATCGTCGCGGCGTCGATGATCGTCGCCGCGTTGGCTCTTGATCCGATTGGATTGAGATGCCGCGACGAACGGTCCGTTCCTGCACCGCGCGTTCATGCGATTTCACCGCAAGTCATGCAAGCCCGAGCCGATGCATCCGCTCCACGTCCTCGGGGAGATCCACGTCCCATAAGGTGACCGGTTGCTGCCAGGTCAGGCCGCATTGCCTGCAGCCGACGGCGTGTCTCCTCCATCACGCCCGACGTGCCCCAGGGCATGCCGGAGAACAGTGCGGGCTCGGGCTCGCGCATGCCCATGAGCACATAGCCGCCGTCCTCGGCGGGAAACACGACGACGTCCGTGCCGCGGCGCAGGATGTCGGCCGCTGTGCGCAAGTGTCCGGGCTGCAAGGGCAGGGCAGTCGGTGCCGATCACCAAAGCCGGGCCGTTCGCTGCGGCAATTGCCGCAAGCATGCGCGCGCCGAGGTCGCCAGTCTCCCTGCGGCGCCACGGGCGATGCGGTGCCGGGAGCAAATGGCCTCGAAGACCGGATGACTTTCATCCGGGGTGGTCCACAGCGTCACTGGACCGACGGCGGCGGCACACGCGGTCGCAACCGTGCGCTCGATCAGCCGTTCCTGCAAAGCGGCGGCTCCCGCGGCTCCGAGCAGGGGGATGAGCCGTGTCTTGGCCAAGCCCGGGATCGGGACCTTGGCGAGAATCGCAACCGCGACCGGTTCAATCATAGCCGTATTGGCGCGCGAGCTCCTTTGGATCGGCGCCCAAGAAATAAGCCAGCCGCAGCCGCCACATCAGCAAGATGGTGGCAAGCACGCCGTTCTGCTCCCATCTCCGGCCGGAGCTGACCACACGTTCGCGAACGCACAAGGGCCGGCTCACGCGCTTGAGACGCTTGGACAATGCGATGTCTTCCATCAGCGGGATCTCGACAAAGCCGCCAACCGACTTCGAACGCGTCGCGGCGCACGAATATCGCCTGGTCGCCGGTAGCGATCCCGGTAAGCCGGGAGCGAAGGTCCATGAGCCGTCCGACAATCAACAGGAGCGGACTGCGGCCTTCGATCTTCACGTTGAAGCGGCCCCAGGCGCGGCCCGACCGCTCGAGGCCGTCGAGGATCACATGCTCGGCGGCCTTCGGCAGGCGTGTATCGGCATGCAGGAACAGCAGCACGTCGCCACGCGCCTTCGCCGCGCCGGCGTTCATTTGCGAGGCGCGCCCGCGCGGCGCCGAGATGACGCGGTCGGCGCGCAGGCGCGCGCGTTGGATGGTCGCGTCGCGGCTGCCGCCGTCGACCACGATCACCTCGCTGCCCAACGACCGCAGGTCTGAAAGCGCATCGAGCGCGGCAGCGATGCCTTCGCCTTCGTTCAGCACCGGGACGATGATGGAGAGCTTCGACAAGCAGCTACGCCCCCACTGCCCGCAATGAAATCGAGATCACTTCGCCGGAGCTGACGCGGCGATGGCCGACCCGTCATCGATGCCGACGCGGCCGAAGCCCGGAAGCTTCACGCCGGGGTGGCGCAGATCGAGCCCGGCGACCAGCCCGAGGAAATTGAGCTCGATTCCCTCGATCCAGCCGATCTTAATGCCGAGAAGACCCCACAGGGAAGCCTCGATGCCGGTGCCGCTGTCGGTCCAGCCGAGATAGGGATGGGCGCGAAAGTCCTTGCCTACCGCGTTCGGTGGAAGCGTGACCTCGAGCTCCGGCACCGCGCGCAGCACGGTTGCGGTGAAGGTATTGCTGTTCGGCCCGGGCCAAATCCGATAGTCGCCGAAATTGTTGTAGCTGTAGTCCGTGATCGCTGCCTTGACCCTCGGAATGAGCGCCGCGGCCTGCGCTCCGCGGACATCCACGAGAACGCGCGGCGTGTCGCCGAACCAGCGCCCGTCCGGCGCCCAGCCGTTGGTGCGCACGGCTGTCCCCAGCCGACAACGTCGTAACGGCTCCAGGTGGCGCCGTTCTCGGGCTTGAAGACGACCCAGCTGTGGACCGCGAAAATGCCCTTCCAGCGGCCGGTGCGGCCGGTGAAGACCAGCAGCCGCGCTTCGCCATCGGCGCCCGCCGGCTGCAGCATGCCGACGCTCGACCAGTCGGCGTTGCGAAAGCTCGTCGGCCGATCCTTGCTGGCATAAAGCAGCGCGTGGACCGCGAGGGGAAGCAGGAAGAGTGCGAGGATTGCAACGAGCACTTGGCGAACGTGGCGGCGCATGCAGGTCAATGAGGTCGGGTTCCAGACTGGAATATGGCATGCGGCACCCGTGCTCGCACAATGAAGGTGCGTCATAGCGGCACATTAAAAGCACGCAATGCGGGCGGACTCGTTACCGGGCTGCCACGACCGTTGCCCGCACGATCGCTTCTCCGGCCCGTACGAGATCATCGAGCGTGAGCTTGGACCGGCGTTGTTGCGGTCCCTGCGTCCGCGGAACGGCGGGGACATGAATGAATGCCACCAGCCGCGGCGCGCCCAGCCGGACAGCCGAGTGGACGGCGCGCCAGCACAAATAATTGCAAAGATAGCGCCCGGCGTCGCGCGAGAGCTCGGCCGGCACACCGGTCGCCCGTGCCGCCATCAGGAGCCGCTGCGCCGGCACTCGCAGCGAGAGCGCCGGCGGCGCCGCAGGATCGATGATCGCGCTGGCCGGGAAATGTCCGCCGACGTCGGGAAGCATGCGCGCAAACGAATTGCGGGCGCGAGTTTCGACGCGCAGATGCCTGCTGCGCCCTGCAAGTCCGAACATGACCAACGCGTCGGGCTCTTCGCGCGCCAGCAGTGCCGGCAACTCGCTGTCGACCGCCTGATAGCTCGTTCGAAAAACGTGGGCAATGCGGCGCACATTGCTCGAGGCGGGATGACGGCGCCGCGCCAGCTCGAGAGCGAGCGGCCCGGTCGGATTGAACGGCGCGCCGGGAAATGGTCCGAAGCCGGTGATGAGAATGGTCAACATCACAGCCCCAGCGCCGCCGCGATCTCGTCCACGGCCATCGTCGGTGTCATCCGTCCCTCGGCCACCGCGGCTTCGATGCGAGGAAGCTTCGCTCTGAGCGTCGGGTCCGATTTGAGATGTGCCAGCACGCGATCCTGCAACATCGCCCGCATCCACTTGACCTGCTGCTCGCGCCGGCGCGCCTCGAGCTCTCCGGAAGCGATCATGCGATCGCGGTGCTCGAGAACACTCTCCCAGAGCTTGGCCAGCCCGTCCCCGGTCAGCGCCGAATAGGTCATGACCGGAGGCGACCAGGTCGGCGACCGTGGCGTCAGGATATGCAGCGCCGCGCGGTATTCGGCAGCGGCAGCCTTGGCGCGTCCGCGGTTGTCGCCGTCAGCCTTGTTGACCGCGATCATGTCGGCGAGCTCGACAATCCCTTTCTTGAGGGCCTGAAGCTCATCACCGGCACCCGGCAGCATCAGCACCAGGAAAAAATCGGTCATGTCGGCGACCATGGTTTCCGACTGTCCGGTACCGATGGTTTCGACCAGCACGATGCCGTATCCGGCGGCTTCCAAAATCAGCATCGATTCGCGGGTCATCGCAGCAACCCCGCCGAGCGTCCCTGACGACGGTGACGGTCGTACAAAGGCGTTGGTGTCGCAGGCGAGCCGTGCCATTCGGGTCTTGTCGGCGAGAATCGAGCCGCCGCTGCGCGCCGAGGACGGATCGACCGCGAGGACTGCGACCAGATGGCCCTGCGTCGTGAGCAGCGAACCCAGTGCGTCGATGGTCGTGGACTTGCCGACCCCCGGCACCCCGGTGATGCCGACGCGGATGGCCTTGCCGGTGGTGGGCAGAAGGTCCTGGACCAGGCGGCGGGCGGCCTTCTGGTCGTCGGCCCGGGAGCTTTCGATCAAGGTGATGGCGCGCGCAATGACCGCCCGCTGGCCAGCGCGGATGCCGCGCACGAGCGCCGCAACGTCGGGGGTCGACCGGCGAGGCGACGACATCAAGCTGCCTTTGACCGGCGTGCTGCAGGCCGCCCGTCCGCACCCGGTGTCTGAAGCGCGGCGTTCTGTTGTTTATTTGCAACGGGGGAGGCGAAACGCACGGCTGTTGGTCCGACTGGTTAACGGATGGTAAAGTTCTCTAGCGGCCGCCCATGACCGGACGCTAATATAGCGTTGAATGGGTCGGGGAGGGATGCATGCGTCGACTGACGCTCGCAGCGACCGCTTGGGCGATCGCTCTGCTCGCCGGCCTTTCCAGCGATTCCGGTCGAGCTGCCGAGCTGATCTGGGAGGTCGAAAGCCCGTTCCGGTTGTTCAAGCCGACCCGGGCATTTGCGCTGCACGAGACTGCGTTCAAGGCGGTGCGCGGCGAGCCTTCGGGTCCGCTGCCGGAGGACATCATCTGGCGCACCGAGCGCCAACTCAACGATCCCGACTGCAAGGATGCATCGACTGCCGACCGGTGTGCGGCGACCGCGGGCAGGCGCTACCAGCAGAGCCGGCTGGGCTGGGCCGCCCAAACCGTCGGCGAGACCTGCTACGAGAGCAACGGCCCTGTGCGGCGCTATTCCCCCTCGTGCGAGCGCAAATATTCCTGGGGTGCGATACGCGAAGACTATGTGCTGCCGGCCGCGCATACGGTCGCGATCCGCATCGCGTCCGAGCAGCTCGCCGCGCGCAGCGGTGAATGCATCTGGAGCTGGCAGCCGCGCAAGCCCGGAGCCAAAGCTGAAACCAGACGGACGGCCTGCGCCGACAAGCTCACCATTGCGCGCGTTCCCTTTGCGCTCGAGCGCGAAAATTCCGGTGTCTCGGTGACGGTCCGGCTTCCCGATGGCCGAGAGCTCGCCGAGCTCGTCATCGTCGAGGACATCTTCATTGTGGCGCTCGGCGATTCCTTTGCCTCCGGCGAAAGCAATCCGGACCGCCCGGTTCAATTCAGCCCTGCCCGCGAGATGGTTTACGACCCGGCTTTGCTGCGCGAGGAGGTCGCATCGAGAACGCCGGCCCGCCCAGCAGCTCCGAGCTATGGGCTCGCCTCCGACGAGGATCAGCACAATCCCAAGGTGCTGCCGCGGCGATACATGGACGATGAGGCGTCCGAAAGATTCCACAAGCTTTCGTCGCCGGAGTTTCTCGCGGCCTTCGACAAGGCATCCGCCCGCTGGCTTAGCCGCGACTGCCATCGCTCGCAATATGGCTATCCATTCCGCGTGGCAATGCAGCTTGCGCTGGAGAATCGCCACCGCTCGGTGACATTCGCAACATTCGCCTGCTCCGGCTCCGAGGTGACCGATGGGCTGTTTCTCGATATGGATCCGCGCGAGGGAGCGAGTGAGATCGCTGGGGGCAGGGTGCGCGCCCAGCTCGATCAGTTGAGCGATCTCCTGTGCCGCGGTGCGCGTTCGCAGAACGCGATTTATACGCTGCCGATCTACACCCATGGCAGCACCCGGATCTCGGCGCAAAGCATCACCAAGAGCTGGTGCCCGCCGCAACTGCGCAAGCGCCCGATCGACCTGGTATTGTTGTCCGTCGGCGGCAACGACGTCGGCTTTGGTGCGCTCGCAGCCTTCTCCATGACGGAGAACGTCACCGATATCGCGCCGATAGCCGGCTTGGCCGGCAGCTCGATGCGATTCGGCCCGGCGGTTTCGCGCACCTATCTGGAAGTCTTGGACGAGCGCATGAAGGCGGTGAAGGACGCCCTGCGCGACGGTTTCGGGGTGGCGCCTTCGCGCGTCGTGCAGTCATCCTATGAGCCGATCCATCATGACGAGACCGGTGGGCTCTGCGGCGCCCATCCGACATTGGGCATGGACGTGCATCCCGGCCTGAGGCTTGGCCGCCAGCGCCTGCAGGAGACGGCGGAATTCCTGGGCGATTTTCTCGGGCGGCTCGAATGCATCGCCGCAGGCAGCGGGCGCGCCGCCTGCCCGGCCGATCTTGCCACCGGTGCCGGCACCGGCTTTTCGCTGGTGACCGAGCATATCCCGGCATTCGGCAAGCGCGGCCTCTGCGCACGCGATCCCAAGCGACTGCATGCCGACGCGATCGCGATGCGCATGCCGCGCAAGCCCGCGAATGGCGACGCGTTCAAGCCGTATTCGCCGGCGGCTTCATTGCCCTATGCCCGCCAGTGGCGCCTCTTTCGGACGCCGAACGACGCATTCCTCGCTGCCAACACGCATCGCGAAGGCACGCCGCTGTTCGACATCCTGCAACCCGCCTATGCCGCGCTCTACAGCGGAGCGATTCATCCGACCGCCGAGGCGCATGCCATCGTCGCCGACCATGTGGTGCGCCACGCGCGCAAAATCGTGGACAGGCGGGACGACAGGCGAGATGTGATCGAGAGCAGGGCACGCTAACCGTCTTGCGGCCGGTCACTCGGCCGCCGCTTTGCGGTGGCCGAGTCTCTCGTTGAGCGTACCGATCAGCGCCTCCGCCGCGTCGGCGATAACGGTGCCCGGCGGAAAGATCGCTTCGGCGCCGGCGCGCCTGAGCTCGTCATGATCCTGCGGCGGCACCACGCCGCCCACCACGATCATGATGTCATCGCGGCCCTCCTTGCGCAGCTCGGTCTTGAGCTCGGGGACGAGCGTGAGATGAGCGGCAGCGAGCGAGGAGACGCCGAGCACGTGCACGTCGTTTTCCACCGCCTGGCGCGCCGCCTCGGCGGGCGTCGCGAACAGCGGGCCGATGTCGACGTCGAACCCGAGGTCGGCAAATGCAGTCGCGATCACCTTCTGCCCGCGGTCGTGGCCATCCTGGCCGATCTTAGCTACCAGGATGCGGGGCCTGCGGCCTTCATTGGCCTCGAATTCGGTGACCAGCTTGTGCACGCGCGTGACGGATTCCGACATGGCGCCGACCTCCCGCTTGTAGACGCCGCTGATGGTCTTGATCTGCGCGCGGTGGCGGCCAAAGACCTGCTCCAGCGCCAAGGAGATTTCGCCGACCGTCGCCTTGGCGCGCGCCGCTTCGATGGCGAGTGCGAGCAGATTGCCGTTGCCGCCGCCGGCAGTGCGCGTCAGTGCCGAAAGTGCAGCATCGACTGCTTTCGGATCGCGCTCGCGCTCGAGCCGGGCAAGCTTCTCGATCTGCAATTGCCGCACTGCCGCGTTATCGATCTTGAGAAGGTTGACCGGGGTTTCCCGCTCCGGCCGATGCTTGTTCACGCCGATGACGGCCTGCTCGCGGGCGTCGATGCGCGCTTGCGTCCTGGCCGCCGCTTCCTCGATGCGCAGCTTGGGCAGGCCTGCTTCGATGGCCTTGGCCATGCCGCCCATGTCCTCGATTTCCTGAATGTGCTTCCAGGCGATCCTCGCGAGCTCATAGGTCAGCCGCTCGACGTAGTACGAGCCGCCCCAGGGATCGATGATGCGGGTCGTGCCGCTCTCCTGCTGCAGCACGATCTGGGTATTGCGGGCAATGCGGGCCGAGAAATCGGTCGGCAGCGCCAGCGCCTCGTCGAGCGCATTGGTGTGCAGCGACTGGGTGTGGCCTTGGGTTGCCGCCATCGCCTCGATCGCGGTACGCACGACGTTGTTGAAGACGTCTTGTGCCGCGAGCGACCAGCCGGATGTCTGGCAATGGGTGCGCAGCGAGAGAGAGCGCGCGTCATCGGGTGCGAAGCCCTTCATCAGCTTCGCCCAGAGCAGGCGCGCGGCGCGCATCTTGGCGACCTCCATGAAGAAGTTCATCCCGATCGCCCAGAAAAACGAGATGCGCGGCGCAAATCGATCGACGTCGAGCCCGGCTTTCAGGCCGGCGCGCACGTACTCGACGCCGTCGGCGAGCGTGTAGGCAAGCTCGAGATCCTGCGTCGCGCCGGCCTCCTGCATGTGGTAGCCGGAAACCGAGATCGAATTGAACTTCGGCATGTGCGAGGCGGTGAACGCGAAGATATCGGAAATGATGCGCAGCGACGGCTCCGGCGGATAGATATACGTATTGCGCACCATGAACTCTTTGAGAATGTCGTTCTGAATGGTTCCCGAGAGTTGTTGCGGCTTCACGCCTTGCTCTTGCGCGGCGGCGATGTAGAGCGCGAGCACCGGCAGCACGGCACCATTCATGGTCATCGACACCGATATCTGGTCGAGCGGAATGCCGCCGAACAGCGTGCGCATGTCGTAGATGGAGTTGATCGCCACGCCGGCCATGCCCACGTCGCCGCTGACGCGCGGGTGATCGGAATCGTAACCGCGATGGGTGGCGAGATCGAAGGCGACCGAGAGACCCTTCTGGCCGGCGGCGAGATTGCGCCGGTAGAACGCGTTCGAATCCTCGGCCGTGGAGAAGCCGGCATACTGCCGGATCGTCCACGGCCGGGTGACGTACATGGTGGGATAAGGACCGCGCAGGTAGGGCGCAATGCCGGGGAAGGTGTCGAGAAAATCCAGGCCCTCGACGTCGTGCGGGCCGTAAAGCGGCTTCACCGCGATGCCTTCCGGAGTGATCCAGGGTTGGGCTGCGCCGGTTGCCGAGACGGCAGCGGAAACTGTCGTGAAATCGACCTGGGTAAAATCCGGAATTCTGCTCATGACACCTTCGATTGATGGATATCATGCGCCGCTTCGGGCGGCGCAAGTGCGCTCAGACCGGTGCGGCGTCGAGTGCAGCGTGGGCCGCGCCCAGCGCAGACAGGGCATCGCAGCCGGCAAAAATGAAACCGCTCGTGCCAGCCCGGCGAAACGCGGTTTCCAGCCGGGCGGGCCTGCCGGCGACCCACACCGCTGCCCCGGCTGCACTCAAAGCCTCAACGGCCGACACACCATTCTGCCTGTAGACCGCGTCCGAGGAGCAAAGGCAGGCGAGCCTGGCGCCCGAATCCTTGAACGACTCGATCATCTCGTCCTGCGTGGCGAAGCCGTCATTCCCTGCTGTTTCGATTCCCCCCGCTTCGAACAAATTCTTGGCGAAGCTTGCCCGTGCTGCGAAGTCGGCGGGAGTGCCGAGATTTGCCAGGAACATTCTGGGGCGCTCGCCGGTTCGAGCGAGATGCTGGTCGGAGCGGTCGCGCAGGCGCTCGAACGGCTCGGTCAGCCGGAATTGCGGCAGCGGCGCGATTTTCGAGCTCGCCACTGCTCCTGTCGCAAGCGTTATCGGCGGGGTATCGAGTACGGATACGGGGACCTCGGTAAGGTGGGGGAAGTCGCTGGTGCCGGTCAGCGCTTCAATGCGCCGGGCCACCGCGTGCTCCCGTCTTGCCCTCACCCCCGCGACGGCGGTTTGAACGAGGCCTTCTTCGAGCGCCGCCAGCGCTCCCCCGGCTTTCTCCATGTCCTGAAAAAGCGCCCAGGCCGCAACACACAGTTGATCGGTGAGATCCTCCGTGCCGCCGGCACCGGCCGCAGGATCGCCGACTTTTGCGAGGTTCGCTTCCTCGATGAGAACGATCTGCGTGTTACGAGCGATGCGTCGCGCGAAACGGTCGGGAAGCCCGAGCGCCATGGTGAATGGCAGCACGGTGACCGCGTCCGCGCCGCCGAGAGCAGCCGAGAAGACGGCGAGGGTCGCGCGCAACATATTCACGTAGGGATCGCGCCTGGTCATCATGCGCCAGGCGGTTTCCGCGGCAAGGAAGGCCGGTCTCGGCGTCAGGCCGCAGGCATTCTCGACCCGCGCCCAGAGCTTGCGCAGCGCACGAAACTTGGCAACGGTGAGAAACTGATCGGCATCGGCGGCAAGACGGAAATAGATCATGGCGCGTGCGGCATCGAGTCCGCAGCCGCCCGCCTCCAGTGCGCGCAGATACGCGACGGCGGCGGCCAGCACGTAGGCAAGCTCCTGCGCCTCCGAGCCTCCGGCGTTGTGAATCGGCCGTCCGTCCGCCTGCGCGAACGGCCCGCCGAAGCCTTGCGCAGCAAGCTGGGTGATCGCCGCATTAAAGGTGGGAACGAACCCGTCCCAGGGCAGTGGACTGCCGCCGCTCGCGGCACCACCGATGGGGTCGAAGCCGAACCGGATGCGCGTGGCGGCAGGAGCAATGCCGCGTTGCTGCACCAGGGACGCCAGCAACTGGCCGGCATCGTAGCTTTGCGGGCCGAGGTCGAGATCGAGCGCAACATCTGCGTCCAGGTGAACGCCCTCGAGTGCGCGCGCAATCGCAGGCTCGGATGCATCGAGACCATAGCCGTAAGCGCCGATCGAGCCGGCGAAGACAAACGCAAGGCCAGTGGCGCCGTTCTCGAGCTCGTGCAGTGCCTCGGTATTTGCCACCGAAGGGTCGGGATGATCGACGCGCTGCATGATCTGCCAGGGAATGCCAGCCGCGCGACCGGCAAGAGGCTGGGCATCCTCCCGTCGCATGTATAGCGGCTCGATGGCCAGCCCGTCATAGGTGTGGGAGATCAACGTGTGGTCGTGTGGCCGCTTCTCGAGCACGGCTTCGACCAGCTTGCGCCACTGTTCTCGGGTCGCCGGCGGGAACTCGGCAGCCAGCGGCAGATCGTCATCCATGGTCATAAAATGCCACGGGTCTGGCGTGGCGGCCAATGCGCCCGACCGCGGCAGAACAAATATTCTGAATGCCGAAGCCCTATTGTGATCTTGTGATCTCATCCATGATCGGCTCCGGCAGGAATTTCCATGGTCTCGATTGAAACAGCTCTCCGATGCATGCTCGAGCGCTGCGCGCTGCTTGTGCTCGCGACCGCGGCTGCGACCGGCGCCGCTGCCGCAGAGCCCGGCATGGTGCGGATCGCCGGCGGCGCTTTCACCATGGGCAGCGCTCATGGACCTGCCGATGAGCGGCCCGCCCATCCGGTCACACCCGAGGCGTTCTGGATCGATCGTCGACCGGTCACCAATGCGGAGCTGGCCGCGTTTCTGGATCAACTCGGCCGGACCTCCAATGCGCGTGGACAACACCTGTTCGATTGGGACGACGGCGATGCACGCATCCGCCAGTCGGGCGGGCATTGGCGCGCCGACCCCGGATTCGAGTTGCATCCTGCCATCGAGATGACCTGGTACGGGGCCCGTGACTATTGCCTCACGCAAGGCAAGCGCCTGCCGACGGAGGCCGAGCGGGAGCTTGCGGCGCGCGGACCGGAGGGCCGCACGTATCCTTGGGGCGAGGACCGGCCCGATGCCAGGCGCGCCCGCTACGGAGCAGGCTGGACCCGAACGGTCCCCGTCGGCACATTGCCGTTGGGCGCAACGCCCGACGGCGTGCTCGATCTTGCCGGCAACGTCCACGAGTGGACTTCGAGCATTGCGCGGGCCTATCCCTACCGCGCCGACGACGGCCGCGAGGATCCCGATCGGGTGGCGGACCGGGTCGTCCGCGGTGGTGCGGCCGACACCGGACCCGAGACGCTGCGCGGCGCATGGCGCGGGGGAACCGTTTCGCGCCGTGCCACCGCGGGCCATCACAATATCGGATTTCGCTGTGCCGCAGATGCGCAGTGAGCACGACGTCGCTTCACCGGGCCTCAGGTTCGTGGCGGCAGCCGCTCGATGCCGCTCGTATCGATCTCCGCCAGCGCGTCACCAACACGCTTGCCGGCGATCACCTGGTGCGGCGCGATCTCGGCGAGCGGAACGAGGACAAAGCCGCGCTCGAGCAGGCGTGGATGCGGCAGCGTGAGATCCGGAGTTTGCAGAGCGAGGTCGTCATAGGCGATGAGGTCGATATCGACCGGGCGCGGTCCCCAGCGCCGTTCACTCCGGCGGTCACGCCCGAGCGCGCGTTCCACCTCATGCGCCAATGCCAGCAGGGCGTGCGGCGGCAGGTCCGTTTCGATTGCGATGCAGCGATTGACAAAAGGGGGCTGGTCTTCGACGCCCCAGGGTGGCGTGCGGTAGTCGGACGAGCACGCCTGCAGGCGTACCCTTTCGCCCTCGCACAGGGCGGCAACGGCGCGGTCGAGAGTATTCCTGACCTCGCCGACATTGCCTCCCAATGCAAGCAGCACCTCGGCCATGGTGGTTCCAGCGCGCACGTCACCGCCGAAGGCGGAAGATCAGCTGTGACGCACGCGAACGATGGTGACGCCGACATCGGCGAAACTCGCGGCGATCGGCGCATGCGGCTTGTGCACGGTCACGCGCACTTGCGAAACCTGGTGGAAACGATCGAGCACGGCTTCCGCAACCGCGCCGGCGGCAGCCTCGATCAGTCTGTAGCGACGCTTGCAAAACGCCTGGCGCGCGACCTCGACGACATGATCATAACCGACGGTGTGCGCGAGCTTGTCGGATTGGGAGGCCTGTGCCAGATCGATGTCGAGCAGGAGGTCGAGCGTAAAGCTCTGTCCGACCCTGGCCTCGTGCTGCATCACGCCGTGATAGGCGTGGAGAGCAAGTCCGCTCACGAACACCGCGTCGGTCATTGCGCATTCTCGATCGCGGCGGCGACGCGCAATGCCTGGACGGTCTCGGCGACGTCGTGGGTGCGGATGATTTCGGCGCCGCGCGCAACCGCTGCCAGATGCGCTGCGATCGATCCTCCCAGGCGCTGATCGGGCGTTGCAGGCGAGACCTTGTCGATAAATCGTTTGCGCGATGCTCCGACGAGCAGCGGAAGACCGAAGGACTTGAGCTCTTCGAGCCGCGCGATGGCGATGAGGCTTTGCTCCGGTGTCTTGCCGAACCCGATGCCAGGATCGAGCACGATATTGTTCCGCGCGATGCCTGCCCGAGCCGCAATCTCGAGCGAGCGGGCAAAGAAGCCTCTGATATCGGCCATGATGTCGATCGCGGAATCGGCGGACTCGCGGTTATGCATGATGACGACCGGCGCGGCGTGCTCGGCGACCACTTGTGCCAGGCGCTCGTCGCGTTGCAGTCCCCAGACGTCATTGACCATCGCTGCGCCGCTCGCCAGCGCCCAGGCCGCGACCCCGGATTTCATGGTATCGATGGAGACCGGGACGCCGAGAGCCACCACGCCAGAAATCACCGGTGCAAGGCGGCGCATTTCCTCCTCGACCGAAACCAGCACAGCGCCGCCATAGGGACGGGTGGATTCGGCTCCGATATCGAGAATGTCGGCGCCCTCGCCCGCCATCCGGCGGGCCTGGTCCAATGCCGCCGAGGGATCGAGAAAGCGACCGCCATCGGAAAAGGAGTCGGGCGTTACGTTGAGAACTCCCATGACGATCGGCCGGGCCAGCGACAACAGGCGCGCCAGCGGGCTGCGCATGCCATTCCCGCTTTCCTCCGAACCGGCATCACGGCGCGAGAGCGTCATGGCGGTGCCTTTGCGCCCGGCCTGGGAGCGGTGTCAGAGCGGCGTGAGAAGATTCGCCTTATTGGCGCGTCCGGACGAGCGAGCTGGTCCGTTCCGCGGGCCGGCTGGCTCGATCAATAGGTGATCTTTTGCGGAAGCTTGCGAGCATGCTCGACCCAGCGTTTCACGAGCTTCTCGGACGGCAGAAAGCGCACCAGCTTTCGTTTCTTGTTTGCATCTGCCATGGATTTGACGAGCTTTTGCGGGTTGCGATATTTCAGTTCCTTCACGGTATCGACGCCGACCGCGCACAACAGTCCGGCATATTCCTTCCCCATGCCCTTGATGCGCAGCTTGTCGGCAAGATTGGCAAAGTGCAGCAGACGCTTCTCGTCCAGCTCGGTCATGGCCGCGAGCTCCCGGCGGCCCTTTGGGCTTTTCGCGGCCTCGAGCAGCTTCTCCGTCGTTCTTATGCCGACGGATTTCAGCGCGTCGGCTTCGTCCGAATCGAGATCGTCGATCGCGGCGATCGAGTAGGACATTTACTTCTCCTCGTTCTGGCCAGCCGTTGTCGCTACGAAGCGTCAGACGAACTGGCCGAGGCCGGGGACCGCGCCGGCGATGTCGCCGACAGCGTGCTCTCCCGTTTGTTCAAATGCAGTGCGCTTACTGCTCTTGCAGGAGATGCAAAAGGATGACGCCAACGGTGCGCGCGGATGCTCGGTGGGCGTCCCATTCGGGACGAGACGTGCGATGCGATCGTTCATGTGCCCCCTCGCCAGCCCCAAACCCTCGGCACGTTGGTGGTATACTAGGCCGGCAAAACTTTGGAACACAAGCACTCCGGACAAAGTGACGATGCATTGTTGCATTCATGCATCAGGGGCAGTCATGCGATATCACCTTCGTTCTTTCGACCTGGGTGAATACTGCATATTCCCGTCCGGCGTCGTGCGAGCGTGTTGCCCTGGACAGTTGACCGTGCAGATGAGACGGCCACAATAGCTGCAAGCGCGCGAGCTCAAGGGATCATGCAATGGCGGACCTCGATACGGAAACAACGATCTTCATCGGCAAGGGCTCGAAGCCCGAGGTTCTACCCTTGCGCTGGCCAATCGCCACGGCCTGGTGACCGGGGCAACCGGTACCGGAAAAACGGTGACTTTGCAGGTTCTGGCGGAGGGTTTGTCGCGGGCGGGCGTGTCGGTGTTTGCCGCAGACATCAAGGGCGATCTCTCCGGCATCTCCGAGACCGGCGAAGCCAAGGAGGCATTCGTCACTCGTGCCAAGACCATGGGAATTGACTACCAGCCGGACCAGTTCCCGGTCGTGTTCTGGGACTTGTTCGGCGAGCAGGGTCATCCGGTACGCGCCACCATTTCCGAAATGGGGCCGCTGTTGCTGTCGCGGCTCCTCGATCTCAATGAGGTGCAGGAGGGCGTGCTCAATATCTGCTTCCGGGTCGCCGACGAGCAGGGTCTGCTGATCCTCGACCTCAAGGATCTGCGCGCCATGCTCGGCTATATTTCGGAGCACGCCGCCGCGCTCACCGTGCAGTACGGAAATGTCTCCAAGCCTTCGATCGGGGCGATTCAGCGCCAGCTCCTCGTGCTACAGAACCAGGGCGGCGACAGACTGTTCAGTGAGCCGGCGCTCGAGCTCAAGGACTTCATCCGTACCGATCGCGACGGGCGGGGCTACATCAACATTCTCGCAGCCGACAAGCTGATGGAGAGCCCGCGGCTCTACGCCACCTTTCTCCTTTGGCTCCTCTCGGAGCTGTTCGAGGAGCTTCCCGAGATCGGCGACCAGCCCAAGCCCAAGCTTTGCTTCTTTTTCGACGAGGCGCATCTCCTTTTCACCGATGCGCCGAAGGCACTCCTGGACAAGATCGAGCAGGTGGTCCGGCTGATCCGCTCGAAGGGAGTGGGAGTCTACTTCGTGACGCAGAATCCGCTCGACGTTCCCGATAAGGTGCTCGCGCAACTCGGCAACCGAGTGCAGCATGCCTTGCGTGCGTTCACCCCGCGCGACCAGAAGGCGGTCAGGGCGGCAGCAGAGACGTTTCGTCCCAATCCCAACCTCGATACTGCGAAGGTCATCACGGAGCTCGGCAAGGGCGAGGCCCTGGTCTCCTTCCTCGAAGGCAACGGCACGCCCTCGATGGTCGACCGCTCCATGATCCGGCCGCCCTCTGCGCGGATCGGCCCGATCACCCCGGCGGAACGCAAGACGTTGATGGCCAGGAGCCCTGTCAAGGGTAAATATGACACGGCGGTGGATTCCGAATCCGCCTACGAGATCTTGCAGCAAAGGGTGCAATCGGAGGCCGCCGCCGACGGGCCAGCACGGTCGCCGGGCACGCCGGGAGGTCAGGGGACTGATGAACCGCCCGCGCCCGGAAGCCTCGGCAGCGTGTTGAGCGCTATCGGCGCCATGCTGGGCGGCATGTTCGGCATCGGCCGCCCGCGCGGCAGGCGCCTTTCGACCGGGCAGGTGATCGCACGCGAAGTCACGCGCTCGGTGACCGGCCGTGTTGCTGGCCAGATCGCGGCCGACATCGGGAAGTCGCTCGGCGGAAAGACGGGCAGCTCGGTCGGCCGCGCGATCGTGCGCGGGACACTGGGCGGGATTCTGCGACGCTGAGTTCCCGGGGCGAGGCGAGAGCATGGATGCGGCAATACTGGAGCGGCCGACGCGGCAGCACATTCTGGATCGTGCACGGGAGCTGATCCCGGGCTTGCGCGACAAGGCGCTGCAAACCGAGCGTGACGCGGATCATCCCAAATGAGACTCATCGAGCGTTCCAGGAGGCCGGTTTCTACAAGTTGTTCCAGCCGGTGCGTTACGGCGGCTACGAGATGTCGATCGGCATGCTGGTCGAGGTCGCCGGCGAGCTCGGCCGCGGCTGCGGATCGAGCGCGTGGATTTTCACCAATCTCGCGACCCAGAACTGGATCATCGGCATGCACCAGCCGCAGGCGCAGGACGAGGTCTGGGGCGACAATCCCGACGCGCTGTGCGCTTCGTCGTTTCCGACCCAGGGCGGCACTGGACGCCATGTCGACGGCGGGATCGTGCTCAACGGCATCTGGAGCTTCGCGAGCGGCATCGACTTCGCCGATTGGGAAAACCTTCAGGTTTTCATCCCCAAGGAGGGCGGGCCGCCCGACCACCGCTTCGTTCTGGTGCCGAAGAAGGACTTCACCATCCTGGACGACTGGTTCGTCAACGGGCTCTGCGGAACGGGCAGCAAGTCGATCGTGTTCAAGGACGTATTCGTGCCCGACCACCGCGTGCTCGACACCCAGCTGATCGGGGGCGGCCCGTCGCCCGGCAGCGCGGTCAATCCGGGCCCGCTCTACAAGGTGCCGCCGTTCTCGGTCGGGACCAAGGTGTTCTCCGGCGTCTGTCTCGGCATTGCTCGCGGCGCTTTCGATCTCGATCGTCGAAGACATGAGCACGCGGCTCTCGGTCGGGCGGCGTCAAGATGTCCGAACTGCCGACCGTGCAGGTCCGCGTTGCCGAGGCCGCGGCCGAGATCGACGCCGCGGAAGCGCTGCTGCTCAAGGATTTCGAGGATGCGATGCGCATCGGGGCCAGCGGCGAAAGGCCGCCGCTCCCGCAGCGCGCCCGCTGGCGGCTCAATAACGCCTTCGCCGGCCAGCTGTGCCTGCGCGCGATCGAGCGGCTGCACCCATTGATCGGCGCGCGCGGCCTCAATGCGGACAGCCTGTTCCTGCTGGCCTGGCGCGACATTCACGCCGCGGTCTCGCAGATCACCATGGCCTGGGACATTCAGGCCGTGAACGCCGGACGGGTGCAGTTCGGATTGCCGGCGCAGGACCCCAGGCTTTGATTCTCTTGCCGATGTTCGGCGAAATGTCCGGCGAATGAACCTGCAAGATGCGGTGCGCCGGACTGCGCGCACGCAATGTGCCCGCGACTGGATTGGTAACTGGAATCCAAGGACGACCTGCCAATGGCTCCTGCCCGTGCCCTACCGGCGGTGCTCGACAAGATCGACGCCGATCTCGACAACAGCCTCGGCGCGCCTGTTCGACTTCTTGAGAATTCAGTCGATCTCCACCGACCCCGCCTACAAGGAACAGTGCCGCGCCGCAGCCGAATATGTCGCGAGCGATCTGTCCGCGATCGGCTTCGATACCAGAATGCGACCGACCGCAGGTCACCCGATCGTCGTCGGCAAGAGCCAGGGCAGGCTCTGCGGACGGCAATTCCCCGCGGGTGCTGTTCTACGGACATTACGACGTGCAGCCGGTCGATCCGCTCGAATTATGGGAGACGCCGCCATTTGCGCCGCGCCTTGCCACCTTGCCGGATGGGCGAAAAATCATCGTCGCCCGCGGGGCGTGCGACGACAAAGGTCAGGTCATGACCTTCATCGAGGCGTGCCGCGCATTCAAGGCCGTAACCGGTCAATTGCCGCTGCCGATTACTGTGATGATCGAAGGTGAAGAGGAGTGTGGCTCGAATCATCTGTTCGGCTTCGTCAAGGAGCATGCCGACGAATTCAAGCTCGATCTTGCGCTCGTTTGCGATACCAGCATGTGGGACAGCGCCACGCCCATGGTGACCACCTCGCTGCGCGGTCTCGTTTACGAGGAAGTCAGGCTCACCTGTGCCGACCGCGACCTCCATTCCGGCCTGTTCGGCGGCGCCGCGCAAAATCCGCTGCGGGTGCTGTCACGCATCCTCGCAGCACTGCACGACGAAAATGGCCGCGTGATGATTCCCGGTTTCTACGACGGTGTGAACGAGTTGCCGCCCGACATAAGACAGGACCTCGCCGCCCTCGACCTCAAGCCCGAGGATTTTCTCGGCAGCGTTGGTCTCAAAGTGGCGGCGGGAGAGCGCGACCGCATGCTGATCGAGCAGATCGCGACGCGCCCGACTGCCGAGATCAACGGGATGAACGGCGGTTATACAGGGGAGGGAGCCAAGACGGTAATTCCGAGTCAGGCGATGGCGAAGGTATCGTTCCGCATCGTCGG